>NZ_CANMWS010000125.1 GCF_947501665.1 uncultured Shewanella sp. | reverse complement strand
GTGACTGATGGGGCTCGAACCCACGACAACCGGAATCACAATCCGGGGCTCTACCAACTGAGCTACAATCACCACTGATGGTTTAACTTTGTAACGAAATAAGCCTTCCAAATCAGAAGGCTTATCGAAAAGTGGTCGGTGATAGAGGATTCGAACCTCTGACCCTCTGGTCCCAAACCAGATGCGCTACCGGGCTGCGCTAAT
>NZ_CANMWS010000124.1 GCF_947501665.1 uncultured Shewanella sp. | reverse complement strand
CCTTCTTTGCTTGTCCATGGCATAACGATAGCTTGCCCGATCCCCCTGCTTGGACAAACTGAACCAAATAGATAAGCCCTGTGGTTAACAAGATGCATACTGTTGTTGACGTACTACTCGCGGTCTGGTGCCTTTTCTGGCCCAGATCCTCGTTGTCGTGTTTTGTTGACCAAAGCGAGCTTCATCTTGAAACCAAATATCGAC
>NZ_CANMWS010000123.1 GCF_947501665.1 uncultured Shewanella sp. | reverse complement strand
TGATTGTAGCTCAGTTGGTAGAGCCCCGGATTGTGATTCCGGTTGTCGTGGGTTCGAGCCCCATCAGTCACCCCATTATTTATGTTTTTGATGAGGTCTTTCATCAAAAACCACAGTAGAACATATTTATCGGTGATTAGCGCAGCCCGGTAGCGCATCTGGTTTGGGACCAGAGGGTCAGAGGTTCGAATCCTCTATCACCGACC
>NZ_CANMWS010000122.1 GCF_947501665.1 uncultured Shewanella sp. | reverse complement strand
TCCCTGATGTAAAAATAACATAGGCAATATCATCTAAATCAACTGTTGGCAATGACTCATTATCTGATGAAACAGATGCATCATTTATAATATCTTCTATAATAATCCAATCATATGTGAATTCTTTCTTACTACCTTTAATTAAGTCTTGGTAAGCTGAAGAGGACACCAATATATGAGAAACATCGCCTTCCAATAATACTTCATT
>NZ_CANMWS010000121.1 GCF_947501665.1 uncultured Shewanella sp. | reverse complement strand
GGGATCAGGTGGGACCACAATGCTATGGTTTCCAGACAAAATTTTGTCAGGAACAAAATTTCACGAACTTTAGTTCGGCCCGTTAGGGTCAAATACAAGGATGTATTTGATAAAATTTATTCCTAAATTTGAAAAGCTGCTTTCGACACTAAGGTCAAAAGATAAATAATTGAGTTTTAGTACAAGGATGTACTTTATATCATAAACGC
>NZ_CANMWS010000120.1 GCF_947501665.1 uncultured Shewanella sp. | reverse complement strand
ATGACATAAAGTACATCCTTGTACTAAAACTCAATTATTTATCTTTTGACCTTAGTGTCGAAAGCAGCTTTCAAATTAACGCATTGAGGTACATTATTTTCATCAATTACGTCCATGTAATTGACCCGTAGGGCGAACTAAAGTTCGTGAAATTTTGTTCCTGACAAAATTTTGTCTGGAAACCATAGCATTGTGGTCCCACCTGATCCC
>NZ_CANMWS010000119.1 GCF_947501665.1 uncultured Shewanella sp. | reverse complement strand
AGAGTTTCTCTTATGAGTGGTGATTGGATTCCATTGAATTTACCGGCTCAGATGAAATTATTAAACCCAGAGATGGTCGTGATGAGTTTGGGAGGGGCAACTGAAGGAAGTATATGGTCAATATGGTATGAAGTTGATCAAGTGAATCATGATTGGGCATCAATTCCCTATGGTATGGCATTGCCGAATCAGAAAATGTATGTTCTTGATGC
>NZ_CANMWS010000118.1 GCF_947501665.1 uncultured Shewanella sp. | reverse complement strand
CTTCATTCAATGTTTAATTCAACAAGATGCGGTCGGTAGTCGACACCTTGGAGTATTAACTTTCTATTTATCTCTTGGTCATGCTTATTACTTTCTTATCTAGCGCACCGACCAAAGTCAGCACACTGAAAATAATAAAAATGGTACCCGAGGCCAGACTTGAACTGGCACGCCTATTAAGCGAGGGATTTTAAATCCCTTGTGTCTACCGA
>NZ_CANMWS010000117.1 GCF_947501665.1 uncultured Shewanella sp. | reverse complement strand
GGTGACGTTGTATTAAAATATTTAGTGCTTGCTCTAATCTTTGATGATCTAATGTATCAAACAATAATTCACTATACACATGTGTAGAAGTTCTACCCATTTCAAAAAATTCTGAACGACCATACAAGTATGCTTGCTGAACATTTGTGAGTGGAAACTTATCATAGAGCTTTGACTCATCACAACCCGTTATTAAATAATCTTTATATTTAAA
>NZ_CANMWS010000116.1 GCF_947501665.1 uncultured Shewanella sp. | reverse complement strand
TCTCCCCATGTGAGAGTAGGTCATTTCCAGACGCCAAATAAAACGAAAGCCCTAGCAGAAATGCTAGGGCTTTTTTTATTTGGCGGAAATGACACTCTCACATGGGGAAATAGGAAAGTACATGCAGAGCATGTTTCATACCAATCTGGAAAACTAACTGATCAACTTTGCCCAATCTCTTGAACACATTTTCGTGATTCTTGCTGGACTCTCG
>NZ_CANMWS010000115.1 GCF_947501665.1 uncultured Shewanella sp. | reverse complement strand
CACTCACAGAGATTAAGTTATTCGAAATTGCTTTCTTTCTTCTTACTTTCGAGTAAAAGGATTGAACGCAATCAAAATATCTTAATGAACCACTGAGTGACCATAGCAATATGTAAACTTCATTATCTTTTGATAGTGAAAAACAGAATTCATTGAGCAGGTCTTCGGACCAAAACAAAACTTTAATTGAAGAGTTTGATCATGGCTCAGATTGAACG
>NZ_CANMWS010000114.1 GCF_947501665.1 uncultured Shewanella sp. | reverse complement strand
TGGATTTGAACCAACGACCTTCGGGTTATGAGCCCGACGAGCTACCAAACTGCTCCATCCCGCGTCCGATTTTTATTTTATATAGCTAGAATCTTGCTTTTTACTTTCATTCTCTTACTGATTTACTAATAGCATGTAAGAGTTAAGAAAGTGGTTGCGGGAGCTGGATTTGAACCAACGACCTTCGGGTTATGAGCCCGACGAGCTACCAAACTGCTCCA
>NZ_CANMWS010000113.1 GCF_947501665.1 uncultured Shewanella sp. | reverse complement strand
CGCAGAGAAAGAGAAGCTTTTATATCAGTGGAATGACACCAATTCAGCGTACCCACAAGAGAAGACATTACATCAGGCTTTTGAAGAGCAGGTGATAGCGACGCCAGAGAATATTGCGTTGGTTTATCAAGGTGAAGCACTCACATATCGTCAATTGAACGAAAGAGTGAACCAACTTGCACGTTACTTACGTGCCCAATATCAGGCTCGTTTAGGAGAAGTGTTAACACCAGACACACTGATTA
>NZ_CANMWS010000112.1 GCF_947501665.1 uncultured Shewanella sp. | reverse complement strand
GTAGCTCAGCTGGTTAGAGCGCACCCCTGATAAGGGTGAGGTCGGTGGTTCAAGTCCACTCTGACCCACCAAATCTTCGCTTACTCATCGTTAGATTAATACTCGTTTAGAAAATCACTAAGCGTCGCATCAATCTGCCTTGACTAACCTCGATTTGGTGAACCAATTGATTATCTTGTTTGACTGCATGTAAATGGGGCTATAGCTCAGCTGGGAGAGCGCCTGCCTTGCACGCAGGAGGTCTGCGG
>NZ_CANMWS010000111.1 GCF_947501665.1 uncultured Shewanella sp. | reverse complement strand
GTGAAACGCAATTGCGCCGATGGTAGTGTGGGGTCTCCCCATGTGAGAGTAGGTCATTTCCAGACGCCAAATAAAACAAAAAAGCCTACTCGATGAGTAGGCTTTTTTGTTTTTCTGCTTTTTTAAATGACCACTAGAACATGGGAAAATAGAGAGCCCGAACGCAGTGAGGTTCAATACCATGTGGAGTAGGGTGAAATGGGTGTTGTTGGCGAAGCGTAGCTTTGCGCACATTGAACGCGGAGGATTTAT
>NZ_CANMWS010000110.1 GCF_947501665.1 uncultured Shewanella sp. | reverse complement strand
GTGAAGTCGTAACAAGGTAGCCCTAGGGGAACCTGGGGCTGGATCACCTCCTTACCTATACGACTAACTTAGCTCTGAATAGGAAGTTGTTGGTAATAAATTGCTCCATGCATTTATTACACACAGCACATCCCTGTGCTTGAGTGTTCACACAGATATGCTTGTTTATCTCAACTCTTTGAGTATGGGATAACAACAAACTGTATAGCCTTGTTGCTATATAGCGTTCTTTAACAATTTGGAAAGCTGATAGTG
>NZ_CANMWS010000109.1 GCF_947501665.1 uncultured Shewanella sp. | reverse complement strand
CACTATCAGCTTTCCAAATTGTTAAAGAACGCTATATAGCAACAAGGCTATACAGTTTGTTGTTATCCCATACTCAACTCTTTATTAAGAGATGGGCAGAAATAAACAAGCATATCTGTGTGAACACTCATATACACGGATGTATTTGTGTCGACTCGGCACTGATGCCATATTGTCGACCCAGCAGAGCTAAGTTAGTCGTATAGGTAAGGAGGTGATCCAGCCCCAGGTTCCCCTAGGGCTACCTTGTTACGACTTCAC
>NZ_CANMWS010000108.1 GCF_947501665.1 uncultured Shewanella sp. | reverse complement strand
CTATAAACAACAACTTACAAGTAAGTCACTGTCCCTTTCACATTAACACTATCAGCTTTCCAAATTGTTAAAGAACGATACATAGCAACAAGGCCATGTATTTTAGTCGCTCACCTTCACTCTGCCCTCTATTAAGAGATGGAGTCAAGGAGAACAAGCATATCTGTGTGAACACTCAACAAACACTAAGTTAGTCGTATAGGTAAGGAGGTGATCCAGCCCCAGGTTCCCCTAGGGCTACCTTGTTACGACTTCACCCCAG
>NZ_CANMWS010000107.1 GCF_947501665.1 uncultured Shewanella sp. | reverse complement strand
CGAACCGCAGACCTCCTGCGTGCAAGGCAGGCGCTCTCCCAGCTGAGCTATAGCCCCATTTACATGCAGTCAAACAAAAACATATTCACTTATTACTAAGCTATTACCAAATCGCAATCTAATCGAGGCAGTTTAATGCGACGCTTAGCTTTCTTAAGCGAGCATTGAACTAACAAAGAGTAGATAAGATTTGGTGGGTCAGAGTGGACTTGAACCACCGACCTCACCCTTATCAGGGGTGCGCTCTAACCAGCTGAGCTAC
>NZ_CANMWS010000106.1 GCF_947501665.1 uncultured Shewanella sp. | reverse complement strand
TGGTTCATGACTGGGGTGAAGTCGTAACAAGGTAGCCCTAGGGGAACCTGGGGCTGGATCACCTCCTTACCTATACGGCTAACTTAGCTCTGCTGGGTCGACAATATGGCATCCGTGCCGAGTCGACACAAATACATCCGTGTATATGAGTGTTCACACAGATATGCTTGTCGAGAAGAAAGAATAAAAATATATGGGTCTGTAGCTCAGCTGGTTAGAGCGCACCCCTGATAAGGGTGAGGTCGGTGGTTCAAGTCCACTCTGACCCAC
>NZ_CANMWS010000105.1 GCF_947501665.1 uncultured Shewanella sp. | reverse complement strand
GAGCAGGCCTATCTGGTTTAAGCGATTCAGCTGGTGCTGGCTCTGGGGTTGACGCTGATTTAGCTTCTAGCTCTAACATGTCCTCAACCAGCGATGCCATGGACACCACCTCCTCTGTTGGCTCTTCCTGTTTCAAGTAATGTGGTTGAGATTCCAATTGACTGTTTAAGTAACTGACAATGTCACCTAATGTACGACATTCGGCCATTTCCTCAGGGTTTAGCTCAGGTAAAGCGGTGGCTTGAGTTTGCACTGTGCCCAGTATTTCAAC
>NZ_CANMWS010000104.1 GCF_947501665.1 uncultured Shewanella sp. | reverse complement strand
TTTTGATTGCGTTCAATCCTTTTACTCGAAAGTAAGAAGAAAGAAAGCAATTTCGAATAACTTAATCTCTGTGAGTGTCCACACAGATTTGCTTGTCAACTTGTTAAAGAACGTTTCGCCATATTGGCTGAGGAGGCGTATTCTACGCGTTTCCTTGTGTGCGTCAAGTGTTTTTTTTAAGACGTTTTTCAATGAGTAATTCCTAATCTCACCGAGCCACTTTTTACTCTTATTAACTGCTTGCGCCCTATAACATCTAGGCTTGTCACCGCTGCTGTTTACCAATTGC
>NZ_CANMWS010000103.1 GCF_947501665.1 uncultured Shewanella sp. | reverse complement strand
TATATTTCTCCCCGCACTGAAAAAGAAGCTCAGATTTGCACCCTCTGGCAAGAAGTCTTAGATGTAGAGAAAATAGGCGTGCATAGTGATTTTTTTGAGAATGGTGGGGATTCACTTCTTCTTATAAGGTTGGTGAGTCTAATAAATATTACTTTTGAGTGTCACTTGTCAGTAAGGGACTGTTTTGTTCACAGGACAGTTGAGCAGATGGCTGATCTAATCTCCCGATCTCAAGGTGACTTTAAATATAAAGATTATTTAATAACGGGTTGTGATGAGTCAAAGCTCTATGATAAGTTTCCACT
>NZ_CANMWS010000102.1 GCF_947501665.1 uncultured Shewanella sp. | reverse complement strand
GGGTGACTGATGGGGCTCGAACCCACGACAACCGGAATCACAATCCGGGGCTCTACCAACTGAGCTACAATCACCACAAAAATGGTACGCCCGGCAGGATTCGAACCTGCGGCCATCCGCTTAGAAGGCGGATGCTCTATCCAACTGAGCTACGGGCGCTTTGCTGTAAATATGATTTACAATCAAATATTTTAATCATTATTCGCATTAAATTGCAAATAATAAAATGTGGTCGGTGATAGAGGATTCGAACCTCTGACCCTCTGGTCCCAAACCAGATGCGCTACCGGGCTGCGCTAATCACC
>NZ_CANMWS010000101.1 GCF_947501665.1 uncultured Shewanella sp. | reverse complement strand
TAACCAATTGGTCGAAGGTTCGAATCCTTCACGACCCACCACTTCTCTGAAAGTGTCATTGAATGAGAATTTAGAAAAGCGTAATACCAGATCGGTCGTTAGCTCAGTCGCTATTCTTTAGAGAAAGGGCAGTTGGCTTTTAACTTTTCTTATGCAATTAGTATTAGAAGGTTAAACCCCTAACGATTCACCACTCATCTAAAAGTGTCATTGAGTTGAAAATTTAGAAAAGCGTATTACCAGATGGGTCGTTAGCTCAGTCGGTAGAGCAGTTGGCTTTTAACCAATTGGTCGAAGGTTCGAATCCTTCACGA
>NZ_CANMWS010000100.1 GCF_947501665.1 uncultured Shewanella sp. | reverse complement strand
CGACATTAGCTCAGTTGGTAGAGCGATACCTTGCCAAGGTATAGGTCATCGGTTCGAACCCGATATGTCGCTCCAAAGTAAAATATGACTGACTCTGTTTGGAGTAATACCTTACTAAGGTATAGGTCATCGGTTCGAACCATTCTTTATTAGCAAGAAAGGTCGATCCAAAGTTAAAAGATGAGGCATTAGCTCAGTTGATAGGGTTGAAATCGATACCTTAGCAGTTGTTTTAAGTTAGTATGCAAGATGCGACATTAGCTCAGTTGGTAGAGCGATACCTTGCCAAGGTATAGGTCATCGGTTCGAACCCGATATG
>NZ_CANMWS010000099.1 GCF_947501665.1 uncultured Shewanella sp. | reverse complement strand
TGGTAGAGCGATACCTTGCCAAGGTATAGGTCATCGGTTCGAACCCGATATGTCGCTCCAAATTTTAAAATTGCAAATATGACTGGCTCTGTGTAGAGTGATACCTTGCTAAGGTATAGGTCATCGGTTCGAACCATTCTTTATTAGTAAGAAAGGTCGCTCCAAAATTTAGATAAAAGTAAAAAGATGCGACATTAGCTCAGTTGATAGGGTTGAAATCGATACCTTAGCAGTTGTTTTAAATTAGCATACAAGATGCGACATTAGCTCAGTTGGTAGAGCGATACCTTGCCAAGGTATAGGTCATCGGTTCGAACCCGATATGTCG
>NZ_CANMWS010000098.1 GCF_947501665.1 uncultured Shewanella sp. | reverse complement strand
AAGGATTCGAACCTTCGACCAATTGGTTAAAAGCCAACTGCTCTACCGACTGAGCTAACGACCCATCTGGTATTACGGTTTTCTAAATTCTCAACTCAATGACACTTTTAGATGAGTGGTGAATCGTCAGGGGTTTAACCTTCTAGTACTGATTGTATAAGAAAAGTTAAAGCCAACTGCCCTTTCTCTAAATAATAGCGACTGAGCTAACGACCCATCTGGTAATACGGTTTTCTAAATTTTCAACTCAATGACACTTTTAGAGAAGTGGTGGGTCGTGAAGGATTCGAACCTTCGACCAATTGGTTAAAAGCCAACTGCTCTACCGACTGAGCTAA
>NZ_CANMWS010000097.1 GCF_947501665.1 uncultured Shewanella sp. | reverse complement strand
CTTTGACTTCTTTCTCTGTCACCTCACTTAAATCCATACCTTTAGGGAAGTATTGTCTCAGTAGACCATTAAAATTTTCATTTAAGCCGCGCTCAAAAGAGCTATAAGGATGAGCAAAATAGGCATCAGCATCCAGTGCCTCAGCGACTGCTTCATGCTTTGCAAACTCACCACCATTATCAAACGTAATAGTATGAACTGAGTCTTTATAGGGCTTCAGCATGGCAATCAGTGCGTCCTTAACCACATCAGCATGTTTACTATCAACACGCTTCACTAAATAGAAACGGGTTTTTCGTTCAGCTAACGTCACAAAAACTCCTGTCCCTCGCTTGCCAATG
>NZ_CANMWS010000096.1 GCF_947501665.1 uncultured Shewanella sp. | reverse complement strand
TAGCCGTAAACAACAAATTCAACTTGCTGAATATATAGAGCAAAGAATAGAAAACCCTCAAGTCGGTGGCCGATTAACAGGAACAGATATCCATCGATATATTCAATCTGAATTTGGAACAAATTATCATCCAGACTCTATCTACTATTTATTGAATCATATGGGGTTTTCATGGATAACCTCACGCTCTAAACATCCAAAACAATCTCTCGACGCTCAAGAAGCCTTTAAAAAAATTCTTAATAAAAACGATCGATAAGATCCCCGGACACCTTCCTTTGGATCGTGTCGATATTTGGTTTCAAGATGAAGCTCGCTTTGGTCAACAAAACACGACAACGAGGATCTGGGCCAGAAAAGGCAC
>NZ_CANMWS010000095.1 GCF_947501665.1 uncultured Shewanella sp. | reverse complement strand
CACGCCTATTAAGCGAGGGATTTTAAATCCCTTGTGTCTACCGATTCCACCACTCGGGCAAAACTGTTTGTCTTTTTTTGAAAAAGATAAAACGCATTATCGGTAGTTAATGCTGTGACTCCCTTAACTGCATTAAGAGAAGCACTCACCTTTTCCTATATTTGGAGGCGCGACCCGGAGTCGAACCGAGATAGACGGATTTGCAATCCGCAGCATAGCCATTCTGCCATCGCGCCAAATTATATTTCAATATTAAATAAGTCAAGGTTTACGCTTTGACTCTTTAATATTGGAGCGACATATCGGGTTCGAACCGATGACCTATACCTTGGCAAGGTATCGCTCTACCAACTGAGCTAATGTCGC
>NZ_CANMWS010000094.1 GCF_947501665.1 uncultured Shewanella sp. | reverse complement strand
TGGGTCAGAGTGGACTTGAACCACCGACCTCACCCTTATCAGGGGTGCGCTCTAACCAGCTGAGCTACAGACCCATTCTTTTTGGTCTTTTAATCCTTATTCTACGTTACTTTCATCGTTTCTCAGTCATGTAGCGAACTACACTCCCTATGAGACTCTTCAAGTGACTTGATTAAGAATCAAAATCCTCAAAAATAACCTTTCGATTATTTGTTCTTTCTTCTCGACAAGCATATCTGTGTGAACACTCAAGCACAGGGATGTGCTGTGTGCAATAAATGCATGGAGCAATTTATTACCAACATATTCCTATTCAGAGTCAAGTTAGTCGTATAGGTAAGGAGGTGATCCAGCCCCAGGTTCCCCTAGGGCTACCTTGTTACGACTTCACCCCAGTC
>NZ_CANMWS010000093.1 GCF_947501665.1 uncultured Shewanella sp. | reverse complement strand
ATCATCACCCCTTTAGGCTGCCCAGTCGTCCCAGACGTATAAATCACATACGCCAAATCTTGCGCTGTACTTACCTCTGACAAATCCTCTACCGACTCACGTTCTAACTGAGCACACCCATCTACCGCTAATAGGAAAGGGAGCAATTCCTCTTTAGATAGCCACTCCCCAAGCCTTGTCATGTAATGGCTATTGCACAGCACAATTCGAGATTGTGTGTCCCCAACAATGAATCGGGTTCTTTCTTCAGGGTACTCCGGTGACACTGGCACATATGCCCCCCCTGCTTTCAAAACCGCCAGAATACTGATTACCATTTCTAGTGAGCGATCAAGATACAGCGTAATCAGTGTGTCTGGTGTTAACACTTCTCCTAAACGAGCCTGATATTGGGCACGTAAGTAACGTGCAAGTTGGTTC
>NZ_CANMWS010000092.1 GCF_947501665.1 uncultured Shewanella sp. | reverse complement strand
TGAGTACCGCACCTTTGTAGCTTATCGTCCCTACGGGTTTCGCTGCTCCCGTGTTCTTTCCCAGCATTGACAAAGGTCGGTTTTACCTGTTACTTCATTACATTTTATCGCATCGCTTGGTGTGGATGACGCTGTACTTTTTAATTGGCTCTATATTCTGTTTGTTTGTATAACATCGACCAGATGATCCTTGCGAGTTTATTCGCGACAGCAACCACCGCTTTATGCTTGCCTCTTCGTTCAATCAACTGTTTCGCCCAAACAGAGATTCTATCTGTACTTTGTTCAACATGGCGTATGATAGACCAAGCGCCTTGAACAAGTAGTCGCCTTAGATAACGGTTGCCGCGTTTTGTAATACGACCTAATTTTTGTTTGCCGCCACTTGAATGCTCTCGTGGCACAAGACCTAAATTGGCAGCGAAATGACG
>NZ_CANMWS010000091.1 GCF_947501665.1 uncultured Shewanella sp. | reverse complement strand
GCCGGATATACGTATGCAGTTTTACCCATTGTTACTCAAAAATATCACTTGAATTAGGTGAGGTGTCCATATATGTTATTACTGTTGATGTGGTCGATTTTGGTTTATTGAGGGTTGGTAGAGTAAAAACAGTTAATTCTTAGTGATGACTTGAAAACCAATTCAGTATAGTGAGACAAAGGCGTTTGTGTTTTTAACTGCTTATTCTATCTTCTAACTGCCTAAAAATAGACTTGATAGTTGCTTAAATAATCAAGTGAGCAATCCATACTGAAAAAACCGTTGACGGGCTCTAGGTGAGGGGATAAGATGCGCTCCGTTCTCAGCAAACAAGTCGTGATACTAGGTTGTTGATGATATTTCGGTGATTAGCGCAGCCCGGTAGCGCATCTGGTTTGGGACCAGAGGGTCAGAGGTTCGAATCCTCTATCACCGAC
>NZ_CANMWS010000090.1 GCF_947501665.1 uncultured Shewanella sp. | reverse complement strand
CAAGGTATCGCAGTATTACAAGTGAACTTTCGCGGCTCTGGTGGCTACGGCAGCGCTTTTGAAGCATTAGGCCATCAGAAATGGGGCACGGACATTCAATATGACATCATCGATGGCACGCGAGATCTCATCACTCAGGGCATAGTCGACAAAAACCGTATTTGCATCGTCGGAGGCAGCTTTGGAGGCTACAGTGCATTACAAAGCTCAATCATCGAACCGGATTTATTTCAGTGTGCCATCGGCATGTATGGGGTATACGATCTGCAGCTCATGTTTAAAAAAGGTGATACATCGAGAATACGTAGTGGGCAAGCGTTCCTTAGCACCGTTCTGGGTAAAGACGCCACTCAACTCAAAGCCATGTCACCCACTCACCATGTGGATAAGCTCAAAGCCAAGTTATTGCTCATTCATGGTGGTAATGATGAGCGCGCCCCCATT
>NZ_CANMWS010000089.1 GCF_947501665.1 uncultured Shewanella sp. | reverse complement strand
TAAGTGCTTAACTAAAAGTTATCGTATATTTTGATGGGTAATTATCCATGATGCTTTTTACACTCTTTTTAAGCGCATCAAAAGTGATATAGTCATGGCAAGATAACCATTCATATTTGATCTTTTTCCACAGTATTTCAATGATATTGAGTTCAGGAGAATAAGCGGGTAAGTACATCACGACTAACCCTTTTAATAGCCATTCATGACACTTTTCTTGAAAACGCTTGGCGCGATGAAATGACGCATTATCAAGATATATCACAGTCAATTTATCCAGTGGCTGCACATCGATAAATTGTTCGAACGCCTCTATAACGACATCGGTATTCACTCTGCTTTCTGTCGTGTGATGGATCAGCGTGCCTTTTCGGCTTAAAAAGCCAAGCACATTAAGCCTTTTGCTTCGTGAGTAACAAGGCAGGGCTAATGGCTCACCTTTTGGAGACCAAGCGTAGGGGAGATGTGATTGCTGGCTAAAGCCTGACTCATCAAAATAAA
>NZ_CANMWS010000088.1 GCF_947501665.1 uncultured Shewanella sp. | reverse complement strand
GAGACAGGTGCTGCATGGCTGTCGTCAGCTCGTGTTGTGAAATGTTGGGTTAAGTCCCGCAACGAGCGCAACCCTTATCCTTATTTGCCAGCACGTAATGGTGGGAACTTTAGGGAGACTGCCGGTGATAAACCGGAGGAAGGTGGGGACGACGTCAAGTCATCATGGCCCTTACGAGTAGGGCTACACACGTGCTACAATGGCGAGTACAGAGGGTTGCGAAGCCGCGAGGTGGAGCTAATCTCATAAAGCTCGTCGTAGTCCGGATTGGAGTCTGCAACTCGACTCCATGAAGTCGGAATCGCTAGTAATCGTGGATCAGAATGCCACGGTGAATACGTTCCCGGGCCTTGTACACACCGCCCGTCACACCATGGGAGTGGGCTGCACCAGAAGTAGATAGCTTAACCTTCGGGAGGGCGTTTACCACGGTGTGGTTCATGACTGGGGTGAAGTCGTAACAAGGTAGCCCTAGGGGAACCTGGGGCTGGATCACCTCCTTACCT
>NZ_CANMWS010000087.1 GCF_947501665.1 uncultured Shewanella sp. | reverse complement strand
CTCCCCAGACTGGACTCGAACCAGTGACATACGGATTAACAGTCCGCCGTTCTACCAACTGAACTACAGGGGAATCGAATTTCGCCGACTCTTTGTGAAGACGGAGCGCATAGTAAATCGCTATGTGAATAGAGTCAACTCGAGTGAGAAAAAAAAGTGTAATTATGCTGTTAACTGCTCATCTAATCTCCATAAAGGGTAGGGAATAGCCATATTTAGGATTTTATTATCCAAAAACTTAATATTGTTTATGTTTCTATTTTAGTAATCTTGTTAGAAATCTTTAAAAAATAGAAAATTGTTGATGAGAGCCGGTGATAGAAAAGAAAGAAATGGACCGTTCTATGACAAAAAATATTGCTTACTGAACGTTAGGAAGGATGCATTCATTCATGATGTTTGAAGTACAGAAGTGAATCAAACTCGATATTGATGATAGGGTGAGGGAACCTGTCTACCTGTCTACCTGTCTACCTGTCTACCTGTCTACCTGTCTACCTGTCTACCTGTCTACCTGTCTACCTG
>NZ_CANMWS010000086.1 GCF_947501665.1 uncultured Shewanella sp. | reverse complement strand
TATAGGGATATACTTTATTTATTCAATGAATTCTCAATGTGTTGATGAATTCATCATTTCAGCACTGCCACACAGGCAGCTTAGAAAAATACCGATAAATGAATATCTCCCAATCGTGGGTTCACCGCCACACAGGCGGCTTAGAAATAGCAAAAAATAACAGCGTTTTTTGCTATGAGTTTCGTGCTTTGCACGAGAAGAAGTATATCTGTTTAAATTATTGATTTTGTGAGCAAAATGAATAAACCATTATACTGAAACTTGTTACAGTATTTCACTGCCACACAGGCAGCTTAGAAAGATAAATGAAAATAGCGAAATCATCACAGGTGGTTCACTGCCACACAGGCAGCTTAGAAATGTATCATCGAACTTGATGCAAATGTGATTTCGTTCACCGCCACATAGGCGGCTTAGAAATTGATAACGAAATACCCGAGTTTATTTTAAAAGTTCACCGCCACATAGGCGGCTTAGAAATAGCAAAAAATAAAAGCGTTTTTTTGCTATGAGTTTCGTGCTTTGCACG
>NZ_CANMWS010000085.1 GCF_947501665.1 uncultured Shewanella sp. | reverse complement strand
GCTATAGCTCAGCTGGGAGAGCGCCTGCCTTGCACGCAGGAGGTCTGCGGTTCGATCCCGCATAGCTCCACCATTTACTTGGTATTGGAAATATTAATTTTTTAGTTGAATAGCTTAGAAAGCGGTTCGATTATTCTCAATAGCTCCACCATTTACTGCATTATGGAAAGAGATGCCAAAGATAAATAGAACAATTTATCTTTGGCTTTTTTTAGCCTGCTCTTTAACAATTTGGAAAGCTGATAGTGTTAATGTGAAAGGGACAGTGACTTACTTGTAAGTTGTTGTTTATAGCATTAGCGCGAAATAAAAAATTGAGTTCTAAACACTTAAACATTAAGTGTCTTGCAATTTACTGCTGCGCAGTAAATTGAATATTCTAATTTTGGCGAAAGTAGAAACCATTAGTTGCGATACAGTTGTTTTATCTACCCGATGAAACAATAGCGATAAGTGAGACTTATTAGTGTTGTATGGTTAAGTGACTAAGCGTATATGGTGGATGCCTTGGCAGTCAGAGGCGATGAAGGACGTA
>NZ_CANMWS010000084.1 GCF_947501665.1 uncultured Shewanella sp. | reverse complement strand
ACTAAGCTTTATGAACTAGTAGATGTTGGAGGTTGCTATGCCACGTCCAAGAAGAACCCTGATTAGTCTCGAAGACACTCCCTATTATCATTGCTGTAGCCGCGTGGTGCGGCGTGCTTATTTGTGTGGCGATGATGAATATACAGGTAAGAACTATGATCATCGTCGAGGCTGGGTTGAGTCCCAACTCCTTAAGTTAACCGAGGTCTTTGCTATTGATGTTGCCGCTTATGCAGTGATGAGTAATCATCTTCATGTGGTACTTTATATTGATGCTGCTAAAACCAATAGTTGGTCAGATAGAGAAGTGGTTGAGCAGTGGCATGAATTATTTAATGGTACCCAAATTACTCGTCAATTTGCTAAAGGTGAAGTGATTGAAGCACATCAAGTGACTCAGTTAAAACATCAAATTGCGATTTACCGTTCACGGCTTAGTGATATTAGTTGGTTTATGCGATGTCTAAATGAGCCGATAGCAAGGCAAGCGAATATGGAAGATAACTGTACGGGTCACTTTTGGGAAGGACGTTTTAAAAGCCAAGCTTTACTTGATGAAGAGGCA
>NZ_CANMWS010000083.1 GCF_947501665.1 uncultured Shewanella sp. | reverse complement strand
CTGATGCTTGCATTCATGTAATCATTTTTATATAAATATCATTATGATATATACCATTGCTTTTTATAAATGAAACAAGTTAGATCTCTGTCAACTCATGAGTTCACCACGCTAGAAGCAGCGTTCAAGCATCATCCCAAACATCGCTGTAGAGTTCGAGCCCATGCAATATTGAGCAGTTATCATGGCTTTAGTATCAAACAAATTTCACAGCTATTATTGGTGCGCTCGGCTACGGTGTCTCTCTGGTTCGATCAATGGTTTGAATTAGGTATCGCCTTTCTTTATGACGGTAAACGTACTGGACGCCCGACAATCTATACATGTGATGAAAATCAACGACTAAAAGAACTGGTTGATGAGGAACCTTACCAACTTAAACACGCCCAATCGAATATGGCATTAGAGACAGGAAAAACCGCTAGTCAATCAACCCTTAAAAGAATACTCAAAAAAATTTAACTATAGTCATAAACGAGCCAGACATTCATTAAAAAACAAGCGCTCTGAGGAAGATTTTTTAGCTTGCCAAGACACCTTAGCGCGACTGATTGATGCTGAACATTCAGGGGAAATTGACCTCTTT
>NZ_CANMWS010000082.1 GCF_947501665.1 uncultured Shewanella sp. | reverse complement strand
AATAGAATCACCTCCAATCTGAAAAAAGTGATCTTCAATCCCCACTTGTTCAAGGCCCAAAACCGTCTGCCAAATAGCACAAAGTTGTCGCTCTTTCTCATTACGAGGCGCGACATAACCTGCAGTGGCAGTAAATTCAGGCGTTGGCAATGCCGCTCTGTCTAACTTACCATTAATCGTAAGAGGCACTTGCTCAATAAACATTATAACGGCGGGCACCATGTATTCTGGCAACGTCTTGGCCAATTGCTGACGTAAATCATCAATCAAGGCCATCTGTAATTCTCGCGGCTCCCATCCTGACTCAGCGGGTACACAGTAACCCACTAAATAAGGCCTGCCCGCTTTTTCTGCTGCCAGCACTACCGCTTGTTTCACAGCAGCTAACGCCATCAGGGCACTTTCAACTTCCCCCAATTCAATACGATAACCTCGGATTTTAACCTGAGAATCGGTTCGCCCAAGGTATTCAAGATTACCATCCATCCCCCAACGCACTATATCGCCGGTGTGGTACAAGCGGGTATACCCTTTTTCAATATCAGCAGCCGTCGCAAAGGGATTATCAATGAAACGCTCAGCGGTTAACTCTTCACG
>NZ_CANMWS010000081.1 GCF_947501665.1 uncultured Shewanella sp. | reverse complement strand
AACTGCAAATAATCATTCAAATGAAATGCCAAGCCATTAGGAACATCAAGCCTTTCATTACCCACAAATCCTAATAAATTGGCTGGCTGTTCACCTTTAAGCGCAGCCTTTATTCGCCTTTGAATACTAGTAAAATCAGACGACTCCGGAGTCTCTGCTATTTTTGCACGAATAGGATTCAAATCAACATAAGCCATACAGGCTAGCACAGCCGCTTCATCAAGTAGCGCCTGAGATTTGAAACGTCCCTCCCAAAAACGACCGCTACATTTATCTTCTATATTCGCTTTTCGTGCAATAGGTTCATTTAGCGCCCTCATGAACCAGCTAATATCACTTAGACGACTACGGTACTTGGCAATGGTTTGTGATAATAATGCTGTTTCAAATTCTTCAACTGCACTTCCATTAACAAATTTTTGAGTGATTTCAGTCCCGTTAAATAATTGATGCCAACGCTCGACAACCTCCAGCTCCGTCCAAGCATTCGCCTCATAAATATCCACACAAAGGACTAAGTGCAGATGATTAGACATGACAGCATAAGCACAAATATCAATAGCAAATACCTGCCCAAGCTCAAGGATTCGCTCTTCAACCCAACCCCGTCGATGCTCATAAGACTGCC
>NZ_CANMWS010000080.1 GCF_947501665.1 uncultured Shewanella sp. | reverse complement strand
GTTAACTCTTCACGGTTTAAATAACCTCTCGCCAACCCTGCACCACCAATATACAATTCACCCGGTACACCAATAGGTAATGGGCACAGTTTATTATCTAATACGTACAGCCTAATATTTGCATAGGCCTTACCCAATCCCCGATGTTCTCTCCTATGATCGAAATGCGAAAAAAGCGCACCAACAGTAGCTTCTGTTGGACCATATTCATCAACAAAAGAGTCGGATATTTTAGTCAAATACTGAAGATGCTGCTCTCCTACCTTCTCACCTCCCACTATTAAATGAGTAAGATGAACCTTTGCATCCCCAAGCAATTCTACCGCCAAACTTGGCGTCATTTTAGCCGTCTCAACAGCATACTTTTCAAGGTGGTCAAGATATCTGCCTCTATCTATTTCCTTGTCAGCATAAATACAAACTGTCCCTCCTTCCAATAAAGGACAAATCATCGTCGTGACACTTAAATCAAAACAATAATTCGATGAAAAATCCGTATGACCCCATTTCTTTGAACACTTGTCTTTTATAGCAAAAACATAATTGGTCACAGACTTACATTCAACCATCACGCCCTTAGGCTGACCTGTGGTGCCCGAGGTATAAATGACATACGCTAAATCCTCTGGACCACTGTTCG
>NZ_CANMWS010000079.1 GCF_947501665.1 uncultured Shewanella sp. | reverse complement strand
TTGACTGTTTAAGTAACTGACAATGTCACCTAATGTGCGACATTCGGCCATTTCCTCAGGGTTTAGCTCAGGTAAAGCGGTGGCTTGAGTTTGCACTGTGCCCAGTATTTCAACCCGCTTGATTGAATCAATGCCTAAATCTGCTTCCATGTCCATATCCAGCGCAAGCATCTCAGTGGGGTAACCTGTTTTTTCTGCCACCACAGCCAACATCAAAGCCTGTAGATCCTGAGCAGGCCTATCTGGTTTAAGCGATTCAGCTGGTGCTGGCTCTGGGGTTGACGCTGATTTAGCTTCTAGCTCTAACGCTAAATGAGTGTCATCTTTAATGTCCTCAACCAGCGATGCCATGGACACCACCTCCTCTGTTGGCTCTTCCTGTTTCAAGTGATGTGGTTGAGACTCCAATTGACTGTTTAAGTAACTGACAATGTCACCCAATGTGCGACATTCGGCCATTTCCTCAGGGTTTAGCTCAGGTAAAGCGGTGGCTTGAGTTTGCACTGTGCCCAGTATTTCAACCCGCTTGATTGAATCAATGCCTAAATCTGCTTCCATGTCCATATCCAGCGCAAGCATCTCAGTGGGGTAACCTGTTTTTTCTGCCACCACAGCCAACATCAAAGCCTGTAGATCCTGATCAGGCCTGTCTGGTTTAAGCGATTCAACTGGTGCTGGCTCTGGGGTTGACGCTGATTTAGCTTCT
>NZ_CANMWS010000078.1 GCF_947501665.1 uncultured Shewanella sp. | reverse complement strand
GTAAAACCCATTAGGGTTGTATGGTTAAGCCTCACGAGTCATTAGTATCAGTTAGCTCAACGCCTCACAACGCTTACACACCTGACCTATCAACGTCCTAGTCTCGAACGGCTCTTTAGAGGGATTAAATCCCTAGGGATGACTCATCTTAGGACTCGCTTCCCGCTTAGATGCTTTCAGCGGTTATCGATTCCGAACGTAGCTACCGGGCAATGCTATTGGCATAACAACCCGAACACCAGCGGTTCGTCCACTCCGGTCCTCTCGTACTAGGAGCAGCTTCCTTCAATCATCCAACGCCCACGGCAGATAGGGACCGAACTGTCTCACGACGTTCTGAACCCAGCTCGCGTACCACTTTAAATGGCGAACAGCCATACCCTTGGGACCGACTTCAGCCCCAGGATGTGATGAGCCGACATCGAGGTGCCAAACACCGCCGTCGATATGAACTCTTGGGCGGTATCAGCCTGTTATCCCCGGAGTACCTTTTATCCGTTGAGCGATGGCCCTTCCATTCAGAACCACCGGATCACTATGACCTACTTTCGTACCTGCTCGACGTGTCTGTCTCGCAGTTAAGCTGGCTTATGCCATTGCACTAACCGTACGATGTCCGACCGTACTTAGCCAACCTTCGTGCTCCTCCGTTACTCTTTGGGAGGAGACCGCCCCAGTCAAACTACCCACCAGGCACTGTCCCGGACCCCGATTCAGGGGCCGCGGTTAGAACATCAACACTACAAGGGTGGTATTTCAAGGTTGACTCCAC
>NZ_CANMWS010000077.1 GCF_947501665.1 uncultured Shewanella sp. | reverse complement strand
AAGAAAAAAAGCATTTATTTTCACTTTATTTATTAAGCACAACTTCCTAACGATTTACCCCCTAAGTTATCCACAAAAAGTGCTGTAATTGCATTAATATTACTCACACCAATTAAATCCATTAGCAAAGTTAATTTACTCAGATCACTTCGAAAATAATAATCATCAACAGACGCTTTACACATTATGAAGCTAATCATAAATAATTGAATAAAAATTGGCATATATAGAATACCTCATTAGTGTTGATTTAAATAGATATCAAAATTCACTGTGTAAAAATATCACCATGGCGATGGCATTTATATCAATCTATTTGAATCAGTCTGTCCGCACAAAGGAATAGATCGAGCAATACTCATGCCGTGAAAAGTAAAGAAACCATGTGCCTAAGGCCGATCACGTAAATGTGTTCTAAAGACAGGGCAAAGTTGATCAGTTAATTTTTCAGATTGGTATTAATCGGCCACCGACTTGAGGGTTTTCTATTCTTTGCTCTATATATTCAGCAAGTTGAATTTGTTGTTTACGGCTAAGGTAGGCTGGTCTACCTGTACGTGGTTTTTCTTGCAATCCGCTTACACCTTCTTCTAAAAAAGCCTTCACCCACTTATTTACGCTAGTTCTGCTGACTTTTAAAAGATAAGCAATTTGAGTTCTAGATTGACCATTTTGAAAATGAGCGAGCGCAAGCAGTCGCATCCTCATTTGAATGGATTTTTGCTTGCGTGCAAGTGATGTAAAGTCGGTATTTTTTAGGTTATCCATAACAAACCATAAAGCGAATGTAATAAATACAATTAGATCATATTTTTACTTAGATTGGTATAAGCGCAGACTCTTCACCCTACTATCACATGAAATGAAACATGCTCTGCATGTACTTTCCTATTTCCCCATGTGA
>NZ_CANMWS010000075.1 GCF_947501665.1 uncultured Shewanella sp. | reverse complement strand
AATCACTTATTTCATATACATGACTTTCACTTGTGAAGGTGCTAACGTCACTCCCGGACAGTTCGGCGACATCCCGTTTTGCCCCGTCATACTCGTTAGCCGCATCGCCGGTAACCCTTCTACCATCACTCCCATACTCCCCATCTTAAAGGTCGTCGGACCCATCATCATCCCTGAAGCAACCCCTCCTACCGCTCCCGCATTATCACCACTGCTTAACGTAATAATCGAACCTTGATTAATTGATGGGCCACCATCCACCAACACGCTGAGCGCCGAGGTTCCAGGGTTACACATATTCCCTTGCGAAATATTGGGATAAGGCACCGGAATTGGCCCCACCGGGCCCGGCGTATTACACACGTCTGGAAAACCTAAATTCATTCCACCTAATGCTGTATTACCAAACATACACACCTCCTATCATACACCCACCAATGAGCAACCATCCTACTCATCATTCATTGACGTCATCATCTCACTCACAAACACTCACCAAATAGCCCGTTAGCCCAAATGGATCTTCTCCGCTTCCATTATCATTTGTTTTTCTGCACTCGTTATTACATTCTTAGCGTGCGTCACCGCTTCTTTTTCCACCATATGACGACTGCTGCCACTTTGCTTCTCATCATGGCCCTTAATCACACGAAAGCTCTCTCCCAGCTTTTGCATCATTAATCCCACCACATGCTCAACCTTATCCGCAGCCAAACTTATCGCCTTCGTCACCACTTGCGCTTTGCTCGCACTCACCAACACACTCTGCGTATGCAATGCCATTTCATCACTGTGCACACTCACCTCCGGTGCCGATAAATGCAATTGCTCACTCGCCTCATTGAGAATTTGTTGCCCTTTAAAATGCAATGCCCCTTGGGCCTGCAAACTTAATTTTCCCCCATGAGACAGCACACCTTGACTCGCATCCGATTGCACTAAAATCGCTAACACCCAACCCTCACCTTGCTCATCTATCGCCAC
>NZ_CANMWS010000074.1 GCF_947501665.1 uncultured Shewanella sp. | reverse complement strand
CGGTGTGGTTCATGACTGGGGTGAAGTCGTAACAAGGTAGCCCTAGGGGAACCTGGGGCTGGATCACCTCCTTACCTTAACGACTAACTTAATCCTGCTGGGTCGACAATATGGCATCCATGCCAAGTCGACACAAATACATCCGTGTATTTGAGTGTTCACACAGATATGCTTGTCGAGAAGAAAGAACAAGATATACAAGCCTATATTTAGGCGATGTTAATTTGTTTTCAAGTCAAGGCACTTGAGGAGTGAAGAGGGAGTGTAGTTCACTACATGACTGATTGAACGACGAAAGTAACGATGAATTGGGACAAAGAAACAAGTATAAATGGGTCTGTAGCTCAGCTGGTTAGAGCGCACCCCTGATAAGGGTGAGGTCGGTGGTTCAAGTCCACTCTGACCCACCAAAATCCTTCCCTAACTTTGTTGGAAAGCGATTCGTTTATGAAAAGCTAAACGTCATCACTTCCCGCCTCGTTATGAAATGATTTGGCTATTTATACACATATCTTGTTTGACTGCATGTAAATGGGGCTATAGCTCAGCTGGGAGAGCGCCTGCCTTGCACGCAGGAGGTCTGCGGTTCGATCCCGCATAGCTCCACCATTTATTTGGTATTGGAAATATTAATTTTTAGTTGAATAGCTTAGAAAGCGGTTCGATTATTCTCAATAACTCCACCATTTACAGCATTATGGAAAGAGACGCCAAAGATAAATAGAACAATTTATCTTTGGCTTTTTTTAGCCTGGTCAAAATCGTTCCGTACGATTTTTGACACTTCCACCATCCGTGGTAGTCGCTCTTTAACAATTTGGAAAGCTGATAGTGTTAATGTGAAAGGGACAGTGACTTACTTGTAAGTTGTTGTTTGTAGCATTAGCGCGAAATAAAAATTAAATTTGAGTTAAACACTTAAACATTAAGTGTCTTGCAATTTACTGCAACGCAGTAAATTGAATATTCTAATTTTGGCGAAAGTAGAAACCATTAGTTACGATACAACTATCAATAATACCCTTATTGATATCGAGTAGATAAAGCGCAGCTTAGCGCTTGTTAGGCAAAGGCGTGGATTGAACGACGAATGAGTGTAGCAGCGCTACAACTTATTCTTTCACGAGAGTGAGAAGTGAAAACCACAATGCTGCATAACAAGATGATAAGCAAGCGAAACTTATTAGTGTTGTATGGTTAAGTGACTAAGCGTATATGGTGGATGCCTTGGCAGTCAGAGGCGATGAAGGACGTA
>NZ_CANMWS010000073.1 GCF_947501665.1 uncultured Shewanella sp. | reverse complement strand
GAGCCTTATCACTGGTAGATAAATGGGATGTCGTTGAACCCATACTGTGGGTATAGCGGCTGGGAGCTAATTTCTTTTTGTATCATTAACTTTAGCATCAAAGATGAGCGTCATTCTTCATTGTAACTTTAAACCACAATGGTAAGTATGAAGTCCAATGGATTATCTAACACAGCGTAAGCAAGAGGCTTTTACTACATTTTTTAAATCATAACTTTATGATATATTCATGGCCATTAGACATATTTGTTAACATACTTTTCATCGAATGCATATTGCTTACCAGTGTTAAGCTGGTTCTGCTCTACATAATTGGTTCTAACACTATCATGACGATTACGGCCATAAGTCCCAATGTATTTAGAATCAATTGGCAGGTAATCATACCCTCCTAATTCGTTCTTTATTTTTACAAAGTTATCGGGTTTGACGTCCCAAGCCTGAAAACCTGCATTTCTAAGTTCTTGTAAGGCTGATTCAGGTATTTTCTCATAAGGTTTATTTACTACTATTCCACCGTGTTTTTTCGTGTATTGTAGGTTTTCAGAGTTTTGAATGACTTTAAATGTTGAAATTGTCATTTTTTCGCCTGAAATGTCTTTAGCTTGCCTTACTTCATTTGTTGCTAAATGAGCATACTTACCACCATAAAAATTAGGGTTAGAGTAAATATCATTTAACCTTAAACTAGTATTTGCAATACCAACATCTCGTCCATTGGTTCTTTTTTTTGTTACTTTATATCCGTTACCCTCTGAATCAATATAAACATCTCTGTTAGCACCCTCTGAAAAAGTTACTCCATCTTTGTTTTTGATGTCACTGAGGTTTATGGTTGTGTTATCATTGATCATGCGAGTTAGTTGCTGGGCTCTCGTTTCAGTGGCACTTTCTCCACTAGTGGACATTCTTCCAAAAAAGTCTTTTATTGCAATTAATGGTCTAAGTAGATTTTCACCTATACCAGAATACTGTCTATCGACAGTGAATTCACCATCTTCATCAAGATTAACGGTGTAGGTTCGATCGTTAAAAATTATCTGGTTTGTTGTCTTTAACTGTTCAAATTGCTTGTTATCTATTTGCTGTATTTGTTTAATATTTATTGTGTTCATAGGGTTGACCTAAAACTAAAGTGTTAAGCTCTCCGCCAAAATATCAGATTGATTTAAACTTATGCACTAAATTAAAAATCTTATTCATATTTCCATATTAAATTAAAATCTGAATTTATGTGTGTTCTATTTTTTGGTTTTGGGTGCTTATAAAGTT
>NZ_CANMWS010000072.1 GCF_947501665.1 uncultured Shewanella sp. | reverse complement strand
GAATTACCACCCAATTGAAAAAAGTGGGAATCGGATTCAATAACGGTATCTTCACCCAAAACTTGTTTCCAAATACCTGCAATTAACTGTTCTTTTTCTGTTAGCTTTCGCGTCATACCCGTTTTCTGCCAGCCATAGAAGTAGGCTAATAATGCACGCCTGTCTAATTTACCATTGGCAGTAATAGGCATATTAGGTACAGCCAGCACAACCTTTGGTAGCTGATAACTCGGCAATATTTCTGATAGCGCAGTAACAAGAAATTTTAGCTCAAACACTGACGCCTTTGCTTCATTTTGTTCAGTTAATAAAACAAAACTGACTAAACTTTTGGTTTCACCTGTTTCAATGACTAAAGTTTCTGCTCTTTGCACACTTGAATGGGCTAATAAACTCTGATTAATCCCTGTAAGCTCAATTCTAAAACCATTGATTTTTACTTGAGCATCCCGTCGTCCTAAAAACCTCACTTGCTCTTCATTATCAAGGTAACCTAAATCACCCGTTCGATAAGCTCTGAACCTACCTTCAGGAAGCTCCAGTGATATAAAACATCCCGCCTCTAAATCCGCATCTAAATATCGACCAGCAAGACCCAACCCCGTAACGACTATTTCGCCAATACAGCCAGGAGCAACCGGCATCTGCTTCGAGTTTAAAATAAATACCCCCGTCCCATTTATCGGCCGACCAATTGGCAGAGCTTCGCTCACATTCCAATGTTTAGGGATAGGGAAACAACACGTAAAAGTGGTGTTTTCTGTTGGACCATAGCCATTAACTACTTTTATATTAGGCACCGCTCGATACACTCGAGAAACATGTTGCGGCGACACCACATCTCCTCCTACCAATAATTGCTCCAAACCCACGAAACTTTTCTCATCAATTTCAACTAACGTGTGAAATAACGCGGCAGTAAGCCAAACAGTATTGACACCTTGATGTTCAATCCCCTGTTGTAATTTATTTGTATCTATTGGCAAGAGCGACATATAAACCTCCCCACCATTTAAAAGCGGTCCCCAAAATTCCAATGTAAAAGCATCGAAATCCGTAGCAGAGGCACAAAGCATGGTGGTTTGCTCGTTCAATACAATATAATTAGTCCGTTTGACTAAACGATGAACCCCTTGATGCAAGCATTCTATCCCCTTCACTTTACCCGTCGTTCCGGAAGAAAAATTGATATAAAGTGGACTTTCTCCAGATAGATTAACGTTCACCTCGAGGGCACTTTGAACATTTAATAGGGTTTTTATCGAATAGAACTTCACTTCTTTACTGTTTAAGGGCTGACCTATGCAGAGGCTCAAGCCACTCTG
>NZ_CANMWS010000071.1 GCF_947501665.1 uncultured Shewanella sp. | reverse complement strand
GGTATTTGGAAACAAGTTTTGGGTGAAGATACCGTTATTGAATCCGATTCCCACTTTTTTCAATTGGGTGGTAATTCTTTAATGGCTTTAAAGTTGATTAATTTTATTGAAAAACAAACGCTGATAAATATTAGCTTGCTAGAGATAATGAAGTCACCAACTTTGAATGGAATGTCGGAACTCGTCAATAACAAGCCTAGTAAAATAATAAGGTTCTTAAACGCTTTAACATTCGAAGAGAAAGCCAAAGGTGTTAAAGTTAATACCCATCAACAATTGTTGTGGCCATTGTACAAGTCAGAGCAATCATCACACTATAATATAGTCACAAGTTACGATATTTATGGTGAAGTTGATTTCGTGAAATTAAAGCAGGCACTGATCTTACTCTATCGCGACTTTGACACACTTCACTGTATTTTTGAAGAGCAAGATGAGCGTATTGTGATGAAACCTTCTGTGTCGCAAAGCTGGAGTCCAAGCTTTTTGGATGGAGATGAAAGTGCTGTATCTAAGTTATGTAAAGTGGAACAACTGCGAGAGTTTGATTTAACGACCGGCCCCCTTTTTAAAGCACACATTGTGGCGCTATCAAGGGGGCATACCGTACTCATTTTGAATTGTCCTCATATTATTTTTGATGGTTATTCAATGACATTGTTTTGGCGACGCTTAAACCTGCGTTATCACCAGAAACCGATGTCAACTATTAAGTTTGGATACATTGACTATCTTGCCCAATGCTCAACGACTCCTGTAAAGCTAAACTATTGGAAGGCTAGATTAAAAAATTACAAACCATTTAAACTGCATTCACTTGGGCCGCTCAGCAAAAATGCTAATCATACTTACCATTCGCAAATGTCGATATGTGATAGCAACCTTTTACTACAGCTGGCAGAGACAACTAACTCTTCTACTTTTTGTGTGGCTTTATACACATGGAGTAAGACACTGTCGGAATTTATCTCAATAGAAGACATTGTTGTCAGTACGCCATATTCTAACAGGCAGCAATCTCAACTGAGTGAAATTGCAGGCTACTTGGTGAGTATGGTCCCAGTTCGCTACAGAAAGGGAATTCATATAGGGGATTTTCATCATGACTTGTATCGTGATTTAGAGTCCGCTAACTTTGATATCAATGCGTTGTTGTCTGAGATTCATCTTGACAGCGGGCTTATGCAAAACCCTTTACAACAAGTGGTTTTTTCTTGGCAAGAGGGCATTGATTTCACTCCTGACATTAATAGTTTGACAATATCTAGAAGGAGAATTTGCCTTTCTAAGCCTAAATTTCCTCTTAGCCTGACAATACAACCTAAAAATGACGTATTTGTATTAAGTTGGGAATTTGATCCCAGTATATTGAGCGAGTCAACGATAGAGCGGCTCGAATTTTTGTTTCTATCGAATATTCGAGGTGAAAAGCCGAGTTG
>NZ_CANMWS010000070.1 GCF_947501665.1 uncultured Shewanella sp. | reverse complement strand
GAGCACACATCACCTTCATTTGCCACAAGCAAACAACTTGCCGCCAATTGCGCCTTCACCTCTCCTTGATGAGTCCGTATTTGATAAGTCTGCGCACCCACTGTATCCCCGACAACCCCCTCCTGAACACCACAAGACACCACCGTACCTGTGGTCAGGTATAATTCATGAAAATCTGTTGCGTTTGATAAAGACATTGAATTCATCACTTAAATCTCCGTTGACCAATATTCGGCTTCCGCCCAATTCAAATCCGTGCCCGTGGCACCTAACGTATTCGCACTTGACCAGTCACACTGTTTATCCACTAAGCAATGCCGCTTCGCTGTCATCACATTCGCGCGGCTAAAATTGGCATAAGACACATCACCGTAAGATAAATCAATATACTCTGCTGAAACATTAATGAAATTCGTATGAAGCGCAATCACCTTTACCCAATTCGATTGCGATAACACCGCATTACTCATCTTTGCATAAGACACGTCTGCATTCTCAAAACAACTGCCCAGCAAATACGCATCACTAAAGTCACTTTCTCTTAAATCCGCTCCCATAAACACCGCATGCGCCCCTTTAATACCCACTAACTTGGCACCTTGCATTTGACTGTTCATAAAATAACAACTCTCTAATCGACTGTAAGATAAGTCCACTAATTCAAGTTGACAGTCATTGAGCTGCACCGCATAAAAGTTCACATCAATAAACTGACTGCTGCGTAAGTCCACTTCCAGAAACGCCGACTTTTCGATGGCCGTTTTGGAAAACAACATATCACTGCATTTTGTGTCATCAAACACACATTTAAACATCTGCGTTTGCGTAAAATTAATCTCATTGAGCTGCGCCCCTGTAAAACAACACGCCCTAAGCTGAGCCTGCTCAAAATCAGCTTGCCTCACCTCCGTCTTGGTATATAAGGTTAAGTGCTGATGAGAGCTAGCCAATCCGACTTCCGTTAAGCGACTCTCGGTAAACAACACTTGCTTTAACACCGATTTTATCAATGACACTTGGTGTAATACACAGCCATCAATAATCACCCCATCCAATGTCGCTTCACTGAAATCGCACCCAATAAACTCACATCCCTTAAACGAGCATTGTGATAATTGACTCTGGCTGAAATTCACATGGGTAAAATGGCAATCAGTAAAAACCACTTTGCTTAACGCAAACCCTTGCCAATCTTCCCCTTCAAATTGCACTTTTTCATGGAGCACTTTATCTTGCAGCGCTTGCTCAGGCCCAACCGGCCCCTTTTCTTGCGCCACCCACTGACTCTGCTGATAATTATCCATAAATAACGTCCTCATTATTTTCTAGCAAGGTCGCTTTAAAGTTACAGCCCTTGATTTGGGTATTACCAAAAGTGGTTTTAAATAAGTCACCATTATAAAAACACACTCTGTCTAAGGTGCTATTAGTAAAAATTGAGCGCATGAAATTGGTTTGTATCGCATTAACCGCCTTAAAATGCGCGCCATTAAAATTACTGCGAAGACACTGAGC
>NZ_CANMWS010000069.1 GCF_947501665.1 uncultured Shewanella sp. | reverse complement strand
TTTCTCTACATCTAAGACTTCTTGCCAGAGGGTGCAAATCTGAGCTTCTTTTTCAGTGCGGGGAGAAATATAGTTATCGTCATTTAATTTAATATTAGGCACTGGCAATAATTTAGTATTAACTTTTCCTGATTCACTAATTGGAAGTTCATTTAACCTTATAAAATAATCTGGGATCATATATTCAGGGAGGCTACTTTCCAATTCACTCCGGAGCTCTGATTCAATTTCTAAAACTTTATTTTTGGAAGCAATAATAGCATTAAATCCCATCTGAGCACTAAATGAATTTTCTGGAGAAAAGCATTTTACACTATTAAATCCAGATTCAAGCAACAGTTTCTCCCATTGAGGAATATTAATTAAAGGATGAAGACTACTATTTTTTCGATAATCACTGAAATTATCAAAACTAGACTGAAGACCCATTCCTAAATTAAAAAAACCATGGAATTTTGTTTCTTCTATAATAAATAAAACACCACTTTCTGGTTTCAATAAAGATGAAAGCTCACTTAATGAATACCTGATATTTTTGACATCATGCAAAACACTAACAGCAATAATGATATCATATGTTGAATTAATATTCTGAAAAGAAGAAGGTCGATCTAAATCATATAATCTATAATTTATGAAATCATATTTTTCAAACTTTTTATTTGCTCTATCAAAGAAAAACTTACTTATGTCAGTAAAGTCATACTCTACACTTCCCCTTTTAAATAAATAATCAAGGATTAATTTAGTAAATGTCCCATATCCCGAACCAACCTCAAGAATCGATATTTTTTGAGATACAGAAAAATTATCTAATAATTTATGGAATATAAATTTTGAAATAGAATAAATTTCCCCAAAAAATTCATCATAAGATTCTTCTATATTAGCACCCCCATAAATAGAAGCAGAGTGAGTATCTTCCTTAAGAATTGAAATTAGTTTTTTTGAGTCTAATGGATAATCCACCTTTCTATAGTTATGTTCTTTAATGACTACCGGTTTAAGACAATGATAATTATCGCCAATCCTCTGAATATAGCCATTTTTTTCAAGGCAATCAAATGCCCTTCTAAACCAATCTCTATATCGGGCTGCTACATTATGGGATTTGATAACACGATCAATATCTAAATAAGATCCAACCTCTTGAAAAAAACAAAGTTCAATGCAAATTTCTTTCAACAATTTCAAGTAATTTAATTCATCATTTTTTATTCCACTAATGAATTTTTCCATTTCATGTTTTGAAGCTTTTTTATATGCAACTGATAAATCTATTGCTGATAATTTATCTATTATTTTACTATGACTGGCGCCATTATATTCTACTTTCAGAGGAACGTAATAGGCAATAATACTTTTTCTACTCTCTCCTTGCTCACATAGAACCACAGCTTGAGATACTTCCGGCAATAACTCCACTCTATGTTTAATCTCCCCCAATTCGATACGATAACCATTGACTTTAACTTGATTATCAACACGACCCTCAAACTCAATGTAACCATCTTTATGCCATCGCCCTAAATCTCCAGTTTTATATAAAC
>NZ_CANMWS010000068.1 GCF_947501665.1 uncultured Shewanella sp. | reverse complement strand
TAGATAACGAAGGTCATGGCTTTTATAAAGATGAACACCAGGCCCAAGCCTATCGAAAAATGCTCAGTTTTTTGAAAAGCAATTTGAAGCTGTAACGATAATAAGCGATAATTTATCCTTTTATCTGCTAGGTAATACATAACATTCGGCTCGCACATTTGCTTTTTAAAATGATGTGAGCCAAAATCCTTCTTTTTTAGCAAAAACAAAACGTAATCGGCAGAACTATATCTACTCAACATCATACCTAGCCCCTTTAAAATGCTCTTCCTCAGGAAACACCATGCCAGCTTCAATCTTATCCTCTATGCTTTTTTCAGCCTTACTTATGCTGATCAGTCCCTTGTCTTTAGCCAAGACACAAACCACTGATGAGCTCGCCAGCCTCTTCAGTCGTTCAAGTCAATTCACTCAAGTTAAGATTTCGCCTCAGGGTGACTATATTAGTGCTATCACTGACAAAGAAGGCAAGCAAGCGTTATTATTGCTAAACGCAAAGACCCTTGAATTAATTCACTTGGTTGATTTTCCAGACAATGCGCAGGTAGGCAATTATGTCTGGGCCAATCATCAACGCTTAGTCATGCAAAAAGATTACCTCAAAGGCTGGCAAAGCCACCCCCTTTACTATGGTGAGCTCTATGCCATTAATGCCGATGGCAGTCAGCCTAAGTATATTTTCGGCTATAAACGTAAAAGCATGCAGCTGAGCTCACACAACAAACCAAGTCCGTCCATTCGTGCTACTGGCTATATTCTCGATCCATTAATCAATGATGATAAGCACTTGCTAGTATCAGCTATTCCTTGGGACAATAAAAACAGTAAAGTACTCAATACCGATCCAGCCAAGACCGTCTATAAGGTCAATATCTATAAAGGCACTCGAACAAAAATCACTCGTGCACCAATCGAAAATTCACACTTTATGACTGATAATCATGGTCAATTACGCTTTGTCAGTGGCACTAAGAATCATGTGTCATACTCACTGTTTTTTCGAAAAAATGACACTTGGATCAACACAAACAGGCTCGAATTTAAGCTTGATAATCTGAGTCCCATTGCCTTTGGAAGAGCGCCAAACCAGCTCTATGTTGCAGGACAAGAACGCGGTCAACCTGAAGCCATTTACCGCGTGAATACTCTCACTGGAGCACATAAGAAAATCATTCAAAATCCTGATGTCGACTACAGCCAAGCTTGGGTTAACCCTGTCACCAAACAATTATATGCCGTCGAATATGAAAAGGATTATCCCAGTTATGCTTTTATCAATAAGAAGGATCCTTTTGCCATTTTTACGAAGCAATTGCTAAAAAGTTTTTCAGGCTTACAAGTTCGCATTATTAGCAGCACTCAAACAGCCGATAAAGTGATTGTGCATACCTATAACGACACCACACCGGGCAACTACTACCTATTTGATACAAAAGCTGTCAAATTACACTATTTGTTCAGTGAAAAATCATGGATAAAACCTGAGAAGATGGCAACAGTGAAACCCATTCAGTTTACCGCCAGAGACGGTCAACTCATCCATGGTTATTTAACCCTACCAAAGGACAAAACTGCGAAGCATTTACCTTTAATCGTTAATCCCCATGGCGGCCCTCACGGCGTGAGAGATCGATGGGAATATAATTCACAAAACCAGCTCTTTGCCAGCCAAGGTATCGCAGTATTACAAGTGAACTTTCGCGGCTCTGGTGGCTACGGCAGCGCTTTTGAAGCATTAGGCCATCA
>NZ_CANMWS010000067.1 GCF_947501665.1 uncultured Shewanella sp. | reverse complement strand
GAATAAGTGAATAAGTGAATAAGTGAATAAGTGAATAAGTGAATAAGTGAATAAGTGAATAAGTGAATAAGTGAATATTGATTAAAGCATCAATAAAAAGCAATAAAATAATATAGTTACATTCCTTCAATACAATAAACCAATAAACCTTATCACCCTATCCTTTCTTTCAATTCAACTATCAATTCAACTATGCTTAACCATTAACCATTAACCACTATCCATTACTTAAAAGGTGCCACTGAATATGATAACCATCCCATTGATAATACGGAGTGCACTTGTCATCTTAGGAATAGTCGCACTATCAGCATGCCAAGTTTTGAACTAAAATACATAAACTTACCACTACCCCCTCTGTGCTCCATGTCTTCAAAAACAACAAGCAAAATTAGCCAGTAATATCAGTCAAAGTGGCCATGTGGCTCAATGCCACGCCATTAAAGCTGCCATCACAACACCTGATATTAATACAAGGATAACGAAATAAAAAATGACATACTCAGCTGGAATGAAAAGTGATTTAGGCAAGGCGAATTGTTAAAAGCATCGTCATTCTACGGTAAGACAAATCAACAACGAATACATCACTTTTTAAACCCGCCTTTAGGCGCTTCATTTGAGCGCTCTAAGACTAACGCCAATAAGCCCTAGGTTTTGATGCAATAGAGTAAAGCAATATTCTTAGGCCGAGTTTCACTGCCACCAAAAAAGGTTGTTTCTGTGCCCATTTGGCCTGTTTTCGTCACATGAGGGACAAAGTCATAGCCATTAGGACTAAAGTGGCCTTTAACATCCGCATACCTTTGCACATGAGTGTGACGTTTTATTGCATCAGCTTGCAATGATGCTGGTTTACGTTTGCCATCTGGATCAATTAACGTACCTGAATCATCAATCCCTCGAATAAAATGACCGTAAGCAGGTTTAAAATCTTTCCATCCTTTAGGACATTGCATTGAATCAAAGGCAACCACAGCCCCTTCAGGCACGGTTAACGCGCCAAAAAAATGACTTAACGTACCTGAAAACCCTAAAATAACTGCAGTCAACACCGATGCTAAAACCGGCACAAATATATCTTTTTGCATATAACCCTGTTGCATCCGTTCTTATCCATATGTGTTATTCAGAGAGGGAGACCCATTATTTAAATCTAAAAAATTCTTCCTGTCAGTCGACAAACCACCTTAGATGGCAAGGTTAAAGAGCGATAAAATAAGTCGCACAGCAATGATTCATTTCATTGAAATATTAACGTCACTTTTTTGCTTTAACTTAAATCAGAATGTACGCACAAGCAATCAAATCATAAGCAGTATCCAGTTATAACACAGCCTACTCCACGTCGTTATTATCAAGTACAACAGGGAATCTATGTACATGACTAAACAGATGATAAAACCATGCCTGAAGTTGTTATTGAGCTTATTCCTACTCATTAATCCAACGCTGGTATGGAGCGCATATTGGGAAACGAACCAAACTTATCAATATCAAAATGGGGCTTTGTTGACTGAGCGCCAACAACCACTCAATCGTTATTTTCAATCCAGTGTCCATAATGCTTATTTAAAATCGCACTCTCTTTTTGATATTTTAAAAAATTATAGTACTAACATTGAATTGGATATTTTTGATGTACGAGATGCCAATGCTTGGTTTAATAAAACCTATTTGTCAGGAGACTGGTATGTCAGGCACAATGCAAACGATCCTAACGAAAATGTCATGTGTCTTCCCGATGGCGATCATGATTACTTATCTGAATGCTTAGATGAAATCAAGCGTTTTCATCACAGTTAAGTGCTTAACTAAAAGTTATCGTATATTTTGATGGGTAATTATCCATGATGCTTTTTACACTCTTTTTAAGC
>NZ_CANMWS010000066.1 GCF_947501665.1 uncultured Shewanella sp. | reverse complement strand
ACTTATTAGTGTTGTATGGTTAAGTGACTAAGCGTATATGGTGGATGCCTTGGCAGTCAGAGGCGATGAAGGACGTAGTAACTTGCGAAAAGCGTTGGCGAGCTAGTAACAAGCATTTGAGCTAACGATGTCCGAATGGGGAAACCCACTCACATAAGTGAGTATCACATACTGAATACATAGGTATGTGAGGCGAACCCGGGGAACTGAAACATCTAAGTACCCGGAGGAAAAGAAATCAACCGAGATCCCCCTAGTAGCGGCGAGCGAACGGGGGTTAGCCCTTAAGCGTAGAGGGTGTTAGTGGAATGTGTTGGAAAGCACAGCGGCACAGGGTGATAGCCCCGTACATGAAAACTAACTTTACGTGAAAACGAGTAGGACGGGACACGTGACATCTTGTCTGAATATGGGGGGACCATCCTCCAAGGCTAAATACTCCTGACTGACCGATAGTGAACCAGTACCGTGAGGGAAAGGCGAAAAGAACCCCTGTGAGGGGAGTGAAATAGAACCTGAAACCGTATACGTACAAGCAGTGGGAGCGGTACTTGAGACCGTGACTGCGTACCTTTTGTATAATGGGTCAGCGACTTACATTTTGTAGCGAGGTTAAGCGAATAGCGGAGCCGTAGGGAAACCGAGTGTTAACTGCGCGTTTAGTTGCAAGGTGTAGACCCGAAACCCGGTGATCTAGCCATGGGCAGGTTGAAGGTTGAGTAACATCAACTGGAGGACCGAACCGACTTATGTTGAAAAATGAGCGGATGACTTGTGGCTGGGGGTGAAAGGCCAATCAAACCGGGAGATATCTGGTTCTCCTCGAAAGCTATTTAGGTAGCGCCTCGTACGAATACCATTGGGGGTAGAGCACTGTTAAGGCTAGGGGGTCATCCCGACTTACCAACCCTTTGCAAACTCCGAATACCAATGAGTACTATACGGGAGACACACGGCGGGTGCTAACGTCCGTCGTGAAAAGGGAAACAACCCAGACCGTCAGCTAAGGTCCCAAAGTTATTGCTAAGTGGGAAACGATGTGGGAAGGCTTAGACAGCTAGGATGTTGGCTTAGAAGCAGCCATCATTTAAAGAAAGCGTAATAGCTCACTAGTCGAGTCGGCCTGCGCGGAAGATTTAACGGGGCTAAGCAATACACCGAAGCTACGGGTACTAGATTTATCTAGTGCGGTAGAGGAGCGTTCTGTAAGCCGTTGAAGGTGAAGGGGTAACCCACACTGGAGGTATCAGAAGTGCGAATGCTGACATGAGTAACGATAAAGGGAGTGAAAAACTCCCTCGCCGAAAGACCAAGGGTTCCTGTCCAATGTTAATCAGGGCAGGGTGAGTCGACCCCTAAGGCGAGGCCGAAAGGCGTAGTCGATGGGAAACGGGTTAATATTCCCGTACTTCTGCTAACTGCGATGGAGAGACGGAGAAGGCTAGGCTAGCGCGGCGTTGGTTGTCCGCGTTTAAGGCTGTAGGCTGTGTACTTAGGCAAATCCGGGTACACTTTGGCTGAGAGTTGATGACGAGGTCCTAAGGGACTGAAGTAGTTGATGCCATGCTTCCAGGAAAATCTTCTAAGCTTCAGGTTAGCAGGAATCGTACCCCAAACCGACACAGGTGGTTGGGTAGAGAATACCAAGGCGCTTGAGAGAACTCGGCTGAAGGAACTAGGCAAAATGGTACCGTAACTTCGGGAGAAGGTACGCTCCTGTTGGTGATGAGACTTGCTCTCTAAGCTGACGGGAGTCGCAGATACCAGGTGGCTGCAACTGTTTATCAAAAACACAGTACTGTGCAAACTCGCAAGAGGAAGTATACGGTATGACGCCTGCCCGGTGCTTGAAGGTTAATTGATTGGGTTATCTTAGGAGAAGCTCATGATCGAAGCCCAAGTAAACGGCGGCCGTAACTATAACGGTCCTAAGGTAGCGAAATTCCTTGTCGGGTAAGTTCCGACCTGCACGAATGGCGTAATGATGGCCACGCTGTCTCCAGCCGAGACTCAGTGAAGTTGAAATTGCGGTGAAGATGCCGTATACCCGCGGCTAGACGGAAAGACCCCGTGAACCTTTACTATAGCTTGGCACTGAATATTGACCCTACATGTGTAGGATAGGTGGGAGACTTTGAAGCGTTGTCGCTAGATGA
>NZ_CANMWS010000065.1 GCF_947501665.1 uncultured Shewanella sp. | reverse complement strand
AAAGCATACCACTACCAGCAGTTGGCTCTCCACCATCTGATCATCCATGAGTATTGCACTTATTATATGAATTTAGGCTTTATAAAAGAATGAGGGTAGCACTTGACATTCCTTTCTACAACGTTATCACTTATTCATGGAGAATCACTATATCATCTAAATCTTTCCTTGTGCACTGAAGTGACAAACTGTTGTGGAAATGCTCGCAAAAGATCAACTGGCACTAGAATATTTCAATAACTCTTTTTACATGATTACCCAACAGCCATTTAATAAAAAATGGAGGTATAATAAAAGTTGCTGCCACGGCAAGTAGTAAGTTACCTATAATTTTATTGTTCATACGGATATCGAGTATTTGATCAATAGTGACATATGTAATGTGAGACCAGATACTATATTTAAAATCCAAATATTTTTTTTGTGTGATAAATATACTATCATATCTCAATAATCGCCCTAATCTGTTTGGTAAGGTTAATGCAAAAGTATCGGTAACCCAAAACCGATCATCATAGGAGGGGATAAAATAAAAACGTACAAATGTAATTTCAATTGTTGGTATATCGCTTAATTTGGAATATACCAAAGCCCCAGTTGTAACGAGTAAGTCTTGTTTATTTGAAGATAGAGTTTCTTTATCAAGGTCAAACAAATTACGGTTTTCTAATACTCCTGCGGATAGTAATTTACTGCCTGAATAAGCATCGATCCAGTTATTACATGATTCTAATGGTATGTGTATTTTAATTAAATTATTATCATTATTAAAAACAGTTTGACGTGAATTTTTTTTAAATACTGGATCATCACAATCGAATTCTTTAGAATTAGTATTGAGTTTAATAGAATGGAAATGGAAATTAGAATCTCCAAATGAAGATTTTACCAAAGGCCTAATATAGTCAATAAGATTAAATACCGAATTTGGGTTACAGATAAAGGATTTTGGATCTTTTTTAATTTTACAAAACAAGGTCGAAGATAGCCCTTTTTCGATATATTCAAGTTGTTTAAAGGATATTGATTGAGTTGTATTTACTGTCGAATATATAGGCTTTGTTTGTAATTTATTATGGTAAGTGGCCGTTAAATCTTGGGGGGGAGTTATACATTGCGATGCAATTCTATAAGGTAGTTCAGGCATGTTACTCTTATCATATATACCACAAGGGATGACACCAGAGTTATCATTTAAATAAACATTTTTTCGTACAAAAATAAGTGTAATCATATGTCTTCGAGATAAACTTTTATTTTTACCTCCAGCATGAAAACAGTTATCTCTTTTTATAATAACATCTCCAAGGCTGAGTTGATTCGTTGATTGACTTAAGTTATCTCTTACCCATTTATTCTCTGTAGTATCCAGTAATCGATGAGTAAATAAGGTTGCTGGCCAAAGCGATGTTGCTCCATGAGTTGCATCGGTATTAATCATTGGAATATGCAAAAAAGCCACATTTGTTTGACCATTAACATAGGTTTTTGAATTTAAATGATCAGTTGAATCAACATGCATGTGTTGACAAGATGATCCAGGTAATGAACTATGTGAATTAAAATTAAATAACACATAACCTTCACCAAGAATTCTAGTCATCAATTTATCAATATAGGAGTTATTAAGAATTGCTTCATAATCTTTACTAATAGGGAGTTTACATGCATAACGACGATAATCTCTACATTGTACATTACCATGTTTCAACTTATCCATAAATAACATATCAAAGTTTTGAGCTATACCTTTAATGTCGTCTGGATGATATAAGCCTTTTATTAAAGAGTAACCTTTAATATTAACTTCATTACAATGCTGTTCAAGAGAATGCTCATTTTTAATTTCATGATTATTTTCTTTATTTAAACTAGTTTTCGATAGAGATTCGTAAGTTTTACTTGCCATCATGATTGCAACCTGAAATTTCACGTTTAGTTATTTAAGGTCTAAAAATTAATTTGTAAATCATATGTATACTTAAAGCTTGCTTATATCATTTTGTGTGGCTTATGCAGTAATCAAATAATAATATAAATTTAAAATGTTAAGTTAAATCGGAGTAGCAGCGTCATTTAATAAAAGCTAACTTTCTATAAACATGCATAAAAGTATAATTGTAAATGAATAATAATTCATGGTTAATATGTAACAAATCAATTCATAATAGACTTGTTACATGTTAACCATGTTTTGATAGAGAGTTATGTATTGTACTGGTCAACTAATATTGGCCACGTTTTTAGAGTTTCCTAAATTCATATAATAAGTGCAAGGCGGATTCAACTCGCAAGTGCAATACTCCCCTATGCAGCCTGTCGTAGTTCCTCTAATACGACTTTAGGCTGCTTA
>NZ_CANMWS010000064.1 GCF_947501665.1 uncultured Shewanella sp. | reverse complement strand
CTATCTTGATATCTATCTTGATATCTATCTTGATATCTATCTTGATATCTATCTTGATATCTATCTTGATATCTATCTTGATATCTATCACAATAAGTATTCTGTTCAAATAAAAGAGAAGCATATGCCTACAATTGTCTTAGCAACCTCTAAAGGAGGTGCAGGTAAAACAACTGCAACTATCGTCTTAGCTTGTGAGTTAGCAAGAAATGGAGCCTCAGTAACACTAATAGATGCCGATCCAAACCAACACTCAGCAAAATGGGCTAACAGAATAGGAAAACCTGAAAACATCACCTTATTAGCCAATGCTAATGAAGATAATATTATTGATTATATTGAAGATTCAGAAACAAAAACATCATTTGTGATTGTTGATTTAGAAGGTACTGCGAGCATGGCTGTCAGCTTTGCAATTAGTAGAGCAGATTTGGTTTTAACTCCCTGCCAAGGCTCACAAGATGATGCGGATGAAGCTGTCAGAACAATTAAACTGATAAAACAACAAGAAAAAGCTTTTAAAAGAAATATCCCTTTTTCTATTTTAATCACAAATAATCAAGCAGCAATTAGGCCAAGAACCCTTAGCCACATCATGAATGAATTTACAAATGCTGGCGTTCCTATGCTTGAAACTACATTAGTTAATAGAGATGCATTCAGGGCGATACGAAGTTTCGGTGGAAGTGTTAATAATCTAGATAAAAAACAAGTTTCAGGAATAGATAAAGCGGCATTAAATGCAGAAGCTTTTGCATCTGAAGTAATTGAAATTATAAAAGAATCTCATAGGAGTTAAGCATGACAGAAAGAGCAGGATTGGACTTATCAGATTTCACACCAAAAGATAAAACAGTAAAAGAAGATAAAGTGAGTAAATCGAACATTAAAAAAGTAAGTGAAGACCTTGGCTTTGTCAGTAGAGAGCCAAGTAAAACAATAAAAAATAGAAGAAAAAACAAGGCATCACCTTACACAACCCAAAAGAATTTTAAAGTAAGATCTGGAGTTAAAGAGTTACTTGATGAAATAGGAATCGCTTTAGACACAACTGATTATTGCATATTAGAAGATGCAATTTTAGCTCTAATTGAAAAAGAAGGGTTAGATCATATAAAAAGTAAGTATGAGACGATTATCACTAAGAAATAAATACTCGAATAATTAAGATTAATTACTTAAAATTGTCAATGTTTAGATATAAATGCCACTGAAACCATACTGTTACTTCATCGGGAATTATATCTAAGCAATTAATTTTGCTTCACTTAATGCTAATGTCAAATTAGTCATAAAATCATTCTCAAAAGTATACCCAATCTCCTTAAGCTCAGTCATTTTTGTCATTAAACAACCCAGTTCTTGCATTGTAGGATTACCTGCGTCACCAATAACAAAATTATTTACCAACTCATATGTCATCTTCGCAGAACTAATTGCTTCAACCTCGCTTTCAAGCTCTTTTCTTGCATCACTCTCTTCTCTAGCAATACTCTTAGGAACTGACCAAGAGAAAAGAAATCGAATCGCAACAATTTTCCGACCTTTTTTTTCATATCCAAAACCATAATTCCCTGTTTTTTCATCGATATGAAAAGAAATAAGAGGTTCTTTTTCGTCAATCTCTTTAATTGATGGTTTTATGATTTTATTAATTAAATTTCCTGTTACTGCAAATGTCTTTTTAGCCAACTTTCCTGTTTGATCTAATAAACCAAAAGATGCGTATAGATCATCAAGAGTTTGTGGGGGCAAACCTGCTAATTTCGGATCTTTATACCTGCATAATAAACCATATAATGGTTTTGAGTTAACCCGCTTTAAATCTCTAAATGTTCTATGAGGAATTTGAGCATGAGCAGGTGAAATACAAAGATATTCGTCAATTAACCTATCATTAGGTATAACAGTCAATACCCCCTTTTGATATGAAACCTCTTTAAAAAGAGGTCTATAAATAAACTTTTTATCTGCATCATCTTTAATCCCAATCAATTTACTTGATAATCTCGCGGCAGGATTTTTTAAAATAGAAAATAATTCACGTTTATTTATGTCAAACCATTCCGAAAGCACCTCATTTGTAAATGAGTACTGTGGAAATTCAGCTTCACCTTTCAAATAAGACTCCCAATCCCTCTTGTTAACCCTACTTAGAAATAAAGCAAAAATGTCATACTCAATAGCAGATAGATTTAACTGTGAAAACACCAACTTATGTGATTTTTTAAAAAAATCACTATGAAGTTGATTCATCTTTGCTGTAGTTATAACATTCTCTGACATATCAATGATCCTTTGATATTAGTTTTACAAATAGTTGTTAAATTCTTTGTTTTATATGGTAAAACTAAACCATAACATCATGAAACATAGCATAGTGGAATAATTAAACATAGTAAAGTGGAATAGTTAATAATCTATCCGTTTTTAAAAAGAGCAAACCGAGTAAAAGGTAATAATTAAAACTCAATTGGGACAAATCTTCACGGTTTTAGGACAACCCCTTACTATTTCC
>NZ_CANMWS010000063.1 GCF_947501665.1 uncultured Shewanella sp. | reverse complement strand
CTATTTGGCAGACGGTTTTGGGCCTTGAACAAGTGGGGATTGAAGATCACTTTTTTCAGATTGGAGGTGATTCTATTGCAGCAATTCGCCTTGGTGCATGTATTCGACGTGAAATGAAATTAGACATGCCGCTAGCGGTATTGTTTTCCAATCCGACTATAGTGGGATTGTTGCCTAAGTTGGTGGCTGAATTTCCCATCATTCCTGCTAAGCATCAAGTGCGCTATCCTTTGTCTTTTGCTCAATCGCGCTTATGGTTTATTGAGCAATATGAGCAGGGGTGCCACAGTTACCATATTCCTTATTGGGTAAAGCTTGATAATGCGGCAGATGAAGAACTGCTGTTAATGGCCTTAAATCAAATCGCCTTACGTCACCCTGTGATGAACAGTACTTATCATCAAGATGATGATGGTGAAGGCTATACCCATAGACGCGATGAGCCGCTGGAGTACCAGTACCAGCAGGTGTTGAATAAAGATACACTGGCAATGTTAGTCAAACAAGATGTTGAGTGTTCCTTTGATTTGAGCGCAGAGGCGCCTTTACGGTTGCATCGCTATGATGTTTATGAGGGGCATGATAATGAGCAATGTGAACGTTATTTATTGTTGATGTGGCATCATATTGCTTTTGACGGTTGGTCCACGAGTGTTCTATTTGATGAGTTGGCTGAAACCTATGCAGCATTGAATGAGCAGCGGCTTGCCAAACTACCCGTGTTATCCATTTGCTATGGTGATTATGCTCAATGGCAACGAGCGTATTTACAAGGGGAACTCTTAAGTGATGAGTTGCGTTATTGGCAAGATACACTGACTGGTTTTGAGCCGCTGGTGCTGCCAAGCGATTACCCTCGTCCTTCTGAAATAGATTATCGGGGGGCAAACAGTGACTTTGTTTTGAATGAGGCATTGTCATGTCAATTACGTCGCTTTGCAAAAACGCAAGGAACGACCTTGTATACCGTGTTATTAAGTGGTTTTTATGTTCTGCTTAGTCGACTTAGCGGGCAGGAAGATTTGGTGATAGGTACACCTTCAGATAACCGTCATCATCCACAAACACAAGATTTAATCGGTTTTTTTGTCAATAGTCTTGCGTTAAGAGTGGTTCTTGACCCCACGCAATCTTTTGACAAGCTGATAAAGCAAGTGCATCAAACAGTGAGTGAGGGTAAAGTCCATCAAGAGTTGCCGTTTGAGAAGTTAGTTGCTGAGATGTCACTTGAACGGGATGCATCACGGCATCCGTTGTTTCAAGTGATGTTTAGTGTGCAAGGGTTTGGTCAACATCAGAGCCATAGCAAGTTGCCGTTTACTCCAGCGTCTCTTGATATTGATAGCTATACTCCTGCTAAATTTGATTTAAGTTTGTTTATCGATGACAGTCAGCCTCAACTTCGAGGTCAGTGGGAATATGCCCTTAGTCTATTTAAAGAGACAACGATTAATCGTTTTAGTGATATGTACCAGCGATTGATGTATGCACTGGTGACGGAGCCACAGCTCCCTTTGAGTGATGCAGATATATTATCTGAAGCGGAGCGTTACAGATTGCTTTATACGTGGAATCAGACGGACGTAGATTACCCACAAGATAAGACACTTAGCCAGTTGTTTGAAGCACAAGTTAGCAATACACCTGAGCATATTGCATTGGTTTTTAATAATGAGTCATTGACTTATAGAGAGCTTAACGACAAAGCCAATCAGTTGGCGTATGTGCTACGTGAGCAGTATGAAGCGCAATACGGTCATCCCTTACGTCCAGATACACTTATTGCCCTCTATTTTGATCGTAGTTTTGAGATGGTTGTGAGTATTTTAGCAGTACTAAAAGCGGGGGGAGCTTATGTGCCGATGTCACCGGAATACCCTAAAGCGCGAACGCTTTTTATGTTGGCGGATACACAAGCGCCCATCGTGCTGTCTCAGCGGCGTCACAGTGCGTTATTGAGTCATTGGTTGAAAGAGTTACGTCCTTCACCTGTTGTTATCATTGCAGACAGTACAGGGTTAATGGATAAAAAGCCCAGCGGTAACCTTTGTTCGAACAGTGGTCCAGAGGATTTAGCGTATGTCATTTATACCTCGGGCACCACAGGTCAGCCTAAGGGCGTGATGGTAAGTCATCAAAATGTGAGTCATCTTGTTACAGCGCAAAAGCAACGATTCAATACCGATCCTTTAACGTCTGTATTATCGTACGCTTCTTATGTGTTTGATGCGAATGTATTTGAAGTATTTGTTAGTCTTTTCAGTGGGCATAAATTGTATTTATGTACTGATATTCAGCGGGTTAATGTTGAAAAACTGGCTGAGCTTTTGGTTTTTGAGAAGGTTGATATGGCTACAATACCTCCAGCTATTGTAAATCAAATGAGTTCAGTTCAACTTAGATACCTTAAGAGATTGGTGTTGGCTGGAGAATCGCCATCTGAGTGTTGTTTTCAATTGGCTGGGATTGAATGCAATACTTTTAATGCTTATGGGCCTACGGAATCAACAGTGTGTGTTAGTGAAAATTGTTATAAAAATGGCGATTTAATAACAAATATTGGTCGCCCATTAACTAATACCCGCTTGTATGTCCTCACTTCTCAGTTACAGCCCACACCTATTGGTGTACCGGGTGAATTGTATATTGGTGGTGCAGGGTTGGCGAGAGGTTATTTAAACCGTGAAGAGTTAA
>NZ_CANMWS010000062.1 GCF_947501665.1 uncultured Shewanella sp. | reverse complement strand
TGGTGGTCGATACTGGGCTCGAACCAGTGACCCCCTCCTTGTAAGGGAGGTGCTCTCCCAGCTGAGCTAATCGACCTCGCTGTGTTGGGGCCGTATTATAGGGAGAGAGCTTCGAGTGTCAACGCTTTTTTCGATAAAAAAACTTACTCGCCTTAATTTTGTGCTGTTTGCTGCTTTGTCACACAAGTCTTTGTGCTGATTGTTAATAAGTCATACCTATTCCAGTCACTCGGTGATCTTTTAACGGCAGAAGTAAATTCTGTCTGTTTGACACTAATCGTGATGTTTGCCTACCGCACAGATTGTTGTTCCTTTCTCATCTATTCTATTTGAATTTATACCCGTGAGACTTCAAGCTGCAGGATTCAGTTGGAATGAAAAGTCTTTTAGACAAGGCATTGAACATCGAGCCTAGTTATTCTAAGTTGGTGTTTAATAACACAGTATAAAAGGCTTTTAAACCAACCCTTTGGGAGTGTGTAAAAGCGCCTGCTTCTGCGTTGTATCACCTTAAAAGGCAGTAAGCATTTCGGCAATAATACGCCTTGAATTAGGCACTTTTACGCATTCTGAAAACATGCAGCTTGAAGTCTCACGGGTATAGCACTATATGCGCTGGAATTGGTATCAGGTGAATTAAAGCGATTTTTTCTGTCAAGGTTCAGGATGTTGAGATGCTTATTTTTCTTTTTGTCATTTTGGCTGGTAGAATAGGGCGCACATTTATCAGTACCGTCTAATTACTAGACTTTTCAATATAGGTTATTGTCCCATTATGACAACTAAGACACGTTTTGCTCCTAGTCCAACTGGTTTTCTTCATGTTGGTGGCGCTCGAACAGCACTTTATTCATGGTTACACGCTCGTGCAAATAAAGGTGAATTTGTATTACGGGTTGAAGATACTGATATTGAACGTTCGACTCAAGAAGCTTGTGATGCAATTTTAGAGGGGATGGAATGGCTAGGACTTAATTGGGATCAAGGTCCGTATTATCAGACTCAGCGTTTTGAACGTTATAATGAGATTATTGCGCAAATGTTAGCACAGGGAACAGCTTACAAATGTTATTGTTCTCGTGAACGCATAGAATTAATGCGTGAAGAACAAGAAGCTAAAGGTGAGCGTCAAAAGTATGATGGTTGCTGTCGCGACAAAGCTCCTAGAGAAACAGATGAGCCTTACGTTATTCGCTTCAAAAACCCAACAGAAGGGAGTGTTGTTTTTGACGATCATGTTCGAGGGCGGATTGAAATTGCTAACGAAGAATTAGACGATCTTATTATCGCACGTACAGAAGGCACACCAACCTATAACTTTTGTGTGGTTGTTGATGATTGGGATATGGGGATCACATGTGTTGTTCGTGGTGAAGATCATATCAATAATACACCTCGTCAAATCAATATTCTTAAAGCATTAGGTGCTCCAGTACCAGAGTATGCTCATGTTGCTATGATATTGGGTGATGATGGCGCTAAGTTATCAAAGCGTCATGGCGCTGTCAGTGTCATGCAATACCGTGATGATGGCTTTTTACCAGAGGCACTGCTGAATTATTTGGTGCGTTTAGGTTGGTCTCATGGCGATCAAGAAGTGTTTTCTATTGAAGAAATGAAACAACTTTTTAAATTAGATGATATCAATAAGGCCGCATCTGCTTTTAACACTGAGAAGCTAGTTTGGTTAAATCAACATTATATGAAGTCTCTGGCGCCTGAGTATGTAGCAAAACAATTAGAATGGCATATGCATGATCAAAAAATTGATTTCTCACAGGGGCCTTCTTTGAGTGAAATTGTTACAGCATTGTCAGAAAGAGCAAAAACATTAAAAGAAATGGCAGCATCCAGTCGTTACTTTTATGAAGATTTTACAGACTTTGATGAAAATGCGGCGAAAAAACATTTAAGAGGTGTTGCTATGGAGCCGTTAAAACTTATTCAACAGAAACTATCGGCTTTAGTTGAATGGGATCTTGCCTCTATACATGATGCTATTGAAGCGACAGCGACTGAATTAGCAGTTGGCATGGGTAAAGTGGGTATGCCATTAAGGGTTGCTCTTACTGGTGCAGGAATGTCTCCTGCTGTTGATTTAACCTTATTCCTAGTTGGACGTGAACGTTCTGAACAAAGAATATCCAAAGCGATTGAATTTGTAGCAAATAGAATAAATTCCTAAAAAACGAGTTGACACTTTTGGGTCTGCTGCATAGAATGCGCCTCGCAGTTGAGACACAGGGTCACGAAAGTCGTGATAGATTCAAAAGTGTATTAATTGGTAATGTGGGGCCTTAGCTCAGCTGGGAGAGCGCAACACTGGCAGTGTTGAGGTCAGCGGTTCGATCCCGCTAGGCTCCACCATTCTTATAGGTTTTTTTGTGAAATTCTATAAGAAAGCTCACGTAAAGAGTCTAATATTACCGTCCGGGTCCCCATCGTCTAGAGGCCTAGGACACCGCCCTTTCACGGCGGTAACAGGGGTTCGAATCCCCTTGGGGATACCAAGTTTTAAAGGTTTACGTTATTTGTAATGTAAACCTGTGGGGCCTTAGCTCAGCTGGGAGAGCGCAACACTGGCAGTGTTGAGGTCAGCGGTTCGATCCCGCTAGGCTCCACCATTATTTCTTCTCAGTTCTAAATGATATGAGAGGTTAACTCAAAGTGTTTATTAGAGTATAACTAAAGCACTAAGCACAGTGTATTTAGCACATAGAACACTTTTGCTTAAAAAATAAAGTCCGGGTCCCCATCGTCTAGAGGCCTAGGACACCGCCCTTTCACGGCGGTAACAGGGGTTCGAATCCCCTT
>NZ_CANMWS010000061.1 GCF_947501665.1 uncultured Shewanella sp. | reverse complement strand
TGTCTTCGAGACTAATCAGGGTTCTTCTTGGACGTGGCATAGCAACCTCCAACATCTACTAGTTCATAAAGCTTAGTTAGATGGTTTAGAAAATGCCATTAATCATGGCTGTCTCAGTCAGCCTTCCAAAACAATCACCAAACCAATCAATTAATTAATTAATAACAAATTAAAATCAAAGGTAAATATTTATTAATTTGATAGTTTTTATAAAAAACAGAAGCCAACCAGCAACGAAAGTATAAGATAAGACAAATAAAAGTATAAATATTACTCAATTCAATTATAAGGTCCGATGAATATGGTTAATTTTTCATATAATAATGGAGTTTCTAGCCTAGCATTAAGCTCTACTCGAATAAATAGCTTAATCAATGAAAGTAAAGAGAAAGCAACTGCATTAACTACATGGGACAAAATCAAAGATTTCTTTAATGGAGGAAGTAAAGAGTTTGCACTTAAAAACCTCTATGATATTGTTCATAAAGGAACGGGCGAACTCGGTGAAATAGAAAAGAAATTAACGTGTTTAGATAATTTAAAAAATTGTTGTGGAGAAGCCTATAAAGATAGGTTCTCATTTGATGTATCAAAAAACAATGATATCGAAGGTGGAATGAGCTTATCAATCAAAATCAATGGTGATGAGATATCAAATGAAACATTTGATTTTGAAGATATAACAGTGAATGGTAAAAGTATTATTAGTCACTATAATAACCTCGTTCATAATGAAAATGAAGCTGAGTTTTTCTGGGAAGAACATGTTGTTACCTTTGAGCTATTACAAAAAATATTTAGCAATGAGACACTTAATAAAGACGAATTCATAGACAGTCAATTTGCAAATTTATATAATAATACTCTTCAAAAAAACAGTCCGATTCAAAACAGCATAACAACACTTAAGTCAATAAAAGAACACATATCCAAATTCACACTTAATCCAGAGTCAAATCAATTACCCTCATTTAAATTAACATCAATCTCTAGCTACACAGATACCATTAACAGAAATGAAGTCAATACTAAAGCACCTATTCCCTTTTCTCATGACAAAGAGCAACGAGCACAATTTAGAAGTGATTGTCAGTCATATTTCAATATGATTAAACAACCCAATCAAAATGCATCTTTTATAGCTAATAAAATGGACGCCCTAATAAACCATATGGAAAATGCCAAGAATATCAGAAGTGATGGTTGCAAGTTACTTGGAAATAAAGGCCTTGACTTATTAAATAAAATAAAATTTGAAACATTAAAATTTAAACTAGAGCATAATATATCATGCGACGAAATAAAATCTGGTCTAAATATTGAAAAATCATTTTCATATTTTAATATGACTGAAAAATCATTTTCTAATGGTGGTAAGTCTGGAAGTTACACTGTAAAAGGAGTTGATGGAGAAAAATATCAATATAAACCGACTAAAAGTGGTAGCTTAGATAACATTGCTGAGTTTGTATCTGGTCATTTGTTTACTAAAATGATTACGAATATGTCCGGTGTCGACTCTCGGCTATCTCCTGAGTTATGTTTAGTGAATAACCCTGAAACGCAGACTCTGGATTTAACCTCTAAATACCTCAAAGGCCATGGAGATATCGATGATTATGCGACAAGTGAAAACCGAGGATTTCAACGTACCAGTCTCTATAATAATCATGTCAAAATCTCTTTTAATGGCAATGATGAAGAAACCTTCAATATAAAAGATCAGGAAACACTGAAACAAGATTTAACTAATAACATAGTGTTATCAGCCTTTATCGGCGACCATGACATCAATCCTGGCAATATGTTTGTCACCAATGATGGCAGAGTAGCAAGAATTGATTTTGGACACGCTTTTAATGACTTAACCAGAGTCAATGAAACTGGAGTGTCTTTGCAAGGTGGCGGTAGAGTGGATACGAATAATAGCATGTTAGATTACTTTAGCCGAGATACGGTTAGAGGTGCAAAACAAGTCACTATGAATGGGGTGAGTAGCCCATCAAAATTGAAAAAAAGCTATGAAGGTATTGTCCCTTCTTGGGAACTTGTCATGTCGTTAATACAGGCCTCTGAATTACCCCCTTTAACAGACAGTAAAACAGATATATTAGCATTAGTTTCAAAATTAAAAGAATCTCCCCTTGAAAATAAAGACCAACTGTTATTTTTAAAGAAATCCTTCCTTAAAATATCCGATAGACTCAACAATGAAGTCGCCTCTTATTCAACAGATAAACTTGAATCGTCCCCCATACTGAGACAAATGAAAAATATAGGCTCTAATATAAATGGAAATTTAGATCTAGAAAGGATCATCACTCAGAGCTACAACATGATAGAATTATCCGTTGAAGCAAAAAAACAAGAGGCTAAAGAAGCTGCTGCCATAATGACCATTCAGCTAGAATTAAGCGAAGCGATTAAGGCGGGTAAAGATATCTCACAATTAAAAGCCTTAGCATTAAATACTGCTAAATACCACTCATCAGATGGAAGTAAAGTCTTAGAAAACCTCATCGCAGGAGAAAAACTGCTTTGGCCAGCAGAACCCAAGAGTCAAAACATGACGCTAGACGAGTATATTGAATATCAGATAACGAATACGGTAACTCACATTAAACTCTATGAGCAATTTCAAGATCTTTTCACACCAGAATCCAAGAATAAAGCATTAAATGCCTTGCAAAATATACTACATCCTAATGAAAATAAAAGTTCAATGGAGTCATTTATCGCATTAAAGGAGTGTGCTAAACAAGGTGTCGAAAATAAATTTACTATCTCTAGTACTAAAAATGGACATATTACATTTAAAATAGATAATACAAGTATTCACTCCGATATTTTTCGAAATGTCATTACGGAGATAAAAACAAAAGATAATGAAGCATTATGCTTTGATATTGTAAATCAATCCAAACATTATTGCTTGGAACATGAAACTGACTTCCAAAATGATTATCTAATGCGATACGGTAAAAAAATGGATATGACTAAAATTAATGCTGACTACTCTGCTAATTATACCGAATATTTTATGAGGAATAATCCACAAGGAAAAATGATATATGAATTATGCAAATCCATTGACTTTAAAAATAATCCACATCTTTTAGATCAATTTGACTCTATGAATGAGCCAAAAGAAGGCTTTATTTATAATATCAATAGAACTTATCAAGCTATCGAACAATCTGAAAATAAATAGGTTTAATAGATGCTCAATGAAACGCTAAGATGTACTAGCTAAAATTCTGGTCAATTTTGATTGACCAGAATTTTAGCTGATTTTTATTATCTCAGCACACTCCAGCAAGTCTAACACTTCAACTTTAAACAAGAAACAGGAGTAAAATAACAATCTACCTATCTTTGCTATCTTACTCACGAATAAAAGCCAACTATAATGAAGCCGTGCTCAATAGTAAAATTTCTTCACCCTCCCAATCGATAAGATTGCTATGCACTAACCCTAATTTATTCAATAATGAGATTGAGCGTACATTGTCTTTAACGGTAATGGCTAAAATAGGATTAAGCTCGAGCACATTTTGCGCATAATCCATTACCGCTTTTGACGCTTCATAGGCATAACCTTTTCCCATAAACTCAGGCAAAAAGCCAAAACCAATATCTGTGTGAGGTAACCCCTCACGACGAACCAAACCAGACATTCCCACGACTTGATTTGTCTGCTTCAACACCACAGCATACAAGCCATAGCCATTATCTTGATAACTTTTAATGATAACGAGGTTAGAGCCAGCCATTATTAATCAGTAACATAATAAGACTTTCACCCGAATTCAACGTTCAGCATTTATTAAATCATGACCTGACTATTTTTAACCTACATGTCTGCGGTTGAGCTGGAAAAATA
>NZ_CANMWS010000060.1 GCF_947501665.1 uncultured Shewanella sp. | reverse complement strand
TTTTTTATCAGACGCGGGATCTGAGGCTACATTTGAGATAAATTGAGCCGGTGTCTCTTCACGCTCAGTGATGGTGTGCTCTATCGGTTGTTTTATGACTGTTGCTTGTGCTTTTTTGGCTTTTGCCTTAGCAACGGCAGCAGCGATTCTGGCTTTTTTATCAGACGTGGGATCTGAAGCTGTATCTGAGACTGCATTAGAGATAGTGGTCTCGCTGACAACAGCTGCAGAGGCGCTATCTCGTTCAGTTGTGGCTGCTTTCACCGATGGCTTAGCGTCATCAATGGCTTTTGCTTTCTTTGCTTTGGCTCTGGCAATCGCGGCGGCAATTTTGGCTTTTTTATCTGCTGCGGGATCTGAAGCTGTATCTGAGACTACATTAGAGATAGTGGTCTCGGTGACAACAGCTGCAGAGGCGTTATCTCTTTCAGTTGTGGCTGCCTTCACCGATGGCTTGGCGTCATCAATGGCTTGTGCTTTCTTTGCTTTAGCTCTGGCAATGGCGGCGGCGATTTGCGCTTTTTTATCAGAGGTTGGCGCCATTACTGATTGTTCATCAGGTGTTTGCAGTGGAGTGTTGTCTTTGGCATTCATTTGGCTTGGTGTTGCTTGGCTCGCTTGGGCTTTTTTTGCTTTCGCTCTTGCAAGCGCAGCCGCGATTTGCGCTTTTTTATCCGTTTGTGGTGTGACATCGCTTGGACTGACAGGTGTATTATCTATATTGGTGCCAGACGTTAAGCTTTCACTCTCTTTTTTGGCTTTGATACGTGCCATTGCCGCTGCAATCACATCACTGTCTTTATTTGACATGTTGGCTTTACGTCTTGATGCAGCCTGTTGTTGCTTGGCTTCGCGAGCCGCTTTTTCATCTTCTAAACGTTGCGTTCTCGCATCAAAACGCACTTTGGCTAAATCGGCTTCTTGTTTGTCTTTGGCTTGCTCTCGTAAGGCTGATTTTGCGACGCGATAATATTCGACAAGGGGGATATCACTGGGGCAGACATAACTGCAACAGCCGCATTCGATACAATCTTGGAGGTTATAAGTGGCAGCTTTATCATATTCTTTGGCTTGGGCATGCCAAAATAACTGCTGTGGCAGTAGTAATGCTGGGCAAACTTGGGCACATTCTCCACAGCGAATACAAGGCTTTTCTTCTGGCTGAGCTTGCATTTCATTTTCGCTTGGCAATAGCAGACAATTTGTCCCTTTGATAATGGGAGCGTCGGTATGTGGAAGCATATAGCCCATCATCGGCCCGCCGATGATGACAGTTTGTGTTGGGGTATGGGGCTGCTTTAACGTTTGTCCTAACGATAATATGTGGCTGATTGGTGTACCAATGGGTAACCAGTAATTTCCCGGCTGAGATACTTGCTCTCCTGTTAGAGTGACGACACGCTTGATAAGTGGCTTATCATCAATAATGGCTTCTTTAATGGCAAAGGCAGTACCGACATTTTGCACTAACATGCCAAGTTGTGCGGGAATGGCGCCAGAAGGAACTTCTTGGCCCGTTAAAATTTGTATGAGTTGTTTTTCACCGCCCGAGGGGTATTTAGTGGGTACGGCGGTGACACGTATTGAATGATGATGAATGGGATGTGTTTTAATAGCCTGTTCAATGGCCTTAATTGCTTCTGGCTTATTATCTTCGATGGCAATAATAATACGCTTGGGCTCAATCAACTTTTGAATAATGTTGATCCCCGTTAAGATATCATCACTGTACTCTCGCATTAAGCGGTCGTCTGAGGTGATATAAGGTTCACATTCAATACCATTAATGATCAGTAACTCAATATCGCTAACAGGGTTGAGCTTGATGTGTGTTGGAAAGGCTGCGCCCCCCAATCCAGCAATACCGGCGGATTGTATGCGGGTCAATATTGCTTCATTCGTTAGTGCCTGAAAATTATTTTGAGGAGTCCGCGCACACCAAGTATCCAGTCCATCGGCTTGAATAATACAACTTAATACGGGAAGCCCTGATGCATGGTTGCTTTCTCGCTCCTCCACGGCAACGAGTGTACCTGATGTGGGGGCATGAACCGCAAGATAGGTAGCGCTATGGCCTTTAGTGAGTGGGGTTCCTTTGAGAACATGTTCACCCACATTGACGGCGAGAACAGCTTGTTCCCCTAGCTGGGGGACTGGAATGATGTATTCTTTTGCTAAAGGCAGCCTTGTGATTTTCGTTTGATTAGATAACGACTTTAATTGGGGGGGATGGATCCCGCCTGGGGATTGCCAAAGAGTGCCATTATCAATTTGTTCAAGTAAACTTAGCATGACTTTTCCTCTTCCAATACAGTGACAGGAATAGAGTTAAGCTGCCAGTTCCAATTTTTAGGGGTTTGTTTTACGGGGAGCATATCAATACAGTCTACAGGACAGGGGGCGACACAGAGATCGCAGCCTGTACAATAATCGCTGATCACAGTGTGCATTAACTTCCCGGCGCCTAAGATGGCATCGACAGGGCATGCTTGAATACACTTGGTGCAGCCAATGCATTCTTCTTCTCGAATAAAGGCCACTTTTTTTACGCTATTTTCTTCTACTTGATTTAATGGTTCAGGGTCAACTCCAACCAATGCTGCTAGTTTTTCCATAGTTGCCGTACCACCGGGAGGACATTTATTGATTTTATCCCCAGAGGTAATGGCTTCAGCATAAGGCCTGCAGCCTGGATAGCCGCATTGGCCACATTGTGTTTGTGGCAATAAGGCCTCAACTTGATCGGTGAGGGGATCTCCATCAACTTTAAATTTTTCAGCGGCAAACCCGAGCAAAAAACCGAAACACAGTGCTAATAACGTCAGCACAATGACGGCAAATAAGATACCTGACAACACTATTTAACCAACCCTGTAAAGCCCATAAAAGCAAGAGACATTAGTCCTGCTGTGATCATTGCGATTGCGCCGCCCTTGAAAGGGCTGGGAATATCAGCGGCGGCGAGCCGCTCACGCATCGCAGAAAATAAAATTAATACCATAGAAAAACCAACTGCTGCGCCAAATCCGTAGATCCCAGATTCAAATAAATTATGGTGTTCATTGGTATTGAGTAATGCAACGCCTAAAACAGCACAGTTAGTTGTGATCAGTGGCAAATAAATGCCTAATGCTCGGTGTAATGCTGCACTGGTTTTTTGTACTAACATTTCTGTAAATTGGACCACGACAGCAATGACTAATATAAAGCTCATGGTGCGTAAGTAATCTAAGTCAAAAGGAAGAAGGAGGTAGTGATCGACGAGGTAGCTTAAAATCGATGCTAAGGTCAATACAAAGGTGGTAGCCATTGACATACCAATAGCGGATTCAAGTTTACTGGATACCCCCATAAAGGGGCATAGCCCTAAAAATTTCACCAATACGAAGTTGTTGACCAGTACTGTGCTGATCAATAGTAGAAGATACTCGCTCATCTTTTTTCATAATTAAGATAATATTGCCTCTATTATCAGCTTTTCCTTGCCGTTAAACAACACATTCAGAGCAAGGTTTAAAAGTTCGCTTCAAAAATAGTCGAAAAAAGGGACATTGCGGGAATAAAACTGAAAAATGCTGAGTGTGCGGGTTTAAAAATACGTTATGCTGCGTTGTCTGTTTTCGATATAGAATAACGATTACCGTCAAACCGCCACCTTGCCTACTGCATTTTTAATTCCCGCTGAATGATCACTTACTTAGATTGGTATAACATCGCTTTTGAGAATGGACTTTTTAACAACAGAATTATGGCCGTTGATGGGTTTTGTAAACCATTGATTTGTATGATTTTGAGATCGACAACGAATAGAATAACTCTATTCATTATAAATAGAAGTATAAAATAGATAGAGTTAGGGAATAAAAAAAGTAGATAATGATGTGTTAACTGTGCGTTGAAATGGCTCCCCAGACTGGACTCGAACCAGTGACATACGGATTAACAGTCCGCCGTTCTACCAACTGAACTACAGGGGAATCGCAATATTAAATTTTTACACTTACAAATTACTGCTAGGCCAATTGATACAATCTAACTGATTGATAATGGCTCCCCAGACTGGACTCGAACCAGTGACATACGGATTAACAGTCCGCCGTTCTACCAACTGAACTACAGGGGAATCGCAATATTAAATTTTTACACTTACAAATTACTGCTAGGCCAATGATACAATCTAACTGATTGATAATGGCTCCCCAGACTGGACTCGAACCAGTGACATACGGATTAACAGTCCGCCGT
>NZ_CANMWS010000059.1 GCF_947501665.1 uncultured Shewanella sp. | reverse complement strand
AAGGTCGTGATCAAGCCTTGTAAACCCAGAAGGTGCTTGAAGTTCGGGATCTGAGCCGCTGATCACATCGAGATCTTTGATGGCAATACTATCGATAAAGGGGCTTTTTTTATAGCATAGGTAAATGTATTCTCCGCCAGAGCCTTTGTTTAAATCCACATCCAGTTTCGTAAAACCGATATCCGGTTGAGTGCGTTCTCCCATGATAATTTTCAGATCGGCTATACATTTAGGATTATCTATTCTTGCTCCGTCTGCGGAGACTTTATGATAGCAAAGATAAATATAGTCCCCGCCAGAGTCTTTATTTAAGTTAACAGGGATTTTCAGGTAGCCACTGGGTGGCTTGATGGATGAATTGTCACCGCGAATAATGATAATACTATCAATGTAGTCAGCCCAAATTTGATGGGACTTAAACCCATTCATTGCCCAGGTTTCTTTAAAATAATTGTGCATTTTGTGTTGATGTTCGATCTGATCGCATAGCTCCCAAATACCGGTCAGTGGTCGCTCTTGGGTAAAGTCAATCATGGTGGCGGCATTATTAATGGAGTATCGCCAATCGTCAATGCGTTGCTTATGCCCTGTAAATGTCTGCATGGCGGGTTGATAATCCCCACCAATAACAAGATGTCGTGAATTGGAGTGGGCACAAAAACTATACAGGGCTTCTTCATATTCTTGCTCATCCTCACTAGATAGTTGACCTGTTAATTTTTGGTACACAGCTTTTGCGATAGTCTCAATTGGGTAGGCATTATTCATGTGGATTTTATTGGTTGATGAGGCAAAAACGGCTCGGCCGCCAATCACAATGCCCGTTAAGAAGTGACTGCCATATTGAGCAAATAGTTGCTCGTAATCAGAAGCTGAATCAGCAGCATTGATGGCTGCTTTTATGTTATCTTTTAAAAGTGCTCTTAATTGACTAGGATGCTCTTTTAATTGTAAGGACCAGAGTTGAATAGTGTGTTGTATTCTGGTGAATGCATTTTCTGCCTCTCTGAGACTTCGTGAAGAAAAGTCATTTCTAACGGCGCTAGAAAATAAATTATATGCATCTGGAATGTGGGCAGATTGGGATAAGCTGTTTTGATATTTGGCGATATTGCCACCAGAGAAGCATCGATATTCGTCGCTGTTGATATCGTTCACAGTGACAGGTGAGGGCACTTGGGCAGGTTTGTTAAAATTGACTGCGTGGCAATCTGTTTTTGACCAGTCAAATAGTGGCGTGGTGATACTTTTTGCAAAGGCATAATGGCCAAAAATATCATAACCTGCGCCTATGGCTTCAACACCCGCTAAGTAGTTTGCAGGTATTGATTGTTTATGGCGCAATAATGTTAGGTAAGCATGGCCCTGATATTGAGGGGTGACCTTAAATTGATTGAATTTTTCACTGGTGAGTTCACCTGTCACTATCACTGTCATACAATGCAATCCTTTTAGATGTTTTATGTTTAGTGTAGGTGTTTTTGATTTATCTGAAGTGATGAAAAAGAAAATCTATTTCGGTAAAGGGGTTTTTGATTATTCTACATCAAGGTAATCCACTGATTTAAAAATAGTATTTTTAAACTGCTCGTCAAAATAATATGGAGTAGAAATATCAGTAACAGTCAATTTTCCATTGGTATTTTTTATTATGGGTTAGTCATTCTGATGGCCCACTTTTACAGGTAAAAGTGGGCACTTAAAGTTAGCGTTGTTTATTTATATTTGTTGCTGTGTTCTCATTGATTTTATCTTGATCTTTTATTGATGTCTTTATGTGACTGAGTATCGATAGTCAAGGGCGGAATTTGAGCCTTAAGATAAGCAATTTTATGTTAAGGCTTTTGTATAATATGTTTTATCGCCACCATTGGCTAATAAAGGAAGGGATGATGGTAAGATTTTCAAGTTGGATTTGCCATATAACTAAAACAGAACGCATTTCATCACTATAAGGGTAAAGATAAAACAGGCCTGCACCGATGAATAACACTTGTATTAAGGTGGTTAATGGGTAGCGCCTGTCTAGGAATTTCATTGCCGTGCCAAAGGAGGATTTGAGCGTATTATTTGCTAAATCGACGCTATAGCATTCATCGAGTACCAAGTGGGTTAAGGCACCAATTAAAATCGCTAATCCAATGAGAAGGGATAAGCTCAATGATTGTTGCATAACGAGGCTCAGTGTGATGCCAGCTAAAGCAAACATTATTACCGCTAGAATGGAATGTAATGTTCCTCTGTGAACAGTAATTTTTTCAAATATGGGCTTGATGGCGTACATTGTTATCACATAAATCACAATGCCCACTACCCACATCTCCATCAAGGAAGATAGAGGGTATAAAAAGATAACACTTGCTGATAAAAAGAAGCCTAGAATACTAAAAAGCCATTGAATTGAAGTGGAGTTATCGGAGTCGAGATCGGGAAGCAGGCCCGATAAGGCACCAATAGAAAATAACAATAAGCTTTCTGGAAGGGTTAAAATATGTGTTGCGAGTGCAATAGAGCTTAAAGGTGCGCTGGTAAGGGTACTTGCTTTGAGATGTGTGGAGAAATTTGCCAAGAGAATAGCCTTAATTGAGAGCGGAGAAAAAAGATCAGTAAAAAGAAGCGACTTAAGTTGACTCAACTTAAAAATAATCACTATATTTCATATTATATTATTAAATATTGACCTTAATGTATGTCTGTTATCTTGTATAGCGTATTTACTTAATGTGCTTTTTATTTAACCACTTATGATTAGTTTATCTGTTTTGTTTTGGCATTTCCTTTTATTCCATCAGATAAATATGTCCTTGTGGTCATTTAAGTCTTATTTGTGAAGGCGATTTTGTTATCATGCGCAGATTATTCTTCTAGCGTTTTTCTGTGAGTTTCTTTGTATGACTATTTCTTCATTATTAATGGCGGCTTTAGCAAAACGTCAAAAAATGTTTGTACCAGTGAGTTTGGCTGAAACGGATTGTTTTAGGGTATTCCATGGTACCGTTGAAGGTATTGATGGGTTGACGATTGATCGCTATGGTAGTACTTGGTTAGTGCAAAGCTTTCATCAAACAGTTGAAGAGCAGGTATTGGCTGAACTGAGTGAGGTTTTATCTCAGCATACTTTACTTCCTATTGTCTATAATGATCGTTCTAAGAGAAATTCTAGAGTATTGAATGCATTAGACTTGAATGTGAGTGATAGTGCTGAGACAGCCCAGGTAATTAGAGAAAATGAAATTTTATTTACTTCTAAACTAAGGCATGTGGGGCAAGATCCTTGGCTGTTTCTTGATATGCGTATTGGTCGAGAATTTGTTAAAGCTAATAGTGCAAATAAAACAGTGCTTAATCTATTTTCCTATACCTGTGGAATTGGCATTGCTGCTGCTGTTGGGGGGGCAAAACGTGTCGTTAATGTGGACTTTTCATCATTTGCTTTGAAGGCGGGTGAAAAAAATGCTCAGTTAAATAATGTAGTTTCACAGTGTGAGTTTATACAAAGTGATGTATTTCCTGCGATCCGTCAATTTGCAGGGTTGAAAGTGATTGCAAGAGGAAACAAAAAATTACCGGAGTATCCAAAGCTATCAGCCACTCAATTTGATCTTGTTTTTCTCGATCCTCCCCGGTTTGCAAAAAGCCCTTTTGGTACAGTTGATTTGATTAATGATTATCAAAGTTTATTCAAACCTGCCATGCTAGCAACCAAAAAAGGCGGTCGGATTGTGTGTTGTAATAATGTGGCTAAGGTAGAAAGAGAGCAATGGTATGCGAGTTTAGTTCGCTGTGTTGAAAAACAAGGAAGAAGCGTGAGTGGACATACTTGGTTAACTCCCCATGATGATTTTCCTTCTTTCGATGGCAATCATCCATTGAAAATCGTGGTATTAGAAATTACGTGAAGTAATGCTTTAAAATGGAATGATTCAAGATTGAAACCTAAAGTTTCCATTTTGGACGTTACTGGAGTGGATTTGGGTGTATTTCATATGTCGTCATATACTTTAGTCATGGTATTCTGTTAGGAATGAGGATATGACATTGAAATGGATTGATTCTCGAGAGATCGCAATAGCGTTGATTGATAAGTATCCAGATATTAACCCTCTTAAAGTGCGTTTTACCGATCTGTATGAGTGGATTTTATTACTTGATGAGTTTAATGATGATCTTCAGCATTGTAATGAACGTATTCTAGAAGCTATTCAGGCATGTTGGATTGAAGAAATGGATTAATTTCATTCAGGTGTGATAGCGAATGGAGCTCGGCTTGGTTTGCTGTTACATACTCATAAATAGATTGTGAATGAGTGTCTTTGAGTCTATTTGTATGAGATTTTCATACAAGGGTATGAATTATGCATTAAATTTCGTATAATCCGCGCGAATTTTAATACATGTTTATAAAAAAGGATGCTTTTCATGGCTATCGAACGTACTTTTTCAATTGTAAAGCCTGATGCTGTTGCCAAAAATAATATTGGCGCTATCTATAACCGTTTTGAAGCTGCTGGTCTAAAAATTGTTGCTGCTAAAATGGTACATTTATCTCAAGAGCAAGCTGAAGGTTTTTACGCTGAGCACAGTGAGCGTCCTTTCTTTGGCGCTTTAGTGGCTTTCATGACATCAGGTCCTATTATGGTTCAAGTGCTAGAAGGTGAAAATGCTGTTCTTGCACACCGTGATATTTTAGGTGCAACCAACCCCACTGAAGCAGCTCCTGGTACTATTCGCGCTGATTTTGCTCAAAGCATTGACGAAAATGCGGCTCACGGTTCTGACTCTCTTGAATCAGCACAGCGTGAAGTGGCTTACTTTTTTAGCGCTGAAGAACTTTGTCCTCGTACTCGTTAATATTGAGTATGTGATAAAAAAGAAGCTCTCGAGCTTCTTTTTTTATATCTATTATTTATTAACTTGAACTTGGGTTAAGCAGTACTGTTAAATATTGCTGTTTTGGTTCCTATCTGTGTTGTGCACTCTACTGATAACGGGATACTAGTCGGCGGATTCAACTCGCAAGTGCAATACTCCCCTATGCAGCCTGTCGTAGTTCCTCTAATACGACTTTAGGCTGCTTA
>NZ_CANMWS010000058.1 GCF_947501665.1 uncultured Shewanella sp. | reverse complement strand
GAGCGCATGAAATTGGTTTGTATCGCATTAACCGCCTTAAAATGCGCGCCATTAAAATTACTGCGAAGACACTGAGCTCGCTTTAAGTTCACTCCAAACAGCTCCACTCGTTGCATATTGGCGTTACTGAAATACACATTTTCCATGTTGGTTTGATGAAAATGTGCATCAGACAAGGTTGCATCAGCAAAATTGGCCTTCACTAACACGGCTTGATTAAACCGCACTTTTGATAACTGCGCACTGCCAAAACGGGCATTGGTTAATTGCGCCTTTGTAAAATCAGCGCCCCTTAAATCGGCAGACCAAAACAGCGCCTTATTCAGCTTAGCCCCCGTCCACACACTCCCTTGTGCACTGGCTTCAAAACATTTTACTTTCAGCGCATCACATCGAAGAAAAGAAGTCTTTTCGATAAAGGTATTAAGAAAACTTGCTTGCGTTAATACGCTATCATTAAAACAAGCACCAATAAAATAACTGCCACAAGCTGTCACTTTATGTAGGCTGGCAAACATAAAGTTAGCTTCATTAAATTGCACTTCAGACATGACAGCGTCATCTAAACAGGCATGTAAAAAGCAAGCTCTATCCCCTCGAGCCTCAGATAATAATGCTCGGCAAAGATCAGCCCTTTCTAAGTTAGCATCATCAAAAATAGCTTCCGTAGCAACCACGTCTTGCATATTCGCTGACGTTAATACTGCACCAGTAAAGTTAGTTTCAGATAAAATGCTCCCAGTAAAATCAACATGGGATAAATCAAGGTAAGATAAATCCAATTCAGATAAATCCTTTTTAGCCAAAGACTGGCCTTTGCTGTACCAGTCAATGACTTGCTCTCTGGTTAATTTTTCAAAATCAACGGCGGCCTCAATATCGTCAACTTTAACCGGCTCAATCGCTTCCAGCTCTTTCAGCTTATCGATAGCTGCTTGAGACTCTTTTTTCACTAACGTTAATTGTTTATTGACAATATCTTTGGCATCATCTGATTGAACTTTTGATTGCTCTTGCTCAAGCAGTGCAATTGATTGCTGTGATAGTTGACTCAATTGTTCACTGGCAGAAGCGGTGGCTACTGGCGTATTTTTTAATTTATCAAGCCCTTTTTGAAAAGCAGCAGTAGAAGGGCCTGCGGGTAATTTCTCTTGCAATGAACTGGCTTTTTGATCTAAAACGGCTGACAAGGCATCCTTTAATGGTAAATCACTATTTAAGCCTAAATCTTGAGATAAACTGGCTTGTTTTTTATCAAAAGCAGCTTGAGCTTGCTCTTTAGTAAACTTAGGCGTGGCAAATAACGCTTTGCGTTTTTTCTTTTGAATGCTTGCTAGCATACCTGCTGCACTTTGTCCTTCAGCAGGCTTAATGTAATCAATTAACCAAGCCATCAAATCCACAGATCCAGCATAAGCTTGCTCAATCAACATATTTTCTTTAAGTTCAACGGGCTCTAATATAGGAAAGATGTCCTGCCATGGCGTAATGTCATCAATATTTTGTGTAAACAAAAATAACTGCGGCGCATCATCAATAACAGCTTGTACTTCATCAATAAACACTGTCTCAATAGAGGGCATTTCAATCACATTGAGCAAGCCTCTTACATCTTGTTCGATTAACCATGCAAAACTTCTATCTTGACAAAAAATCACAGGCAAGCCAGATTGTAAGGCACTGTGCCATGGCAACGATTGACTACCAAAAACCTGCACATTAGATCCAGGTTCAAACAATGAAGGTCGAATATGTAAAGCGGTAAATAATCCATCTTGATATTCAGGTAATACCCAACCTGCAGGTAGGGTTGTTAACGTATCATCTGGCATCTCTTCAAATGTCAGCCCCCATTCTTGAGGAACGAACACTCTTTCATGAGCCTGATAACCTAGCATCAACTTTTGAATGTTGAGCTTTCTAAAACCAAAGCTTATCAATTGTTTACGTTTTTTTAAAAAAGAATCAAATTCACTACTTTGCGCAATCCATTCAGAGGCTTTATCATGCCAAGGCGTATCGGTTTGTGGGGAGTCAAACATTTGCCCATGGGCATTAACTTTCTTTTCAATCTCTTTGGCTTGCATATTATATTCAGGATTAGAAGCCACATTTGGCTTATTTAATTTCAACTGTTTTAAATCTGTCGCCATATCATGCTTGAGCTTCATTTGCATTTGTAATTGCTGCGCAAAACTCGATCTCATATCATTTATTTTCGTACCGGATTGTTGCAATAAAGACTGCAATTCAGGGGTTAAGCCCGAGGTATTTTGAGCCAAAGATGCTAACTGTCCGTGACTGGCTCCGAGTTGCCTATCTAATTGAGCTAAAAAATCATGAGGTGACGCTTTTGCCGCAGGGATTGTATTATCAAATTGACCTTGTTTGAACGCCATATATTGGGGAATATCAGACAAATCTTTTTCAGCTAATGCAAGATCATATTTAGCTTGACTCGCTTTCTCAGCTAACTGAGCCATTTCAGCAGATTCAGCTTCCTTAGCTGCATTATAATGAGTCATATAATGTATATAATGCTCTGTGGTTAAAGGCGCTTTATCTCTATCTTCACTAACAAACAAAATATCAGATACATCTAGGGCTTCTTCATCTTGTATTTCAATATTGCCCCTAAAAATACGTAACCCTAATTGCTGCTCAGGGAAAAACCACACTGTGTCATTGCGTAATCCTATTTCTGATATTTTATATTGAATATCTTGTTTAAGCGTATTATTACTTTGTTGAACATCCCGTTTCAATGACTGGATATTTTGCGTCGGCATATCACAGAGCTCTGAATACTGCCTCACAAAAACACGTGGGCGATAAAAAGGTAATTTCCCCGTTATCTTAGCCTCTTTAGGGTGTAAATTCACTAAATGGTACGACTCACCGCCATTAAAAAAGTCCGTCAAACGTTGATCAAGTGGCGCTTGATTGAAGAAATGCCAATCAAAATCTTGGGGGACGCTTGGCCAGCGTTCCCGAAACCAAGCTTCATCATAAGTGCCCATACAGGCTTTTCTTATTGGATGATCGATAGCTAGAGGCAAAAAGCACGCTGCTTGGTGCCCCGTATTTTCAATACGACTACTGTGAGTATCTTTTGAATAAAATAAGCAAGGTAAGGGGTAAGACTCTTCCACCACACTCAAGCCTAAGGTATTGTCAGGAATTTCTTCCCCGCCCCAAGTCATTTCCCAAGTTAAAGGCTGACGTTTAAATGCCATTGGATCTGATGGTACAAGGCGCCCTAAATGCTGTATCCATTGACGGTTTCCATACACATCAAGTTGTTTCTCAGAACCAGCCAAATAGGCAGAGACTTTTACAACTTCTCTTGACTTTTCTCCACTAAAACAGGCGCCTGATAGCAACCATTCAGGATGCATTTTAGGCATACCCGCATCAAACATACGTCCATCTAAACTCTTATTAATCGCCGCCCACAAGTTTTGTTCATTAATACATTTTTCAGGATTAAGTAAGTCAAACCCTAATATCATCGAAATACATAAATAAGATTTCCCTTGTAGTTCATAAGGCACCAACAGAGTTGCAATATCATCTTTTTTCATTATTTTTATAGACATAAATAGCGACCTTCATTCAACGAAGTAAACTAAAAAATGTATAAAGAATACTGCCGTTTAGAGATGAGTAGTAATAATGTCATCTTTTATGCTGATATTACCTGAATTAACACGGCAAACACTATTCGACAAAAAAGATTTAATATTCGACACTTTATTCATAGCTTTACAGTTACTGTTAACAACATTTTTAACCGCCAACAAGCCACTATCTATACTGGCTTGTTCTTGCTTAACATCCAGAGCTAACGCTTTAACCTTTGAGGCAGCCACATTGACTCTTCTCGCTGAATGATTATATGTCACTCCAAGCATACTGGCCTTATGGGATAACACTTCAACATTAGCAAGATAATTTTTAATACCGCTAATGACAGCTTGTTTACGCTGAGCTTTAGCATTGCAAGACAATAACGTGGCACTCAATTTTTTGATTGCCGCCTCCTGGTATTTAAATGTCATTGCATACACTTTCCCATTCCAACTGAGTGAAGGTCCCATATTAAAATAAATGGAGCTTGGAAAAACAATTTCAGTGAAACTACCAATGTTGATTAAATTACATTGGCCTAAAGTCACCCAAGTCACAATTCCAGGCGTGTACTTATACCAAGTATTCACATAAAATAATGTATGCCCATTAAGCGTTAGCAATGTTCGATAAGTGGAATTCTCAGTATAATTATCCTCATCAGGATTATCGTCTGCACTAGTAGAATACTGATTTGCAGTATTAATATTAGACATAATCACCTCGTATTATTCGTATTATTCGTATTATTCGTATTATTCGTATTATTCGTATTTTATTACATTAAGATTAATTTTTTGTCTTCTACAGCTATACTGGCTGACGTTTTTACATTAAAGAATACTTTCTCAAGCGCATTAGCACATTGATCTGTTGATTGAGCAACACTTTGACAATCTTGAGTCACATTTTGAATTCTAGTATTTAATACTTTTTTACGTAATAGAGACGTATTGGTTGAAACTTGCGTGTTCTCAAGTTCCACACCTGTCTGTCCTAATTTACTTTCAAGTAAGTCAACTTTTTGCCCGAGCTGAGTGATCCTAGCTATAGATGATTCTTGAGAAGTCACCTTAGACTCCCAGCTATTAATATATCCTTTAAACCTCACACCTTCTAACTTCTCATTCTCTGCAGCCAATTTTTGAGATTTAATCGAAATATCATTCTCATCATTTTTCCAAGAAAGCGTGAGAAAGCTGCCAGCAAAATGATATCCCAAATGTGCATGCTTTGACCAAGCAAGCCCCTTGATCATAAGCTTTCCACCTCCAACTAAAGTGGTGTCCGAACCTAATGTAATTGAACATTTTCCTCCAGTGGTAATGGAAAAAAGCTGCTTTGTCACCACCTTCATACCAAGAAACTTGGTCGGCTTATTATAGTTAGACCATCCTGTACCACCATTAAAGCCATAAGGTGTGTCGTATAGCTCTCTACCTTCTTCCTCATCTACCTCATCACTGGAATCGTCATCTATCACGTCATCTGAGTCATCCTCTGTCTCATCACTTGAATCGTCATCTATCTCATCACTTGAATCATCATCTGTCTCATCACTTGAGTCATCATCTGTCTCATCACTTGAGTCATCATCTGTCTCGTCATTTGAGTCGTCATCAGTCTCATCATCTGTCTCATCATTTGAATCGTCATCAGTCTCATCACTTGAATCGTCATCTGTCTCATCACTTGAGTCGTCATCAGTCTCATCACTTGAGTCATCATCTGTCTCATCACTTGAGTCATCATCTGTCTCATCACTTGAATCATCATCGGTCTCATCACTTGAATCATCATCGGTCTCATCACTTGAGTCATCATCGGTCTCATCACTTGAGTCATCATCTGTCTCATCACTTGAGTCATCATCTGTCTCGTCATTTGAGTCGTCATCAGTCTCATCACTTGAATCGTCATCTGTCTCATCACTTGAGTCGTCATCAGTCTCATCATCTGTCTCATCATTTGAATCGTCATCTGTCTCATCACTTGAATCATCATCTATCTCGTCACTTGAGTCATCATCTGTCTCATCACTTGAATCGTCATCTGTCTCATCACTTGAGTCGTCATCAGTCTCATCATCTGTCTCATCATTTGAATC
>NZ_CANMWS010000057.1 GCF_947501665.1 uncultured Shewanella sp. | reverse complement strand
GTCTACCTGTCTACCTGTCTACCTGTCTACCTGTCTACCTGTCTACCTGTCTACCTGTCTACCTGTCTACCTGTCTACCTGTCTATGGAGAAGGAAATGCTTGTGATCAGTTATTCATATAAGAAGGTATATCAGCCAATAGTATGGGATATTTTTTCATTTGTTGTAAAATAACAGGTAAGCTGAGAAGTGCCGCAGAAAGAAAAAAGGGTCGGAAATACCCTTACAATAGGGCATAGAGAGACTTATCCACTAAATCTGTGGATAACCCTGTGGGTGATATCCTTTAGCGTAGAGCTAAAGCCTATGTCAGTTGAGTTTTACGTAGAATGTATTAATTTTAGCATTAATTTTTATTCTTTATTTTTCAATAATGTATAAAAATCAATCGATATTGTCATGTGAAAACTATTTAGTGATTTAAATCTCGCTTATATTAAGCTTGTGCTTGTGTATTAAACAGTGATCATTGCTGAATTATTTGTCATAAAACCGCTATTTTGGCTGTATTTTTTATCTGTATTAAAGTTTCATCGTATTTTTATAAAAATGTCATACTTTAATGCTATGTCGTTTACTTTCTTTAATAAGCATATTGCCCTTGCCTGTTTGTATTTTAATGTGATCATTTTTTAGGGGCTACCTTGGATTGGAGATAACGGAAAAGTCAGTGTTATTGTGATAAGAGAAGGTATATTTTGAATATCATGTCATCGTACAAGGTAATCCTTTTTCATTTTGTTATGAAGATAGACTTGGATAATGACTGAGAGTCACTTAAAATCTCGTGGAGTTTTATAAAAGGAAATGAATCAGTGTCGGATCCCGTATTTCAATTAGTATCACCCTATTCTCCGGCTGGCGATCAACCCAAAGCGATTAACCAGCTTATTGAGGGGATTGAAGCTGGTATTGCAAGTCAAACCTTATTGGGGGTGACAGGTTCTGGTAAAACCTTTACGGTTGCCAGTGTGATTAAAGCGTTAGGGAGGCCGACGATTATCATGGCACCCAATAAGACTTTGGCAGCTCAGTTATATGGTGAAATGAAAGAGTTTTTCCCTCATAACGCCGTAGAATATTTTGTTTCTTATTATGATTATTACCAACCTGAAGCCTATGTGCCTTCGACAGGCACTTTTATTGAAAAAGATGCTTCAGTCAATGCCCATATTGAACAAATGCGCCTGTCGGCAACTAAGGCTTTATTAGAACGTAAAGATGTCATTCTAATTGCATCCGTGTCTGCTATTTATGGTTTGGGCGATCCAGATTCATACATGAAAATGCTATTGCATTTACGTGAAGGCGATTTTATGGGGCAAAGGGATATATTAAAGCGCTTAAGTGAGTTGCAATATACCCGCAACGATATTGAATTACAGCGAGGGACTTATCGAGTGAGAGGTGAAGTGATTGATATCTTTCCCGCTGATTCAGATAAAGATGCGATTCGTGTTGAACTTTTTGATGATGAAATTGAAAGGCTGAGTTTATTTGATCCCTTAACGGGGCACATTTTAAAGCGTTTGGCGCGAACAACGGTTTATCCAAAAAGTCATTATGTGACGCCTCGAGAGTCAGTACTGGCTGCCGCCGAAGCCATTAAAGAAGAATTAAGAGAGCGTAAACAAGAATTACTCGATAACAATAAGCTGATAGAGGCGCAAAGGATCACTGAAAGAGTACAATATGATATTGAAATGATGGTTGAACTGGGTTATTGCTCAGGTATTGAAAATTATTCTCGTTATTTGTCTGGGCGCAGGGTGGGTGAGGGGCCGCCGACTCTACTTGATTATTTACCTGATGATGGTTTATTAATTCTTGATGAATCCCATGTGACAGTACCGCAAATAGGGGCGATGTATAAAGGTGATCGTTCTCGTAAAATGAATTTAGTGGAATATGGTTTTCGTTTACCTTCAGCGCTGGATAATCGTCCGCTGAAATTTGAAGAGTTTGAGGCATTAATGCCACAAACGATTTATGTATCGGCTACGCCAAATGATTATGAATTGGTGAAAAGTGGCGATGAGATTGCTGAGCAAGTTGTCAGACCCACTGGATTACTTGATCCTGAGATTGAAGTCCGTCCAGTGGCTATTCAAGTTGACGATTTATTGTCTGAAATTACTCAGCGTGTGGCCGTTAATGAACGGGTATTAGTGACAACCTTAACCAAGCGAATGGCAGAAGATCTCTCTGAGTATTTAGATGAGCATGGTGTTAAAGTACGCTATTTACATTCAGATATTGATACTGTTGAAAGAGTTGAAATTATTCGAGATTTAAGGCTCGGTGTATTTGATGTTCTTATTGGGATTAACTTGCTACGTGAAGGACTGGATATGCCAGAGGTCTCTTTAGTGTGCATTTTAGATGCTGACAAAGAAGGCTTTTTACGTTCTGAGCGCTCCCTTATTCAGACAATAGGCCGAGCGGCGCGAAATATTAATGGTAAGGTGATCCTCTACGGTGACAGGATCACAAAGTCGATGAAAAAAGCCATTGATGAAACAGAGCGTCGTCGAGCCAAGCAGCATCAATTTAATATTGACAATAATATTACGGTAAGGGGTGTGTCTAAAACCATCACTGATGTGATGGATGTCGGTGACAGCCGAGGAAGCTTATCGTCTAGTGAGCAGCGTAAAGTGGCTGAGCCTCAATCTCAGTATCAGGTGCAAAATATTGCTGATTTGAGTCATGAAATTGACAGACTCGAAAAGCAAATGCATGAGCACGCAAAAAATCTAGAGTTTGAGCAAGCAGCTGCTATGCGTGATGAAGTTAAGCGGCTCAGAGAAGCTTTGGTAACGGCTTAAATCAATATTTGAACAGGCAAACGTCAATGGAATCGTGTTTGCCTGTTCTTATTAAAAGTCGCTGCGAGCCAATCGATATATCGTTAACGCTGACATAGGCGTTGAATGCCATACAGAGCTGCCGCACATAAGAGCCCACTGAGAAGACCTACGAGATGTGCCTCTGTTGCGACTCTTGCCCCGATGAGTTTGATAACCTCTGGGCTGGCGCCTTGTATTTGCTCATAGGTGACCTTCACAATCACACCCAGAAGTAATAAATAACCGCTCTTATAGCCGGTGCGGCAATCTTGAATAACCCCATAACTAAAGAGACCATGAAGGACTCCACTTAAGCCAACATAACCTAATAAATTGGGATAAAACAGGTATAAACCGATACCTTGCAATAGGCATAAAATAAACAATAGCCATAAAAGTCCAATTGATGAGTAATGCTGTTTATGCAGTAACAAAATCGCCCAAAGACCGGCTAAATTCATGATTAAGTGCCAGTCATTAGTGTGCAATAAATTGCCCGTGATGATGCGCCACCATTGACCTTGCTCAATAGCAAGTCGCCTATAAGCAAGCAGCGTGTCTTGATGGATAAAAAATAATCCAATACATAAAAGGCTAAGGAGTAGTGCAATCCCGTAAGGGGATTTAAGTGTTTTAGCTATGCGTGATGAGAATGTTAGATTCATTTATCTGCTAAACGCTGCAATATGGCTGCTTTATTATCTAAGTATGTGTTTAAACCACGACTTCTGAGTTCACAAGAAGGACAGGTACCACATCCACTGCCGATAATGCCGTTGTAACAGGTTAATGTTTCCTCTTTGATCAGTGTTAAGGCATTATATTGATCGGCTAAGGCCCATGTTTCAGCTTTATCCAGCCACATTAACGGGGTGATTAAAGCGAGATCATAATCCATCCCTTGCTTTAATGCGTTTTCCATTGCTTTGACAAAATCATTGCGGCAATCAGGGTAACCTGAAAAATCGGTTTCACATACGCCTGTGATCACGGCTTTAGCGCCAATTTGATAGGCATAAATACCGGCGAGCGTTAAAAAAAGAATATTGCGGCCAGGGACAAATGTATTGGGTAACCCATTGTCCATTAAGGTATGGGAAACGGGAATATTATCTCTTGTTAAAGATGAAATGGCGAGCTCGTTCAATAAAGAGACATTTAATACCTTATGGCTGGCTACGCCGAGTTTTTCTCCTAAGGTTTGTGCTATTTCAATTTCTTGACGATGACGCTGATCATAATCGAAAGTGATGGCGTGGACTTCATCATATTGGGTTAATGCTTGAACGAGGCATGTGGTAGAGTCTTGTCCACCAGAGAAAACAACAATTGCTTTTGAGGTCATTTTTATTTATCAATTTATGTTATGGGCAATAGTGTTAGTGTACCTGAATCACCTTTTTTCATATAGAAATAAAATGTCATGTTGTCATTTCGAATTATCACCAATATAGGTTATTAAAGCGCCTTGGCTTCAATAACGTGATTGAGGTTAATGGCTAAAAAGCATTGGGGCTTGCAGCCAAGTGAAAAATCCACTATAAATGCCGCCTAAATAAAATAGAGGTATCAAATGAATTATCCAGTTAATGAAGTTTTTGAGACAATTCAAGGCGAAGGTACTCATACGGGCGTGCCAGCAATATTTGTCAGGCTTCAAGGGTGCCCTGTTGGTTGTGCGTGGTGTGATACAAAACAGACTTGGGAAGTACTGGATGAGCATAAGGTCTCTGCAAGCGAGGTGATCCAAGTGGATGGGGCTATTGGGCGTTGGGCGGATCATACTGCGGCATCACTCATGAAGGCGTTTGTCGTTAAGGGCTTTACCGCTAAACATGTGGTGATCACCGGTGGAGAGCCGTGTTTATACGATTTAACCCCCTTAACCCATGAGCTACATGCACAAGGTTTTAGTACGCAAATTGAAACCAGCGGGACATTTGAAATACAGTGCGTGGATGATGCGTGGGTAACCGTTTCACCAAAAATCAACATGAAAGGAGGCTTCAGTGTCCTGACTCAAGCCTTGAACCGTGCCAATGAAATAAAACACCCTGTTGCAACAGAAGGTCATATTGATGATTTAGATGAATTGCTGACAGGCATTGATTGCTCACAAAAAACCATTTGTTTACAACCTATCAGTCAAAAAGATAGAGCAACGGCGTTAGCTATGCGGGTGTGTATTGAGCGTAATTGGCGCCTGTCTATTCAAACCCATAAGTATTTAGATATTGATTAGTTTAGTACAGGTTGAAAGCTGCTGAAGATGAAGAGACTTGTTGGTAAGTTCCTTAAAAAAGCGCCTTGATGGGCGCTTTTTTAATGGCAAACGTTAGGCGAGGTGACCCGTCTGGTTAAATTGTTCTAATTGTTTGTGGTATTGTTCAAGTGAGCCGATATTATCGTCTACCCATTGGGGATTGTAATAGGTGTCAAGATAGCGTTCTCCCGGATCGCAGATTAATGTCACGATAGCCCCTTTTTCACCATCTTTATGCATTTGCGAGGCAATTTTTAAGACGCCGTATAGATTGGTGCCTGTAGAAGGGCCTGTTTTACGGCCAATCAATTGCTCAAGCCAATTCATTGTTGCAATACTTGCTGCATCAGGGACCTTTTGCATATCATCGACTACACCTGCTATAAAGGAAGGTTCTACCCGTGGTCGGCCAATGCCTTCTATTTTACTGGCTTCTTTACAAGTAAGATTCTTGTCATGAGAATGATAATAGTCATAAAAAACAGAATGCTCTGGATCGACAACACAAAGTTGAGTTCTCAATCCTTGATAACGAATATAACGGCCAATTGTGGCGGAGGTCCCACCCGTTCCTGGACTCATGACAATCCATTTGGGAATAGGGTGACGCTCTTTTTGCATTTGTTCAAAAATCGCGTTGGCAATATTGTTGTTGCCGCGCCAATCGGTAGCCCGTTCTGCAAAAGTAAATTGATCCATATAATGACCATTGAGTTCACTTGCCAGCTTTTCCGATTCAGCATAAATTTGACTGGAATGATCGACAAAATGACATTTCCCCCCGTAAAATTCAATTTGTTGCGCTTTCTTTTTAGCTGTTTTTGCTGGCATAACCGCGATAAAGGGTAGCCCTAATAAGCGGGCAAAATAAGCTTCCGATACGGCTGTGCTGCCTGATGACGACTCAATTATCGTAGTACCTTCTCTGATCCAGCCGTTACACAATGCGTATAAAAATAAGGAGCGTGCTAAACGATGTTTTAGGCTGCCAGTGGGGTGAGTACTTTCATCTTTCAGATAAATATCGATACCATCGAGTGACGGGATCTCAAGTTTTATGAGGTGTGTTTCTGCACTGCGTTGAAAATCGGCTTCAATTTTCTCAATGGCTTGATTGACCCAAGTATTCGTCACTATTTCGTCCTTTATAACAATAAAAGATAAATAATAATTAAAATGCATTAGTAATGATAGCAAACTGACACTATTAGGGAAATTTTATTGCTTTTTATACACAGATAAAACTGATTATGAACGGTTTATTTAAAATTCATGCATTCTATTAACATGATGGTTTTGGCTGACTAAGAGACAGGGATCTTCTGTTTTATTGAAATTGAGTTCACGTGTAGATTAACGTTTAACGATAAGCTGTTATCGAGTAATGCAATAAATGATGTTATGGCGAGGTTGGTTTGATGGGAATATCCTTCTACTTTGGATGAAAGAAGGATGAATAAAATGGTGGAGGGAGAAGGATTCGAACCTTCGAAGGCTGAGCCGTCAGATTTACAGTCTGATCCCTTTGGCCACTC
>NZ_CANMWS010000056.1 GCF_947501665.1 uncultured Shewanella sp. | reverse complement strand
GTTAACTCTTCACGGTTTAAATAACCTCTCGCCAACCCTGCACCACCAATATACAATTCACCCGGTACACCAATAGGGGTTAGCTGTCCCACTGCATTTAACACATACAGTCTTATGTTATCAATAACTTGACCAAGAGGAGGCGAAGTAACGGCATTTTGCGGCTGACACTCATAATATGTCGAATCAATAGCAGCCTCAGTCGGGCCATACATATGATACAATTTTGTAGAATTAATACTCACTTGATAAAAACAAGCAACCTGAGTGGCCGTTAATGCCTCTCCACCACAAAAAACACGACGAACTGAAAACGGTAATACTTTGCCTGATGCAGCTAAAGATTGGCTTAAGCCTTCTAACAAAGAAGGAGAAAAGTCAAGAGCTGTAATTCCGTATCGAGAAATTAATGAGTATAATGTTTCAGGGTCAGTATGACTATTAGGCGGCGCCATGACCAAACAGGCACCAACCTGACTTGGACCTAACAGTTCCCACAATGAAACATCAAAAATATAAGGTGTTTTTTGTAATACGACATCAGATTGATCTAATAATTGGTGTGATTGCATCCAATGCAGACGATTAATGATAGCGCTATGCTCAATCATCACACCTTTGGGTGTCCCTGTGGTACCTGAAGTATAAATGACATAAGCTAAATCTGAATGTTTATTAATACAAGCTGGGTTATCAGATGAGTAAGAAGCTAAGTTACTATAAACAAGACTGTTAATATCAGCATTTTGATGCTTGGTTCTATCGCCATTAGCGCTATCCACCATCACAGGGATAACAGTACAGTCCAAATCAGCTGCATTAAGCCACTCAGTTAATTGAGTTTGATAATGAGTTTGAGTGATGATAAATGCCGCATTCGTATCTTGCAATACAAAAAGGGTTCGAGCTCTAGGAAATTCTACAGCTATCGGCACATAGGCTCCCCCCGCTTTAAGTACTGCCAGAATACTCACAAACATCTCAAGGCTGCGATCCAAATAAAGGGCAATTAAAGTGTCAGGTTTAAGTTCGCTTTGATATTTTTCTTGATATTGGCTACGAATGCTATGAGCTAATTGATTTGCTCTCTCATTTAATATTTTATAAGTCAGCTCAGATTCTTCAAATACTAAGGCAATATTATCGGGTGTCTTTAGCACTTGTGCTTCAAACAATTGCTGAAGTGTTTTATCTTTCGGATAGGCCACCTCAGTGCTATTTCGTGTATGCAGCAAACTATATCGTTCATCATCCGATAATAAGCAGACTTCAGCTAATTTATGCTCTGATGCTAGTAAAGCGGATAGCGCCTTATTATACATACCTGCAAAACGTACTATGCTCTTAGTTTCAAATAAACTTTGAGCATAATTCCACTGTATGACTAATACTTCATTGCCATCATCAACACATAAACTCAAGTCATATTTCGCTGGTGAAAACAACGACTCATCTAACAAACTCACTTCATCAAACAACGCCTCGGTTTGCATCCCGCCCATATTGAAGCTTTCCAAGCTAAACATCACTTGAAACAATGGATGCCGTGACAGATCACGCTCAATACACAACTCACTAACCAACTTCTCAAAAGGTAATTCTTGATGCACTTTGGCTTCTTGTACACACTCATGCACTCGATTTATCAATTCAGAGCTCGTTAATTCAGGTGTGACCTGTGTTCGCAATACCAATGAGTTAACAAAGAACCCAATCAAAGATTGCGTTTGCACCAAATGCCTATTATCAGATGGAACCCCGACAATAATATCTTGCTGATTACTCAGCTGACTCAGAGTCAGATAAAAAGCACTCAACATCACCGTAAAGAGGGTGGTATTATGTTCTTGAGCGAGTGCCCTTAATTCATTAGACATTGCAACATCTAACGTCAAATTATAATCAATCCCTCGATAGTCTATTTGTGAAGGCCTCGGCTTATCTATTGGTAAATCCAAAGTCTCAAAATTCGCTAATTTCTCTCGCCAGTAATCCAACTGTACCTTTAATACCTCCCCTCGCAAGGTTTCACGTTGCCATATTGCATAATCACCATAGTTAATAGACTGCTCAGCTAGATTCGGTTTCTTATCAGAATCAAGAGCCTGATAACATTCCATCAACTCATGGAAAAAAACCTCACTAGACCAACCATCAAAAGCAATATGATGCCAAACGAACAATAAATAGCGATTGCCATCAACATCGTAACGACGCAAACGAAACGGCGCTTGATCACTTAACTTAAAAGGTGTTTGAACATCAAATCTAATGCACTGCTCAAATTCAATTTGAGAAACACATTTTTGAACTCGATAATCCAATACACAATCTAATTCTTGGCTATACGCCTCACCTGACTCAGTTTCCAAATACACACTGTTAAGCACTGAATGGCGAGCCACAACCAAATTGATCGCTTTCAACAATAATGAGTGATCCGTTTTAATACGTAAACGCACCAGATAAGGAATATGATAGGTATAACTGCCAGCTTCAAATTGCTCAATAAACCATAAGCGTTCTTGAGCAAATGAGAGCCTTATTTTATCTAGCTGTTCGGCCTTAGGGATAATCAAAATCCCGTAATCTAAATGTTGGGCCAATTTTGCAATTGTCGGATATTTAAATAACTCTGCCAGTGGAATATCGATATTAGCTAATTCTCTCGCTTTCGCGCTCAAACGTATCGCACTAATAGAATCCCCACCAATACGAAAGAAATTATCATGAATACCGATCCTTTTTGAACCAAGTACTTGCTGCCAAACCTGATATAATTGATTCTCTAAATCATTACGCGGCGCCACATAAGTCTCATTGCTCATCTCTTCAGGCTCAGGTAAAGCTGAGCGGTCAAGCTTACCGTTTAAGGTTAACGGAATACGCTCAATTGGAGTGAAACTCACTGGCACCATATAATCGGGAAGCGATTGCGATAACGTAGCACATAAGGTGTCGCTATCGAGTACTGCGTTGCCATTTTTATTATCTTTAGTGGGCACATAAAACGCGGCAAGAAACTGACCACTGTCATTGTCTTTATCACTTTCTTTAACTATCACTACCGCTTGTTTAACCTCTTCAATCTGGCATAGCACATTTTCAATTTCACTCAGTTCAATCCGGTAGCCACGGATTTTGACCTGACTGTCCAAACGGCCCAAATATTCCAGATTACCATCCATCCCCCAACGTACTAAATCACCGGTGCGATACAAACGGGTATACCCTTTTTCAATATCAGCAGCCGTCGCAAAGGGATTATCAATGAAACGCTCAGCGGTTAACTCTTCACGGTTTAAATAACCTCTCGCCAACCCTGCACCACCAATATACAATTCACCCGGTACACCAATAGGTGTGGGCTGCAGCTGAGGAGTAAGGACGTACAATAGGGTATTATTAATCGCTTTACCAATTAATGAAATGAACTCAGAATTAACTTCCAAACAATTAAAGCTTGTAACGTCAATTGCTGCTTCAGTCGGACCATACAAGTTATGCAGTTGAATATTTGAACCATTAACTGATTCAAACTCTCTCATAGTTTGTGAGCGTAACATTTCACCACTACAAAAAATATGAGTCAAACAAGATGGAATATTCAGTGTTAATGCTTTCAAATAAAGAATAAAACCATCAAGTAAAGAAGGAACAAAATGAATCTTAGTTACATGATTGGCTATCACAGTTTGATACAGTCGTTCTGGTACTTTGTGTATTCCAGGCTCGGCAATAACAAGTGTTGCCCCCTGCTGAATAGCCCACAATAATTCCCAGACAGATACATCAAATACATAAGGCGTTTTTTGTAACAAAACATCCGAATTAGTCAACGGATAAGACTGCTGCATCCAGTTTAATCGATTAACAATAGATGCATGACTAACCATCACGCCCTTAGGCTGACCTGTGGTGCCCGAGGTATAAATGACATACGCTAAATCCTCTGGACCACTGTTCGAACAAAGGTTACCGCTGGGCTTTTTATCCATTAACCCTGTACTGTCTGCAATGATAACAACAGGTGAAGGACTTAACTCTTTCAACCAATGACTCAATAATACACTGTGACACTGCTGAGACAGCACGATGGGCGCTTGTGTATCCGCCAACATAAAAAGCGTTCGTGCTTTAGGGTATTCTGGTGACATCGGCACATAAGCTCCCCCCGCTTTTAGTACTGCTAAAATACTCACAACCATCTCAAAACTACGATCAAAATAGAGGGCAATAAGTGTATCTGGACGTAAGGGATGACCGTATTGCGCTTCGTACTGCTCACGTAGCACATACGCCAACTGATTGGCTTTGTCGTTAAGTTCTCTATAAGTCAATGACTCATTATTAAAAACCAATGCAATATGCTCAGGTGTATTGCTAACTTGTGTTTCAAACAATTGGCTAAGTGTCTTATCTTGTGGATAATCTACGTCCGTCTGATTCCACGTATAAAGCAGTTTATGTCGTTCAGCCACAGACAATAAACCAATGTTTAGAAGGGGAGTTTCCGGCTGTGTCATACATTGATCCATTAACCCCATAAATAGCGAGCACAATGATTCAATATCTGTATCATTAAAAAAAGCATGCTGATACGTCACTCTCAACCTAAGAGCATCCTCTCCCTTAAAATCACTCAATCTAATATCTAAAGGAATAGAATCTGATGAATTACTTAAATATTCAGATTTCATCCCAAAATCACTTTGAGGATAGTATTCATAGTTCACGTTTATATCCACTTTAAAATCAGCAGTTATTCGACTCTGATGACCATAAGGAAATTGTGAATGCCGCATCCCTTGTCGTAATTGGTGATCACTTAGTTTTATTAAATCCATAAAATGACTTTTTTCATCCACTGTTGTCGCAATCATTATTTGATTGGAATGCATACCAATAGTCTGCATTCCAATTTTACCTCGGCGGCCATGCACCGAGGTACTGATCACTAACTCATCAGTTTTCAACACTCTAGTGAAATAAAGGTTGACAATACTCAGTAAAAAAACCATTAAACTGATTTGATGAATTTGACAAAACTCACGTAATCCTGCGGTCAGTTCTTGACTCAAACTAACTTCAAAAGTATCCGACTGACTTTGCTGAGGATAAAACTGAGTCAGTCGACTCATTTCATGTTGCGATAAAAACTGATGCCAATATTCTTTATCACGTTGATAACGTTTCGACAAAATATAGTCAGATGCTTTTTCAGCAACTTGCTGATACTCAGGTCGCTTTTCCGTTTGATGGGCCCCCTCTGAAATAGCCGTGTAATAAGCGCTAAAAATATGTTCATAGATCTGAAAAACACTCATTCCGTCGACAAAAAGGTGGTGAAAACGAGAATATAAATAATATCTCCCAGCATTGATTTTCAACAATGCTAATTGGTATCTCTCTCCCCGATGAACATCAAATACTTGCTCATATTGCTTCTTCATCCACGTTTGAGCAGCTTCATCGGTTGGCTGTTCTGAAAAATCCAGCATTATAATCTCTGAAGTAACCAATTCAGGAGGTAACACCCTCTGCAGTGGAATTCCGACTGCCTGTTGTTGAATATCCAAGCGTAAGGCATCATTAACCGCAATGACTTTTCTCCAAGCCTGAATAAGTCTCAAAAGATCGATTTCACCATTAATTACTTGGTACTGCCCAATATTATATTTAGGGCTCTCGCTATTAATTTTTTGATCATACCAAATATTTTCCTGAGCTGGATGCAAGGAAAAGAAATCAGAAATAGAAGTCTTATAAACACTCATTGAACAACTCACTTATATAATTTATTACAGCTTTCTTAGCAACAGCTAACTAAATGACTTATTGATAATAAATACCCCTGATGTCCTAAGCGCTAGAATTCAGAAACAGGGCGAAGAATCGCTTGACCTTGCGTCATTTCTATAATTTGATCGGCAAGGGAAAACCAATCAGGATCGTGGGTAATCGCAATTACGACCTTTCCTTGGTTTTTTAAATCAGGGAGAATGTACTCATAAAAAAGTTTCCTAAAATAGGGATCTTGATCCGCAGCCCATTCATCAAAAATATATATAGGTTTATCTTCCATCAAGGAACATACCAAGCTAAGACGCTTTTTTTGACCAAAAGACAATTGCTCAACTCCAATAAACTGACCATCTTTTAAGCTAAATTTGTCCTGCAAGTGAAATAACGCCATATATCGTTGAAAAACAGCCCCTTTCTTTTTAAACTCAAAAATTAAATTTTCAGAAAATACATAAGGGTTTTGATAAATAACTGACAAACTAGATTGCCAAGAGGAGTAATCATCAGGTGTAAGTTTCACGCCACCGATACGAAGAGAACCATGATCTGGAACAGTTAGGGTTGTTAAGATAGCCATCAAACTGGATTTACCACTCCCATTTTCTCCAATGATAAAAGTCAATTGTCCGGGTAAAAAAATAGCCTCAATCTTTTTCAAAGCAAAACCCGAGCCTGATATATCTCTTGGATATTGATAACTCACTGTTGAAAGGTGAATTGGTTGCCCATCTAAAAAAAATCTATCTTTTGAAGGAATAGAAACACGTTGCTGGGTAAATTGTTGAATGTGCTCATACGCTACACTGGCAGCCATTCCTTGGCTCAAACTCATCACCAACATTGATAATGGGGAAACTACCATCATCATTAAGATAATAAAACTCAATGTTTGTTCAGAGCTTTGTTGATAAAGGAACATTAAACTGACACCAATGAGCAAATAGAACCCTAACCAAAACGTACTAATTATTTGTTGATCCCATAACCAAGATCGAGTCTGGTATTGATGAAGTTTATGGATCCCAGGCACCATATATTGTTTAGAAAAGTAACAACAACGCTCAGGATTAACTTTCAATTCTCTAAAACCATTAACCGAATCTAAAATATGTTGTGTAGTCACCACTCTTTGAGAGCGTGTTCGGCAATGATGTGCTTCAGATCGACGTTGCAACAACCAAATTATCACTAACAATAGAGTCATCATTAACATAAAAAGAGAAGTAGCTACAGGGAAAAAAACAACCATATAACTCAGTAATAGAATCACTTTTACAAGATTCGTAACTAATAATGGAGCCTGTTGAGCAAAGTCTTCCACTTTCTGTACATCATCTGTCAGTAAGTTATGGAAGTAAGATCGCCCTTTTTTTTGAAAATCACTCCATTCGCTATTCAATACTGCTTGCTGTAATCGAACTCTTAAATCAGCAACCCACTGATTAGCAAATGTAGTGATATTTCGTAATGACAAGTGATTGGTTATTACAAAAATTAGTACCAGCCCAATAAATATAGTACAGAAAAAATATATCCCCTCATAATCAATTAACCATTGAAAACGGCTAAGAGTAATCACGACTCCCGTACTCAAAATGCTACTGATAATTCCCCAAAGAACCGCTTGAATAAAGCGACCTCGGTATGTTGTCACACCAATCATATAATCGCCTTATCTTCGTTAAATATTAAAATAAGTTTATTGATGAAAATTAGTATTTGTTGCCACTTGATCTCTTTATTCAGTACATGAAATACAAATGACTCTATCATTATCAGACTTGAGCCTATCCTCTCTTTAATCAGATAATGATTAAGAACGCCTCTTCTCTTTAAAACAGCACATACTTTCCATAATAAGACAACACCTAACACAATAAACCATACGGTGACGGCTTCTGGGTAAAACATATGAACTCCTTCACCAAACTGAACCTGAAAACAAATAACATAGAAGTAAATTATAAAGATTAACCAATGTTAATACCTAGGTAATGTGTAACAAATAAATAAATCATAACCAATTAAATTTAAAGACAAATATAAAAAACAAATATAAATTAATAGATAAAATATGTAAAAATGTAAAAAACTTTATTATCTAGACTAGAAGGTCAACATAAAAAACTGTAATTCCATAACTGAGTTGAATTGATTAAATAGTATTGACTGGTGTTACACAAACCATACCTGATACTCTTTCCTGATAAAAAGCTAAGCTTGATTTATACACCGACTATTTGCAGAGCACCAAAGGTGCTAAGTGCTTAACTAAAAGTTATTCCTAAATTCATATAATAAGTGCAATACTCATGGATGATCAGATGGTGGAGAGCCAACTGCTGGTAGTGGTATGCTT
>NZ_CANMWS010000055.1 GCF_947501665.1 uncultured Shewanella sp. | reverse complement strand
TGTCTTCTCTTGTGGGTACGCTGAATTGGTGTCATTCCACTGATATAAAAGCTTCTCTTTCTCTGCGTTAGACAGGACATCAACCTGTTTAATTGTTTGTCCTGAGCTATTAACCAACCACGATAAGACCCGGATATACATCTCCTGATAGTGGACGATGGTCTCGTTATCATACAGAGCGTTGGCAAAGTTCCATTTACCGTGAATACTCGCTTGGCCGGCATCCAACAATAAGCTGATATCAAACTTAGCAGGGGTGTAACCAAGCTTCTCCATATCTTGAGAAACGAGTGGAAACTCACCTTCTACTGGGTTATTGCCAAAGCGATGCACTCCAAACATCACTTGAAATAATGGGTGCCGTGATGGATCTCTCTCAATATCCAGTTCACTGATCAGCTTTTCAAATGGCAACTCCTGATGCACTTTGGCATCCATTACTACTTGGTGGACTTGCTCGACAAATGAATCGATATCTTGCTCTGGCGCTACTCGGGTTCGTAGTGCCAAAGAATTAACAAAAAAACCAATTAAATCGTGCGTATGCGTATAATGACGGTTATCCGATGGCGTTCCAATCACGATATCCTGTTGATTCGCGACTCGGCTCAGTAACAAGTAAAAGCCACTTAAGAGCAATGAATAAAGCGTGGTGTCTCTTTGTTTAGCGGATTCCCGTAAGGCTTGAGACAGCTCGGCATTAAGCACGAAGTCAATATCTTCCCCCACATAACTCACTTGCGCAGGCCTTGGGTAGTCTGTCAGTAACCCCAATGGTTCATAACCTGATAATTGTTCCCGCCAATATTGAAGTTGCTCATCAAGCACCTCTCCAGTCAGGTGATCTCGCTGCCATTGGGCATAATCACTATAGCTAATCGATAGCTCAGGTAGTTGAGCTGGGCGCTGCTCTATTTCAGCTTGATATAACTCAGAGAGTTCACGCACAAATACGTCTGAAGACCAACCATCGAATGCAATATGATGCCAAAGCAATAAAAGAAAACGTTCACCGTCGCAATCATATCGGCACATACGGAACGGGGCTTCAAACGAAAGATCAAACGGGTGCTTCACGTCGTTCTTTAGGCATTCCATTAGATGCTTTCTATCACCTAGGATTTGGTGATCAACAATAATGCCTTCTGAGCGCAGCTGAGTGTAGCAGTCCCCTTCATCCGTTTGATGGTACGTGCTATTTAACACTGGATGGCGAGCTATGATCTTGGTAATCGCGCGGACTAAAGCTCCTTCATCAGTATCATCTTTTAGGGTAGCAATATAAGGGATATGGTAGCTATCGGTTCCTTGTTCATAGCGTTCTATAAACCATAACCTTTCTTGCGCAAACGAACATTGCGAAAAAACTTTTCTACAATAAAGTAGAAAATCCTTCCTACTCTCCACTTTATTTTCCCTTAAAAACTCCTTGACCAAAGAAATATTTTCTCTAATCAAGATTTTCAAGCTACCAGTAGCATCATTCTTAGAGAAAGCTGCTTTCAAATCGTCACCCAACACCCAAACAGCGGCATCGTTTTTATATACTTTATAAATTATATTCATCATAACTATGATACCCAGAACTAAAACGTAAACTCTTCTACATCGTCGTCCGGCTCGATACTTTCAACTCTAGTAATATTCACAACCTCAATGGGTTTTAGGCAATCAGAAACATCTGAAATCCTAGGATTACCATATAAGAGTGACAATGGGAGCTCCCTATTTAAACGTTTTTTAACCTGAGCTCCCAACTTAATAGCTGAAATAGAATCCCCACCGATTCTAAAAAAGTTATCATCGATCCCAACACTTTCTAGTCCTAGAATAGAAGCCCAAATATCACACAGCTCTTCTTCTATATAATTTCTGGGTGGGACATAATTATTAGACTCTATTAAATTAGGCTTTGGCAGTGATTTCCTGTCGAGCTTCCCGTTAATGGTTAACGGAAATTCATCGACCTCGACGAACAACGATGGGACAATATAGTCAGGGAGAATGCCTTGTAGGAATGACCTTAATTCAGTCTCATATTGGCTTGTGCCTACATATGGTGTATTAGAAAGTTTACTTTCAGATCTTAAACTAGTGCTAATCTCCGCTGTATCAAAAGTCTTCTTACTTTTGGTAAAAAGCAAATGTAATCTGTCTGATACGGCGCTTTCCGTTGACTTGTGTATCGACAGGAAATATCCATTTAAAACAGCCAAGTCGTATAACTCATCAACAGTCTTTATAGACTGAAGATCTAACTTATCACCAAGTAATAAATTAAATTCATACGAAACTCGTTTGTCAGGATAACCGTCTAAACAAATGTTGTTGAAACCAGAAGAAAGTAACAAGTCCAAAGACATTCCTTTCGACCACTTCTGTCTTTTCCATTCTGGTAACACAAAGGGATTTTCATCGGAAGTACACTTATTTCCCACATGTATAATCACATCATAACGAAACCTATTCATCTCATTATGGTACTGACCACGTTTAGGAAGGATTTGCACCCGACTTATACGATCACATTTTTTCTTCAAAAACGAAAAGTATTCGGGAGAAATAAGAAGTTCCTTATCTCTTCTTGCCGCAGCTCTAGCTTTTTCTACTAATTCTTCTTTTGATGACCCATTACTCTGGTACTTCAGAACTGATAGGTGAAAAGCTTCAATAAGAGCATAGTCTCTTACATCACCAATAAATATAGTACCTGATTGTCCAAGCAGATCGACACTAGATAGAATAACTTTCTTAAAGTAATCGATATTTGGGAAATACTGGCAAACTGAATTAAGTATTACTGTGTCTAAATCCGAATTTGATTTAAAGTTTCCTACCTCATCAGCACGGCAGTTTATGAAAGAAGCATTTTTATAACTATCTAAATCAGCGACACGTTTCTTTAGCTGTTCTATAACTTCATAAGATAAGTCTGTCGCGATGTAATTATCACATTCATCAATCAATGGGTGCAAGATCAAACCGGTTCCACAACCAATTTCCAATATACTTTTCGGATTTAAATCCCGAATTCGAGTAATCGTATTATCTTGCCATTCCTTCATTTCCTTAGGGGGTATAGGATTTAAGGTATACGAACTGTTCCAAGTTGTGATATCAAATTTTTCTGATTCACCATCGCTTTGACGATAAGATTCATTGTATAGCGACTCCCATATTCCAATAGTTTCATCTTCAGACTTTGAAGTACTTTCTCGTACGTACCAGGCTACAAGCTGAGTGCTATTGGAAATGTCTTCAGGATAAACACAACATTGCCTTACTCCATGATGAGTTATAAGTGTGTTTTCTATCTCTCCAAGCTCGATACGATGACCATTAATTTTCACCTGAAAATCATTACGTCCGAGATATTCAATATTCCCATCCGACAGCCAGCGAACAAGATCCCCTGTTTTGTACAATAGATCCTTATTTGCTTGGGACACAAAAGGGTTACGAAGGAAACGCTCTCTCGTTAAATCAGGTCGATTCAAATAACCTCGAGCGACTTGAACACCTCCGATGTAAAGCTCCCCCGGAGCTCCTACCGGCACGGGTTTCATGTGCTCATTGAGAATATATAATTGAGTGTTGGCTACCGCCTTACCCAAAGGTGGAGGAGTAAGTGAGTCCTTTGAATTAAAACAGTTAAAATGTGTGACATCTACTGCGGCTTCTGTTGGACCGTATAGATTTATTAACTTGGCTCCGTGCCCCTTTTGGATTGGCACATTCTGAACTGTGTGGCTTCCTAACGCTTCACCGCTAAAAAACATATACTTGATGCTCTCCGGAATACTAAACCCGGAGTCTTGCAGGTAGCCATTAAATGCGTCCACCATTGACGGAACGAAGTGACAAACTGTTACCTTTTCTTTATACATCAGAGAGTAAAGGTTTTCGGGGTTTTTGTGATCTCCTGGAGAGGATATTACAGTAGTCGCTCCATATTGGTTTGCCCATAGTAACTCCCATACAGATACATCGAAAATATATGGTGTCTTTTGTAACACCACATCATCTTCTGCTATAGGGTAGTATGTCTGCATCCATTCAATTCGATTAACTATAGAACGATGCTCTATCATTACTCCCTTTGGTTTTCCGGTAGTCCCTGATGTATATATAATGTACGCTAGGTCTGTTGGTGAGGAGAAGCTTGGTAAGTTACCTTCTGGAAGCTCACTATCCCTGATTACGTTGTCAGCACTTATGACCGAAACTTGGCTATCTCCTAATAGCTTAATGAGTTGTTTCTCATAATTTCTTTGAGTCAATAGGATAGGAGATTTTGTATCCTCTAATATAAACCTAGTACGGTTTTTAGGAAAATCAGGTGATATAGGAACATACGCGCAACCTGACTTTAATACTGCCAGGACACTAACGAGCATTTCAATTGACCGATCCAGATATAGGGCTATAGATGTCCCTGTCTCTAGCTCGCAGCCAAATTCACGTTGGTATTCAGAACGAATGTAATTAGCTAACTGATTAGACTTTGCATTTAATTCACTGTATGTAACCTTTTTCCCTTCAAAAACTAATGCAACACTATCCGGTGTTCTAGCAGCTTGTAACTCGAATATCTGATGTAATGTTTTATCGCTTTGGAAATTCACCTTTGTGTCATTCCAGATAGATAATATTGAATGGCGTTGCTTATCAGTCAATACATCAATCTCTGTATGAACCCTATCAGGGTTTTCAGCCAAGAGGTTGATAACATTTCCTATTTGCTCAGTTAGACAGACTGCCTTTCCTTTGCTCATAAGGTCAGAGTCATAGTTAAATCTAACTGTAATAGAGTCAATTTTATCATATACAATCAGGCTAATAGGGTAATCATTTTTCTCTACACAATCAGACAACGTAGCCAAAGGCTGCACTATCTCGTCCAGAGACTTTGGATAGTTTTCGAAAACGAACAAACTTTGGAATAACCTCTCACCGCGCTCCTGCAACGACGACAAAGAAACACCACAATAACTGTTAAGGGAAGATATACTCCCTTGTATTTGCTTCAAAATATCAGCACAAGAAACCTCTTCCCAGTTAACGGCCAACGGGAGCGTGTTAATATAAAGGCCTACACTGTCCTCTATATCTTCAATAGGAAGATCCCTTCCTGATACAGTTGTTCCAACAATCGTTTGTTCGCTATTGCTATAAACTTGCAAAAGTTTGTGCCATGCAAACTGAAAAGCGACATTTAGTGTTATTCCTAAAACATGACATTTTTGCTTTAATCGGGTGAAACCTTCACCATCAATGTCAAAAGTTATTCTACCTTCTGTCGGGACCGTACGCCTCGTTGATAAATCCACTGGATTATCCAACATGAAACGAATATCAGTTGCCCCATTCCAATTGGATTTTTGCCCTTCCCAGTACTCCTCAGTTATATCTTTATTTTTAAGATAGTACGATTGTGCCTGTAAATACGTACGCTCTGATTCTAATGGGACGTCCTGGCCGTTACATAACGCTATATATGTATTGTGAATAAACTCCCACATAATAGGCCCACTCCAACCATCACTGACAGCATGGTGTTCGTTTCTTATTACTGTGTATTTATTATGTGATAATTTAATTACTTTAACCCTAATTAAACCAGGAATACCTAAGTTAAAAGGTTCTTCTCTATCGTACTTCTGTATATCGAGTACTTTTTTCTTAGATTCTGAGTAAGGAAGGTGACTGAAATCATACTCAATAAAATGATCATTTGTAATCGGGTTTCCCGACACAATAATTTGTAGTGGCTCTCCATCACTATCAAAAGCCATCCGAAGGACGGGCCATTTGTACGCGGCAATTTCCCACGCACGCTTGTAAAGATCAACGTTTAAAGCATGGCCATAATTTAAGATGACTTGCCCTCGGTAAGCATCATCTTGTGGGTATGCTAAATCATGAAAAACGAAGCCCTGCTGGAGACTGGTGGCTGGAAAAATCTGTTCGACATTGTATCTAGACTGGATGTCTTTCAACCGCCTGAACTGTTGGTCAGGTAATGATAAATCTGAAGGAGTATACATACTCCCTAGAGCCGATTGTGCGCAAGCAGCATCAACCACACGGTTAATAGATGATTTAAGCGCCTTTATCAAAGTGATAGTATTATGTTCACTTAAACGAGATGCTATCTTAATGACTAACTTTCCATTCTGAACATAGCTATTAACGTTTATAAGTAGCCCATCGTTATTGGCTTCTGAAACCCATGTCCCTGTATCCTCATCTGAAATCACCCAGCACTCACTCGAATGACCTGTATCAAACTGACCTAAATAATTAAAACTTATGGGCGGAAGATTAATATCAAGAGAGCCACTGTCAATTAGTGCCCCAAAGCCAATGCCTTTGTCAATCACTGAACGAAGCATTTCTTTCGTAGTAACAATGACATCTTCAATATCATCTGATGCCCTAAGGCACACTGGGTATAATGTAGTAAACCAGCCAACAGTTTTAGTCACATCGATATTGTCATCAATAACTTCCCGACCATGCCCCTCCAAGGTAATGACATTTCTATCGTTATTAAATACCTGTGATAATGAGATGCTGAATGCCGATAACAGGAGATCGTTGACTTCCGTGTGGTAACCACTTGGTGCATCTCTTAACAAACGGTCTGTTTCAAATTCTGTTAACTCTATTTTATTAATACTAAGCACATCACATTCTGGATATTGATAGAAGTCATTCTCTACATTACGCCAATAATCTACTTGCCTAGTATTTTTCTGTGCGTATTGTTCAACCGTATTAACCCACTGTCTGTAACTACTAGTTTTAGGAGAAAGGGGACTACCGGATATAATATGTTGGATATCTTCTACAATTATTCGCCACGATACAGCATCGATAATTAGGTGATGAAATATGAATATCAACCTATCTAATCCATCACTCGTATTTTTTATGCGAACCGTTTTCCACAGAGGACCATTTACGAAGTCAAGTGTAGTATGAGCCTCTGACAAGATGTCTGAGATAGAATTAGGATTATACTCTTCCATATCCAGAACACTAAGTGATACTGATATAGATTTTGTAGGGTTGTAAGACTGACACCATTGATCATCTTTTGCATATGTCGCCGTCAACATATCATGATGTTCTGTTAACATTCTCAACGCAGACTCAAGGCGGGTGTCTGAAATTTCCGACGGTATTTTTGTGGTGAACGACTGATTAAAGTGATTTTGCTCCTTGAATTGGTTATCAAAGAACCATTTCTGGATTGGCAATAGACCAAACCGGCCAACTAGTTCACCTTCTTCGGTTTTAATCGAGCTTTCCTTATCACTCTCCAACACTGGGATCAGCTGAGTTATTGTCGGCGAGTCAAAAATATCCTTAGCTCGAATCGAAAAACCTTGACGACGGAGTCGGGAAACTAACTGGATACAGATAATTGAATCACCACCAATACGGAAGAAATTATCTTCAACTCCTACCTTATCAAGACCTAAAACCTCACTCCATATTTGGCACAACGTCTTCTCTATTTCTGTTGTAGGGTCAATACACTCATTAATATCGACTAGCGTTGGTGCAGGAAGCCTTTCATGATCTAGCTTTCCATTACAATTCAACGGTAACGAGTCAATCAAGTTAAATGTTGTTGGTATCATATAGCTAGGGAGTCTTTCATTCATTGATTTCCTAGCCGACTCGATCAACTGTCGCCCGGTTTCTTCGTCGACCTCCGAAAGATTTTTCCTTGGAACAAGATATGCTGATAAATACTTAGCCCCATTATTTTCCCTTGCAATAACGACAGACTGTTTTAACTCAACATGCTCCGACAGTACATTTTCTATTTCACCTAGCTCTATTCTATAGCCTCTAATCTTTACCTGGCAGTCTTCTCGTCCAAGATATTCTAATGTTCCGTCTTTCAACCTACGAACAATATCTCCCGTCTTATATAAGTTTAAAGAGCTTATTTCACTGTCACGTTTAGATAAATGATTAAGAACAAACCTTTCCTGAGTCAGTTTAGGTAAATTTAGGTACCCCCTTGCAACGCCTTCACCACCTATGAATAGCTCACCTGGAGTACCAATAGGAACAAGGTTATTGCTAGCATCTAAAACATATAAGTCCACATTATTTATCGCAGAACCAAGTTTGTTTACATCGTTATCAAATTGATATAAATGATTACTCGCAAGTACAGTTGCTTCTGTGGGGCCATATTGCAAATAAAAGTCAAATGGAAATCTCGACCCTGTCAAGAGTAAAGGCTCACCCCCCCCATACAGTACTTTCAATCGAGATTGACGAATTTCATTTTCTAACTGTTTGACTATTGCGGGAGGTAAACACTGATGTGTAATATTATTCTCAGAAATGAAGTCTACAATTTCTTCATGTTCTCCATCGTAAACATAAAGACTTGAGCCACCGAGCAGCGAAGCGAATATTTCTGTTACGCTCGCATCAAATACATAATTCATATAAAAACAATATCGGCTGCTTTCTTCGCCCCCGAAAATAGCGATCTGAAAAGTTGCCATATTTACTACATTAGAGTGTGTGATCATCACCCCTTTAGGCTGCCCAGTCGTCCCAGACGTATAAATCACATACGCCAAATCTTGCGCTGTACTTACCTC
>NZ_CANMWS010000054.1 GCF_947501665.1 uncultured Shewanella sp. | reverse complement strand
GGTGATTGTAGCTCAGTTGGTAGAGCCCCGGATTGTGATTCCGGTTGTCGTGGGTTCGAGCCCCATCAGTCACCCCACTATTCAGTGTTAGAATACAAAAAAGCGATCTCTAGTAGGTCGCTTTTTTGTGTCAAAAATTAAAGTGATTTAAACAAATAACTCATCATTTAAGCTGTTTTTTCCATCGATACACATTCAGAGTAAACGCGTTACAGAGTCTGTTTTTTGATAGGAAATACGCTGTATTTCAGTTCTTGTTATTAAATGTTTTCCAATTACCGTTGAATTTTGTATTTCCAAAGGATTTGAGTATATAATATCGCGTCTTGATATCTATCAATGAATAAGTGACCAGTGCTAGACGCCAGTCTTTACGGGTAGACTCGTTAGATTAACGGATCAAGAAACGAATATTAGAATGGTTGAATTTTTCGACTGTTTAAAGGACGTTAGACATATTTCGAGGTAATAAAATGCAAGTTTCTGTTGAAACCACTCAAGGCCTAGAGCGTCGCTTAACGATTTCTGTTCCAGCTGAGCAGATTGAAACGCTTATTTCAAACAATTTGAAGAGTGAAGCGAAAAAAGCACGTATTCCAGGTTTCCGTCCAGGCAAAGTGCCTGTCAGTGTTATCAAGCAACGTTATGGTCAAGCGATTCGTCAAGATGTGACAGGCGAAGTCATGCAACGTAATTTCGTTGAAGCAATTGTTGCTGAAAAGCTGAATCCTGCTGGCGCACCGACTTTAACGCCAGGTAACAGTGAAGGTGATAATTTTGAATTTATCGCAACTTTTGAAATCTACCCAGAAGTTGAATTAAAAGATCTTGATACGATTACTGTTGAGCAGCCAACTGCTGAAGTAACAACAGCGGATATCGATGCGATGATCGAAACACTGCGTAAGCAACATGCTAAATTTGAGGTTGTTGAGCGCGAAGCTGCAACAGGTGATAAAGCGAAAATCAACTTCACAGGTTCTATTGATGGTGAAGAATTTGAAGGCGGTAAAGCTGAAGACTTCGAATTAGAATTAGGCAGTGGTCGTATGATCCCAGGTTTTGAAGCCGGTGTTGAAGGGCATAAAGCGGGCGACGAGTTTGAAATTGATGTCACCTTCCCTGAAGATTACCACGCTGAAAACCTAAAAGGTAAAGCGGCTAAATTTGTTATTACTGTTAATGAAGTACAAGGTGCTGACTTACCAGAAGTGAATGATGAGTTTGCCACTTTATTTGGTATTGCAGAAGGCGGAATAGATGCGCTGCGTGCTGAGATCAGCAAGAACATGGGCCGTGAACTTGAGCAAGCGCTAAAAGCCAATGTGAAAGAGCAGGTACTGAATGGTCTTCTAGAAAAGAATGACATTGAACTGCCTAATGCATTAATTGAAGGTGAAGTGAAAGTCTTACGTGAACAAGCGATGCAGCGTTTTGGCGATCAAGCGGCCAACATGCCTGAGTTACCAGCAGATTTATTCACTGAGCAAGCTGAGCGTCGTGTGAAAGTGGGTCTGTTATTAGGCGAAGTCATCAAGACGAATGAGCTAAAAGCGGAAGACGATCGCGTTCAAACTTTGATTGCTTCAATGGCATCGGCTTATGAAGATCCAAGTGAAGTTGTTAACTACTACAACAACAATAAAGAGCTTATGCAGAACATGCGTAACGTTGCTTTAGAAGAACAAGCGGTTGAAGCTTTGTTAAAATCTGCTACATTGACAGAGAAAGAAGTCAATTTTGAAGAATTTATGAACAAGGCTACAGCTCGAGGTTAAGCTTAGCTTGACTTAAACAGCTGTTCGTCATTTATAATGGCTCGTATGAGGTTCGCTCATGCGGGCCATTTTTATTTAGGGAAGGTAAAACATGAACCAAGCGCCAGAAACAGTACTTAATGCACTCGTGCCTATGGTTGTTGAACAAACGGCTAAAGGTGAACGCTCTTATGATATTTATTCTCGCTTATTAAAAGAGCGTATCATATTCTTAGTCGGCCAAGTTGAAGAACATATGGCTAACCTTATTGTGGCTCAGCTACTGTTTTTGGAGTCAGAGAGCCCAGATAAGGATATTTTTCTGTATATTAACTCTCCTGGTGGGTCAGTTACCGCAGGTATGGCGATATATGATACTATGCAATTTATTAAACCAAATGTGAGCACCGTTTGTATCGGTCAAGCCGCAAGCATGGGATCATTTTTGCTTGCAGGTGGAGAAAAAGGAAAACGTCATTGTTTACCTAATTCTCGTGTTATGATCCATCAGCCACTGGGTGGCTTCCAAGGTCAAGCATCTGATATTGCGATTCACGCACAGGAAATTTTAGGGATAAAAAGCAAATTAAATACTATGCTGGCTGAACATACAGGACAGCCAATGGAAGTGATTGAACGTGATACGGATAGAGATAATTTTATGAGTGCAGCGGAAGCGGTTGAATATGGACTCGTTGACTCAATATTAACAACTCGAGGCTGATTTTTGTTTTAGGCTGAGCTATGCTGAGTTTAATGCAATGAAATGATTCAGGCAGTAAAGTAACTGCAAAAAGAGGTAGAGTAATGGGCGACAACAAAGATAACGGTGACAGTGGTAAGCTACTGTACTGCTCTTTTTGTGGAAAGAGCCAGCATGAAGTGAGAAAATTGATTGCTGGGCCTTCTGTATATGTTTGTGATGAGTGTGTTGAGCTCTGTAACGATATTATCAGAGAAGAGATTAAAGAAATCTCACCGAAGGAAGAGCAAGATAAGCTACCCACACCTCATGAGTTAAGGGCGCATTTAGATGATTATGTTATTGGTCAAGATAAGGCAAAAAAAGTCTTATCGGTGGCGGTGTATAATCACTACAAGCGTTTGAAGAACAGCGGTTCAAAAGATGATGTTGAGTTGGGTAAGAGTAATATTTTACTTCTGGGTCCAACAGGAAGCGGTAAAACACTGCTGGCCGAGACATTAGCACGTTTTTTGAATGTGCCTTTTACAATGGCGGATGCAACCACATTAACCGAAGCGGGTTATGTGGGGGAAGATGTGGAAAACATCATTCAAAAGCTATTGCAAAAGTGTGATTATGATGTTGAAAAAGCAGAGCGCGGTATTGTCTACATCGATGAAATCGACAAAGTCAGCCGTAAATCTGACAACCCTTCGATTACTCGTGATGTTTCAGGTGAAGGAGTGCAACAAGCTTTATTAAAACTCATTGAAGGAACCATTGCTGCTGTACCACCCCAAGGGGGACGTAAGCATCCTCAACAAGAGTTTTTGCAAGTTGATACGTCAAAAATCTTGTTTATCTGCGGGGGTGCCTTTGCTGGGCTTGAAAAAGTGATTGAGCAAAGAGCCCATACAGGAACCGGCATTGGATTTGGTGCGCAAGTCAAAGGTGAAGATGATAAAGCCACTATCTCTGATACCTTATTGCAAGTTGAGCCTGAAGATTTAGTGAAGTATGGTTTAATTCCAGAGTTTATTGGCCGTTTACCCGTATTAGCGACATTAGCTGAGCTGGATGAATATGCGCTGATTAAGATTCTATCTGAGCCTAAAAATGCTTTAACGAAACAATTTGCTGCTTTATTTGAAATGGAAGAGGTTGAACTCGAGTTTCGTGAAGATGCATTAAAAGAAATTGCTTTAAAAGCCATGACACGTAAAACCGGTGCTCGGGGTTTACGTTCTATCGTGGAAGGCATTTTACTTGATATTATGTATGACTTACCTTCCACTGAAAATGTGGCTAAAGTTGTCATCGATGAGTCAGTAGTAAAGGGGGAGTCGGATCCTATTTTAATTTATCAAAATAGTGATGCAAAAACCGCCTCTGCCGAGTAATTTTTAGGATAAGTGCTATTCTATATAAAAAAGGAGTCAATCAGACTCCTTTTTTTATATCATTTTTCATTTAATTTTTTATCTTCCATTGAAACCTAAGCTTTTATCCCAATATACTTCAGTAATAATTATATAAAACGGAATCGAGCTATGACACTAGAGCGTGAAGCGCGAATCGAACTACCCGTGTTACCACTAAGGGACGTAGTGGTGTACCCTCATATGGTAATTCCGTTATTCGTCGGACGAGAGAAATCCATTCGTTGTTTAGAAGCGGCGATGGAGCAAGATAAACGGATCATTTTAGTGGCTCAGCGTGATGCTGAATTGGATGATCCCACTGGTGATGATATTTTTGATGTGGGTACAGTCGCCTCAATTTTACAATTACTTAAGTTGCCGGACGGGACCGTTAAAGTACTCGTTGAAGGCGGACAAAGAGCGAGAATAGAGCGTTATTCTGATGAAAATGATATTTTTGTTGCGACTGCACAATACTTAGAGTCGGCACCGCTTGACGATAAAGAAGAGGAAGTATTAGTTCGCTCAGCAGTCAGTCAGTTTGAAGGTTACATCAAACTTAACAAGAAAATTCCGCCAGAAGTACTCACCTCATTATCTGGTATCGATGAAGCAGCAAGATTGGCTGATACGATGGCGGCTCATATGCCGTTAAAACTCGAAGACAAACAATCTGTGCTGGAAATGATTGATGTTGGTGAGCGCCTTGAATATTTGATGGCAATGATGGAAGCGGAAATTGACTTGTTACAGGTTGAGAAACGCATTCGTTCTCGTGTCAAAAAGCAAATGGAAAAAAGCCAGCGGGAGTACTATTTGAATGAGCAAATGAAAGCCATTCAAAAAGAGCTGGGTGACATTGATGAATCTCATGATGAGTTTGAATCTTTAGCACGTAAAATTGAAGATGCTAAAATGCCAAGCGAGGCGCAAGAAAAAGCCACATCTGAGCTTAATAAGCTTAAAATGATGTCGCCTATGTCTGCTGAAGCCACTGTTGTGCGCAGTTACGTTGATTGGATGATTTCTGTACCTTGGGTTAAGCGCTCAAAAATCAAGCGTGACTTAGCTAAAGCTCAAGATGTGTTAGATACCGATCACTTTGGGCTTGAAAAAGTCAAAGAGCGTATTTTAGAGTATTTAGCAGTGCAGAGCCGTGTGAAGCAGCTTAAAGGTCCTATTTTGTGTCTTGTGGGCCCACCAGGTGTGGGTAAAACGTCGCTCGGTCAGTCGATTGCAAAAGCAACGGGCCGAAAATACGTGCGAGTTGCGTTAGGCGGAGTAAGGGACGAAGCAGAAATACGTGGACATCGTCGTACTTACATTGGCTCTATGCCGGGTAAGGTCATCCAAAAGATGTCCAAAGTAGGGGTAAAAAACCCGTTATTTTTACTCGATGAAATCGATAAAATGAGTTCAGATATGCGTGGCGATCCTGCGTCAGCATTACTTGAAGTACTGGATCCTGAGCAAAATACTAGCTTTAGTGATCATTACCTTGAAGTGGATTATGACTTATCTGATGTCATGTTTGTGGCCACGTCAAACTCGATGAATATTCCAGGACCACTGCTTGATAGAATGGAGGTCATTCGTCTTGCCGGTTATACCGAAGATGAGAAACTCAATATTGCTAAGCAACATTTATTGCCTAAACAAGTTGAGCGCAATGGTCTGAAAGCGTCTGAAGTGAGTGTTGATGATAGTGCTATTATCGGGATTATTCGTTATTACACCCGTGAAGCTGGCGTGCGTTCATTAGAGCGAGAATTGTCTAAAATTTGTCGTAAAGTGGTTAAGCAAATTTTGCTTGATAAAAGCATTAAAAAGGTTGAGGTTAACCAAGAAAACTTAAAGTCTTTCTTAGGTGTGCAGCGCCATGACTATGGTAAAGCAGAGTCAAATAATCAAATTGGTCAAGTGACTGGGCTGGCTTGGACAGAAGTGGGTGGTGATCTATTAACGATTGAAGCAACGTCTGTGGCAGGTAAAGGCAAATTGAGTTATACAGGCTCTTTAGGCGATGTGATGCAAGAGTCGATTCAAGCGGCGATGACGGTTGTACGCGCTCGAGCTGAGCAATTGGGGATTAACCCCGATTTCTATGAGAAGCGTGATATTCATGTTCACGTGCCTGAAGGAGCGACACCAAAAGATGGGCCTTCTGCGGGGGCTGCTATGTGTACGGCATTAGTGTCTAGCTTAACAGGTAACCCTGTACGTGCTGATGTGGCCATGACAGGTGAAATAACCTTACGCGGCGAAGTACTGCCGATTGGTGGCTTAAAAGAGAAACTCTTGGCTGCGCATCGAGGTGGAACAAAACGGGTGCTTATTCCGAAAGAAAATGAGCGTGATTTAGAGGAAATACCTGCTAACGTAATCGCTGATCTTGAAATTCACCCTGTTAGGTGGGTGGATGAAGTACTTAAATTATCCCTTGAAAGACCCATTGAAGGCTTCGATGTGGTCACAAATGTCGGATAATTGATTAAAAATTAGCTACGCAATAAAAAAATGCAAAAAAGAGGCTTAACAATGCCTCGACCTGTGGTAGCCTAGGTCGGTGCTGAATCAGTGAAGCCAGCCCTTGGCTTCACTGGATTTAAGCGGTATCTTACTTATATTTATTAGGTTTTCTTATAAGACTTGAACTTTAGTTCTAAGCTTGTTATAAAAGCCTCCGCGGACCGCTCTGGACAAGGATTTGGTTGCGGCGCAACAATTACAATCAAGGGGATGACATGAACAAATCTGAACTAATCGAGAAAATTGCTTCTGGTGCTGATATTTCTAAAGCTGCGGCAGGCCGTGCATTAGACTCTTTCATTGGTGCTGTGACTGATGGTCTAAAAGAAGGTGATAAGATTTCTCTTGTTGGTTTTGGTACTTTCGAAGTACGTCAACGTGCAGAGCGCACTGGCCGTAACCCACAAACGGGCAAAGAAATCACGATTGCTGCGGCAAACATTCCCGCTTTTAAAGCAGGTAAAGCTTTGAAAGACGCTGTTAACTAATTAATGGTTAATAGTTAGCCTTTTGTAAGGCTTTCGTACTTTCGTAGCATGATAAGCACTGTGTTGACAGTGCTTTTACGAATAGAAAGGGTGATCGCAATGTGGTTGATCATCTCAGAGTGATTAAATAGAGAACGGAATGTTTGGTATTTAATCCTCTAACTTAAACATAAAAGGCGCATTCTTAGATTGATGCGCCTTTTTTTTATTAATCGCAACAAGCGAGAAGTCTGATGTTAGAAAAGATCCGTGAAGGTTCACAGGGCGTGATTGCAAAAAGCATCTTAGTGCTGGTGATACTTTCTTTTGCATTTACGGGGATTAGCAGCTATTTAAGTTCTTCGACTGAAGAGCCTGTAGCGACTGTAAATGGTGAGAAAATCACTCAACCCGCCTTAGAACAAGCTTATCAAAATGAGCGTGCTCGATTACAGCAACAATTAGGCACCATGTTTGACACATTAGCGGCTAATGATAGCTATATGCAAAGTGTTAAGCAGAATGTACTTGAAAGATTGGTGGCAGATAAACTACTTGATCAGTCAGCAGCCTCTTTGGGACTGCGGGTGTCAGATGAGCAGATTAAAAATGCCATTATGAATGAACCTGCGTTTCAAACTGATGGTAAATTTGATAATGATCGTTATCAAGCTATTTTGCGTCAATTAGGTTATCAAGCACAAACATTTAGAGACATGATGCGAACGGATATGACACGAACTCAGTTGGTTCGTGCTCTAATCACTTCTGAATTCGTGTTACCTAATGAAACCAAGTATGTGGCAGAGCTACAAGATCAAACTCGTGATTTACGTTACCTTATTGTTCAGTCTCAACCCTTTTTAGCTGATGCAAAAGTAACAGATGAGCAAGCTCAGACATTTTTTGATGATAATTCAGCACAATTTATTCGTCCAGAATCGGTGAGCTTAGAGTATGTTGAACTTGATGCTAAACAAATGGCAAAAGGGATCACTGTTACAGATGAAGAGGCGAAAACCTATTATGATGATAATAAGTCACAATATCGCACGCCTGAAAAACGTCTTGCAGCACATATTTTAATCGAAAAAGGTGATGATGAAGCGGCAAGTAAAGCAAAAGCTGACGCTATCTATAAACAGTTACAAGCTGGCGCCGATTTTGCTGAATTGGCGAAAAAAGATTCAGATGATACCTTTAGCCGAAATGAAGGCGGAAAACTGGATTGGTTTGAAGAAGGCGTAATGCAGCCAGCTTTTGATAAAGCGCTTTTCAGCTTGAAAAAAGGCCAATATTCTAAAGTATTATCTACTGATTTTGGTTTTCAAATCGTGAAATTGCTCGATGTTGAAGGTGGACAAGAAGTTCCGTTTAGCGATGTCAAAGCCAAAATTATAGTGCAGTTAAAAGAAAAGCAAGCTGTTGATAAATTTTATGAATTACAACAAAAACTTGCTGATACTAGTTATGAAGTGCCTGATACTTTATCTGAAGCTGCTAAAGCTGTAGGTGAAAAGGTTGAAACCACTGCAAACTTTACCCGCAACAACGTCCCAGCTTTGTTTAATCAACCACAAATTGTTAAAGCCATTTTTTCATCCAGTGTGCTAACAGACGGCATGAACAGTGATGTACTTGAGGTTGAACCTAACCACGTCGTAGTGCTGCGTGCTAAAACCCATACACCGGCAGGTCCTTTACCTTTTAGCGATGTGAAAGAAAGTATTGTTGCACAATTGAAACAAGAACAAGCCAATGAAGCGGCTCGTGCGAAAGCACAAGAAGTAATGACGGCGGTGCAAAATAAAGACAGTAATGCGGAGTTTACAACGAAAAAGGATGTGACCCGTAATGATCCTGATGTGGATAATGCGATTGTTAAAAAAGCATTCCAAATGCCACACTCAGACAGTGAGTCAGTTGATACTGTGGCATTAGGCTCAGGTTATGCCGTGGTGATTTTAGATAAAATAAATGCAGCTAAACCTGCTGATGAAGCGCAATTGAAAGCATTAAAAGAAAAGTTAGCCTCTCAGTACAGTGAAGCTGACTATAGAGCGATTATTGCCCTACTCAAATCGCAAGGTGAAGTCACTTACCCAAGCGTTGAGAAGCAATAATAAACCCAAGTATGAGCCATGGAATCAAGGCTTATACCGAGTTTTACAGTTAGCTCTAAAGGGTTAATGTAATACAAGAAATGCCAATTACTCTTTGAGTGGTTGGCATTTTTTATTATGAATATGATTTAGCTATTTATATAATACCAAGTTGATTAAATAATTGATCAATTCATAACCTCTCAGGGGGTCAATTTAAGATACATGAATGAAAGAATGGTTATTCTCTTGTGAAGTTATGCAATTCAGAAGTGGAATGCCTGAGATACTTACCTGTGCGGGCTTCAAAAAACGCCACACTTTGCTAGTGACTTATGATATGAGACCCTAAGGATGGGCGACGTTGGAACACAAGCCGACGACTCCAAGGATGGAGAAGATAGAGCGACGATGGAACCCAAGCCGAGAATAAAGATTAACTTGAGCTCACCGCGATCGCCGTTTATTCACATCCACATGAACACGGCATTTGCTCATCCGTAAACATCAGATGGTGGGAATGTCTGTTAAAGCAGGTGCCATTAACGATCTTGTCTATCGTATTTTGATTTCCTGCTGAATGATCACCTATTTAATCAAATTGGTATAATACCAATCTAAGTAAAAATATGATCTAATTGTATTTATTACATTCGCTTTATGGTTTGTTATGGATAACCTAA
>NZ_CANMWS010000053.1 GCF_947501665.1 uncultured Shewanella sp. | reverse complement strand
ACAGGCCGGATATACGTATGCAGTTTTACCCATTGTTACTCAAAAATATCACTTGAATTAGGTGAGGTGTCCATATAAGTTTTGGCAGAGTTCACAGGGAAGTGCTAGCGACGTCTCAAAATTATATCTGCACAAAAGCCTGCGGCAGGCAATTAACTCAAATGCACCCAATCGTTTTAAATGAATGAACTTAATACCAATGAAGTTATTGCTCTCATTGTGTGAATGGGGACTGACGACTTTACCTCGCTGCAAACAATGGGAACTGATGAAGGTTAGGTTCCAACAAACCTTGCTCAATATAAAATTCCCAATAACAAAGATGATATGTCTTCATTTGAAGATGTGATATTTCCTAGTACTTTTGGGGGGATTCGGTATATAATCCCGCCCGCCAAGGGGTGTCTTGTTATTTTTTATCACGGGTTTCGTTAAAACATGAGTTGCAAACTCATGTAACAGACTTAGTTAATGACGAAATCGATAAAAAATAATCTTGACTGAGATGTGAAATACAAACCCTTAGAACCTGATCCGGCTTATACCGGCGTAGGAATGGGCTAATATCAAGGACAAAACAACTAAGGGTCTGTTAAGCATACGCTAATAACACTTTTAGATAAGCTTAAACTTGGTATATTACATTTCCCAATCGCTTCCTTTGTTGCCGGATCTCATAATAATAATTTGAGGTCCCATGTTGAGATTACGTTTTTCTCCTATTGCTTTTTTCGTTGCGACGTTTGCAACCCCTTACTCGGCCCTTGCCGATACCGATGAACAACTGTCTTCGAGAGCTTCGACGCCTGAAGAGGATATGGAAGTTATGGTAGTGACATCCGATTTTCGAGGTGCAAAATTAGAAGATGTCCCCGCCAGTATCACTGTGATTGATCAACAACAAATGGAAGATGAAGGGGCCCAGCATTTTGAAGATATTTTAAATTCGGTAGCGAATTTAAATTGGTCTGGTGGCAGCTCTCGGCCCAAATATTTTCAAATTCGCGGGGTCGGTGAGCAAGAAGAATATAAGGGCGCGCCAAATTCCTCTGTGGGTTATATCATCGATGATATTGATTTATCGGGTCTGGGCATGGTGTCTAGCTTGTATGACTTGCAACAAGTGGAAGTATTGCGCGGCCCGCAAGGCACTCAATACGGTGCCAATGCCTTAGCGGGGTTGATTTATTTAAAAAGTAACGATCCCACGGCTGTTCCTGAGCATGGCATTGAAACCTCTGTGGGCAGTGATGATTTACGCACCTTTAGCGGCTATAGCAGTGGCCCAGTCACCGATAGTGGTGATGTGCTTTATCGAATATCTGTGCAGCAACATAACCAAAATGGGTATATGAACAATCAATACTTAGGCCGTGATGACACCAATGAACGGGATGAGTTTACCGGTCATGGCAAATTGCGCTGGTTTGCAACTGATGATTTACAGTTTGATTTAAGCCTATTATTTGCCAATTACAATAATGGTTATGATGCGTGGACATTAGATAACAACGGCGAGAATACGCTAACCGACACGCCGGGTGTGGATGAACAAAAAACGTCCGGTGCCAGTTTAAAAACCACCTATGATGGGTTTGAGCCATTTGAGCTCACCTCACTGACTTCTGTTGCCAAAACCACCCATACATTGTCTTATGATGGCGACTGGGCCAACCCTGACTATTGGTCGGCGCGGACTTGTTATGGTGAGGCCTGCGATTATAACTATTTTTGGGGGAAAACCGGCCAGAGGCAAACGTTGACTCAAGAAGTACGTCTCAATTCTAATGACAACAGTCGATTGTTTTTCGATTCAACCGATTGGTTAGTGGGCGTTTATTATATGGATTTAACCGAAGATAACGATCTGTATTCAGAGTACAATACTTATCCCGATGAAGTGTTGCAATCAGATTATGACGCGCAAAGTTATGCGCTGTTTGGCCAGCTGGATCCCGATTTAGGTCATGGTTTTTTATTGTCTTTAGGTTTACGCCTTGAGCGCCGCTTTAGTGATTACAGTGACAGTAATAAAGAAACCTTTGCGCCCAATGAGACTCTATGGGGCGGGCATGTGTCACTGAGTAAGGCTTTATCGGCAAATCATGAAAGTTACATTCGCGTTGCGAGAGGCTATAAGGCCGGTGGCTTTAACATGTCTCTGCCCAGCAGCTTTAGTGACAAAACGCAGTTTGACAGTGAAACCTTATACAATTATGAAATTGGCCTCAAATCCAGTTGGCTTGAGGGCGATTTGAGCTCAAATTTAGCGCTGTTTTACATGGATAGGCAAAATCAGCAAGTGTCGGCTTCTCAGCAAGATCCCGATAATCCCCAGCGTTTTATTTTGTACACCGAAAATGCGAACACGTCGCTTAATTATGGCGCCGAGCTGGAAACGAACTGGTATGCGACGGATAACCTCGTCTTGTATTCCAGTGTTGGGTGGCTTGAAACGGCCTATGGCGATTATGTTTATCAAGATAAAGATGGCAATGATATTGACTTATCGGGCCGCGAATTAGCCCATGCACCCAAATTCAGTTACAGCTTAGGGGCCACCTATCGCACTGACTCGGGTTGGTTTGCCAATGTGACCAGCTCAGGTAAGAGTGCCTTTTATTACTCCGACAGTAATGAGTCACGCTCAAGCGCATATCAGATTTACAATGCCCGTATAGGGTTTGAAGCGCAAGAGTGGGCGGTATATCTGTGGGGCAAAAACCTGCTTGATGAACAATATGGTACACGGGGTTATTATTTTGGAAATGAGCCAGATTTGGACTGGAGCGCCAAGCAGTACATACGTTATGGGGATCCCCGTCAAATAGGCTTAACGGTGAAAATGATGATGTGATCAGGCACACTTGCTCAAGCATGTTATTTTGATTGCATGCTTGAGGCTATTTTTTGCTGTTATTGATCATGTTAGTATTACCTTCACTTTGATTGTTTAAACTGTGATGGCTCAACTGCAATCAACAGGATTTTAAAGAGAAAATATGATGAAATTAACCGCTGAAATAAGTTGTTATCCGTTACAAGATGATTATATTGCACCGATAAAATGGTTTATTGACCGTGTGGATCAATATGACAATATTGAACGTAAAACCAATGCGATGGCGACGCAAGTATGCGGTGATTATCAAGCCGTGATGATGATGCTCGCCACAGAAATGCAAGCGGCCCATGAAAAATGGGGAAAAGCGGTATTTGTGTGCAAATTTATTGGTGGTCAATTAGATTTATCTCATACGCAATAGGATCTGTAATAATGAATGAAGTTTTGCCTTGGTACAGTGTATTAAGCGATATGAGAGCCATGACGATGTGGGAAACCATCGCAGTATTTTTCGCCTTGGCCTATTTACTCTTAGCCATGAAACAAAGTCGTTGGTGTTGGATTGCTGCCTTTGTGAGCACCTCTATTTATACGGTGATTTTTTGGCATGTGTCCTTGTTAATGGAATCAGCCTTAAATTTTTACTATATCGGCATGGCCATGTATGGTTATTGGGTATGGACTCAAGGGGGCGATGAGCATAAAGGCATTGAAATCACCTCGCTTGCGTTAGCGAGCCATGCAAAAATTATCGGACTGACCAGTATCGCTTCAATCGTGGTGGGTTATTGTATGGCGAACTATACTCATGCCGCTTTTCCTTATTTAGATGCGGCCACCACCTGTTTTGCTGTCGTTACCACTTACTTGGTGGCAAAAAAAGTATTGGAAAATTGGCTTTATTGGGTGGTGATTGATCTTGTTTCTATCTATCTTTATTTTAGCAAAGGATTAATGTTAACATCTCTACTCTTTGTTTTTTATGTTATTATTGCTATTGTAGGTTTCATGACGTGGAATAAACGTTGGCGAGTGTTGCAACAAAATCATGCTACTGCAATGGCCTAGCTAAAGCGACTTGGAATATTAGCGTTTTGAATATGAGTGCTTGTGATACTCGCGCTCTAGAGATCAGGCGCTCTCAACCTGTTTACCATTGCTGATAGGGAATAAAAGGAAGCCATGTCAACTTGCCCGTTAATGTCGGCTTTACAACCAGAGCTTGAAAAAGTAGCGCTCACCTCTATCAATGTGATTGCTGCTTTGAGCCAAGGCTTAAGTAATCAAAATTATTATATTCGTGCTCAGCGACATAACAGTAGACATCATGAATGGGTGCTGCGGGTGAATAGTCAAGCCAGTAGCCAATTATGCAATAGAGAGAATGAAGTCACTAATTGGAGGTTGGCTGCCGCTCAAGGACTGGCGCCTTCATTAACATTTGTGGCTAAAGACCTAAGCTGTTATTTAAGTGAATTTATTGAACAAGATAGTCTCGATTGGGCAAGCATGGCCCGAGCTCAAGGTGCGCATCCATTAACAACAGAACATGTGTGCCATAGCGATGCAGAGGCCTTGTTGCTATCACTGTTAACCTCACTGCAATCCCTCCCTCTCCCAAAAAATAGTATCAGTATGACGGCGCAATGGCAGCATTATTATGGCGTGCTGATGAGCAGATTTGCAACCATGTCTAAGTGGCAACAAACCCATGCCAATGATTGTTTGCACACAGAAAAATTAAACCGACTGAGTGAGAAGTGGCTAGCTGATTTTGAGAGTTTAATGGCCAATAAGACAGTGATTAATGAATGGCTAGTGCAAGTAGAAGGTTGTTTGCTTAATAATCAATTTTGTCATCGTGATTTAAATCCCCATAATTTATTGCTTAATCGACAGCAATTGTTTGCCATTGATTATGAATATGCTTGTGCTTCTCATCCCTTATGGGATCTTGCCGGTATTTTAGCTACTCACCATTTATCATCAAATCAGCGACAGTATTTAATTCGAGGATATATAGCAAATAATCCCAACCTCACACAAGGGGCGCTTCAAGCTGCGCCTTCATCGATTTATTTATATTGGGTTTTTTCTGCTTGTTGGGCGCTGTTGATGGCTTTCTCCTTTTTAGAGGATGAGCGAAAAGCGGAGGGAGACAAGAGTCATAGTAATCAAGATGCATTAAAGGCAGAGGAATATTTAGATTGTTTTAAGCAATTTATGCATTTCGTGTCTTCTTAGCCATATATTAAATTAAGGAAAGGTGATATGAAGAAGGGATGGCTCAGTGTATTACTGATCTTAATATTGGCAGGGTGCTCCACAAAAACCAGTTATTACTTTCTCGATTGGGTGATTGAATGGAAAGTCGATGAGTATGTTAGCCTTAATAGTGCGCAAAGCACCCAGTTAGAAAAAGCATTAGATGATTTTTTATATTGGCATCGTTCACAGGAATTGATCCAATACAGCCAGCAATTACAACAAATATCAAATCAATTAAAACAAGGCACATTGACCCCTCAGCGTTGGGTAGAAGAGATTAATCAAGCCAAAATACACGGCTATCGTGCTTTTAAAATGCTGTTACCAAGTATTACGCCCATTATTGCTTCTTTTTCTGACAAGCAAGTGATGGAGTTACTGGATAATATTGAACAAGCTGAAATTGACATACAAGAAAAATATCATAATAAATCAAAGCAAGCGGTGTTGGACGATGCCGATGAGCGAATCAATAAATTATTTAAAAAATGGTTAGGGCGTTTATCTACAGCACAAAAAGAGGCCATACATCAATTTAATTTACACAGTGTGAGCACGTTACCTCTTTGGCTTGAGTATCGACAAGCTTGGACTGTGCAATTAGCTTTAGCTCTTGAGCAGCGTCAAAATCAAGCATTATTGCGCTCACGGCTGACTTCTTTAGTGACCGAGTCTGATAAATTAAAATCAGTACAGTATCAAAAAGATTTAAGAAGTAATTTAATGGCTTTTGGGGAACTATTATTAAAGGTACATGGGTTAGCGTCTGTGAAACAAAAAAAGCGTTTTAATAAAAAACTGGATGAGTTGATTCAAGATTTAGCGGAAATGAGTCAAGATATTTAATTAGGCTGTGATGAAATCGATTGAAGGGATGTCTGGTCTATTGGATTAGACTCATCTATAGGGTGATAAAAGATCACTTTAACCAAATAAAGGACGTGTCATTATGTCGATAACACAGATTTACCAAGGCTTTTTAAAAGGGATCCATCATGGAGAGGGGCTTGCGCCGCTTGCATTAAGGCTTTATTTAGCCCCGGTGTTAATACAAGCAGGTTATAACAAGTGGTTACATTTTGATGATACAGTAGCATGGTTTGGCAACAGTGACTGGGGCTTAGGATTGCCTTTCCCTGCATTATTAGCGGGGGCTGCTGTACTAAGTGAACTTGTCGGAGGTGTATTATTGGTGATCGGGCTGGCGACTCGAGTGATTGCCGTGCCGCTAATGATCACTATGCTAGTGGCCGCATTCAGTGTTCACTGGGAAAATGGCTGGTTGGCGATAGCAGATCATACCTCTTGGCTCGCCAATGAAGAGGTGTTCAATGCAGCAGAAAAACTCAGTCGTGCCAAAGCCATTTTACAAGAACATGGTAATTATGAATGGTTAACCAGTTCGGGCAATATTGTGATTATTAATAATGGTATTGAGTTTGCTATTACCTATTTTTGTATGTTGTTAGTGCTCTTTTTCATGGGAGGCGGGCGCTATACGAGCATTGATTATATTATTGCCAATCGCAATGGGTTAAATTAATTCTGCCAAAAAGCAGTGAAATGAAAGGGATTTATTGTCTTGCCTTTGCTATGCTGCTCTCAATATCGATTTATGAAGAAGGGTTTGACTTTTGAATGCATTAGATTTGTTGCTGACTCGCCAATCAACGCCGAGATTAACGACACCAGGGCCGACACAAGCGCAATTAGAGGTGATCCTTAATGCAGGCGCCAGAGTGCCTGATCATGCAGGCTTAACCCCTTGGGAATTTATTATTGCTCAGAATGAGGGATTGAATAAATTAGGGGAAATATTTAAACAAGCAGCTGAAAACGAGGGCAGTGATGAGGCTTTCATTGAAAAAGCCTGCAAAATGCCTCAGCGTGCGCCTATGGTGATAACGGTGGTGGCGAAAACCCAAGTTCATCAAAAAGTGCCTATTTTAGAACAACATTTGTCGGCAGGTTGTGCTGTGATGGCGATGCAACAAGCCGCCTTTGCTCAGGGATTAGGTGGGATCTGGCGCACTGGACCATTATCATTTAATGCTGATGTTCACCAATTACTGGGCTTATCAGAGCAGGATCAAATCGTGGGCTTTTTGTATTTAGGCACGCCTGTTTTGAATGCGCCGACTAAAGCAGTCAAGGCAGGTCAGCAGTTTGCTCGTTATCTTTAAATCGGTGAAGTAAAATACAGTGAAAAGGAAAGACAAATGCGATTAAGTCTAGTGGGATTGCTGGTGGGGATGACAACAAGTATTGTGACAAGTGCTTATGCTGATGATGCGGAGGCGGCATTTTCAAAAGAATTGAGCGAATGCAGTGCATATTACGATATTACGTCGAGCACATTATCAAAAATGGATGTGCCACAAATGCAAAATATTGCTGAGAAATTGTCTCGTTCAAAAACGGCATCGTTAGCGTTAGCTGAAAAATATCAAACACCGGATAAAGTTGCACAACAGATTGTCGAAGCTAAAAAACAGCAATTAGCCCTGTTACCAAATGATAAAAGCTTGATGACTTTGATGGAAAAGTATCGACAGCCATGTCAGGTTTATCTGACTGAACCAGAAAAAAGGCTAGCTTATTGGCAAATGGCTACCATGTGATAATGGATTGACTGATATGATAGATAAAAATACCGACATTGAGAGTCGGTATTTTTATGCGTCAGTTATTATTGATTGTTCTATTGCGCTTTTCTATTGCAATAATGTTCAACAGCTTTACTGACCAGTTCAACACCCGTTTGGTGACAAGGGGGGAGTGTGGCGTCAGACGTGTTAATCGGTGTGACTCTATTACCCCATTTAATCAATGCTGCAGCAGATGTTAAACCAGCGCCAAAAGCACAAGATAAAATGGTTTGTCCTGGTTGTATTTTTCCTTGCTCCAATGCATCGCAAAGGGTGATCGGAATCGTCGCGGCTGACGTATTGCCATAATTGGCAATATTGACAATGGCTTTTTCCTTTGGAATTTTCATTTTATGGATCAAGGTGTCGATGATACGCTCATTGGCCTGATGGGGAACAACCCAATCGATATCATCTTTTGTCATATTACATTTTTCAAGAACTTGAGCGCTAAGTTTACCCATTCCTGCAATGGCACGTTTAAAAATTTCTTGGCCATTAAATTCAATGAAGAAGTTTAAAGACTCAGGATCAAATTTATCCATGCCTGTGCCAAATTGTGATTTGAGAATATCCCGCCCCGTTGGATCGTTATTGAGCTCATAACCTAAGATCCCACCTGGAGTATCAGTGGCTTCAACGACGACCGCGCCGGCACCATCACCAAAAAGCACCGCAGTATCGCGTTTAGACCAGTCAATAAAGAAAGATAATCTTTCAGCGCCGACAACTAATACTTTTTTACTTTGACCACTTTGAATTTGAGCATTGGCTAGGCCTAAGGCATACAAAAAACCACTGCATGCAGCGTTGATGTCAAAGGCGGGACAATGTGCACCAATATTGGCCTGTACTGTTGAAGCAATGTTTGGGATCAGTGTATCGGCTGTGGCGGTGGCCAAAATAATCATATCGAGTTCATCGGCTTCAATACCAGCAGCGGCTAATGCATGTTTTGCGGCGACGGATGCAAGTTCAGACGTATTGACGTGACTGATATGACGTTGACTAATGCCGGTACGAGGTTTTATCCATTCATCGGATGTTTCGATGAAGGTTTCAAGATCATGATTGGTCAAGATGGCAGGTGGAACACATTTTCCCCAGCCAGTTATCGTTGCGTACTGCATTAGGTTTTCTCTCAAATATTAGTTAAGGATGTAGACTTAACTATTTTGTTTAAGCATTTAACTTGTGTTTGCTGAGTCGACTCATTAAAAACATGAATATTGCATTTATCGTTCCAATATTAATGAGCGAAAAGCAAACCAAGTCAGATTGTATGTTTTTTGAAGCTTAATATTCACCATTTATAGCCTGTAGTGGCTATTGAGGCTTGACTAACTGACGAATTGATTCTGCTGCCAATAAAATATGCTGCCTCAGTAATGTGACGGCCGCATCGACATTTTTTTGCTTACAATAATCAAGTAACGCTCGATGCTCTTTCTCTGCTTGTGCGATCCCGCCTGCGAGTAAGAGCTGTAAACGTATATAGCGATCACAATTCGTTTTAAGTCCTTGCACCATATCTAATGCATAAGGGCGATTGGCTGCTTGGTACAAACTGGTATGAAACTGGCTATTGAGTTCACTCCAGCTACTGACCGATTGCTTTTGTTTAAAAGCAAACTCGAGTTTCGCTAAAATGCGTTCAGCTTTCTCAATATCTTCATCTTGCATATTCATAATGGCTTTGGCAAGTAATTCAGTTTCAATGAGTGCTCTAAGTTCAAATAATTCTGTTACCTGTTCAACGGAAAGTTCCGTTGCCGTGGCGCCTTTATGGGCTTCAAATTTGACTAAGCCTTCAGCTTCTAATTGCAATAACGCTTCTCTAATGGGGATCCGACTGACATTCAGTTCATCAGCGAGTGCACTTTGTCTTAGCGGTTCACCCGCTTTAATGTGACCGGATAATATTTTTTCCCTCAGCACTTCGACCACGACTTGTGTCCGTGTTTTATGGACGATAGGGGAATTTATACTCATATACTCATTATTTAAACCTGAAATTCTAGCTTGGAAGAATACCGTTTATTCAGTGATAAATAAAGATAAATAGCGCTGTAATTGGTCAGTGGACAGGATTGTGGCATTTTAAATTGATACTGTTTAATGAAGAAAATCAAGCTTCATGGCATTAAAATAGTCACTGAAAGAGAATATTGTCAGCTTAGGTAAATAAAAGTGGGATTCGATAAAAGGAAAGGGGTATAATTTTTGTTAGTGAATGACCTAATTTACCTATGTAAAGGTCAGTCTTAATAACTTGGTGGAGAATGAAGCTGTGGATCGAGCGGTATTTCTAGATAGAGATGGAGTGATCAATAAAGATCATGGTTATGTATATCAAGTTGATGACTTTGAATATATCGAAGGTGTATTTGATGCTTGCTTATCTTTAAAGAAAATGGGCTTTAAACTCGCTGTTGTGACCAATCAATCAGGGATCGCAAGAGGATTATATACAGAAGATGACTTCCATCATTTAACCGAATGGATGGATTGGAACTTTGCCGATAAAGGAGTCGATTTAGATGGCATATATTATTGTCCTCATCATGCAACCGCGGGGTTGGGCGAGTATAAGTGTGATTGTGACTGCCGCAAACCTAAAGCGGGCATGTTTAATAGTGCGGCGCAGTTCCTTAAGCTTGATTTAAGTGCATCAGTGATGGTCGGCGATAAACGTGATGATATGCTAGCGGCAAAGGCCGCAGGTATTCCAATCCGCATATTAGTGAAAACAGGAAAGACAGCCACAGATGAAGCCATTGCTGCATCAACAATGGTATTGGAGAGTATTGTCGATGTCCCCGATTACCTTGCCTCTCTTTAACTCACCTGAACTAGGGATAATGAGTGTCAAAGAGTATTGGTCATCCATTTACAGTTAATAGGTTAAAATCAGCTCCGTTATTCTTTATTGTTTAATTTGGCTAAATACCGCTATTTTTGTCTATATCAAGGCGGGATGTCGTGTCTAGTGTCTAATAGTGGGCTATTAGTAGAAAATACAACATAGATAGGGGCAAAAATAGCGCTATATAAGCGGCGCTGCTTATTCCGAGTTCAGGTTAACTAAGCCTTTTTGAGTGGATTTAATGAAAATAGCATTTGAAATAAGCCGTTCGTTCAAACTTTGAGCGAACAATGCTTTTTTTCATGATTTAATGATAAAAGCTCTTGCGTACAATTAGAATCTCCCTATAATACGCACCCCTAAGCCGATGAGATACATGCTCAACGGTAATGTTCACTCCATATAGATAAGGAGTCTGGCTCAGGTCTTAAGAACATGTTCTTTAAAAAATTGACAAGCAAATCTGTGTGGACACTCACAGGTGTTGAGTTATTCGAAATTGCTTTCTTTCTTCTTACTTTTGAGTAAAGAGATTAAGCAATCAAAAATTACTCGATGAATGAGTGTTCATAGCAATATGAAAAAGTTTGGTTTCACTTCTTCCTTTGTGAAGAGTGTGGAAACAAATCACAGAATTCGTTGAGCCGTTCGACGTAGTCGAACAACAAAACTTTAATTGAAGAGTTTGATCATGGCTCAGATTGAACGCTGGCGGCAGGCCTAACACATGCAAGTCGAG
>NZ_CANMWS010000052.1 GCF_947501665.1 uncultured Shewanella sp. | reverse complement strand
TAATCAGTGTGTCTGGTGTTAACACTTCTCCTAAACGAGCCTGATATTGGGCACGTAAGTAACGTGCAAGTTGGTTCGCTCTTTCGTTCAATTGACGATATGTGAGCGCTTCACCTTGATAAACCAACGCAATATTCTCTGGCGTCGCTATCACCTGCTCTTCAAAAACCTGATGTAATGTCTTCTCTTGTGGGTACGCTGAATTGGTGTCATTCCACTGATATAAAAGCTTCTCTTTCTCTGCGTTAGACAGGATATCAACCTGTTTAATTGTTTGTCCTGAGCTATTAACCAACCACGATAAGACCCGGATATACATCTCCTGATAGCGGACGATGGTCTCGTTATCATACAGAGCGTTGGCAAAGTTCCATTTACCGTGAATACTCGCTTGGCCGTCATCCAACAATAAGCTGATATCAAACTTAGCAGGGGTGTAACCAAGCTCCTCCATGTCTTGAGAAACGAGTGGAAACTCACCTTCTACTGGGTTATTGCCAAAGCGCTGCACTCCAAACATCACTTGAAATAATGGGTGCCGTGATGGATCTCTCTCAATATCCAGCTCACTGATCAGCTTTTCAAACGGCAACTCCTGATGCACTTTGGCATCCATTACTACTTGGTGGACTTGCTCGACAAACGAATCGATATCTTGTTCTGGCTCTACTCGAGTTCGTAGTGCCAAAGAATTAACAAAAAAACCAATTAAATCGTGCGTATGCGTATGATGACGGTTATCCGATGGCGTTCCAATCACGATATCCTGTTGATTCGCGACTCGGCTCAGTAACAAGTAAAAGCCACTTAAGAGCAATGAATAAAGCGTGGTGTCTCTTTGTTTAGCGGATTCCCGTAAGGCTTGAGACAGCTCGGCATTAAGCACGAAGTCAATATCTTCCCCCACATAACTCACTTGCGCAGGCCTTGGGTAGTCTGTCAGTAACCCCAATGGTTCATAACCTGATAATTGTTCCCGCCAATATTGAAGTTGCTCATCAAGCACCTCTCCAGTCAGGTGATCTCGCTGCCATTGGGCATAATCACTATAGCTAATCGATAGCTCAGGTAGTTGAGCTGGGCGCTGCTCTATTTCAGCTTGATATAACTCAGAGAGTTCACGCATAAATACGTCTGAAGACCAACCATCGAATGCAATATGATGCCAAAGCAATAAAAGAAAACGTTCACCGTCGCAATCATATCGGCACATACGGAACGGGGCTTCAAACGAAAGATCAAACGGGTGCTTCACGTCGTTCTTTAGGCATTCCATTAGATGCTTTCTATCACCTAGGATTTGGTGATCAACAATAATGCCTTCTGAGCGCAGCTGAGTGTAGCAGTCCCCTTCATCCGTTTGATGGTACGTGCTATTTAACACTGGATGGCGAGCTATGATCTTGGTAATCGCGCGGACTAAAGCTCCTTCATCAGTATCATCTTTTAGGGTAGCAATATAAGGGATATGGTAGCTATCGGTTCCTTGTTCATAGCGTTCTATAAACCATAACCTTTCTTGCGCAAACGAAACTAGGTCAATGGCTCCAGTGCTTTTAGTTATTTCTATGGATGTGGAGTCTAAGCATTTACTTAACTGTCCTACTGTCGGGGAAGAATACAACGTAGACAATTTCATATCTAGCCCGAGCTCTTTCTTAATTCGTGCACTTATACGAACTGCACAAATAGAGTTTCCCCCTATACGAAAGAAACTATCAGCAGTCCCTATATTTTTAGCACCAATCTCTTGCTCCCAAATCTCACACAGTTTCTCTTCGATCACATTGATGGGAGCCACATAGTTGGCACGCTGAATAAATCTCGGCTCAGGTAAGCTTTCACGAGCTACCTTGCCACTGACATTGAGTGGAAATTTACTGAGAGCAGTTATGGCTGATGGAACCATATAATCCGGCAGCGTTTCTACGAGGCGTTCTCGTATTGTTTCGACAAATTCGTCTGAGATAGATTCTGGGTCACGGGGCTCAACATAAGCAACGATGCAATGTTCACTTTCCGTGCGAGGATAGACGAGTGCTATCGCCTGCTTGATGGTATTGATTTCTGTAATAGCCGATTCTATTTCGCCTAGCTCAACTCGAAAGCCACGAATCTTTACTTGAAAGTCATTACGGCCAATATATTCTAGCGCTCCATTGCTTAACCTCCGGACTTGATCCCCTGTCTTATATAATCGGCTAACGCCTGTATTGTCACCTGAATGGTCAAAAGGACTAGAGATAAAACGTTCAGAAGTTAACTCTGGAAGGTTTAAGTACCCTCTAGCTAATCCAACCCCACCAATGTAGAGCTCTCCCTTCTCTCCAACGGGTACTGGAGACAAAGTTTCCGATAGTACAAAGCACTCTTCATGATCATTGGCAAAACCTATAGGGATATAGCCTTCTTTTTCGTCTGTGTAGCCAGATAAATCAATAGATGTACTACAAGTAGTAGTCTCAGATGGCCCATAACCATTAATGACTCGAATCCCTCGATGCTCCAGTGTTGAAATGTCCTCCCAACGTATTCTCTCAACCCCAGTAAGCACCGATCTCAATTTATAATTGTTTGCAAACCTTGCACTTATACTCTTCCCATGTATAAAGTTAGGCGGAATGTAGGCAAACTCTATCTCTTTATTTATCAAATAATTAAAATAATCATCTTTATTTAAACGAGTCTCAGAATTAATGATGTGAAGCTCTGCACCTGACGTCAATGCTGAAAATATCTCATATACTGAGACATCGAAAATATACGAGGTCCAAAAAGCATTTTTAGTGCTTTCATGTACAAAATTTTCTGAGCGAAGTAGTGCTATCATCGATCTGTGCTCGATCATGACACCTTTAGGCTTACCCGTTGTCCCTGAGGTATAGATGACATAGGCTAGGTCACTGGAAGTGCTAATAGGAATTAAGTTATCCGAGTAAGAAGTCTCATAACGCTGATGATCGTCTACCGATAATAAGGTCGGAATAGACGAGAAAGAGGATACACAGTGGTTCAGGAAACCAAAGTGATTCCCATTGTGTAGAATAAAACTTGCATTTGAATCCTCCAATATCAACCGAGTACGATGCTGAGGATATTCAGGGGAAATGGGCACATAAGCGCCGCCGGCTTTCATTACCGCCAAAATACTAACTATCATTTCTATCGAACGATCTAGATACAACGCGATCAGACTGTCTGAAGTCATCTCGACACCCTGTGTCTCCTTAAACAGGGTGCGCAACCGATGTGCTAGCTGATTAGAACTCGTGTTAAGGTCTTTGTAGCTAATTGATATATTATCCAAAACTACCGCAATGCTGTTGGGTGTTTTCTTGACTTGGGATTCAAAAGATTCATGCAGTGTTGGATAAATAGGAAAAGAGTATGTAGCCTCTTTTTTCGTTTGACATACGAACTTACTAAGTTCATTGCTGACAGAAGGCAATTGCTCGTTACTTTCTTTTTTATCAATTCTCATAAACAAGCTTACCTGTAAATATTATTCTAATAGCGGATTACTTTTAATGACTCCAAGGTGGCCTAGTTACCTAAAAGTTGCTCCAGCAGGAAGCAATGTGATAGTAAGGCGTATCTTCAATACTAATGATTGCTTTTCTTACTGTCGGCAAAATCCCCCCATCCATGACTTATCAACTATTCAAAGCCTAGTTTACAACGGCAAACTACGCAAATAATCGTGAGCGTCCGAGCAAGTACATCTTCAACCGCGTTCATTAATTCCTTATTTTGTAGTGGCATAGTTAGTTTGGCCACCTAGTTAGAGGTGATATCATCACCTCATAAGATAACAGGTGACATTATGACAAAACGTACGAGAAGACTTTTTAGTGCAGAATTCAAACTTGAATCTTCTCAATTAGTATTAGATCAAAATGATTCAATCATTGAAGCAGCTCAAGCCATGAATGTGGGCAAATCGACCATGGATAAATGGGTGCGACAATTAAGGGAAGAACGTCAAGGCAAGCAACCAAAAGCATCCCCGATAACATCTGAGCAAATTGAAATTCGTGAGTTAAAGAAGCAATTAGCGCGTCTCCAGGAGCACAACGAAATATTAAAAAAGGCTACCGCTCTGTTGATGTCAGACTCACTGAACAATTTTCAATAATTGATAGGCTTAAGCAGAGCTATAGTATAAAAACATTATGCGAAGTGTTCAGTATTCATCGTAGTAGCTACAAATATTGGCGAAAAAGACCCACAGATATTAACGCTGATAAGGTCAAACTTCGTAGCTTAGTCAGTGAGGTACACACGGCAAGTAATGGCTCTGCTGGGGCGAGAACAGTCGAGTATATGGTGACTCAACAAGGTGTTTCGTTAAGTCGATATCGTGCCACTAAGCTGATGAAAGAGCTCGGGTTAGTGAGTTGTCAGATGCCGAAGCACAAATATAGAAAAGCAACACAAGAACATATTGAAATCCCCAATTATCTGGGGCGACAATTCGCCGTTACAGCCCCAAATAAGGTGTGGGTTGGTGATGTCACTTATGTCTGGGCTGGTAATCGTTGGATGTATTTGGCCGTTGTGATGGATTTATTTGCCAGTAAAGTGATTGGTTGGGCCAAGCAGTAAAGACTGTCACTGGGCCGAGTTATGCCGCGATGCTAAAGGGCTATGTGAACGTTGACCCATACCAATGTATTTTATGTGGTGGGGAAATGGTTTTTCATCGATTTCAATCCGGGGCGCCATTACATAAGCAGGTCTATGACGTTCAAACATTGGAAAAACTAAAACGGGTGGAGGTTTAGCGGGGTGAGTGTATCTGCAACTTGGGTTTGAGTATGATAATCAGCCAACCCTATCAAAAAGTCACCACCGGATAGATTAAGACTGAGGTGATAACCGATTAGATTTGGGTTATCGCAAGGGGCTGTCCTTTAGAGAGAACTTTCAAATTCCTTACCGTCCAGCTAAACTTTGTAACGGAGCCAGTGAGACTCATGGTCTCAAGTATAGCTTTTAGGAGCAAATATACCCGTGATCATTGAACATGCAGGTCATTCAAACAAAAACCTTGATTTATTTTATAATGAGATCATGATGTCTCTATGCGACAAATATCATTAACGCCCCAAGAAAAAAAGTATTTGAATCACAGCACAGAACATGCCGTGATGGACGGCAGCGTGACCGAATAAAAGTGATCCTACTGCGTTCAGAAGGCTGGTCTACCTCGATGATCGCACAGGCGATGAGACTCCATGAAACCAGTGTTATCCGTCATCTCGACCACTTTTTTAACGCAAAAAAACTCACACCAGAAAAAGGAGGCTCTGAAGGTTACCTTAATGATGAACAAACGCAGCAACTTATCGAACATCTTACAGAATTCACCTTTTTTCATACTCACCAGATTTACCGTTATATCGATAAAAAATGGGGCATTAAATATACCGTTTCAGGTTTAAATAAGTGGCTTAACCAGCATGGTTTTAGCTACAAGCAGCCTAAAGGTGTTCCACATAAGTTTAACGAAGCATTGCAATCGGCATTTATTGAAGAATATGAGTCACTAAAGGCCACAGTGTCTGAGAATGAGCCAATATTGTTTATGGATGCAGTGCATCCGACTCAAGCAACAAAGTTGAGCTGTGGTTGGATAAGAACAGGTGAATATAAAGTGATGAATACGACGGGTAGTCGCACTCGCTTAAACATTATGGGGGCGATTAGATTAGGGTACTTATCAGAAGCCATAACAGCTCAATACCAGACCATAAATGGTGAGTCGGTTATCGCATTTTTAAAGCGAGTAAGAGCACAATATAAAGCCACTGGTACCCTTCATTTGATACACGATGGTGCGGGTTATCATCGTTCTGATGATGTAAAAAAGAAAGCAAAATCACTCAACATAGCGTTGCATTATTTACCGCCTGACAGTCCAAATTTAAACCCTATTGAGCGACTTTGGAAAGTGATGAATGAACATGCTCGCAACAATCGATATTTTGCAACGGCTAAAGTGTCTCGACAGCAAATTGACCATTTTTTGAGTGCACATTACCTGCTATTGGGGATACTTTAAACGGTAGGATTAACGACAACTTTCAAACGCTACTATCTGCATCTTGAAGTCACTTGAGTATAGAGTCATGAGAATTGGTGAAGTTATAAATTTAGCTAGACAGAAATTGCGGCAGTTCCGGCTTAGACCCCCAAAACGGAACTTTATAATGATGAATAGCAATGATGTCATCCTTGAGGGGATAAGACCGTTGCCCGCACCAGCTCCCCATGAAATAGCCAATATGACCCCGAGCGAGTGGAAACAAGCCACTCGTTTTGACAGCGTCGATATCGGCTGGATTGTGATGAGTATCGGCATGGCAATCGGCGCTGGTATTATCTTTTTGCCCGTACAAGTCGGTGTGATTGGATTATGGGGGTTCTTATTGTCCGCCATTATTGGCTATCCCGGCATGTATCTATTTCAAAAACTCTTCATTAATACATTAGCCGAATCGAAGGAATGCACTGACTACCCAGGGGTTATCAGCAGCTATTTAGGTAAAAATTGGGGTATCGTCTTAGGCATACTTTATTTCATTATGCTGCTCATTTGGATGCTAGTCTATTCCTTGACACTCACTAATGACAGTTCCTCATACCTTTATTCATTTGGTGTCACTGAAGGTCATCTCAATGACAATATCTTCTATGGACTCGCCCTCATTTGTGTCTTAGTGTTTATCGGATCCATTGGTGAGCGTTTCTTATTTAAATTCTCAGGTTTTATGGCAGTAACGGTATTAGTTTTGGTTGCCGTAATGGGATTTCTATTAATATCACGTTGGGAACTGGCCAATATCCCTGCAATAGGCTCTTGGGGCGACATGCTCAAACAAGCCATTATCACTCTACCTTTTTGCATAACCTCTATTTTGTTTATTCAATCGTTAAGCCCGATGGTGATTTCATACCGCTCTCATGAAAAATCCATTGAAGTGGCTCGTTTCAAAGCGTCTCGCGCCATGAAAATAGCCTTCGCAGTGCTCTTCATCAGTGTGTTTTTCTTCGTAGTGTCTTTTACCCTTGCCATTAGCCCTGAGCAAGAACGTGAAGCGCAAGCAAAAAATATCTCTGCACTGGCCATCATCGCTTATTACTATCCTGGCAGTTGGGCCACCATAACTGGCATAGTGATCAATATTTTTGCCGTCGTCACCTCATTTTTTGGCATATTTATGGCTTTTCAAGAGGCCTGCCGAGGTCTTGCAATGAACTTGCTCTTACGTCGCTATCCACCAGAGAAAATCAGCACCAAAAAAGTTAATCACGCCATTACCGTGTTTATTATTCTTTTAGCTTGGGGGGTCATTGCCATGAACGCTCCCATCTTATCTTTCACGTCCATAAGCAGCCCTATTTTTGGACTGGTCGGCTGTTTAATTCCGGCTTATTTGGTATATAAAATTCCTGTATTGGCTAAATACAAAGGTTCAGCCACTTGGTTTATCATCATGATAGGCATCCTTTTGTGTATCTCGCCCTTATTGGCATTTTCATTTTCAGAATGGGCATAGAACCCTTTAGGATGCTTATCCTAGAGGCCTTGGTTCTGTCGCAAACAGCATCAATGCTTTATGCGACAGAACCTCAATAAGTTCAGAGTCAGTCAACCTCTCTGATTTGTTCTGGTCTAATTCCATCGACACTTAATTTTAAGACAGTATCGTTAATAAATTAAGAGGTCTATATGAGTTTGAAGAAATCGCATAAAAGTTATCCGCAAGCATTTAAAGATGAAGCAGTCTTGATGGTGCTAGAGCAAGGTTACAGTGCTGCAGATGCTGCCAAGTCACTTGGCGTGGGTACAAGTCTGCTTTATACCTGGAAAGAAAAATATGAATCCAAGCAACAAGGATTGACTTTAGAAGAATCTGAGCGTGATGAACTAAAACGATTGCGTAAAGAAAACAAAGAATTGCGCATGGAGAAAGAGATCCTAAAAAAGGCAAGCGCCTTCTTTGCGAAAGAAATGAAGTAAAATTTCAGTTTGTTAAAAAACACGCTAATCAATTTCCTGTAGCGCTGTTATGCCGTGTGATGAGTGTCAGTAAATCTGGCTATTACGATTGGTATAAACGCCCTGCGAAGGTGATAAACCTTGATACGTTGATGCTTTATCGCCGTGTTCGGCATTTATTTAAGAAAAGTCGAGGCAGTCTAGGGAACCGTGAAATGGTGAAGCGATTACGCAAAGAAGATTATCAAGTTGGCCGTTATTTAGTCCGTAAAATCATGCGACGTTTACGACTCAAGGTGACTCAACGCCAAGCTTATAAGGTGACAACAAAGCGAAAACACAATGATAGCGTTGCAGATAACCTGCTAAACATGAACTTTAATCCAATTTCTGCTAATCAAGTTTGGGCGGGTGACGTGACTTATCTGAAGACGGGTGAAGGCTGGATGTATTTATCTGTAGTGATGGATTTATATTCACGTCGTATAGTGGGATGGCACATAGATAAACGCATGACGACAGACTTGATTTCTAAGGCATTAATGAAAGCTGATAACCTTCAGCAACCGCCTAAAGGCTTGGTATTTCACAGTGACAGAGGCTCACAATACACCAGTAAGCAATTTGGCAAGCTGTTATCGAGTTATGAGATCCGTGCCAGTATGGGGGATGTGGGCGCATGTTGGGATAATGCAGTCGTCGAGCGTTTCTTTGGTAGCTTGAAACACGATTGGATTTTAAAAGTTAATCAACCAACAAGAGAGTCTATGAAGAGAGATGTGGCTGACTATATGAAATACTACAACTTAGAGCGGCTTCATTCTGCTAATGGCGATCTGTCACCTGTAGAGTTTGAATATTCTCAACTAAAAGTGCCCAATTTGGGTTGACCAGTACAACCAAAGTGTGTCGGTTATTATGGCAATCTAAGGATAAAGATGATTATCACTAATCAATATAGAGGCAATATATTCTAGAGCACTCTCTTCTTTCATTAGATTATTATGATTATAGCCATGCATCTTCAAAATCCTTATGTCTTTATTGGTAACAGAAGGAACATTATTTTCTATTTCAATTAATTTTTTTTGTTTGTTCCCTGTATCATCAAAACTCAAATCTATTTCTAACGCTTGGAATAAAGTTATATTTGTATGATTAAATTTTCCAGAAACAGAAGCTGGGAAAATATGCCTCAGCTCAAGATCAAAAGTTGAAACCGCGCTCTTGATATATGATTTTGAATGCTTATTTCTTTTAAGAGCTTCTCCCCAATTATTAGATATTTTATCACATTGTGAAGGCGAATAAAAATGTGATATATTATCGCGATATATAATTGTATCTAAAAGATAAACAGTAATATTATTAAACCCATGTTGCTCAAGTTGATATGCCATTTCTAATGCAATCTGCCCTCCCATAGACCATCCTAATAAATACAATTCAGTGGTTTTATCATGAATTTGATTAACTAATAATTTTAAATATAATTTAGCAAGTTGGTCTATTGAAGTAATTTTGTTTTCATTTTCCATATTGTAATTATCAATTCCTAGGCAATTATAATACTCTCCTATTTTTTCTACTAAACGAAAATATATTTCACAACCAGATCCACCTGCATGAATCATAAATAGAGATGGTTTATTAGAGATAATACCATTAAATTCTTTCAACAAAGAATAACCCTTTTTGTTTTTATCTAAAATTTCTCCTAAAGAATATATCGTTCTTGAGATATATAAGTCCGATATATTTAATTTAGCTTGAAAATTAAGATTGATTAAACTAATCAATCTTATAGCTAAGGGGGAACTACCTCCTTTATTAAAGAAATCATCATATATTCCAATTTTTTCAAGTCCTAAAACCTGACAGTATAGATCCTCCAAATCTCTTTCAGTTTTATTTCTAGGTGATAAGTAGCCTTTATTCATTATCTCAACCACAGGTAAAGCATTATAATCAACCTTACCTTGAGGTGTTAATGGCAATTGATCTAGCTGAATATAGACGGTTGGTAACATATAAGGCGGTAATAAATTTTCAAGGTATTCTGTCAGATAATTTTCTATTGATAAATCTGATAATTTAACTTCCGCCATCTTCTCCTGTTCCAATGATATTTTGCCAACTGCCAAACTATAATTGATCCCTTCGTACGGCGCAAAGTTCAATGAACAGCTGCCAATTTTCTCTTTCAAGAGACTTTCTGATAAATGTTGTGCTTGATAACCTGATTTAATCAAATCTTCTGGGGCATTACTTCCCTTAAAAGTAATCAATCCGCCCGCATTACATAATATCTGCCCTACACCTGAAGTTCTCATAAATAGATCATGCACCGATAAATCATATTTACACTTATCATCCTTCCCATGCCTAATGAACTCTTCACCCTGCTTTGATAAATAATCAAAATTAGACTCAATATTTATATTTGATAAACCAGAGTTTCTCTTTTCATTTTCTTTATGAAGGCGTATGCTAGCTAAGCTATAATAGTCTGTATGTTTTTCCAATTTACTTTCAATATTTAATTCACCTCGATAGTTAATACTCCTCAGTGAATTGTCAAGTAAAAATAAAATATGTCCTAGCTCCAGCCATGCCAAGTAAATTGAGCGATCAGCATATAATGGTTCTATTGCCGGTAAATACAATCTAAAAACCAGATACATAGCTGATTCTTTATTTTCAACATATAACATTTCAGTGGCTTCTATCGGCGCCAAAGTACTCTGGATAGGATTATAGTAATAATATCCTTTACGACATTCTGATAAATTATTATCAGAAAAAAGATAAGTTTGAATCGCATAAGTACTCTCTGGAGAAGGGTATGGATATTTCGGAATAACTCTATCCGATATCTGAATAGCCCTTAATGGGCTAAGTAATTTTTCAATTTCTAATAAAGATAGTCTATCTCCCCCACCACCTTTCCTTAACTCATCCTCTTGATAAGAATAATTAAAATCTGTTCTTTGACTAATTAAATTTAATAAAAATCGATGCGTAAAATCAAGTGAACTTTTATTAAATTGTCGATAACTCTTACGCAAATAATAATTAGTTTTATTTAATTTGATATTTTTCAAAAAGTAATCAGGATTAGTACCCTTTCTTAAGCCTCTTTGTTCTAATTTAAACTGAATATCATCATCGACCACCTTTTTTTTCTTACTTCTTTTCAAAGGAGATACATCTGATTTACTTAATACAAAATAGGCTACGATTTTATTTTCTTGAACTGCCATCACAGCTTCATCAACACCTTTAATTTGCATTAATTTTGCTGAAATCTCCCCCAATTCGATACGATAACCATTGACTTTAATTTGATTATCAACACGACCCTCAAACTCAATGTAACCATCTTTATGCCATCGCCCTAAATCTCCAGTTTTATATAAACGCCCTAACTGAGAGTGAATAATAAAGCTTGATGCTGTCTTTTCATCATTACGCCAATAACATGAAGCAACACCTTCTCCTCCAATATGTATTTCTCCTAATACACCAACAGGGCAATGTTCTCCAAAAGCATCAAGAACATACATTTTCTGATTCGGCAATGCCATACCATAGGGAATTGATGCCCAATCATGATTCACTTGATCAACTTCATACCATATTGACCATATACTTCCTTCAGTTGCCCCTCCCAAACTCATCACGACCATCTCTGGGTTTAATAATTTCATCTGAGCCGGTAAATTCAATGGAATCCAATCACCACTCATAAGAGAAACTCTCAATGACCTTAATCTGCCACCAATCTCATGTACATATTCAACCAATAAGTGCATAAGCTGTGGCACACTATTCCATAGCGTTATACCATGGGAGCCAATTAAATAATACCAATGTGCCAAATCCTTACTTTTTGATTGCTCTGGAAAAACAATAGTTCCCCCTGCGGCTATCAAACCAAATATATCATAGACTGACAGATCAAAACTCAACTCCGATAGGGCTAATATTTTATCTGAAGGATTTACCTCAAAGCGATCGTTGACTGCCAATATCGTGTTAACTGCCCCACGATGCGTAATTGTTACACCTTTAGGCTTCCCAGCACTCCCTGATGTAAAAATAACATAGGCAATATCATCTAAATCAACTGTTGGCAATGACTCATTATCTGATGAAACAGATGCATCATTTATAATATCTTCTATAATAATCCAATCATATGTGAATTCTTTCTTACTACCTTTAATTAAGTCTTGGTAAGCTGAAGAGGACACCAATATATGAGAAACATCGCCTTCCAATAATACTTCATTAATTCGACCTGATGGCCATTCAACATGTAAAGGCAGATAGGCAAAACCAGATTTCATAATCCCCAGCGCTGAAATCACTTGTAAGTAACCCTTTTCACTCAGTATCCCTACAAGCTCAGCTTTACTCTGTTTATCACGATATAGATAATTGGCAATTCGACTACTTTGTATCCCTGTCGTCTCGTAACTATATTCACCTAAAGCATCAATTACTGCTGTAGCATTACCGTAATCACTTATGCTCTTATGACATACATCCACCAAGGTCTCTGTTACCACTTGTTGAGTAGCACTATTTCCCTGCTTCACTATTAAACTATCTTTCTTAGGCAGTGATAACAACGGCACCACTTCTTGCCAATCTCTCTCTGACAAATACTCTAGTAATTGACAGTAGTCATTATGCATACTTGCAATAACATCCTTATCAAACAACTGATCCACATAATCCCATTCAGCGACAAGACCTCCTTCCTGCTCATAGGCTTTATTATCTAGATATACTTGTGTCGTCTGCGTGATAGAATAACCAATACCTTTGTAGCCTTTTAAGTTTTCATCAGCATTTGAATCACCCGATAGCACACTGGTTAACACCACTGGTGATAGTGACTTACTGACTGGGATACCTCGCTCATGGTAAATAAGACGCTGAAAATCAATGCCGTCAAATAAATTATGCTCTATATCTTTCCACAAATCTTGGTGAACTTGTGTGATGCTTGATGCTATCGTTTGATCAACATTGCGTTTAAAATTAAATAACTCTAAAACTGTAAAGTCACCTAAAATACTATTGACCTTTTCATGCAGAGGTAAGCGATTAAATAAAGTAAGGTTTACACAGAATGAAGAGCTACCATTCCATCTCGACAAAACCAAACCATATACAAAAAGTATAATACTAGTACTACTCACCCGATACTGTTCGGACTTGGCTTTCAGTTTATCCCATATCTCCTTGGGAATTACTTTTTTCTTACGAGAAAATACCGGATGTTTAATAGTTGCCGGATCAGTTAACATCGGCAAATT
>NZ_CANMWS010000051.1 GCF_947501665.1 uncultured Shewanella sp. | reverse complement strand
CCCTTTCACGGCGGTAACAGGGGTTCGAATCCCCTTGGGGATACCATTTTATTTTTACAAGTAAGAAAGTAACAAGTTACAGGTTCAAAGCAATGCATTAGTTCACTAATCGATTGTCATAAAATATAAAGTCCGGGTCCCCATCGTCTAGAGGCCTAGGACACCGCCCTTTCACGGCGGTAACAGGGGTTCGAATCCCCTTGGGGATACCATTTATATTGTATTTTTACACCATCCTTACTTATTTTAGTCCTCCCACGTCTATTTATTCATTTCTCTTATTTTCATCATATTATTGTCGCTCATTGCATTGCTACCGATATAGCTTTTAGCTAACGTTTACATTATTGGTGTACAGATTGTATTAGCATACTGCAAATTATAAGCTTTACTGGTTAAAATAGAGTAGAATAAGCGCCTATTTTTGTTATATCAGTGACTTCTATTTTATGACTCAGTCTTGCTCTTCATCTATGCCGTCGTCGGCCAGTTTTACGCAATTAGGCCTAATGCCGGAATTAGTCCAATGTCTGACTGAGCTTAATTATTCCAATCCTACTCCTATTCAACAACAGGCTATTCCTGAGATTTTAGCGAAGCAATCCATTATTGGGCAGGCAAAGACTGGATCAGGCAAAACAGCAGCCTTTGCTTTGCCCATTCTGCAGCTTAATATGGCACAAAGAAAACAGACTCAAGGAAATGGTGTGTCGAGTCTTATTTTGGTACCGACTCGTGAATTAGCCCAGCAAGTGGCAGATAGCATTAAACACTATGGACAAAGATTATCACCTAGATTAAAAGTGAAAGCAGTTTATGGTGGACAGTCTGTGAACACACAAATGTTGGCTTTGAGAGGGGGAGCCGATATTTTAGTGGCAACACCTGGCCGTTTATTAGATTTAGTGGCCAATAATGCCATTAAATTGCACCAGGTTAAGCATTTTATTCTTGATGAAGCGGATCGTATGTTGAGTTTAGGTTTTAGTGAGGAACTAGCCCAAATTCAAAAACAGTTACCTACACAGAAACAGATCTTGCTTTTTTCTGCGACTTTTCCAGATGAAGTCAAGGTATTAGCTGATCAGTTGTTACAGAAACCTGTCGTTATTAATGTTATAAATGATGATGTTGAACAGCGTTTGACACAACGTGTTATTACAGTGAACCGTGATAGAAAGACGGGCTTACTGATTGAGTTAATTAAGCAAAATAATTGGCGGCAATTATTGATCTTTGGCAGTGCTAAGCACACTTGTAATCGTGTTGCTCAGAAATTAAGTAAAGCAGGCATTAAGGCCGAAGTTTTTCATAGTGATAAGGGCCAAGGTGCGCGTAATCGTATTTTGTCAGGATTTAAGAATGGTGATATAGACGTGCTTATTGCTACCGATATTGCGGCTCGAGGGATTGATATTGAAAAGCTTCCAGTTGTGATCAATTATGAACTGCCAAGAAGCCCAATGGATTACATGCATCGTATTGGACGAAGTGCTCGCGCTGGAGAGTCTGGCTTGGCGATAACATTAATTGCTCATGATGAGTATCAGCATTTTAAATTAATCGAGAAAAAGAATAAATTACGCTTAAAAAGAGAGCAAGTTGAGGGGTTTGAAGCCGATGATCAAGCACCTTTAGATTGCCCGTCTCGACAAGTGATTGCGCAGGCTAAACCGGAAGGTACGGGTAAGAAAAAGCGCAAGCAAGCACGTAAAGAAAATGAAAGTATTTGGAAAAAACCATCAGTTTAAATGATGATGTAGGAATGTGAGATGCAGCACTTATTTTGGTTGATTGAAGGAAAAATAGCAGGCCGAAGTGGGCCCAGTAAAGATCCTTGGGACTTGAAGGCATTAAAAGAGCAGGGCATAGATGCGGTGCTTTCTGTAAATAATGGTGAGGCTTGTGAAGCTGAATGTTTTATTGAGGCAGGTTTATTACATCGGTGTATTCCTTTTTCTCCAAATGTACCGCCTCAAGCAGGGGATTTGGAGCAGTGTGTTGAACAAGTCCCTAAAGCACTCGCATTTATTCGAGAGTGTGAAGCAAACGATCAAACTGTGTTGATCCACTGCCATTCGGGAAAAGATAGAACTGGTGTCATAATGGCCTATTTACTCATGGATAATGGTGCTGCACCTTTACATGCGGTGAACCATGTGAGAGGGATCCGTAATATTGCGTTTAGCGCTGATGGATGGGATCAGTTTGTTTTTGATGTGCTTTATGCGTTACAAGAGTAATCATTAGTTTTTTTATATAGTTAAAATGACATAAAGGGGGATGTTAATCATTGTATTTTTTATCCCTGTGACTAGACTTTAAAGAAGAGTGTGATGCTTATTTATCGTCTCTGTGGTCTTGGGTTGTACAGGGATTTGACGGCTGTATCAAGGAAGAATATAGATCTGAGGTGACAGTATGCCCGTGGTTGATAAACGCAAGCGGTTATTTTGGCAAAATTTAGAAAAGGAAGGCCGAGACATCTTGGGGCGTTGGGTTGATGAACGTCCCCTACTCGGTGAAAGGTTAACATTATTTCGTGAAAATAATACCTATTTCTTAGAAACTTGGTATAAAGATGGCTGTCATAGTTTAGATGAGCTTACCGTGACTGAAATTCAGCAGGGGTTAAAATTAGAGCCAATAGGTGAAAACCTATTTCAAGAGTATTTCTTATTAACCACAGATAACCAGTTTCAATGTTGGAATGATGAAACCTGTCTTTATACGGCTAAAAAACTGGAGTAGATAACGTATTATTCCCTGTTTAGGTTGAATGAATGCCGACTATAAAAGGTCAGTTTCTTTTTCGTATAAGGGTGGTTAAAGGTTAAACTTTGTGCATGTAACTGTAATCGAGAAGCTGCATTTTCAATATTTTCATTTCCGTAAAAATCATCACCTAAAATAGGATGCCCAATTGCGAGCATATGAACTCTTAATTGGTGTGTTCGTCCCGTGATAGGCGTGAGCTCGACTAAAGTGGCGTTATGGCCGCGAGCTAAAGTACGATAAAAAGTGGTCGCAGATTTACCTTCACCTTGTATTGCAATTTTTTGTTTCGGGGGAGTATCTCTGTCAGGTGTGATGGCCTGATTAATTTCACCGGTTTGCTGTTCTAATATTCCATGGATAACGGCAATATAGGTTTTTTCAGTTTGTCTATTTTGAAATTGTGTTTTCAAATGGGATTCCGCTTTTTTATTACGGGCAAAAACCATGATCCCTGAGGTGGCGCAGTCGAGTCGGTGGACCAAAATAGTATCATTAAATAGCGTTTGTAAGCGAGTTAATGCACAATCATGGGTGTAGCTGGCTATTCCTGGGTTTGATAGTAATCCAGAGGGTTTATTGATCACAATAATATCTCTATCGACATAACGTAGATCAAGCCAAGGGATACTAGGGGGACGATAGTTAAATATTTGCAATTTTCTCTCCTTTATGACGCAGAGAAGCATAACAAAAAAGAGAGACTTTTAATACTTAGGGATTAAATGGGGGAATGAGCTTGGTTATCCATTAATCAATTCACTATGTCATTGCTGAGTAACGGCTTAGAAAGCCATTAAATATAGCTAAATCACTTTTAAACCAGCCTTTCTGGCGTGTCAGTTAAGTGACTCTTCTTGTTGCATGATCTCGAAAGGTACCTACATTTCATCATTAATACAGCTCGAATTGTCGCTCAACTGCTCGCGCAGAGACGCTCATTTTATATTGATTTAGTTATTCCTGTGGAGTGATTTTTTAGTGATATCCCTAAGCGAAACTCCCGCCTTCATTTCACTTGAGGTCGATATTGCGCTGGCGTTTTTCTGATCCAAATGCGTGTATAGGCCATGAGTTGTGGGTAAAACATGCGAAAAGCCGTCTCTATTTCCTGATCCAGCTGTTTGATAACATTGTGGCTATCATTAAACAATTCAGGCTTAGAAAAGCGTTTTGCTACACCAGTAATGGCTTGATTTAAGCCATCTCGTGATTGATAGCTCTGTAGCCAGTTTTCATTACGCATTCGAGGCAATATATCAATGAGCTTTGGTGGTAAGTCGGCACAAGAGGCTAACTCATCGTAGGCTTTGTGCGCAAAATCATTCAATGTTTGATGATGATATTCTTGCCAATATTTTGCCAGCATGTGATCAAAACATAAGTCAATTAAAATGGGAGCAACGCGGCGATGTTGTTTTGGAAAATGTGCTAGCAGTTCTTTGACTAATTCATGGCTATCTGTCAGTTGATCAATTTGTCTGTGTAACCAGAGACCTTGCTGTAAATGTTTAGGGTATTTTTCAATATTACCTTTTGCAAAATCGCCAGCAAGATTGGCTGCAAGGGAAGTATGGCTATTATCGGCTAAGTGCAGGTGTGACAGAAAATTCATAAGAGGTATAAGGTCAGTTTTAGTCGCTTGAAGGCATTGTCGTTTACGGTAACACGACAGAGGCGGTAAAAGAAAGGCAAATGACTTTTTGAGGCAATCAATTTGAGCTTATTGTTAAGGGTGAAGAAGTGGTGAGGGCTTAAGTGGATCCTGTGGTGAAGGAGCGAGATTGCACCATTTATCGCCGCTTTGTTCATACTAAAAACAAAAAATGACGCCAATTGTTGATCTTCTTAGTCTGTCACCATAGACTAGCCTCCGATTTGATGAAAGAAGTAGAGATTACTCATGCGTGTTGCCGATTTTTCCTTTGATTTACCTGATGAATTGATTGCTCGTTATCCCACCCCCGAGCGAACAGCATCAAGATTACTTAATTTAAATGGCAATGATGGCCAAGTGACAGACTTACAGTTCTCAGATCTGCTGGATAAAGTCAATGCGGGCGACTTGATGGTATTTAATAATACGCGAGTGATCCCAGCGCGTTTATTTGGTAAAAAAGCCTCGGGCGGTAAACTTGAAATTTTGGTTGAACGTATGCTGGATGATAAACGCATCTTGGCTCATGTCAGAAGTTCTAAATCCCCTAAAGTGGATGCCGTTATTATTCTAGATGGCGGTCATAAAATGCTCATGAAGGCGCGCCATGATGCGCTGTTTGAATTAGCTCTTGAATCTGAATTGACTATTTTAGAAGTGCTTGAAGCCGTGGGGCATATGCCACTTCCTCCTTATATTGATAGGCCAGATGAAGACGCGGATAAAGAGCGTTATCAAACGGTGTATAATAAAACCCCTGGGGCCGTCGCCGCGCCAACAGCAGGCTTACACTTTGATGATGCTATGCTCAGCGTGCTGAAAGCCAAAGGGGTGAACATGGCCTTTGTGACTTTGCATGTGGGCGCGGGAACATTTCAACCTGTGAGAGTGGACAATATTCTTGAGCATAAAATGCATGCCGAATGGGCGGAAGTACCTCAAGATGTCGCTGATATTATTAATCAGACAAAAGCGAATGGAAAACGAGTCATTGCTGTTGGAACGACATCAGTACGTTCTTTAGAAAGTGCAGCCAGAGCCAGTAAGAGTTCTTCTAAGCTTGAAGCATTCAAAGGTGATACGGATATTTTCATTTATCCTGGGGTTGAGTTTAATGTTATCGATGCCATGCTGACTAATTTCCATTTGCCTGAATCTACTTTGATCATGTTATTGAGTGCTTTTGCTGGTGTGGATGAAGTTAAGCAAGCTTATCAACATGCCATTGAGCAGAAATACCGTTTTTTCAGCTACGGTGATGCGATGTTTGTGACAAAAAAGCCAAATAATAAAGTCGAATAAACAGAGTAGTTTGTTTTACACTGTTAACGTTATGGATTGTGTTACCAATGAGAGAGTGCCTCTTGTTGTTTATATTTAGCTCATGAATTGAGCTTGGTTGAGCCAGACTGTCTATCTGGTAAGGGTAAAAATGAAATTTGAATTAGATACAACGCAAGGGCGAGCACGTCGTGGTCGCTTAGTCTTTGAGCGTGGCACGGTTGAAACCCCTGCTTTTATGCCTGTTGGCACTTATGGTACGGTTAAAGGCATGACGCCTGAAGAAGTCCGTGAAACGGGTGCGGATATCTTATTGGGTAATACCTTTCATTTATGGTTGCGTCCCGGTGAAGAAATCATGCGTAAGCATGGTGATTTACATGATTTCATGAACTGGCAACGACCTATTTTAACCGATTCTGGTGGTTTTCAAGTCTTCAGTTTAGGTGATATTCGAAAAATTACGGAAGAAGGTGTGCATTTTCGCTCGCCAATTAATGGGGAAAAAATCTTTTTAGATCCTGAAAAATCAATGCAAATACAAGATTCTTTAGGGTCGGATGTGGTGATGATTTTTGATGAATGTACGCCTTATCCTGCCACAGAAGATGAAGCACGTAAGTCAATGCAGATGTCACTGCGTTGGGCGAGGCGTTCTCGTGATGAGTTTGACCGTTTGGAAAATCCCAATGCTTTGTTTGGTATTATTCAAGGTGGCGTTTATGAAGATTTGCGAGATGAAAGCCTTAATGGTTTAGTGAATATCGGTTTTGATGGCTATGCGGTGGGTGGTTTGGCTGTGGGTGAGCCTAAAGAAGATATGCACCGTATTTTAGAGCACGTGTGTCCAAAAATCCCTGACGATAAGCCCCGTTATTTAATGGGTGTGGGAAAACCTGAGGATTTGGTTGAAGGAGTACGCCGTGGTGTGGATATGTTTGATTGTGTCATGCCAACGCGTAATGCTCGAAATGGTCATTTATTTACGAGTGAAGGTGTGATAAAAATTCGTAATGCTCGTCATCGTGATGATACATCACCATTGGACGAACAATGTGATTGCTATACCTGTAAGAATTATACTCGCGCCTATTTATATCATTTAGACCGTTGTAATGAAATTTTAGGTGCAAGACTAAACACTATTCATAATTTACGTTATTATCAAAGGCTAATGGAAGGATTACGTGGTGCCATTGCTGCAGGAACCTTGAATGAGTTTGTTGAGGATTTCTATACTCGTCAAGGACGAGAAGTGCCTGAAGTACCCGAATAAACCGAAACGAATCAACTAACTTTTAATCTGATAAATAAGAAGAGAACATTATGTTTATGTCAAATGCGTATGCTGCCGATGCTCCAACAACTGGCGCAGGTGGGACCATGGAATTGGTGATCATGTTGGTCATTTTTGGTCTCATTTTTTACTTTATGATTTTCCGTCCACAATCTAAGCGAGTGAAAGAGCATAAAAGCTTAATGGGCTCGTTAAGCAAAGGTGATGAAGTGCTCACTAGTGGCGGTATTTTAGGTAAAATTGCTAAGATCAGCGATGAAAATGATTACGTGTTGTTAGCGCTTAACGAAACTAACGAAATTACAATTAAAAAGGATTATATTGCAGCCGTATTGCCAAAAGGCTCAATTAAGTCACTATAAGCCAAGAGGGCGATGGTGTGTTAAATAAATACCCTATGTGGAAAAACCTAATGGTGATAATTATTATCGCCATAGGGGCATTCTATGCGATCCCTAATTTGTTCGGCGAAGATTATGCGGTGCAAGTGGTCGCAACTCGCGGAGCAGAGGTGAACGCATCGACTCAGTCAAGAGTCAACGATGTTCTAGAAAAAAGCGATATCAAGGTCATGCGCTCACAGCTTGAAGATGGGCAGTTATTAGTGCGAGTCGCTAATGCTGATCAGCAGCTACTTGCTAAAGAAGCGATTTCGGCGGCATTAGGTGACAAGTATACGGTGGCCTTGAATTTGGCACCGGCAACACCTAAATGGCTGGAAGACATGGGTGGCTCTCCCATGAAGCTTGGCTTGGATCTTCGTGGTGGTGTGCACTTCTTAATGGAAGTGGACATGGGAGAAGCTATCCGTAAAATGACGGAAGCGAAAGTGGCTGATTTTAGAACGGAGTTACGGACTGAGAAGATCCGCTATGCGGGTATTCGTAACAGCGCCAAAGGCATCGAGATTAAATTTCGTGATGCTGCCTCTCTTGCTAAAGCTGAGAGCTTTCTTAAAACGCGCAGTAATGACATGACGTTTAGTGATCAATCGACAGACAGTCAGTTTTTATTGGTGGCGAATTTAAGCGAAGTGTATCTGAAGCAAATTAAAGAAGATGCTCTGCAACAAAACATTACTACGTTACGTAATCGTGTGAATGAATTAGGGGTGGCTGAGCCCGTTGTTCAACGTCAAGGTGCTGAGCGGATTATTGTTGAGTTACCGGGTGTGCAAGATACGGCACGGGCCAAAGAAATTTTAGGTGCGACGGCATCCATTGAATTTCATATGGTGGATCAAAACGCCGATATCCAAGCGGCAATGAAAGGCCGTGTCCCACCGGGATCTGCATTATATCAACGCCGTGAAGGCGGGCCCGTTGTGCTTAAAAAGGCCGTGATGCTAACGGGGGATCATATTCAAGGTGCTCAAGCCACATTTGATCAATACAGTCGTCCTCAAGTGACCATTAATTTGGATGCAAAAGGTGGGACGATATTCTCAAATGTTACCAAAGATAATGTTGGTAAACCCATGGCCACTTTATACATAGAGTATAAAGATGAAGGGTTACGCAATCCTGATGGCAGTGTGAAAATGAAAAAGATTGAGGAAGTGATTTCGGTCGCGACTATCAATCAACGTCTGGGACGGAATTTTGTTATCACAGGGCTGGATCATACTGAAGCACAAAACCTCGCTTTACTGTTAAGAGCAGGTGCACTGATTGCGCCAGTCTCAATCGTAGAAGAGCGTACCATTGGTCCAAGTTTGGGTGCTGAGAATATCCAAAATGGTTTACAAGCTATGGTTTGGGGGCTGGCTGTCGTATTGGTCTTTATGATCATTTATTACCGCGCTTTTGGTTTGATTGCGAATTTAGCACTCATGGCGAATGTTGTGATGGTTGTGGGGGTTATGTCACTTATTCCAGGTGCCGTATTAACCTTACCAGGTATTGCTGGAATGGTCTTGACTGTGGGTATGGCTGTTGATGGTAATGTTTTGATTTACGAGCGTATTCGTGAAGAAATTCGCGCCGGTCGCAGTGTGCAACAGGCTATTCATGAAGGTTATGCCAATGCGTTTTCAACCATTGCCGATTCTAACATTACGACTTTTATTACTGCATTGATATTGTTTGCAGTGGGAACAGGGGCGGTGAAAGGCTTTGCCGTGACGTTAATGATAGGTATTGCCACATCCATGTTTACTGCCATTGTTGGAACGCGTGCGATTGTTAACGCGATTTGGGGTGGTAAGCGCGTGAAGTCATTACCCATCTAAAGGAGAAGTTGAAATGTTACAGTTTTTTTCATTTAAAGGTACAGTCAACTTCTTACGCCATGCGGTACCAGTGAGTTGCATATCGATTATTTTGGTACTGGCTTCCATTGCTTCTATGGCAACAAAAGGCATTAATTGGGGACTCGATTTTACCGGTGGTACGGTTGTTGAGCTGAATGTTACTCAACCTTTGGATCTTGAGCTGATCCGTGCTGGGTTGACCTCAGAAGAAACTGATGGTTCCGTGGTGCAAAATTTTGGTTCTAGTCGTGATATTTTGATCCGTTTACCCGTTAAAGAAGGGGTAAAAAGTGATACGCAAGTCGCGCAGTTAATGTCAGTGATTACGGCGTTAGATCCACAAGCTGTACAAAAGCGCGTTGAATTTGTCGGTCCACAAGTCGGTAAGGAATTAGCAGAGCAAGGTGGTTTAGCCGTATTAGCAGCCCTTATTTGCATTCTTATCTATGTGTCGTTTCGGTTCGAATGGCGTCTTGCTGTGGGGGCGGTGACCGCGCTTGCTCATGACGTTATCGTGACGCTAGGTGTATTTTCATTTTTCCAATTGGATTTTGATTTAACAGTACTGGCAGGGGTGTTAACCGTGGTCGGTTACTCGTTGAATGATACGATCGTTGTTTTTGACCGTATTCGTGAAAACTTCTTGAAATTACGTAAAAATACACCCATTGATATCGTGAATATTTCGATAACTCAAACCATGAGCCGTACCATTATCACCACTGGGACGACCTTGATTGTGGTTATAGCCTTATTTTTAAAAGGCGGTACGATGATCCACGGTTTCGCGACTGCGTTGTTGATGGGGATTTTCGTGGGAACTTTTTCTTCCATTTACGTCGCCAGTTTGTTAGCGATTAAACTGGGTATTAATCGTGAACATATGATGCCGGTTGAAGTGGAAAAAGAAGGTGCGGATCAAGATGCACTGATGCCTTAATAACAATTAATTTGTTATTTTTTTAAAAGCCACCGATTTAGGTGGCTTTTTCGTATTTGAATGTTATTAATGGCTTTCTTTCCGTTATAAATTGGAGGCTGTGTACTGTTTTTAAGCTTTTTATCGGGGGAGGGGGAAACAGGCGAATAATTTGTGATGAGACAGTGATAAAGGCACTTGTTATGAATGATGTTTCGGTTTCGGGAGAAAACATTGCTCGACAAATCACCTCTTTTAAGCATAGCATGGTTAAATGATAAACAGCTTGAATGTGCTTATCAACGTGCATGAATGTTGATACGGCATAAGGCGCCAATAATATTGGAATGTGACATGGAAGAAAGAAGATGCATACTGACAGACGGTAATTTGTTAGAGGCACATACCTGGAAAGGCTTGCTTGAATCATCCGGCATTTGTGTTGAGTTGAAGGGGGAAGCATTATTGGGGGGCGCTGGAGAATTGCCTGTGGGTGTGCAAAATGTTGAGCTCTGGGTCAAAATATCCCAATACGATTTAGCCTGTCAAAAGCTCGCCAGTATAAATTCCCAAGGGCCTCAATGGAACTGTGTGAATTGCCATGAGATCAATGAATCGAGTTTTGAGCTTTGTTGGAACTGCACCTCAGAAAAATGCGCGAAGAAATACCCTTAATCGTAAAGGAAGGAATATTCTTATTTTTTGCTGATGATCCTTTGCTATTTTTGTTTTTCGAGTAACAATAGCGGCCTATCTTATTTTTGGGTCACGTTATGCAATACTTTCCGCTTTTTATTGATACTTGCGATCTCAATGTCCTCATTATTGGTGCGGGAGAGGTAGCGAGTAGAAAGCTTGAACTGTTAAGTCGTACTGAGGCAAATATTCATATTATTGCACTGGATATTTGTGATGAGGTGCGCGCTTTTAAGCAGAGCCCCCGTCTTTCCATTGAGCAAAGAGCCATCAGTGAGCAGGATATTCAAGGTTGGGATTTAATTTACATTGCCACCGCGGATACAACATTGAATCATCGTCTTGCCGAAATCGCAACAGCCAATAATATTTTAGTCAATGTGGTGGATAGTCCAGAAGATTGCCGTTTCATCACGCCTTCTATTATCGATAGAAATAAATTACAAATTGCTATCAGTACTGCGGGCGCCGCACCGGTTTTTGCGCGAGAATTACGAGGGCGATTAGAATCTTGGTTACCGCAATCTTTATCCCCTTTGTTTGATTTTGTGGCTGACAAAAGAGGTGAGGTTCAACACAAACTCAGCGCTTTTAAAGACAGGCGTTTATTTTGGGAACGCTTTTTTGCATTAAATGGTGATAAGTTTGATAGTCAAACGCCTATTCGATTTGAGCAAGCCTACGACTCATTAGCGGTAGAAGGTGAAATTTTATTGATAGACGATGAGACTCGTATCGATTGGCTGCCTATTGCGGCCCTTGCTTTATTACAAAAAATAGACACCATTTACGCCGATTCGCCGTTACCTGCAGATTTAATGGAGCTGGTTCGTCGTGATGCAGCGCGCTCACCTTTACTGCCTTTTAGTCAGCTTGAACAGTATTATGATAAAGGGGAGCGGTGCTTGGTTTTTTCAAATAAAGCAGCAATCATGGCATTACAAGCACATTTTCCAATGGCGAAATATTTAAGGCCTGGGGCAATTTAGTTTTAGCTTACAGGGTAGCGAATTTAAATCAGTGCTGATTTGAATAATGGATCAGCGTTAACTTGAATGGAAGCCATTGTCTTTTATCTTCATTAACGTAAACTGGCGCTTTTTAATGATAATCTGAGACGGGCATTATGGCATTGAAAGCGACAATTTTTAAAACGGCATTGCAAATTGCCGATATGGATAGGCATTATTATCAAGATCATCAGCTGATGCTAGCCCAGCACCCCTCAGAAACCGATGAGCGCATGATGGTGCGTTTACTGGCCTTTGCCATTAATGCCAGTGAATTTTTAACCTTTACTAAAGGCTTGAGCGGCGATGACGATGAGCCTGAGTTGTGGGATAAGCAGCTTAATGGTGAGATAGACTTGTGGGTTGAATTTGGTCAAAGTGACGAAAAGTGGCTAAGAAAAGCCTGCGGCCGTGCCAAAAAAGTCATTTTGTATACTTATGGTGGCCGCAGTGTGCCCATTTGGTGGCAACAAAATGAAGCACTTTTGGCCCGGTTTGATAATCTGGCAATATACAATATTCCCGAAGACAGCGTGAAAGCAATGGCGACCATGGTGAGCCGCAATATGGCGCTACAATACAATATCAGCGAAGGGCAAATTTGGCTGTCAAATGATGACGCCAGTGTGTGTGTGGAGCTGGAATGTTTAAAAGAAGCTTGAGCCTTTCATTGAAATCAAATGAAGGATGATGTTTATTATTAAGCCCAGATTGAGCTGGGCTTAATGGAAGGTGTCCAGAGACGTTAGATGTAAGTACTTACTTATGCGGGGCCGTAATCACTTATTTTAATACATAACGTATTTGATATTGGTCAGTCTATTCGAATGACACGACTTCAGATGTGTTAATTGCCTGCCGCAGGCTGTTGTGCAGATACCTCTGTGAGACGCTGTGAAGCCATCCTTGGCCGCTTTACGGTTTCATCCCTGAAACCGAAACTCACAGCTGCATCTACACTGCTTTGAAAATCAGAAGAAAAAAGCAAAGAATAAAAGCTGTGGGTTTCTTCGATTTGATAGTTCTGTGATCTGCATCAATGATAGGTCTTGATTAATAAACAATTTATTTACAAAAGTAGTGTTGGGGTGATAGTTTTGTTGGCTGATATGTTTGAGTGAAATAAATGTGCAGCCAAGAACCTTATCCTGCTGCTATTCAATAAGCTGTTATCCGCCAAGAACCTTATCCTGCTGCTACTCAATAAGCTATTAGCCGCCAAGGAGAGATATGAATACTGAACAATTTTTCAAGGAATACGTTGATTTAGTTGTTCCTAAATTAGAGACGATAGAGCAAGCGATTTATTTATACGTCGTGCGTCATACGATATTTGAAAATAAGGAAAATATTCTAGTAAGTATCTCAAGTGCAGCTAAGTCTAATGCCTTCGGCCTTAGTGGGCGTGGCGGCACTATGGGTATTTCACAAACAAGAGATAAGGTTTACACCCTCCAAGAAAAGGGGTTTATTGAAGTTGTTGATTCAACATCTAAGGGTTTACGGCTTAAGGCAGTTCTTCCTTCTGAAAACCCAGCTGTACGTGCAGAGGTAGATATTAAGGAACAATCTGTTCCACTTGAAGAGCTTGATTTCTATGCAGTTCCTGAGCTGAGGCAAGCATTACGTGACCGAGAAGGCAATAAATGCTTTTATTCATTTAAAAAGATCACTAATGAGAATTTCACAATCGATCATGTTATTTCTCGACCCAAGGGCAAAAACACCTATAACAATCTAGTGGCAACAACAAAAGCAATGAATAACAAAAAAGCGAATATGGCCGCACAAGATTTTTTACGTTCATTGTACAGGGATGGCTTACTTTCTGAGTCTGAGTTCCAAGAGCGCACTATTTATCTAGAACAACTACAAGCTTGGGAGTTGAAGCCAAATGTCAACGGCTAACAAGCGCTTGTTATCGGACTGGTTTTCCGCTGTGCTTCAAACCAGCCGCAAATGCGGGCGTTAGGCTCACATTCCACATAGTTTAAGTTGATAGGAAATTTTAGTTTTGAGTATAGAATTTTTACAAACTGATTTTGATAAAGTTAGTTATCTAGCGAATGTACTAACTGCTAGAGCAACTGGCATGGCTTCAGACTCTAGAGAGTATGAAGCACTACGAAAAGAATTACTCAGTAATCCATCAATAGCTCCACTTTTGCCATCACTAGTAAGACAGCATAGAAATCTAGATACTTTTTGGGGCTTTATTCAGCCAAAGTTTTCCACATACGCTGAGCGTAGAACCTATTTGTCTGAGCAGTTTACTCAATTGCTTGACGCACTAGAGTTCGGTACACCGCTACAATCACAACCTGCCGCAGCGCCTATACCTACAAATACAGCTCGACCTCAGGGCAGTCCAGTTCCTCAACCAACCCCCGTAACTCGAAATAAAAGGAAGGTGTTTATAGTTCACGGAAGAGATAATGAAGCAAAGCAAGAAGTAAGCAGATTTATCGAGAGTCTAGGGCTAGAGGTGATTATTCTTCATGAACAAGCAAGTTCAGGAATGACCATCATTGAGAAGATTGAACATTATTCAAATGATGCTGACTTTGCATTAGTTCTATACACGGCCTGCGATAAAGGCCGTGGAGCACATGAAACTAAAGTGCCAGCAAGAGATAGAGCGCGACAAAACGTTGTCTTTGAACATGGATATTTAATGGCCAAGCTTGGTAGAGAGAATGTTTGCTCATTGGTAAAAGGAAATATAGAAACTCCTAATGATATAAGTGGTGTTGTTTACGTGCAGCTCGATGGTTTTGGTGCATGGAAAAATGATGTAACTAAAGAATTAAAAGCATGCGGCTATTCAGTCGGCATTGCTTTTTAATAAATATAAAAAGCCTAACAGGTTTAGGTATTAAGGAATGCTACCACATGCTTGAATTTTTAATGGCAATACTTGCTGGCATAGTTACAGTAGTTATTATTGCTGTTGTAACAAAGTGGTTATGGCCCAGCTTTCAAGACAAGTGTTTATATAAGGGGATTCGTATTGCCGGAACGTGGGCAATCTCTGAAACTAGAAAAGGCACAACAATAAAATCAGGAAAAATTACATTAAAGCAAAAAGGTCGTGTAATAACTGGCTCAAGAAAGCGAACCAAAACGCGCGATGGTAAAGAATCAGCGGAAGGCCGACTAAGACAGCCATGATTAATGGCATTTTCTAAACCATCCCACTAAGCTTTATGAACTAGTAGATGTTGGAGGTTGCTATGCCACGTCCAAGAAGAACCCTGATTAGTCTCGAAGACA
>NZ_CANMWS010000050.1 GCF_947501665.1 uncultured Shewanella sp. | reverse complement strand
AAAGCATACCACTACCAGCAGTTGGCTCTCCACCATCTGATCATCCATGAGTATTGCACTTATTATATGAATTTAGGATTCATTCTTGATTTAACGTAAATATTGCTATTAATGTGCGTGTTTATGAGATGGCAGAGTAAAGTTGTCAATTTTATTATATATCCTATATCCATTTAGGTATTTTATTGTCTATGATTTACTTTTAAAAGAGGAAGTTATTTATATCGATGGTTGTCGAGAGTAGATTACAGCAGGTTTAATATTATAGTGGTATATATTTATCGATTTAAACTGAAACGTAGTAATATTATTTTGTCTTTAGGCTACATAATAATATTTATCGCTACTATTTATTAATAAATAGATAGACTATGTTGTGTTTTGCTCTTTTGGGTTTATTACTCATTTTAAATTGAATTTCTTTCCATGATTTTATTTAAAATTGTTTGTTCTAGTAAAGCTCCTTGATAATATAAGAACTATTTTATATTCACACCTTATTATTCTTATTATTGTTCAATAATCTTTTTAGTTTATATGGTAACGTGTCGATTTAGTTTTTTGAGATTGATGCTGTAGTTGAGCGCTTGGTTTCTGTGCATTTGTTTATGCATTTTAACTCAGTTACCTGCCTTTTCCTGGGCTGATCATGGCTGTTTTCCTGTTAACAATAACAATAGAGAGACGAGTGAAATCATGAATGATTCAGGGTGAATGAAGAAGCTAATTTAAATAACAAGTGTATCAAGGTTGATACTTATAGATTTATTATGTTGTAAATGTGACTTAATTTAAAATTAAATTAACTAAAAAATTTTTATTAAATACATTTGTATCATGTTGGTGGGTTTTTATTGTTTTGCTGGGTGTAAAAAAGGGTTTTTATAATAAAAATGTAAGTTTGTGTTTTTATTGTATTTGTATTTGTATTCTTTTTTGTAATCGTATTTTATTTGTGCAAAAAGATGTTTGAAGGTTATTTTATTGTAATTAGTGTTGACACTAAGCCTTATATTTAACAGTATTTATGTCGAAATAATTAACTTTAGTTTCAATAATAAAATAATAAACAACAAATAATAATATTTTGATATTTCAATTTGGAATATCAGGGAGAATATATGCATTCATTAACTTTAGCTGCGAAAGCAGTCCGTCGTAGCTGTTTGGCTATGGCTGCCACTAGTGTTGTTTTGTCTGGGCAAACTTTCGCAGAAGAGACAACAATTGAAGAAAAAGTCGAACGTATTTCTGTGACGGGTTCGCGGATTAAGCGAACGGATATGGAAACAGCGAGTCCTGTTACTGTTATTGATGCTAGTGCGATTAAAGCCTCTGGCGCGACATCGATTGATTCTGTGCTTCAAAAAATGACTGCGACTGGCGGTGCCATGACCAATCCTGGGATTAATAATGGCTCACAAGGAAACACATCGATTAATTTACGAGGATTAGGTTCACAACGTACCTTAGTACTGGTGAATAGTCGTCGTATGGTTAACTCAGGTACTGGCGCCGCTTCAACAGTGGATTTAAATACCATTCCAGTTTCTATGATTAAGCGTATTGAAGTGCTCAAAGATGGTGCATCTGCGGTATATGGTTCTGATGCCATTGCTGGTGTGGTCAACATCATCTTAAAAGATGATTTTGAAGGCTTTGAGCTCAATGCACAAAGTGGTGCCTCAACAGAAGGTGATGCGACGACAACGAGTATCGATCTTACGGTTGGAGGTAACTTTGATCGTGGTAATGCTGTTGTGGGTGTTCAATATATGGATCGCGGTGACGCTAGTATGGCAGATCGTGATTTCTCAGCTTGTCCATATGCAGAAACAACCGATGATAATGGCAATATATCATTGTATTGTGCGGGGAGTTCTTATACCCCATACGGCCATATTTGGGGGCCCGATCAATCATTGCAAGGTAATGCTGATGGTTCTTGGCATGATTTTTCAGATAGTGACAGATATAACTATGCTGCAGAAAGCTATTTGTATACCCCAATGCAACGTTTAAATATGACAGCACTGGCTAACTATGAGCTAACTGATACGCTGAATTTATTTGGTGAAGCTATGTACTCAAAGCGCTGGTCTGAGCAACAAATGGCACCTCAGCCTATTTGGACAGATACGTTTACTTACACTGAAGCGATGGGTGACAGTTTAATTAGTAGCGGTATTAACTATGGTGATGATGTTGACTATGGTCGCCGTATGACAGATGTCGGTAATCGTGAGTTTAGCCAAGTCGTTGATACTGTACGTATTGTTACCGGTATCGAAGGTGAGTTTGGTGAAGCTTGGAGCTGGGATGTTGCAGTTAACTATGGCCGTAATGACTCTGTTGATCGTTTAGCTAACTTAATTAACATGGGCTCCGTGAACGATGAGATTGTTGAGGGTACCTTTAACCCATTAGACCAAAGTGCATGGTCAAGCGATAACATGCAAGGTTACACTTACACTGAGATTAACTCAGGCGGTAGTGAAATGTTCATTTTATCGGCTAACATTGGTGGTGAGTTATTTGAAATGCCAGCAGGTATGGTTGGCTTTGCAGCAGGAATCGAACAACGTACTGAAAAAGCTTGGTTTATTCCTGATTCATTAACGGCCCAAGGCTTAGCAAACGATCCAAAAGTGGATCCGACTAGTGGTGAGTATGATGTAACAGAAGCATATGCTGAGTTCATTATTCCTGTCTTATCGGATATGTTCTTAGCTGAAAATGTTGAAGTTAGCGCGGCGATACGAGCGTTTGATTACAGTACTTTTGGTAGTGATAGTACTTGGAAATTGGGTTTAACTTGGAGTGTGACAGAAGATTTAATGCTTCGAAGTGTTGCCTCTACAGCCTTTAGAGCGCCAACAGTAGATGAGTTGTATTCAGGTCAATCAACGTCGTTTGATCAAGTCACATTGAATAATGCTCAAGTCACTTATCAAGATCAAGCTGAAGTGACTGTAGGTGGAAATGAAAACCTCACTCCTGAAGAAGCGGAAACCTTTACAGCTGGTTTCGTTTATTCTCCAAGTTGGTTCGAAGGGTTCTCAGTTACAGCGGATTATTATGATATTGACATCACTAATGCCATTGTCGAAATCAATTCACAAAATATTGTTAATGCATGTTTAGACAGTTCAGGTAACGCTGTAAATTCTGGTACGGCTTTATGTCAATCGGCTCAAATATCAATGGATAATACGGGTCGTATTAGCTTTAACAACCAACTACAAAATATCGGTTCTGAGAAAACATCAGGCATTGATTTAAACCTTGCGTATAATTTTGAAATGCTTGGTCTAGATTGGAATGCATCAGCTGACAGTACTATTCTTTTAGATTATGAAGTGGATGGGACTGATTATGTTGGCTTTATTACTTCAGGTAGTGGTAGTTATGCTAAGTACAAAACTAACCTTGATTTGAGCGTGATGGCTGACGATTGGAGCGCGAATTATCAAGCGCGTTTTATTGCGGGTATGGATAGTTATGATTGTAAAGATGACACATCAGAGTGTTATGCACCGACAGTTGATATGGTCGTCTACCATGATATCTCAGCGTCATATTTCATGACAGAGAATCTAACGTTCTCAGCGGGTATTAATAACTTGTTTGATAAAACACCGCCTTACTACACAGGTAATAACGATTCTAATACCGATCCTTATACTTATGATACATTAGGCCGTCGTTTTTATGTTCAAGCTAGCTTGAAAATGTAATTAACAAGCGTTTAAATTTGTTAAACGGCTAATTAAAAAGCCTTTGAAAAACACCGCTACTATAGCGGTGTTTTTATTTTATTAAAACAAAGCAATCAAGGTTAAACCCAAGTGTAATGTCTATGACTTATTTTGGGAGACATTAGCAGATTTTTGAGAAGGGTAAAGCAGGTGATAAGGGGAAATGTCGACCTGCTTATTGGTATTAAAATAAGGATTAACAATCGCTCGCTGCGAGCATTAATAGTTTGGGCAAAAATTGTGTATCTTGCGCTGCAATGTTTATTTGTTCTGCTAACACATCTTTTAAAATGTCATTGGTGGTTAATGGGTTGGCTAAGACGACTCTAAATACAACCGAGGGCGTATCCAGTAATGGTTCTGCTTGAATACGGGTACGGGAGACAAAAGATGTTCCTTGTTCACGTTGTTGTTTTTGCATCAATTGAGTGAGGCCATCAAGAAGTTGATTTATTGTAGTTAGCGTATTGAGATCATGGGCGTGTCTGGCTTTTTCTATGGCAAGCTGTACTTTTTTTGGTACATAACGGTAGGTTAACAAGCAAAGTTCTGGTTCGCTAATGAGCTCAAAATCAGCTTGCTGTTTTATAAGTGCGGCAAAGTAGCGTGCTTTTTCTAGACTATTATTGATGAGAATTTCGTAGCCATCTCGACCAATAATTTGTAAACAGGCATGCACAAGCATGGCCATACCCGGCCTTGAACCTTCAAGTGTCTGACTGCCTAAATCTTTTGAGCCTTGACGTAGAATATATTCAGCATGGTGTTTTATGGCATTGGCAAAGGTGGGATCTTTAAATAGCACCATGCCGGCCCCCATGGGCACGTATAATTGTTTATGCGCGTCTATGGTGACTGAATCCGCACGTTCAATTCCGTTGAGTAAGTGGCGATATTTGTTTGACAATAACGAAGCGCCTCCCCAAGCTGCATCCACATGAAAATGGCACTTGAGTTCTTCAGCAAGGTTAGCTAATTCATTAAGTGGATCAATATTGCCTGTTTCAGTGGTGCCAGCAACGCCGACAATGGCCATGACTTTAATGTTATTTAATTCAAGTTTATGGGCAATTGTGCGCATGGTGTTGACGTCGACTTTATTATTGTTATCAACGGGGACTTGAATGATATTATCTCGGCCAATGCCTAATAAATCAGCCGTTTTTCCTAAAGAGTAATGTCCACGTTTGGAGACTAAAATGGCTAAATCATCAAAACCATAATGACGTAACCCTTTCATCAGACCTTGGGCTGCAATGCCTTTGTAATCGCCATCGGCTTTTAATAGCTGATTTCGAGCTGTCCATAAAGCCGTAATATTGGCAACGGTTCCTCCTGAGCAAAAAGCGCCTAGAGCATCATTCGCATTGTGCATCCAGCTTTGATAAAAATGATCATTTTGCTGATAAACGAGATGATGCATCATGCCAAGGACTTGCCGTTCAAGAGGAGTGAAGGCTTTTGATGTCTCAATTTTAACCAGATTTTGATTCAATCCTACCATCATCTTAGATAAAGGCAGTACGAAATAAGGTAAGGCCGATGTCATATGCCCTATAAAACTGGGTGAAGAGGTATGCACCGAATGGGCGACTAAGTTCTTCATGATGTCATCAGTATAGTCAGAGACAAATTGTGGCATTTCTGGGATCTGATATTGTTGAAAATCACGCTCAATGTCGCTGAGTGGTTTTTCGATTGCGACAATACTGTCTTTTAAAAAGCCCATTAAATTTTGAGATAAGTTTTGTTCTATTACGCTTAATGTTGAATCAGGGGCTTCTGGCAAAGTAAAAATGCGTAATAGCGCATCTTCCGATGCAGTGGCGCGTTTGAATGTCATGACTCTTGCTATCTCTTACCTATCATACTGGATTAACAGCCATAACGATTGAAGTTATATCTGTCAAAATGGGAGCTCACTTTACTGTATGGCGTAGAGTGCATCAAGTGATTATTGAAGGCAAATGAATTGACTATCAATATTGATTTTTTTGATGAAAAAAGTACTGGCAATGAAAGTGAGTAAATGGTTTTCTTACTGTGTAAAATTTGGGATTGCAACTGATAATGATTAGTATTTAATTTGTTTTTAAGCGTAAGAAAGCAGATAATAGCTGGCAATTGATAAGCGGTTATTCAAATACTTCATTGAGGATAAACAAGTGCCATTCTTGTACCTCATTTTGCAATGAAGGTTTGACACTCGTACGCTTCTAAAGGGATATGTGCAATGAAGTTAAGTGAATTAAATCCAGGGGATAATGCCATTATCTCTGTTGTTGGGCAAATGTCTTTGCCACTGGCTGTAAAAAGAAAGTTACTTTCGATGGGGATCACTCCGAATACGCGTTTTTCTTTGATTCGACGTGCACCGATGGGCTCTGGGCTCGAATTAGATTTACGTGGCAGTAAATTATGTATGAGACATGATTTAGCCAATATCATTGAGGTAGAAAAAACCCATGACTAAACCATTTCATTGCGTTACCGTTGGTAACCCTAATGCAGGAAAATCAACATTATTTAATGCATTAACAGGTGCTAACCAACAAGTTGGTAATTGGTCGGGTGTGACCGTTGAAAAGAAAACCGGCCTTTTTACATTAGAGAATTCTGACGTTTATTTAACGGATCTACCCGGGATTTATGATCTGCTGCCTGCGGGAAACAGTTGTGATTGCTCATTAGATGAACAGATTGCACAAGTTTATTTAGCTAATGAAAAAATGGATGGCATTATTAATCTTGTGGATGCAACGAATATTGAGCGGCATCTATATTTAACAGTGCAATTACGCGAATTGGGGATCCCCTTAGTTGTCGTGTTGAATAAGATTGATGTGGCTCTTGCTCGTGGTATGGATATTAATGTTGACCAAATGAGCCAGATCCTTGGTTGTCCCGTGGTGGCTGTTTGCTCTCGGGATGATAATGATATCAACAAAGTGAAAGCACAAGTGGTGGCTTTATTAAAAGGGCAAGTTTCTAAAACGCCATTGATGCTTGATTATGGGACAGCATTAGAAGCTAAAATGACTCAGATGATGAGTCAAACTCCATCCCTGACTCGCAGTGATGTATTAACGCAGCTGGCCAGTCAGTCTGTCAGCTCAAAAGGGTGTAATGCTGCCTCAGCTTCGCCTGCTGAAATGCAAGATAACCGTTTAGATAATTCGGCCGCGTTATCCCATGAAGATATTGAAACCTATCTTGCTACAACGCGGTTTAATTTTGTAGAGCAAGTGTTCACTCAGTCAGTGAAAAGTCAGTCCCATGAAACGCTCACGGATAAGCTCGATAAATTTGTCTTGCACCCCTTGCTAGGGATACCCATTTTTTTATTGGTTATGTACCTATTATTTATGGTGAGTATTAATGTGGGCAGTGCGTTTATCGATTTTTTTGATATTAGTGCCGGTGCGTTATTTGTTGATCATTTTGGAGCATTGCTTGAAGGGCTAGGTACCCCTGCATGGGGAGTGACTATTTTAGCGGGAGGCATAGGGCAAGGGATTCAAACTGTGGCGACCTTTATTCCGGTTATTGCTGCGTTATTTCTCATGTTGTCAATCTTAGAAGGCTCAGGTTATATGGCAAGGGCGGCTTTTGTCGTCGATGGACTGATGCGACGTATTGGTCTACCCGGTCGTGCTTTTGTGCCTATGATTGTCGGATTTGGTTGTTCGGTGCCTGCGATTATGTCCACGCGAACCTTGGGGAGCGAGCGTGAGCGGATTGTGACAGGCTTGATGACACCGTTTATGTCTTGTGGCGCGCGATTACCTGTTTATGCATTATTTGCTGCAGCTTTTTTCCCTCATACGGGACAAAACTTAGTGTTTGGTTTGTATATTATTGGTATTTTTGCCGCGGTTGGGACAGGATTGTTATTGCGATCGACGATTTTACCAGGTTCAAGCAGTGCCGTTGTTATGGAGCTGCCAAGCTATGAAAGACCTAAGTTTAAAATGGTGATGAATCGAACGGGTAAGCGAACTAAAGGTTTTATTAAAGGCGCAGGCAAAACTATCGTGATTGTGGTGACGTTATTGAATTTTGCGAATTCTATCGGCACCGATGGCAGTTTTGGTCACCAAGATAGCGCAGAGTCTGTGCTTAGTGTTGTGAGTCAGAAAGTGACCCCTTTCTTTACTCCAATGGGTATAGAAAAAGATAATTGGCCTGCGACGGTGGGAATTATTACTGGGCTATTTGCTAAAGAAGCGGTGGTTGGAACATTAAATAGTTTATATTCTGGCAGTGATAATGGTGGCAGTTTGGTTCCATTATCATCATCTTTTAAAGAAGCGTTAGCGACGATTCCTGCAAACTTATTTGGTATCTCATTTGAAGATCCTTTATCACTTTCCGTTGGGGATGTGACCTCAGTAAAATCAGCAGCTGAAGAACAATCGGTCAGTACCCATACGTTCGTTGCATTGAAATCTGGCTTTCCAACCTTGATTGCCGCTTTTGCCTATTTATTATTTATTCTATTGTATACACCTTGTGTGGCTGCAATGGGGGCGATGGTTAATGAATTTGGGCCGCGTTGGGCACTGTTTGCTGCGACTTGGACATTTGGTTTAGCTTATGGCACTGCCACTGTGTTTTACCAAGTGGCGACGATTGCTCAACACCCGATTCAGTCAATGTTATGGAGTGGCTTTTTTATTGGAGCATTAATCATTTTCTATTTTTGGTTAAAGCGAAAAGGGCGCAAAACCCAGAGTATTATTCCGAATGTGAAAGTGATCACGGAGTAATTTTTTTTAAATGGGTGTAAAAAGCAGCGTGTATTCGCTGCTTTTTACATTAGAAACCATTATTTTTTACGATTATCGTTATTTTTCAGCATGGATCGTTGTATATCGAGTTGATCTGTAGGATCATGCTTTTTTAACTTTTAACCCTGTCCTTGAGAGGAATTCCATGAGTCAAATGGACACTGAAGTACGTCCGAGTAACTTCATTCGTAATATCATAGATGAAGATCTTGAAACCGGTAAGCACACACAAGTGCATACTCGTTTTCCGCCTGAGCCAAATGGTTATTTGCATATTGGTCATGCTAAATCAATTTGCCTTAATTTTGGTATAGCACAGGATTATCAAGGTCAATGTAATTTACGTTTTGATGATACTAATCCTGAAAAAGAAGACATCGATTATGTGCATTCAATTCAGGAAGATGTGCAATGGCTTGGTTTTCAATGGGCAGGTGACATTTGTTATTCATCTAATTACTTTGATAAGTTACATCAATATGCCTTAGAGCTTATTGAGAAAAATTTGGCTTATGTGTGTTTCCTCAACAGTGAAGAGACACGTGAGTACAGAGGGACACTAAAAGCACCGGGTAAAAATAGCCCTTATCGCGATACCAGTGTTGAAGAAAACTTAGCTTTATTTGAAAAAATGCGCTTAGGGGAATTCAAAGAAGGTGAGTGTGCCCTTAGAGCTAAAATTGATATGGCATCACCTTTTATGTGTATGCGAGATCCGATTATCTATCGTGTGCGCTTTGCTCATCATCACCAAACTGGGGATAAGTGGTGTATTTATCCTATGTATGATTTTACCCATTGTATCTCTGATGCGATAGAAAATATCACTCATTCTTTGTGTACATTGGAATTTCAAGATAATCGTCGTTTGTATGATTGGGTATTGGATCATTTAGATGACTTTCAAGTTGATAATCGTACACGTCAATATGAATTCTCACGCTTAAATCTTGAATACACTTTAATGTCAAAGCGAAAGCTGAATGATCTTGTGACAAATAATGTGGTGACAGGTTGGGATGATGCACGTATGCCGACGATTGCGGGTTTGCGCCGCCGTGGATATACCGCAGCTTCTATTCGTGAGTTTTGCCAGCGTATTGGTGTCACGAAGCAAGAAAACATGGTTGAAGTGGCAATGCTCGATGCGTGTATTCGTGAAGAGCTTAATGAAAATGCCCCTCGCGCAATGGCGGTTATTAATCCGGTTAAGATCATTATTGAAAATTATCCAGTGGATAAAGTCGAAGAGATCATGGCGCCAGTGCATCCAAACATTGAAGACATGGGAAAAAGGCCGTTGGCCTTTAGTCGAGAAATTTTTATTGATGCAGATGACTTTCGTGAAGAGGCCAATAAAAAATATAAACGTTTAGTACAAGGTAAAGAAGTGCGCTTGCGTAATGCTTATGTGATTAAAGCGGAGCGTTGCGATAAAGATGATGAAGGCAATATTACAACGATTTATTGTACTTATGATAATGAAACCTTAGGTAAAAATCCCAGTGATGGCCGTAAAGTGAAAGGGGTGATCCATTGGGTTGAAGCCAGCACAGCTAAAAATGCTGAGTTTAGATTATACGAAAGGTTATTTACCGATCCTAACCCAGCTGCAATGGACAGCATTGAAGAAGCACTCAATCCGAATTCTCTTGTGATTAAGCAAGGTGTGGTTGAAGCGAACTTAATCAATGCTGTTGCTGAAAAAGCTTATCAATTTGAACGAGAAGGCTATTTCTGTGCGGATAATAAAGACTCAACACCAGAACATTTGGTGTTTAACTTAACGGTGCCGTTAAGAGACTCTTTTGCTTAATTTCAGTTAATAAGATAAAACCGACAGCCAAGTGTTAATTAAAGGTTGTCGGTTTTTTTATGCTTATTACTGGCCTATTGATAGACTGGTGCTAGCCCCCAACCCCACAAAATGGCGCTGGTACCCATTAATGCACTTAATAGTATAAAGCCTGCGGTGAGCACTGATAAGGTATAAACAATACTTTTATCTTCATGAATATTCATGATGATAGGTACGCCAGTAAAGAGCAGATAAATAGAATAGGCAAGACCGATTAAACCTATGATCATAATAAACCAGAGAACGGGAAATAAACAGGCAAAACCCACCATGAACACAGGGGTTGCGGTATAGGCAGCCAGCTCTAAAGATTGAGTATAAGTGGGTGTAGCATCAAAGGTTTTTGCCATCCAAAAAATAAGATAAGCGAGAATAAAAACACCAGTAAGTAAGCCTAAATACATGGATAAACTCATAAAGAAAGCACTGCGTACGGTTAAAAAGTGTCGTTCTCCAATACCGAGATCCCAGCCAATATGTGTTGTAGCAATATAACTGCAAATAACAGGTATCAGTGCAATGAGTAGAATGTGACTTAGACTACTTTTGAATGACTCATGGTTTTTCTCTATTGTATGCCATTCTTCTTTTGGATGCGTATATAGCCCCATTAAATGATTTAAAATCATGATGATTACCTTTACCTAGCATTTAAAGATGCTCGTCAAAACCACTATATCTAAGTGCCTTGAAATAATAGGTTAAAGGACGGAGATATAGACGAACTTGTTACAGCTCTATGATTATTAATTAAACAAAATGTGAACGATGTCAAGAGAGAAGAGCTGGGAAGTCACGGTATATTCATATAAAGTGATGCTTAATACCCACATTAAATGTAAGTATTTGTAAGACTTCTTATTGGGTTAGTGTCACTTCATGTTTTTAATAAAATAAACCTAATAATCGTGATTAAGTCATAGGGAAGCAAAGCGTTTACTGATAAAATCATGTCTATGTTGCATTATATTCTTGAGAATTTTTAAACGTGTCGACTCAGTCTTTATTGTCCCCCATTATGGATTTTTTAAAGTGTAAAACACCTGATGCATGGATCCAAAAAGCGGCTTTACCTGAAAATTTGTCTCAGTTGCTGATTGATCACTGTAATTGTGAATTAAAAGCTGCCCAAACAGCCATGTTTCTATTAAGAAAGTATGCTGTGAATGCGGAAAGTGGCAAGCTGCTATTGGCTTGGGCAAAGCCCTATGAGGACTTTGTTTATCAAAAAGAGAGAGATATTGGACTATTTTTAGCAAGTCGAACGCAAAAAAATGAGGCCATTGGAGAGCTTACCCCTAAGGCTAATTTTGCAACTGCACCTGATTTAATTGCCAAAATGGTGCGTTTAATTAAAGAAGAGTTTCATCATTTTGAACAAGTGTTAGCATTAATGCATGCCAGAGGCATTGAATATCAAAATATGCATGCGGGACGTTACGCCAAAGGCATGATGAAGCCTATTCGCACGTTTGAGCCTGCGGCATTAGTGGACAAACTCATTGTTGGCGCTTTTATTGAAGCACGGTCTTGTGAGCGTTTTGCGATGTTAGCGCCTCATTTAGATGATGAACTCAACAAGTTTTATGTGTCACTCTTGCGCTCAGAAGCCCGTCATTATCAGGATTATTTAACGTTAGCCGAAGAGATAGCTGAAACCATGCTCGCTTCGGTAAAAAGCAAGAAACCAAGTAAAGCATCAAAACCGTCGGCTAAAGAAGATATTCAATCTCGCATTGCCTTGTTTGCTTCTGTGGAAGCTGAGCTTATTTCATCACTCGATGATGATTTCAAGTTTCACAGTGGTATGCCTACAGATAAGATTTGAGCTGAGTTGAGCTGTGATAGCCGTGAGCCTTTAACATGCCTGTTTTCAGAATGCGTCAAAGTGAATAATTCAAGACGCACTTTTGTAAAAGAAAAGGTACCGAAATACTGATTGCTTATTAAGATGCTTCAACGCCGATACAGGTGCTTTTACACATTCCTAAAGAGTTGGCTGTTATTAGCAAGAGGAAAATGCTCTGTGCAATAAGGGGATTATTGCACAGAAAAATTAATTAAGTGTCAAAAGTGAGTGCATTGGTTAAATCACCAAAAGGGGTTTGATCCCGTGCGATCATTTCTTTATCCCTTTGTTTAATGCCTTCTAGTGTTTCTAAGTCAAATACTCGAGTGATTAAACGCAATATGGAAGCGGTGTCATAATGTGTATGATCGACCCCACCTTTACGCGAGAAAGGAGAAACAATGAGCGCAGCAATACGAGAACCTGGGCCCCATCTGTCTCCTTTAGGCGGGGCAACATGATCCCACCAACCGCCATTTTCATCTGTAGTCACAATAACCACCATATTATCCCATTGTGGACTTTCTTGTAATACCTTTAAGGTTCTATCAATATGTTTATCACCAGACTCTATTTCTGCATAACCGGCATGCATATTAAGGTTGCCTTGTGGTTTATAGAAAGTGACAGGGGGGAGCTTTCCGGCTTCCACATCTTGAAAAAACTTGTTTGTTCTTGAGTCATTGCCTAGACCCGCATCCCGTAATCGTTTACTACGTTCAATGGGGTGTTCTGGTCCTTGGGCTTTGAAGTAATTAAAAGGTTGGTGATGATATTGAAAATTAGGGATTTTAGGGATCCCTGTCGAATCCTTATATTCATCGATAGTGGCAGACCAAGCGCCAGCATACCAAGCCCATTCAATTTCCTTTTTCGACAGTTTATCACCAATATGCTCATGGGTTTGTGGGACTAATGTGTTGGGTTCATCCCATTTTGCATAATCTGGTTTTTGTGGATCGCGGCTCCAACTAGGCCAATAAGGGGGGGCCATGGTATTGACGGCATAACCGTCGGGTGTCAACGCACTTGGACCAAATTGAGGAGGACCATTCATCGCACTTGTCGGTGAGCTGTCTAATGGTTTTAATCGCGTATCAAGGGGATTATGGGTTTGCAGTGTGGCTATCTGTGTTTTCGCTGGCGATCGGTGTGCATTAGGATAAAAGGGAACAGTAGCACTGATCAAATATTGATGATTGAGAAAAGAGCCGCCAAATGCCCCCTGGAAAAAATTATCACACAGTACAAATTCTTTAGCGACATTCCAAAGTCTGAGGGAATAACGACTTTGTGCATAATGCCCCATGGTCAAAGCCCCTGAATCGGCCCATGCGACAAAATGATCGTTTTTTCCGCCATTGATTTGCATTTGGTTTTGATAAAAAACATGCCACAAATCACGAGTGACCAAACCAAAAGGTAAGTCTTCGTCATTGGGGCCTTTAAGTGCAAAAGGTGCATTGGGTAAGTCGGTTTGATATTGAATGCCAGCAGGATAGTCAACACCATGAACACTTTGAGGACCAAGTTGGACACAGCCCCCCCAAATTTCCGGTAAGGTATCGAGAATATGACCGTTTCTATCTTTTTGTTGATATTCTTCCGGTTTAAGCGATGCGAGTGGTTTTTCTAGGCCTGGAAAATCACTAAAAAGGTTATTAAAGCTACGATTTTCAGCATAAATCACTACGATATTTTTGACGTTTTTCTGTAGTGCTTTATTTAATTCGCTAGAGGTGCGAGAGGAAGGGCTGAGTATTTTTTTATTCTCTTTATTAGTGGCGTATGCATTAAGTGATGCACCCGCACCAATTGCCGCAACGCCTGTTAAGAAACGTCGCCGACTAATATTATTTGATGGTTTGCTGGTGGGTTGATCTTTAGGATCATTCATTCATCGCCCCTTATAAATATAAGAAATTGAATTATTTCAAGCATGTTTTTTTAGAAAATAAGGATGCCAGATAAGAGATAAATATTAAATACAGAACAGCTGGTATATCGTCGAGTATGAATATATGTTATTTTATATAATTCAATAAGATAAGTGCATTTGAATCTCCATGGAATATTATTATTTAATTAAATATTAGTAAGTTACGTTATTAATGTGCAATTCATTAATATGACGGATTAGGTCTGATTATTTTTTATTTATTTAAATTTTATTTTATTTCTATTACATAATTTAAACGTCATAATTACTTATTTGTGTAAATAAAGATACGTTATGCATACTGGAAGCGATGTCTCATAAAAAATGGATTAGACAGAATGAATAAGTGAGTGGAATAATATAAAAGAAAAAAAGACATAATGATCAGTATTGATGCCCAGTGGAATATGAAAATGGCATCAATACTGCGCCAAAAAGAGAATAGAGGCGACTATAAATAGAGTATTACTTTATAAAAGGCAGTTCTTGAAGTTCTGCACCTTGTTCAGAAAGTTTTAATATACTGCCTTGATCGTACCAATCTCCCACGACAATACGTTGTTTATTGTGGGTGAGTTGATGAATATTAGGCCTGTGTGTATGGCCATGGATCATATATTGGCTTTGTGTTTTGGCTAATAAGTTAGCAACAGCATTGGGTTCGACATCCATAATCATCATGCTTTTATTTTGATTGACATTTTGACTATTTTTTCGAAGGTTATCGGCAATATTGTGGCGTGTTTTTTTAGGGAGATGATTATAAATCCATTTTGCCCAAGACCAGTTTCTAAAGGTGCGAAAACGCTGGTAAGCTTTATCTAAAGTACAGAGACTATCGCCGTGTAATAGGACATAGCTGCGATCATAAAGTGTACGTGTTGTGATTTCAGGAAGTAAGATCATACCACTGCGTTTAGCATAATGTTTGCCAATAAGAAAATCACGGTTGCCGTGGATAAAATAAATGGGGATATTGCTAGAAATACGTTTAAGTTTATCGGCTATATCCAGTGCAAAAGATTCCGCTAAATCATCTCCAACCCAAACATCAAAAAGATCGCCAAGAATATATAAAGCCTCGGTATCGTTCGTTAGACTGTCAAGGAATTGGGTAAAAGCTTCGGTGATATCAGGGCGATTTGCACTTAAATGCAAATCGCCCACAAAGTATGTATGCATAAGTAATTAAGCGTTAAGCAATACTAACTTTTTCAATAATAACAGCTTCTAAAGGCACATCTTGATGCATACCTTTATTACCTGTGCTGACGCCCTTAATCTTATTTACAACATCCATGCCCGCAGTGACTTCACCAAATACGCAATAACCCCAACCTTGTGCATTTTCTGCTTTAAAATCTAGGAAAGTATTGTCACTGATATTGATAAAGAATTGTGCTGTTGCTGAATGTGGATCGGATGTTCTTGCCATTGCAATGCTGCCAATCACGTTTGATAAGCCATTATTGGCTTCGTTTTGAATGGTTTCATTACAACGCTTTTGACTCATGTCTTCCGTAAAGCCACCACCTTGGACCATGAAGCCATCGATAACACGGTGAAAAATAGTACCGTCATAAAATCCATCTTTTGCGTAATTCAAAAAGTTTTCAACAGTGATAGGCGCTTTTTCACTGTTCAAATTAAGTTGAATATCACCATAGTTTGTGTGAAGTGTGATCATGATTTTTCTCTATGTTTGTACAAAATGCACAAATAAATAAGGGTAAATAGTCATGCGATTCTAACCTAATTGCATGAGCGCATAAAGTCTTGAATGAAATAAGCGGATACGATTAATACAAGTTTATCGCTTGTCACCGAGGTTTTTGTACTTTGTGTATTAAAACAAGCTGGAAGCCCTTTCTAGGCAATGGTAGACTGGCACCTTTAAACCCTATCTGGATCTTGAAGAGAAAAGCAATGTTAAAGCTATATAATAGTCTGACCCGCCAAAAAGAGGAATTTAAGCCAATCGTACCTGGAAAGATTGGTATGTATGTGTGTGGGATCACTATTTATGATCTCTGTCATATCGGACATGGTCGAACATTTGTAGCCTTTGACATGATGGTGCGTTATTTACGCTTTTCTGGTTTTGACGTCAATTATCTACGTAATATTACTGATGTTGATGACAAAATCATTAAGCGTGCTAATGAAAATAATGAAACCTGTGAGTCACTCACTGAGCGGTTAATTATTGAAATGCATAATGATTTTGATGCATTAAATATGTTGCGCCCAGATTTTGAGCCTAGAGCCACATTGCATATTCCTGAAATTATAGAAATGGTAGAAACATTAATTCGAAAAGATCATGCTTATGTTGCAACTAATGGTGATGTTTTATTCAGTGTGACTTCTTTTAAAGAATATGGCCGACTATCTAAGCAGGATTTAACGCAATTGCAAGCTGGCGCTCGAGTTGAAGTGGATGACACTAAACGGGATCCGATGGATTTTGTGCTATGGAAAATGTCAAAACCCGGTGAACCAACATGGGATTCTCCTTGGGGGGCAGGCCGCCCTGGTTGGCATATTGAATGTTCAGCCATGAACAGCAAACATTTAGGCAAACATTTTGATATTCATGGCGGCGGCTCCGATCTGCAATTTCCACATCATGAAAATGAAATTGCTCAGTCTTGCTGTGCCCATGACACACCTTATGTGAATTACTGGATGCATTCAGGTATGGTGATGGTCGATAAAGAAAAAATGTCCAAGTCACTGAATAACTTTTTCACCATTCGAGATGTCTTATCCCATTATGATGCAGAAATCGTGCGTTATTTTTTATTATCTGGCCATTATCGCAGTCAACTCAATTATTCAGAAGAGAACTTAAAGCAGTCTAAAGCGGCATTAACACGTCTCTATACGGCGCTTAAGGGCTTAGATTTAACGGTAGAGGCTGCTGACGATGCTCATTTTGTTGCGCAATTTAAAGCGGCAATGAATGATGATTTTAATACACCAGAAGCCTATGCTGTGTTGTTTGATATGGTGCGGGAAATTAATCGGTTAAAAGAGATAGATTTAACTGCTGCATCAGCCTTGGGTGTCAGTATGAAGCGCTTAACCGACGTACTGGGTATCATGCAGCAAGATGTAGAGTCTTACTTTAAAGGGGAAGGCACTGATGATGAAGTGGCCAAAATCGAAGCGTTTATTGTGCAGCGTAATGAGGCTCGTGCGGCAAAAGATTGGGCGTCGGCCGATGAGGCACGTGATGGGTTAAATGCTTTAGGTGTGGTGTTAGAAGATGGTCCAGAAGGCACGACTTGGCGTAAAAAATAATAGCTTGATTTTATCTTTGACTCCTTAATAAAAATGCCTGCAATAATGCAGGCATTTTTATTAGGGTCATTTGATGCCGTTTATAGGCCAATGAATAACATTTAAACAATTGATATTTAAATGAGGGTTAATCGTGATACTCTTCAGCAGCGTATAAAGTGTTGTCCAGTAAGCTGGCGATGGTCATGGGCCCAACGCCACCGGGGACGGGAGTGATCCAAGCTGCATTTTCTTGTGCACTATCAAAGGCGACATCACCAACCAGTTTGCCCTCATTTGTCCGGTTAATGCCCACATCAATAACAATGGCGCCGGGTTTAATCCAGCTGCCTGGAATAAAACCGGGTTTACCGACAGCCACAATAACTAAGTCAGCTTGCTTGACTTTTTCTTCTAAATTGCGTGTAAAACGATGACAAGTCGTGGTGGTACAGCCTGCGAGAAGAAGCTCAAGTGTCATGGGGCGTCCGACAATGTTTGAGGCGCCGACAATAACAGCATCAAGACCAAAGGTATCAATACCTGTGGATTTAATCAGCGTCATAATTCCCATCGGAGTACAAGAACGCAGAACGGGGATACGTTGTGCTAAACGACCCACATTATAGGGATGAAACCCATCGACGTCTTTATCTGGGCGAATACGTTCGATAACTTTGGACTCTTCAACATGCTCAGGCAGTGGAAGTTGAACTAAAATACCGTCGATACTGGCATCATCATTACAGTTATCGATTAATGTGAGTAAGTCTGCTTCTGAGGTGTCACTGGGTAAATCGTAAGAGCGTGAAATAAAGCCGACTTCTTCGCAGGCACGTCGTTTGTTTTCGACATAAACTTGTGATGCCGGATCGGCACCGACGAGGATCACGGCTAAGCCAGGGATCCGTTGACCTGCTTTTTTACGGGCAGAGACTTTATCTTTAAGCTGTGTTCGAATGGACTTGGCAATGGCTTTACCATCGATAATCTGGGCTGTCATTGGGGGTAAGATATCCTTTATAGGCCGCAATAATGGAAACGACGTTATAGTAGCAGTAGGGGCTTCTTGTGTCATTGATTAATGCTTCAGGTTATTATTTATAAACTGACGCCCAATCAAATTTGTGATGGAATTGGCATATTTCATAAGTTGAAAACAGGAATGATGGGATGGACACCTCTTGTTAAATCGGCGTCATTTGCGCCATATTGAGTTTGCATGTTCAATAATCAACAAAA
>NZ_CANMWS010000049.1 GCF_947501665.1 uncultured Shewanella sp. | reverse complement strand
TCACTTGAATCGTCATCTGTCTCATCACTTGAGTCGTCATCAGTCTCATCATCTGTCTCATCATTTGAATCGTCATCAGTCTCATCACTTGAATCGTCATCAGTCTCATCACTTGAATCGTCATCAGTCTCATCACTTGAATCGTCATTTGAATCGTCATCTGTCTCATCACTTGAATCATCATCTATCTCGTCATTTGAGTCATCATCTGTCTCATCACTTGAATCATCATCTGTCTCGTCATTTGAGTCATCATCTGTCTCGTCACTTGAGTCATCATCTGTCTCATCACTTGAGTCATCATCTGTCTCGTCATTTGAGTCGTCATCAGTCTCATCACTTGAATCATCATCTGTCTCGTCATTTGAGTCATCATCTGTCTCGTCATTTGAGTCATCATCTGTCTCGTCATTTGAGTCATCATCTGTCTCGTCATTTGAGTCATCATCTGTCTCATCACTTGAATCATCATCTGTCTCATCATTTGAGTCGTCATCTGTCTCATCACTTGAGTCATCATCTGTCTCGTCACTTGAGTCATCATCTGTCTCATCATTTGAGTCATCATCTGTCTCATCACTTGAGTCATCATCTGTCTCATCATTTGAGTCGTCATCTGTCTCATCACTTGAGTCATCATCTGTCTCATCACTTGAGTCATCATCTGTCTCATTACTTGAATCGCCTACTTCGTCACTAGAACCGTCATCGGTTTCATTATTAACGCAATCATCATTGTCATTAGCGTCTTTATCGTTATCTTCCCCTCTATGATTATCATGCCCTTTATCACTTCCATGATCCCCTCGAGAGTCTTGCCCCTTCTGTCCATCATTATGACGGCCATTATGTTGCTCACTGCCAGATTGGGGAGAGCTTGAATGACTCTTCTGATGGTTAGACTCAGCATGATTATTACCACTGATATTATTCTGCTGATTGGTATTGCTATTACTTAAATGACTCGTATTATCCATGCCTACTCCAAATCATTAGTTCAAAAATTTGACTGCTGCAATTTCTGTTTGGCTCATTCGGCTCGATATTTCATTGTTATATGTATTAATATCATTAACAAAATTTGAAAGAGTAGTATTCTTCTCACCAATATAACTCAGCTCGTTAGTCATATCATTAACTGCCTGGTTTGTTTCATTAGTCCTATGCTTAACAATCAGTGCACGTACTCTGGCATCTTTCGCCAGAAGATTTGACTCACTTTGAACATTCTTCACTTGATCAAGTACAACCTGAGCTTTTGATGCAATTTGATTAAACTCATCTAACTTTAAAGAAAAGTTATTTATTACTTTATCTAACTTGGCTGCATAAACTTTATCTTCACTGGCTACTATTTTTTTTCCTGAAACTTTGTACGCAAACTTGCTCATGGAAATATCTTGTTTCGCCAATTTAAGTGTTGTTTTAAATGTTAATGCCGCAAGAGAACATTTTACGCCGACCGTGGCATTCCATTCACTTCCCATAAAAAGGAAAAAATTTTCCCCTAAAGATTGGAGGTGCTTAACTCCCACCGTCATACCATAATAATTTTGTGCCGTAATTTTCGCCCCCGAAAACCCCCAGCTCGTTCGTTCATCTATTCCGCCATTGGACTCAAGTGGTGATGTCATTAATCTTCCCCCTAAAAAACAGCACAATAATCATTAATAAATCAGGATTTAACATTTGTGATAAAAAATGATTTATGCCATCAATAATGTGAAATTCAAAAGTAATAAATAAACAATACTGATTTAAATCCGCCCAAGATGTTGTATTTTTCTATATAAGTTACTATAAAACTTACCACAAGTTAGACTTAAGTCGTAGCTGTAATATGGTTGATAATGTTAAATCCTATACCAACAAAATATAATCATTAAATTTTAATTATATAAATATCAGAACACTCACCACAGAAAGCAAAACAGCAATAAAAACGCAACAAATAGTCAAACAATAAAAACAAATAATGTTCTGCATATTAAATAAATATAAAACCTAAAATATTATTAACGAATTGACTACATGAAATAGATTGAAAACATGGTGGGATAACGAAGAAGGAAGAATAATAATAGGATTAAAGCATACAAATAGAAAACACAAAATAATAAAAGTAAATAGATGTTAATTTAACAATATACCTCGCTTTTTTATCAAAAAAACCTTAACACTACAAATGTTAAGGTTTTTATTTAATTAATCAGTTAATCAGTTAATCAGTTAATCAGTTAATCAGTTAATCAGTTAATCTAAGTTGAAATTACCGAACTGAATACTACACCCTTCACTTTCAAGAGAAATAAATTTTCCGCCGGAAGAATCATTCATCACCATTTTATTACCACTTGCAGATTGAATCACATTTTCATTCGAATTTGAATCTGTCACTAAACTGGGATTTTCGGGATTCGGCGCTGTCGATAAAATAAGAGGACAATCAGGATCCCCACCTTCAAAAGTTAATATTACTTCCGTCCCTTTCAGCAAAGGAAAATGCATACCATGCCCACTCCCGCCATAAGGTTGTGCCATTCTTACCCAATAGGATGCTTGTCCATCTTCCGTTTCAGATAAATCAAAGGGAAATTTCACTTTATAACGACCTTCATCATCAAGCATTGCGCTAGAACTAGCTGAATCGATAACAGCATGTGTTGTTCCGTGTACTTTAGGTAAGGGGGTTTTCAATGCATCTCTATATGGCAAACTAGCAGATATACAACTAAAAGTATTCACATAAGGCAATTTATCAGAATTAGAGTAAAGTGTCTGATTGTGTCCCTCATGGCTAATAGATGTTACAAGATATTGTTTATCAAAACTTTTAATTACATAACCTTTCAAATTAAATAAATAGCCCGGTTGCAACCAAGAGACAAAACTCTCTCCAGTACAGAGATTAGCATCGCAGTTAATCTGCTCCGCTCTAATCGTTGCTATCTTATCTGCATGAGCTTGACAAAGGTAACTATCTCCGTAACTATAAACTTGACCAATGCCATTTTCAGACACAGGGGCTTTTCCTTCTGGCGGTAAATCTGGACGACTGTACAAATAGCCTTTAAATAAAATATCCTTAGGTTGCCTTACTAATTTAGTCACAAATTGCGAAATTAGCTCTGGCGCAATAGAAGCCTCATCACCATAATCACGGGTATAGCGAAGCGCATTGGTATCGGCCTTCTCTTGATGGATCATTTTCGTATCAGAAATATGTAATATTTCTTTATCAGATGTTTGCTCAAAATAATAAAATATACCTTCTTTTTCCATGAGCCGAGATATAAAGTCAAAAGAAGATTCATTATATTTACAAATAAAATCTCGTTTATCATATTCCTGAGACATATTGATCTGATATGAAAGCACAAGACCATTAGAGTCTCTATCATCGAGCACTGAGACAATGACATCTGGTATACTCTGCTCCAGAAATAATTGACTACCCTGCCCTAAATTTAAAGCCCATAGCTTTGGTACTAACTTTACAGCTAAGTTTAATTGTCCAGATGAATCACCTAACAGTGACACTTCAGCCAAAATACCATGAAATATTTGAGGTTGCTGACTTCCAACCTTAAAACTAAAACTCGCTTCAGAATGCAACAGAGAAGTAACATCTATATCATAGTCATCAGTTGTCAACACAATATCGAAATGATAGAGCGATGACATTGCTTCTTCACCCGTAAAAGAAACCACATTAAAACTACTTTCATCCCAATCAACTGCTTTGAAACTAAAATCAACCATTAATGTATTCATATTTGGCCCCTAGATCACTAATAAGAACAAAGAAAATAACTCTACTCACCAAATTTAAATGTAAACTCACCTTTCTGAATATTGAGAGTCACAACTTCAGGCATCTCACCTTGTCCCATTTGTGCCAGAACTTGACGAGATAATTCAGGTAATATGCTGCCATTTAAAATAAAATCAATATTACGTGCACCCGTTTCAACATCTGTACATCGTTCAGCTATTTGATCCACAACTGCTTTCGTATAACTAAACCGAGTACCATTGTTTTGCTGCAACATCTCAGCCAAACGCGTGAGTTTTAACTTAACCACTTCTTTTAACTGTTCACCCTGCAATGTTTTATAAGGCAATAAGTTCATACGGGCCAACAAAGCAGGTTTAAAGTATTCATTTAGCATAGGTCTTATGGTATCTGAAAGCATTTGACTCGTGATACCTTCTTGCTGGCTCAGCTCAACGATGACATCTGTTGCTAAATTACTGGTGAGCAACACCACAGTATTTCTGAAATTAATTTCTTTGCCCTCTCCATCACTTAAAGTACCTTTATCAAAAACTTGATAAAAAATATTCAAGATTTCAGGGTGTGCTTTTTCAACCTCATCGAGCAGAACAACACTGTAAGGTTGTTGCCTCACAGCCTCCGTTAACATTCCGCCTTCACCATAGCCAACGTATCCAGGAGGAGAACCAATCAAACGGCTCACGCTGTGTTTTTCTTGAAATTCACTCATATTAATTGTGATAAGATTCTTAGTCGAACCAAATAACAATTCAGCAAGCGTTAAGGCTGTTTCTGTTTTCCCCACCCCAGATGGCCCAACTAAAAGGAAAACTCCCATTGGCTGATCCGGCTTGGATAACCCCGATTTTGCCATACGTAACCCATCAGATAATGCAATAAGTGCATCATCTTGACCTTTAATCTGTGCTTGCATCGACTTATCTAAGTTCAAGAATACACTGGCCTGATCTCTCGCCATTTTCCCTAATGGGATCCCCGTCCAATCTGATACAACTTGCGCGATTAAATCAGGGGACACTTCATAATACATTAATGGCTCATCGCCTTGAATCGAAACCAAAGTTTCTTTCACTTCGGTCAAATTAGCCTTACTGATCTCAACCTCATCAGGTGTAGCTTCCGCCAAATGACGCCTAGCCAACAAAACCGCTTCAATAGCCTGCTTTTCTGTTTGCCAGCGTTGAGTTAATAAATCGAGCTCTATTCTATACTGCTCAATTTCAGCCTCTAATAAATCAATGCTCTCTTGCTCAATTAATTCGCCATTATCTAAATCTTTTTGTATGCCCTTTAAATTACGCTCAAGCGCTTGAATATGACGAGTGGTGTCCTCTACTTTTGCAGGCATCGCCTTTAAATTCACTTTAACACGCGCACAAGCAGTATCCATTAAATCAATGGCTTTATCTGGTAAAAAGCGGCCTGTTATATAACGATCACTAAAACTAGCAGCAGCGGCTAATGCATCATCACGAATTGCGACACCATGAGCTTTCTCGTAGTACTCTCTAAGGCCACGAACAATCAGTGTAGCCACCTCAACACTGGGCTCGTCTAACTTAACCAATTGAAAGCGTCTCGCAAGAGCAGGATCTTTCTCGAAATACTTCTTATATTCCCCCCAAGTCGTCGCAGCACAAGTCTTAAGTTCTCCACGTGCCAGAGCAGGTTTTAATAAATTGGCAGCATCAGAGGTACCCGCACTGCCACCGGCACCAATAAGTGTATGTGCTTCATCAATAAAAAGTATGATAGGTTTGACACTGGCTTTAATTTCATCAATCACGCCTTTAAGACGGTTTTCAAACTCGCCTTTCATCCCCGCTCCCGCTTCTAGCAAGGACATATCTAACCCTAATAAACGCACATCGGCTAACACATCAGGGACATCACCTTCAATAATACGCAATGCTAACCCTTCAATGACAGCCGTTTTACCCACACCAGGCTCACCGACCAAAATAGGGTTATTTTTACGACGGCGGGCTAAAATATCAACAATTTGTCTAATTTCTTCATCACGGCCAAAAACAGGATCCATACTGCCTTTTTGTGCTTTTGCAGTAAAATCAGTACAGAAACGATCAATAAAACCAGAACCTGAACCTGCATTTTCATCCCCTTTTTCATCCACAGAACTGGCTTCTGCCACTTCAGCTGAATCACGAACCAAAGAGAAAAATTGTTTCAATAGTACATTAAACGGTAAACCTCGAAGCGCATCAAACCAGCTTGCCTGGCCATAACTCATGGGCTTAGAAAGCAATACAAGCAATAAAGTTCCTGAACGTATTTGACTTAAATTTAAATCGACACTGGAAATCAGCCATGCATCGGTAAGTAAATCAATCAAGCGTGAAGAAAAAGCAGGTTTTGCGCTATTACCTGTTGCATTATCTTCTAAACTTCGATTTAAGGCTTGTATTAACTCCCCCACATCCACATTTTGTGATTCTAACAAAGGGCATAAATCCCCTTCTTTGGCTTCAAGACATTTTAATAACCAATGCTCAATGGTGACTTCATAATGCGTACGAGACATACAATACCCTGCCGCATTATGTAACGAATTACTGGAATAATAATTTAATTTTGACAGTAAGGTTTTTAAATCCACATTCATCATCAAGCATACTCTCCGTATTAATATTGCAATGGAAATGTCACAGTATCAGGCACCCCACCTAACCAAGTATTCATTCCCAACAGTGCACTTCTTTCATTGTTTAATTTAGGTGGTTCGATGGCATTTTTTGTCGGGCTTAAACACACACTCACATCAATTAAGTCATCGATATAATGACGTAAAATAACGCTAATACGTTTAAACAATTTTCCATTCGGCTGTAACGCTTTAAACTTCTTCGCATCATCGACCTGAATGACAATATGACAAGCCTGACTCATATCTTTACATTGAGTTCCTAAATATGTATCTTGTCCCAGATAGAGTTCTCCTCCACCTAAAACAGATTGTTGATCATTGGGAATATCAACCCAAGTTTCAACAAACTCTTTCACCCACACTTTATTGCTACTTTTATATCCGATTGGCTCATGGCTATGCTCAGATACAATATCATCAATAATGGCTTGTAACCCTTCAGAGGAGCGAGGTAATTGTGTTAACAATCCACTATAGCGTAATAATAATCCTGCATCTTCAGTATTATCTCTCATTGCCTGAGAGCCTAAACCGACAAAAGAAAATAACCGATCTAGGGTTTCAACATCTTGCTCTTCCAGTAATTTAGGCAAAAAGCGATATTTAGAGGAGGCCTGAAAGTACTGTTCGAAGAACATCTGATTAAAGATATCCAGAAAATCCCGACCGACACTCCGATCTTTAGATTGTTCTTCGAATAATTCTTCCGTGTAAAATGTTGGAATAGGCGAGCCAGCACCATATAGGCCAAACAAGTTTGTCGTTAACTGGCAATAATCACCTTGCTGCTCTAGCTGAATAATTTCTGTTGCTGAAAAGCCCAAAGACAAATTAGGTCTGATCCTAACTCTCTTCCTGCAATAATTTTTAACATCTGATTGGGATTGACTACGCAATAGTCGAATGGCTTGTACGAAATTATATTGTTCAGGGTATTGCATAAGATCTTGAATAAGATCAAATTGACCAGATTTAGACTTCGACTGTTTATTTACCATCATTATAACTCCCTCGGTCATCCATCATAACAACACACTTTCTCTATATTATACTTTTATTTACTTTATATTTAAATAAATGATAATAGTTCATACAGTTAGAAAGTTAAATATCCTTTTAATCTACATCAAAAAGTCAAATACACAGAATAAATAGCTCCATTACAACAAAATAGATTAAACTCTATTAACAATAATATTTCCATCTGCACCTAAAATTGTTTCAAAAACTAACCCTATTATTTCATTATTATATTTTATGTTAGCAGCAATCTTAAACATCAAAGATAAACGCTCAGACTCATGCAGCATTGAACTAACTTTGACATTATGAATTCTAGGCTCATATTTTAATATTTGTTCTTCAATAGTATGTTCTAAGTCTCTAAGTCCTTCTAGGTTTTCACTAAAACGAACAGCATTCAAATCAGGCATGCCAAAGTCAGTGACTGTTTGAGCCGTACCTTGTTGAGAGTTTAGTAGTAAAGAGAGGTATTTTGTAACTGATTGGTTCAAAACAACCAATTCATTTTCATGACTTTTATCTTTAGCCGCACTGCCTGCATTAATGACTCTTTCAAGCAAACGTTCAGAATACATATGATGTCTCCAGCAAACGACTCAAGAATTAAGCATAGAACAAGCTAGGTAACATAAAAAGACTACCTAGCTAACTTAATGGAACTAAATACTAAAATTATCCAGCAGTAGAATCATAAGCTGTTTCTAAATTGCCAGGAACTGAGGTATTTGTCATTTTAGTGTACACAATATCAACTCTCTCTAGTGTTCTAGAAACATGTTGACCGCTACTGTCAGTGTAGTCTTCTGGTACCAATGAAATCGCAGAGATTCTCGCATTTTCAAGAAGTAAAGTATAAACTTTATTAGAAGCTTGATCACCTGTTTGTTGATAAGTATCAATAGTTACAGATGTTATCAACTCATTAGTTGTAAACATTTTAATTAATAACGGAGAAGCACAATCTCTTACTTTGAAGATTGAGAAAGCACCATGTTTCTGATTACCTAAAGAAATGCTAGATGTATTATCTGGAGCTCTAGTCATTTCATGTTCTTCTTTTAAAACAACAATAGTATCGGCTTTACCATCACCAGATTGAGTAGATCCACCTTTCACAACTCCAGAAACAGAACCAACGACAGTAGCAAAATCTGTTGTATTTTTCATAAAAGCTTCCTCTAGTTAATATACGTCAGTAATACTCATTTAATATATGGTTTTAATAAAACTAAATACTTTATTAAAGTAAATATCAACCCTATATTTATATTATTAACAATCCTTTTTAAAACACACTTTAATATACACCCTATCCTTAAGCTGTCATTTTATTCTACTGATATTTTTTTATTAATCAAACAAATTTTTTCTTTATTTTTATTTTTATTTCATTCACCACTTTATTTATAAAGCTATAAAAATCAACTTATTAATACAATGGATATAATAAAAACAAATTAGCAACATTAAAAGTGAAATATTAATACAAAACTAAAGAGATATTTAATTTTAGTTTCAAACCCTATTAATTAGGAATATAAAATCATTGTTTAAAATGTCATTTTATATTCCTTAAATAAACTTAAAAATTAATCTTTATCCAATTTACCTACAAGCGATAAAGTGAATGATGCTCCCATATATTTAAAATGAGGTCGCGCGCTAATAGCTACTTGATACCAGCCTGGATCACCCGGTACATCGCTCACTGTAATTTTCGCCGCACGTAAAGGGCGACGGCTACGTACACTTGGCTCAGGGTTATCCATTTCAGTGACATATTGGCTAATCCACTTATTCAATTCTAAATCTAAATCTTGGCGCTCTTTCCAAAGACCAATATTTTCCCTTTGCAACACTTTAATATAATGGGCCAATCTATCCATTACCATCATATAAGGTAATTGAGTCGATAATTTATAATTGGTTTCTGCTTCTTTAGCTTCTGGCGAGTTACCAAAATGCTTAGGTTTCTGACAAGAATTAGCAGAGAAAAATGCCGCATTATCGCTGCCTTTACGCATAGTCAAACAAATAAAGCCTTCTTCAGCTAATTCATATTCCCGGCGTTCAGACACAAGAACTTGCGTTGGCACTTTAGTTTTAATCTCACCCATAGATTCAAATTGATGTACTGGCAAGTCTTCAACCGCTCCACCGCCTTGCGGGCCCACAATATTGGCACACCAACGATACTGTGCAAAACTATCTGTAATTCGATTGGCAAACGCAAAAGCAGTATTGCCCCAACAAAAGTCTTTATCGCCATTACTCACCGATTCATCATAATTGAATAATTTACTCGGATTTTCTTCTTGGCTATAAGGAAGACGCAATAAAAAGCGTGGTAAAGTCAACGCAACATAGCGGGAATCATCACTTTCTCTGAATGAACGCCACTTAGTGTATTGGGGTCCTTCAAATATCGCTTGCAAATCTTTCAAACGAGGCAGTTCTTCCCACTCTTGTATACCGAAAAACTCTGGCCCCGCAGCAGAAATGAATGGAGCATGACACATTGCAGATACTGAAGATAAGTTCTTTAATAGCGCCATATCAGGCGAAGAAGGACTAAAATCGTAATTGCCCACAATCGTGCCATAAGGCTGGCCACCAAATTGACCATATTCCGCAGTATAAGCCGTGCGGTATAAACCCGATTGGGTAATCTCTGGGCTGTCTTCAAAATCATCCATTAGATCTTGCTTAGAAATATTCACATATTCAACTTTAACATTTTCTCTAAAGTCAGTGCGATCGATTAAAAATTTAAGCCCTCGCCATGCACTTTCTAATTGTTTAAATTGATCATTATGTAAGATTTCATTCACTTGTGCTGATAATTGCTGATCAAGCTCACCTATCATAACATCCAGTAATTCACCTGATATTTTAGCGCCTTGTTTCTCAGGCTGAACTAAACCTTTCAGTAATTCCTGTAAACCTGTCCGTGTTACAGAGTAGGCTTGATCGTCAGGGCTCAAACGAGTTGCTTGAACAATATCATCTAATAAATTACCTTCTGAAACACCTGATGTTTGTTCAACTTCTTTTTGCTCAGCCATTTGGGCTTCTCCTTACTCTGCTTCGTCTAAACCAAGTTCTTTCATTAACGCATTGCGTGCAGAATCATCTTGAACCAAACTTTGAATTTTCTTTCTAAAATCTGGGATATTACTAAGTGGACTCTTAAGCGCTTTTAAGGCCTCTCTTAATTCAAGTAATTTAGAGAGTTCTGGCACTTGTTGAATAATTTGATCAGGTTCAAAGTCTTTCATGTTATTCAAGTCAAGTTTAACCGCCATTTCCTCATCTTCTTGCCCTGCAAGCTTAGCAGGAACGACTAAATCAACAGAAATCTTTTGTGCTTGCAACACATCATTAAAATTATCTTTATCAATATTAATAGGCTCCCTATCTTCAATAGCGCGATCATCTTGTGCTAATGTAAAATCCCCCATAACAAGAACTTTTAATGGCAATTCTACATCTTCTTGAGCATCGCCTGTATCAGGTTTATAAACAATATTAACCCTTTCTTTTGGTGCAATAGAACCTTTACTACTCATAATTATTCCTCATTAAATACTTAAATTTATTGATCCTGCTGCATCTTAATTGCCATAACAGGATCAATCATATTTACCTGTTTTAATATTTCATTCGACTGCTCTAAATTGTCTGCCGTACGCATCAATTCATATGCACAGCAAAGGATATCCAATGCTAATTTAGGAAGACATTCATTAAATTTATACCTATCAATATAATTTAAAGTGATATTGATATGTTCAATTGCTAAAAGTGTGCCACTTGCTTTATTCATAATTTTTGCAAGTAAAATTCTTACTTGGCATTCTTCAACTAAAGAAAAACTTTTAATAGATTGGGTTAACAACATAATCGCTTCATTAAACTGCCCATTCTCGCTTAATTGTTTCGATTCAAATAACAACTTCTCACAATCACTCGGTTCTTCCGTAATTTGTTCCTCTATGACTTCTATTGCTTCATTAGGTTCTTCCGCTGAATTTTTCCCTTTAAGACCTTCAATCCAATTAATTGTATCTGGACTAGCAAAAGCAGAACCATCAGCAAAACATAAATGTTTCAAATTAGGGAATCGATGTTCCAAATCTATCACCGCTGCCTCAATTACCAGTAATATATCTTCAAGACCTAAATTTTTTAATGCTATATAGCTATAATATGTCAAATCTAACCAAAAACAATATTGATTCACTCTAGCTTCACAAAAAGCAATGATCTCTTTATGAACGCCAGTCTCTCTAATAGCCCCACATTCCTGTAAATCGCTAACATTAGGTGATTGAACAACAGTAATAAAACCAGAATGAACTTCAGGTGATTGATTCATTCCCCCCCAGACAGCGATCCTCCTTAAATAATAACTAGTGCTATTAGTGATATCCTCATCAAAGAGTGTATCTGCTGAGCGTAATAACAAAGACATACCCACTTTGATATCTTCATCAGGTAGAGACATATCATCAATGACAGGAGTCAAAAGATCGGCCTGAGTATTAGACACCTTTTGTGGTTCAGCTTCTAACACTATCTGCTTTGTGGTTTGGTCTTCACCAATCTGCTTGTTTTCGATAGATTCAAGCAACGCATTATTTTCATCCGTCTCAACCTGACTTCTCCCATCACCCTGAACAGGTTCATTCAAAGTTTCACTCACACTTGTTTCTTCGAGGCTAACTTCTTCTACCACTTCTATAACAGGCAAACGCTTAATGCTGCTCGTTAAACCTCTCATAATAGGCGCATCATCGCAAGCCTCTATGAGTAATGCCTCAAATTCTGAAATAAGCTCAACGGCTTTATTAATTAACACCGAATCCAGCTCAGGGCCATCATAATGTTCAGCCCAACGATATGAGCCGTCTAACCACCATTGAATGGAATTCATTCTTCCTTTAATACGCCTAGCCGCTGGCCAAGCTGAGTCCCAGAAATGCTCGATTAATCCTTTAAATAATGTCGCTGAATCGACAATACCTTGAATACCTGCCAACTGAACTCGTGACATTCCCCAATAAGCAGCTACTTGAAAATGCTTAGATTTTTTAGATAAGATGTTATAGCCTAATGTCTCTATTGTCTTCCAGTTTATTTCTTCCCTTTCCGCAGAATAAGAATTCAGTTTTTCTATTTCTCGTTTTAAATTCTCAAAGTCATTATCAACGCTAATGTTATTTCCAGCAGGATGTTCCTCTGAAATGGGCGTAACGCCTAGAAGGGACAAATTATCTATATAAATCAATCCTTTACCTCTCTCTCAATTTATAGTTTTTACATTTTGACTGAAAAAGCTATTTTTTGAGTTTTTATACCAAACTTGAGTTTTTATACCATAACTAACGAAACAGTTTAAGCTAAAGCAATAAAACATTATTAATATATAGTTTTCATCCTAAAAAAATCCAATGCCCTTAAAGTTAACTTAACAAAACACCATTCCTAACGAGACAATAAAATCATAATATACACTAATAAAACTAGCTGGCTTAATTACTTAACTGTATATTGAAAGTAATACAGTCAGCCATCATAGACAAGCAATAAAAACTCATATCTCATTATGTTAAATTTAACCATTTTAAAAACTAAAAACAAAAATATAGTAATATCAATAAATTATAGAGAACCAATAAAAAAATTAAGTGCCTATTAATTTTATTTAATTCCTTAAAAAATCAACACAAAGATAAATCCATACCATATAAACACACTTAAGGAACAAGTAAAAAACATAAAAAAACACAAAACAAACAAATAGAGAACACAAAATCAAAATACACCCACTAAAACCCATATTTAATTGTAAATTCATATTTCAAAGCCAAGGTCAATTAACATAAAGTCTACGAGGAAAGAGATATTATTTATATTTATCAGTAAAATAAATAATACAGATAAAGTTAGAGTAATTAACCTAGTTTTATTTTTCTAATATAGAAATATTGGTATGGCATCGATTATCCAATATGAATATGACAAAATAATTAAAATAACCATGAATTACATTTAAAACAGAATATCTTTGTTTATAAATTCGAACACACCAATCACCGATTTATCATTTACCTTTTTATAGTGAGACAAGCTCACGCTGTTATACTATTCAACTTCTTACCATAAAAAGTGTGTGATAAAGATCAATACATTATTCAACAGTATTCAAATGAAACCTTGCAAGAATAGGTGAATGATCTGAAGCTTGTGTATGGAATGCATCTGCATGCACGAGTTTCATTTCTTTAAAAAATAGATGATCCAAAGGAAAATTGAATACAGCCACTCTTTGATCCACATCAAACACAGCTTCTGTTAATCCCCATTTTTGAGCAAACTCCTTCACTATCAATTGCCGCTCTAACCGCCAAGTATTAAAATCACCTGCTAAAATTGCTGGCCCATCATGCCTCTCAAAGGCATCAGAAATAGCATTAAACTGTTCTTTATAATGAATCAATCGCCAATCAAAATTGATACCATGAAGGTTAACAACCAATAATGTTTGATTATTTGACAATAAAAACTCAGATATCAACGTTGATTTTGGAAATCGGATCCAAGGCTCTGCTGACAACAAAGCACAAGTCCTTAAACTCATCGTATCGCTAATCGTCATCACCCCAACGGAAGAGCGACCCATTCGAAACGCTTCAGCCATAAAATAAAAAGAAGAAGATGCAGAGAGAAATTGTAACAAAGCAGAAGATAATTTAGCCTCTTGCAATAAAACCAAGTGATTAGTGCTAACCATTTGTTTCAATTCTATTAGCCAGTTTGATTTTTGTTGTTTATATATATTCCAAACCGCGATGCTTAATTGACCGCTTTGATCTATGCTTGCACCATTCGTCTGATAAAGACAAGGTTGCTCTACGACCCCACTTTCTTCATTACTTAAAACCTTAGGCATACCATTTAGCGAAAACACATAACTCATAACAAAATAACTAACCCAAAAAAAACCAACAACTGCAATAGCCATGATTTTTTTATGTTGAGTCATATGCACTATCGCCCTTTTATTTAAGAAACACCTCAGAAGTATATACCCAAAACCCCTCTTTGGAAGTCCGAAAAAAGACTCATTTCTACCGCGTATTATTTCAAAGTCAACCGACATTCTTTCGAAAAGTAGCTAATTCCTATTAACAACTCAGCATTAGGCTCCAATAATAATATTTATCGCTATCTTTTTAGTTAAAAAGAATCCACACTTCATATAGGACAATTCACTTATAATTAACGATATCAATGGAACGTTTTCATTATATTTTGACAATTATTGCGGTCTTCGCATACTGGATCTTAATTGCTGGTGTCACAGCTAGGATTATCTTCCAACGCCGAGCTATTGGCGTCTCATTCGCTTGGTTAATGGTCATTTATATTTTCCCTTTTGCAGGAATTATCGCTTATTTACTTTTTGGAGAACACAATATTGGCAGTAAACGAGCTGCCAGAACCCAAGAAATGTTTAAACCCTACCTTACTTGGTTTGATCACCTATTCCACTTAGAGCAGTATAAACCCCAGTTTATGAGTAGCTATAGTCGAAATATTAACGCACTTTGCATTAATCGCTTGGGGATCCCATCATTATATAACAATACCCTAAGCCTACTATGCGATCCTCACATTATCCTAAAAACCATTATTAAAGATATCCAACAAGCCAAACAGACTATTCACTTAGAGTTCTATATCTGGCACCCTGGTGGACTTGCTAATGACGTTGCTAATTCACTCATTGAAGCAGCTAACAGAGGCGTATCCGTTAAAATCTTATTAGATTCTGCTGGCAGTTTAGCTTTTTTCAAAACACCTTGGCCCCAATTAATGAAAAGTGCTGGGATCCAATTAGTTAAAGTCTTAGCCGTCACACCTTTTCGCGCTTTCATTCGACGTATTGATCTAAGAATGCATAGAAAAATTATTGTGATTGATAATAAAATTGGCTACACAGGCTCAATGAATTTAGTTGATCCCGATCACTTTAATATTCATTCCGGTGTCGGAAAATGGATCGATATTATGGTCCGACTAAAAGGTAGCAGTGTCCCTGTGTTAAACTGTATTCATGCTTGGGACTGGGAAGTCGAAACCAAATTCAGAGAATTACCAATATTACCCTCAAATATACCCACTCCTCCCTATCAATCCCCCAACTGCGTGCAAGTCATTCCATCAGGGCCTGGAGTTCGTGACGAAATCATCCACCAAGTACTGTTACAGAGTATTTATCAAGCTCAAACGAGTATTACTATCACAACACCTTATTTTATTCCCAGCGAACAACTCATTTTTGGCTTGATCAGTGCAGCGCAAAAAGGAATTGATGTTCGTATTATTATTCCAGCTAGAACGAACTCAATCATGGTAGAATGGGCCAGCCGCTCTTTCTTTACCGAATTACTCCAAGCAGGGGTCAAACTTTACCGCTTTCAACAAGGATTGCTCCACACTAAATCCGTTGTGATTGATGAGACATTAAGCTTAATAGGAACAGTAAACTTAGATATGCGCAGTCTATGGCTCAATTTTGAAGTCACCTTAGCCGCTGAAGAACCTCACTTTACTCAAGAACTCGTCTCATTACAGCAAGATTATATCGATGATTCAATTCAAATTGATATTGAGTCTTGGGGGCACCGTGCTTTATGGAAGCGTATTGTTGAACAATTTTTTTATCAGTTCAGCCCCTTACTGTAATGGCGCATTATCAATAAAATGTCGCGTTAATCTCTTTCCCTTCACCACTCTCACTATCCCCAAGTGGCATGACAATACAGAATTCCGCTAGCATAAAAAAGTGCTTTTAAATATGGTGGTTAATTAGATCCTAATTCATTGATATATCAGAAGGTACAATCATATACCTCATATAAAGAGCATGTTCTTTTGCTCTTCAACCTATTAATTAAACCCATTTTTGAGTAAAAAAATAGCTTTCATTCATTATCTTTCTATACTTCATATAAATTAATAGAAAGGTAATGAATGATGAAAGCAACTTGGATGCTCCCTATATTATTAATCTCAGGCCAAAGCATTGCTCAAACTCCCCCTCCTCAAACATCATCAAGTCTCTTTACACTTGATAAACTCACCATAGCAGCAGGATATAGCAAAGCCTACAACAGCAAAAACCAACGCTATGGAACAGTAGACGGCTCCTATCGATATGACAATAGTGGCGCCGCGTATAACTTGAATATATTGTCAGCTAAAAAATTAGCTGATCTTTATCAGCCCTATCTCGATTATGCCTTACTGGAGCACAGTGATAGGAATATTCACCTGTTTACCACGGGGATCAGACACGACTTTACCTTTGAGCAAAAAGAATTATTACTGCACCTTTCTGGTGGGATTGGTTTAGCTTATGCCGATTGGAAAAAAAGCCCTATTGCTGGGTTTGACATCGAATCTAAAAGTGCAACAAGCTTAAGTGGCTCATTCGCTGCGGGTATGTCCTATGTGTTTTCCGAACACATGGGTGTCGATTTGAGTGTCCGTTACGATGTGTATGATTTGAACCTTAACGTCAATGATTATGCAGGCAAAGATACCATAAAAGATTTTGGCTCCTTAAGTGTCATGCTTGGCTTTGTCATTCAATTTGAACAATAAATAATATGTAGCATAACCAATATCTCCTCATTCCAACATCAGCCGTATCCAATGCTGGAACAATTTAAAATAAAGGATAAGCTGATGACTTCGTTAACAAAATGTCTCATTTTATTTTTATCTCTCTTCATGCTCACGGCATGTGATAGTTCTGATGCTGATAGAGATGATATTTCCAGCCTCGCCCTCACTCCAAGTGTTGCATACGTCAATCTCAATGGCACTCAAACTTATACGCTCGTTGCTACCTATAGCGATAATAGTACTTCAACAGTCACCAGTTTTGCAGATTGGAGTAGCAGTGATACAGCCATTGCCACCATTGATACCGGTGTTGCTACAGGGGTCAGTGAAGGAGAGGTTACTATCACCGCCAGCCTGAACGGGGTCAGTACCACTGCAACACTGTACGTTGAAAATCCGGCCCCAACATCTTTAGTCATCACGCCTGTTAATCAAACGACTCAGCAAGGTACACAGCTTCAGTATACAGCAACCTTATATTACGATGATTATACCAGTTTAGATGTCACTGATGCGACTGAAACAGTATGGAGCAGTAGCGATACAAGTTGCGCCACCATACAAAGTACAGGAGATACCTTACCAGGACTTGCTCAAGCACTAACGGTCACAGCAGATTGTGAAACAACCATTAATGCAATCTATAACAATGCAGAAGCACTATCTGATACGACAATGCTATCGGTTAGCGCAGTCATCGCTGACAAAGTTATCATCACTCCAGTAGATGACTCCATTGCAAATGGACAAGAGCTGCAATATACAGCCACAGTAACTTACAATGACAACTCAACCTACGATGCCACAACGGATACAAATACCACGTGGTCAAGCAGCACTCCCAGTACTGCCACCATAGGAGAAGACACTGGCTACGCAACATCCGTCGCTGTAGGTCACACAACGATAAGTGTCTCTTTTTCAGACCTAGATGATTCAACTTCTCTTACCGTAACAGATAAAACAATACATTACCTTACCGTCACCCCGCAAGGCCAAACCATCGGCAAAGGCGCTGAGCAACAATACATCGCAACAGTAACTTACACCGACGGTGCGACTTATGATGCGACAACAGATACTAAAACATCTTGGTCGAGCAGTGTTACAAGCATCGCAACTATTAGTAATGAGAAACCAAATAAAGGGCTTGCTCAATCAATAGCAACAGGTCAAACGGACATTAAAGCCTCTTTTTACGGGCTTGAAAACAGCAGTACCTTAACCGTCACCAGCGCGACCCCCGATTACATCACTGTTGCCCCGCAAAACCAGACTGTGGGCAAAGGCGCTGAGCAACCATACACCGCCACCCTCACCTATACCGATGGCTGGACAGAAGATGTGACCTATAGCAGTAATACATCGTGGTCCAGTGATACTCCGGCGGTCGCCATTGTGGTTGAAGGCCACGCTAAAGCGTTAACGGAGGGAAGTGCAAACATCATTGCCCACTACCAAGTCGACAGTGACACCACCTTACTGGACAGCAGTACCTTAACCGTCACCAGCGCGACCCCCGATTACATCACTGTTGCCCCGCAAAACCAGACTGTGGGCAAA
>NZ_CANMWS010000048.1 GCF_947501665.1 uncultured Shewanella sp. | reverse complement strand
GGCCGGATATACGTATGCAGTTTTACCCATTGTTACTCAAAAATATCACTTGAATTAGGTGAGGTGTCCATATATGTTTTGGCAGAGTCCACAGGGAAGTGCTTGTGACGTCTCTAAAACGTATTTGCACAATAGCCTGCGGCAGGCAATCAATACATTCGAGGGTATGACTACCAACACACTGACCCAAAAGAAAACTCAGATAATAAAAATGTCATCAAGCTTCATTTGAAGGTTGCCCCCTCAACCTGGCCATCATCAATGCATCTACATATTCCCCATGGGTAAAAGCATAATCTCGCATGAGTCCTTCTTCAACAAAGCCATGTTTTTGGTATAAACAAATGGCGGCTTCATTGCTTTTATACACCTCAAGCTCGACTCGCCGAATATTGAGCCAATTATCGGCTAAATCGATAGCCGCACTTAACAGCTGACTGCCCACCCCTTTGCCTCTGTGTGCACTGGACACTCCCATGCCAAGGGTGGCCACATGTTTTCGTCTCGGCCTGTCCATCACTTGTAATGCCAATTGCCCCACCACCTGTTCATCAATGAGGGCCACTAAATTAATGTTATTATCAGAAAAAGTGGTGAGCCTTTTTTCCCACAGTTCATTTGACTGAAACGGAAGTTGCAAGGTATTACTATAGGCATGCTCTTGCTGGTAAATCGTTTTAATTGCTTCTAAATCAGAGAGCTCACTATGTCTTACTGTTATCATTTTGACAGATCCTTTCAATGCAATGCTTTTGCTACAACGCGATAAACTAGATGGTTTCGATACGATAAACTCAATAGGCATTGATACGACTATGTTAAGTGAATACGATTAGCACAACGGATTAAACAATACGTTAAATAGCTGACTTTAAGGAAAACACCAGATAATTTAAGATTATGATTTTATAGAATATATATCAATAGATACTGTCAGAAAAACAATTAAAATGCTGTCTATCATCAACATGGCTATCTTTGTAATAAGGTGTAATAGGCTTTTGGCAAAAAAAGCGCTATCTTTACATTGAACATTAATTTTTTTTAATTAACTGAACTTTTTAATTAAATGAACTTTTTAATTGACTGAACTTGGAATAATGAGTGTCTGATTTAAATCATATTATATTAAAAATCAATGAATTAATTTCTTGTTTTTTATTTATATCATTTATTGCTAAATACCGATATTTTGGTCGATATCAAGGCGGGATTTCGTGCCTAATAGCCGCGATAAGTAGAAAGCACAACACAAATAGGGGCCAAAATAGCGATAGTTAACGGCGCTGCTTAACCCGAGTTCAGCTTAAGTAACTTAAGCCCAATAACAGATATTGCCAAAACAGGATCGCATGCGTTGTACAAGTGGCCTCCCGTGCTCAGCAAGGCTGCAATGGTAACAAATATAAAACAATACATGTTTAATTAACCACTTGGGAAGAAATTATGCCAGTCATCACCAATCAACAGCTTAATGCCCTAAGAGGTGGAGGACGTGAATTATTTCCTGCGCTTAATGTCGATCTCAATCAAAGTCGCCAAGCGATTGTAAAACTGTCTATAACCGTTATGTTTACTGGGCTGTGTTATGGATGTAACAAGCTGAAGGTTGATGGAGCCAACACCATTGATGAGGGGGAACTCGATTTTAATACCGACAACTCAATACTGAGTCATCAACTGATTGAAACAACAACCCATAAACTCAATGATCTCCCTCATGGTAACAAGCATCAAATCATGCAACTCAATCTCACCAGTAACCAACCTAATATCGATAACAACACTAATTTACACACTTTTATGTGCCCTGCTATTGATAATGAGCTCAAAATTTTTCACTGCAGTGTTCAATTTTTAAAACAGCAAAAAACTGTTGCCATTTTGCCAATACTCAACACCTCTAATTCGACAATAGAGGGTATAAACGGAGCTTGCGGACAATATACCATTAGTTTTCTCTAATTGTTTTTCAATAGAGCGTACTTTCCCTTCGAGAGGCGTTCTATTTTTTTACTTATCATCAATATTTTTCAACACTCTTTTTGTCATGCTTGTTATGTAGCTAAGCCCCTTTTGGATGGCAAGCTCGCATGAAAGCAAGAACACAATCATCAATCGCTTGCTCAGATAAACGAGAAGGAGTCAGAAAGTCAAATCCATGTACTGTTCCTGGATAGTGATGTAATTCAACGGGCACTCCTGCGCCCATGAGTCGCATGGCATATAATATGCCCTCGTCCCTCAAGGCATCATGCTCACAAGTCATCATGTAAACGGGGGGTAAAGAGGAGACATCTTTAGCTCTTGCGGGTGCGGCATAAGGAGACACATGCATCAACTCATCTTCTAAATCCCCCCCGCTTAAACCATGCCCGCAGCTCTCATTATGCTTGATACCACTATAATTAAGCTCATCTAAGTCTTTTTTTTCTTGAAGATTTCCTTGGACACACGTTATGCCTAAGTAATGACACCACACGGCTCGTACACTGTGACTATCACAAATATAAAGTCCTTCTCCCTGTTTTATCGATGCGGTTTGGGCTCTTTCATCTAGCGCCGGATAGAATAACATTTGCAGCAATATTTTTGGCCCTTGCCGATCTCGAGCCATCAATGCTACTGCAGCCGCCAATGTTCCCCCCGCACTGCCCCCGCCAATAACAATACGATTAGGATCGACATTCAGCGACTTAGCGTTAGCAGCCACCCATACAAGCGTGGCATAACAATCTTCCACCGCTGCTGGAAAAGGGTGTTCAGGCGCCAAACGATAATCCACCAGCACCCCCATTGATTTTGTTCGTGCCGCCATAATTAAACTTCGCGGGTGATCTATTTCCAAATCGCCTAATATAAATCCACCGCCATGAAAGTTAATGAAAACGGGCATAGGATCAGTTACCTCTTTAGGCCGATATAAACGAATAAGGATATCTGGCGCTCCATTGAGCCCTGGAATACTGCGCTCAATCTCTTCAATATTCTCATCTTTTAATCGTTCAATACCTTGTTCTAGAAGCATTTGTTGCATTTCACTCAAGCTTTCTCTGACTTGTTTCGGATCAGAAAAGCCAAAATAAGGTAAGGTTTTTGCTATTGCTTCAATCTCGGGATCATAAATACGTGGGGGTTTCATATTCTATCCTTTTATCATAATGAACTCATTAGCGTACTATCATTTTAAGGTCTCATTAAGTATCATTCGAACAGGTATTCATCCAGAAAATACCCAGTAAAAACTGACATAAAAAATAAACCAACAAATCTGGAAAAACCTGACACTCTCCTTTATTTTCCCCCTGGCAACCCACCAAATGTCAATTTTTCAGGATCGAGTAATTCCTTCAGTTCAGCGTGTGACAACTCAGTTTCTTCCTCTGCCACCTCAATAATCGCCCGCTGTTCAGCATAGGCTTTTTTAGCAATATGAGCCGCTTTTTGATAACCAATAATGGGATTTAATGCAGTCACTAAAATAGGGCTCTTAGCCAACTGTTCATTGAGCCTGTCATTATTGACCGTAAAATCAACAATGGCTTTATCTGCCAATGTACGCATGCCATTACTTAACAACCCTATACTTTGTAATATATTATAGGCAATCATGGGTAACATTACATTGAGCTCAAAATTGCCCGATTGCCCGCCAATGGTAATACTCGTGTCATTGCCTATCACTTGAGCCGCCACCATGGCTACAGATTCGGGGATCACTGGATTCACTTTTCCAGGCATAATGGATGAGCCTGGTTGCAATGCCGTTAGCGAAATCTCTCCCAGCCCCGACAATGGACCTGAATTCATCCACCGCAAATCATTGGCAATTTTAAGTAATGCCACCGCTAAAGTTTTTAAATTCCCCGACACATTCACCGCCACATCTTGACTGGCAATTAAGGTAAATTTGTTACTGCTGGGCCTAAAATCCAGTTGGGTCTTTTCTGCCAATAATTGACAAAATATGCGAGAGAATTCAGTATGAGCATTCACGCCCGTCCCCACAGCCGTTCCACCTTGAGCCAATTGTAATAATTCAATTAATCCCGCTTTAATTCCACGTTGAGCATGTTGTAATTGCCCCGACCAAGATAGAAGTGATTGACCTAGGCTAATCGGCATTGCATCCATTAAATGCGTTCGACCAGTTTTAATACAGCTCGTTAAGCTATCCGCTTTATTGATAATACTCTTGTCTAAGTGCTCTAATGCTGGCAATAAATCATTTGCGATAGCTAATGCTGCACTAATATGGATAGCGGTAGGGATGACATCATTACTGCTTTGGCTCATATTGACATGATCATTCGGATCCACTGGACAATGAGTATATTGACTCGCCAATGCTCCCACCACTTCATTCACGTTCATATTTGAACTTGTCCCCGAGCCCGTTTGAAAAACATCCACGGGGAAATGCTTATCTGCTGCATCATATTGACCGTCAATAATGGTTTCGCACGCCTTAATAATCGCCTTCGCGATTGAAGCGTCAATGGCCTGTAACGCAAGATTCGTTTGGGCACTGATCTGCTTAATTAACGCCATACTTCGAATAAAAGCACGAGGCATCATCAAGTCACTTAACTGAAAATTGTCTATCGCTCTTTGAGTTTGTGCTCCATAAAGTGCCCCTTTCGTCACTTTAACTTCACCCATACTGTCCTTTTCAATACGAAAATTATCCATATCGTCATCAATCCTAAAAGAAGGGCAAAAAGCAAGTATAGGAAAAAATAATCATGAATGAATCAGCATAAACAGCCAATCTGAATATAAGCTAAACAAGGCTAAACTTTAATTATTAACTTTTATTCACCTGACCTATAATACTGACTGATTAGTTACCTTACATTGTAAAAAAGTAAATAACTTTAAGTTACATTAAATCGTACTAACGCAACTCTATATTTCATTATTAGGAGTTCTGTTATGTTTAAATCTACTCTCTTGTTTATCTCGTTTTCCATCACTTTAATGCTATTTAGTCAATTAAGTTATGGTGCCCACAGAACAAACATTTTTACGTTAATCAATCATTCAAGCAGTGATATTTACGCTATCTATAAGCCAGAGGATTCATCACAATGGTCTGATGATAAGGATATTAAAGGTTACCAACCCTGTGACATGCAACCAGAACATGCTGAGTCATCAGAAAAAACGGCTGAAGATGGCACCACAAATGTTCAATGGTCCACGACGGCAATCCCCATTGATCAAAACCAAGGAACAGAAATAACAACAAAAGCATCAAAATGCTCACCCAGTGCTGTTGATTCCCGCAATAAAATGTACACCCAAAGTATTTATGAAATAAGGTTCAGCGACACCAATGCGGCTATAGGTTATTTCAACATTGAGTTAGACTTGCGCCGTGGGATCAGATGGGACTGGAAAAACAGCTTACATTGGAGTGCATCCGTTAACGCCAATGTATATCCACTTTTCACGGATCAATTTTCCATCGAAAAAAATGATAATGGCAGTTATGTCATCAGTGACATTACAGCGACTAATTCACCTTACACTGTTCAAGATGCAATGATTTCAAATCTTCCCGCCATCGCTTCCAATACCGAACAAAGCTTAAGCTCGACTCCAATCGAGTCAAGTGTGTTTCAAAATGGCATTGCAACCGGACAAATCGCTTTATTAGGAGATAAGTTGAATAATAATATCGTGATTAAGATGCAAAGAGGGTCATGTTCTTACCAATTAAGCCTGTTTGATATGCTATTGGCATTTAATAACAATAATCAAACTAATGCTTTTCAGTTTGATGGAGAGTATAAAGAAAATTGTGATGATAACGCCATCATAGAAACGTTAACTTCGGTGAGTGCTCAATTTGATCCCGACAATAATCAGCTAAAACTGACCAATTTCATGAACAGTAAAAGTGAACAACCAGCAGGACTTAGTAATGCTTATATTTTATTTGACTTAACCTTACAAGGGTTCACACAATATACTTGGATCCCATTTACCATTAATACTTATCAGCTCGCAAATTACACACCAGAGGAAAACGATCAACGCCATAATCAAGCATCATTACAATTTCAAACCGATTTTATTATTCCAGAACAAACTGTTTTTAAAGGGAGCTGGCAATTAACCAATACTCGTGCGACGCCCCCTTTAATTCTCATAGGACAAAATTGCCAAAATACACTCTTACTTCAAAAATTTGCTGCATATTTTAATATGAGTCAAACAGCTAAATACACCAATATTACTGGTACGATGACTGGAGGCTGCTTAGGAAGTGAGTACTCAGGTAACATTATCAGCACGAATGTCACATACGATCCTGATACTGAGTTACTTCGGCTCTATGACATAATGACGGATGCAAATAGTCAAGCGCCAACGGAGTTAACTTTGCACGTATCCTCGGCAGATCCGGGCACTGAATAATACATTTTCCGTTCTGATGGATAGCCATGGAATTATGTTAATCAATGCGGTCAGCTAAGTGACTATCTTATCCATCAGTCAACCCAGCACACTTGATGAGTCAATTGTGCTGTTTTTGTATTAAACTGATAGGCCATATAGCCAATAACAGCCTCCTTCTCGTAATGATCACAATCATGATTAAACCCATAAGAGGTTGCTGGACTGACAATTTGCTCAAGGGAGCCTTTGATACTGTGTTTAAAATAATGGTGAGCATGTCCACTGATGACGGCTAATGTTTGAGGATGTATCGCATTAATAACAGCTTGATGATTTTCTATTCCAATCTGAGTAAACCAGCGTGCACCAAGATTTAAGACTGGATGATGGATCACCACTATTGATACCTGTTTTCGCGTTTCCTTTTTCAGCAATGCCAAGGCATGTTTAGACACCCGTCCCGCTCCCAATGGCATAGCGTCTGTCTCAATTGGCTTTAAACTGGAATCTATCAATAAAAGTCGATGATCAGAATCTAATCTCACTAGCGATTTAATTTGAATGGCACTCTGTTTAAAAGCCTGTTTCATTAGCGATAAATCATCATGATTTCCTGCGATAGCATAAATCTGAGTCAGGGTGACATGGGCCTCAATAATGGCTTTAAATGCTGTATATATCTCAATGGAAGGATCGCTCACTAAATCCCCCGTTAGCAATAACATATCGCCATCAGCTTGGCGCTCAATATGCTGCAATACTTGAATAAGATTTGCTTTGACATCATGATCATCAAAACTTAAATGGCAATCGCTAACTTGATATATTCTCATGACATTGCGCCCCTTCTATATTTTAATCATTTTTTAAAGTACTTATTGGAGTGCCTATTGGAGTGCCTTGATGAAAACACATACGCCATCGGCCCACTTTAAATCGCCATATCGAACTGCGCATTGAATAGCTTACCTGACTCCCCCTCTCTTTTGTAATACTTGCTTGATAGGTCAATAATGCCACATTTGGCGCCAGCATTGTTAATGCATAATCTTGCTGGGTAAACTTGGGAGGGAGCTCATTGGGAATACGGCTCAGCGCACTGGCTTTATTAAAAGGGATACCGCTACAGGGGATCTCAATAAAATCATCATCGATCAAATCGGCTAGGGCGCTTTTTGATGCGCGAATATCAGCTTGAATGCAGGCTTTTTCTAACGTTATTAATGTCTCTATTACATGTTCCAAATGACACTTCCTACTCATTACTCCATAAGGAAAAGTTTATTGGAACAAAACGATACAGTAAACAGTTCATTGAAATTGTTTACTGCATCGTTAATAGATACACTGTATCATCAGCGGCACAATCATTGTGCGACCTAAACACCCTCGTTAACATTGGAAACACGCTTATAGTGTATTACCATTGACATCAATTGCCTCTAATTGATGTCCATCAGGACCGCCATCACGGCTGGGGATCAACGCCTGAATAGCATTCGATTGGACATTTCTCGCTTTAGGATCGGTTAATGATTTTAAGAATTCCACCATAAATTCCACTTCATCATCATTGATTTCATTTATAAAGCTTTCGTTTCCATTAAAGATATCCATTGAATGTGCTAAGCCATTTGGCGCCAATGTTTCAGTACAATTCGCCAATGTTTTAAATTGAGCGAGCTTACACATGGACTCACTTTCAAAATATTGTGTAATTGAAGCAGCGTTATCTCGATAATGCTCTATATTTCGCTTTAATGAACCAAATTGTCCATTATGTCCCCAAGGACCCGTTAATGCCACATTCAGTAAAGAAGGCGTGCGAAAAAACCCAACCGTATTTGGACTCAAGGATAAATCAGTGCTGGGTAAAGGCCCTTCTGCACCCCGATCTGCCCCATCAGCGTCAGTACCTATTCCAATTTGTGGATAATTGCCAGCCGACACGTCTTCATTGCTAAACAAGGCTCCCGAATGGCAAAAAGTGCAACCCGCTCGACTAGACATAAAAGTAATGGCTCCCCTTTTTACATCGTTATCAATCGCATTAAGATCACCATCAACATAATCAAAAAATGGATTATCAATAAATAACTGTACCGACTCGTAAGCTGCAAGCGATTCAGCGATGCGGGAAAAATGAATACTGTCATCACCAAAAGCGTCAGTAAACAGTTCACTCCAGCTCTCGGGGTCTAATTGACTCACTAGCTCGTTTTCACGGTACTCAGTATGTTGTGTTTGATCGAGCGCATCATAACCAAAGTCGACGATATCCCCCATTTCAGGGGCTGCCGTCACCGGAAAATGCGCCTGCGCCATCAACAAAGTCAGCGTATGATTATCACCTACAGTATCAAGTGTATTATTTGTCACGTCTTGAAATTCAGTGGTCAAGCCCCCTTCTTTCACTGTCACTCGATTATCCCAAAATAATCCTTGGCTCCAAAGGGATGTATTGCAAATAGCAGGAGAATTACGTGGCACAATGGGAATACTATTTACCACATCAGTTCGCCCCACACCGAGTAAATCCGGCACTGACGCATTCAAACCTATCGGCATAGATAACTGATCACTGCCACAGCCTATCGCAGGATGATGACATGAAGAGCAGGCTGTATCCCCCTTTGCACTGAGCGATTTATTATGAAATAAGCGCATACCTAACTCGACTTTTTCTGGCGATTGCTCACGTCGCACTCGCGCGGCAAAAGCCCGCATATCTTCCAACTGTATCGCCATATTATTGAAACTTAACATTTCATGTAAACATGCATCTAAATCACTATCTGCAACATCACTGGCAGTTTGTTGCTCATCAGTGATTTGACAAGCAGGAAAGTTGATAAGAAGATCATTGAGAATATCCGATCCAGCGCCATTACTCATGCCCAAATTGCTAGCATTGACTAATGTCTTACCCACCACTTTAGCCGTTTCATGGGTATTTTTTACATCACCGCTTGTCACTGAGTATTGATAATTGGTATTCACATTCAAGTTTTCATCAACATAATAATTCGACGTCGTCTCAGCAATTTTCTGATTATCACGATAAATGGTCACATTTTCTCCTGTTGATAACCAAGATAATCCTATACTCGTACCAGAAAAAGCATTGGCAATTAATTTCTTAGGGGCCGTTGACGACGATGATTCTGGCACTGAGTTATCATCAATGGGATCGTGATCAGCGTGTTCCGTTCCAGAGGAGTCATCTCCGCCACCGCAAGCCGTTAATAGTAAAATCAAGCAACTTAACAGGAAATATTTTGATTGTTTCATACATCATTCCTTTCATACATTATTATATTTATGTTACTGCAATACATTTCCACACCTTAAAGCCAGCAAGTGATTTACACTTAACAAGGCTTTTGCACAAAATATGAGTGTGGCTACTCATTTTTTGAAGTATTCCACAACAAACCACTACATAAGCTTAACGGCACAAATAAAGCAGTATCACCCATGCATTAAGCGGACAAAATCGGTTCAATGTGAGTTTAAAATGAATCGCATTTAGGCTAATCATGTATTTCAAAAATTGATTTTAATCATTACTCAAATAGCAAGAGTGCGAGAATTTGAAAGGAAAAATGATAAAATGCAAAAGGGTCAGTCTTTGAGTTAATGATAAGTAAAGGTAAAATAATACAGTTAAGTGAATGAAATGAATAAAACTAGAATGATCTGGTTTTTAAGCATAAAACGAATAGACAAGTATGACTCCATCACAATACTTGTCTATTAAAGACTCAAGTTTGAACCGTTTTCTTACGACTATGGAGCAGATGCATTTCTTATCGCTAAATCAATATAAAATTTGAGCCACTTTCTTATTGTCATGCAGTAACAGCATCTCTTTTGCTACTAATGCCGCAGAAGGCAGAAACATCGTCGACACTATACGTTGATCAACCACAACCTCATGTTTATCGGTTAAAGTCTGCTTATTTTGTGCCATCGCACCATTTTTGCTAAGCTGATCTTCAACCATAAAAGGCAATAATGTCCCTTTCTTAGCCCATGACTTAGAGGTTTCAGTACTATTAGGGAATCCGGCGATTTTCTTGCCTTTTACTAAGAACGTTCCATTTGAAAGTTGGACATTGGCAAACGCGCCTGCTCCATGCCCCGCTCCCCCCACGATGCCGCCCGACTCATAGATAGTTCGTATAATATTCTGTAATGATTGATTATTCGCAACATCAAATAAAGACCCATATCCGCCACCAATATATACTCCCCAATAATCATTGGGGTTAATCAAATCAGGGGACAAGGTATTGGTTGTTTTATCCAAAAAGCCTTCATATTTTATGGCATAACTGCTGATCCCAACAGGATCCATCATAAATTCAACTTTACCCCCTTTAGGTGACACAAAGTCCACTTCAGTACCGTGACTAAAAAACACATGAAATGGTGGTGCGACTTCCCATAAGTTATTACGAGCATCATGTTTATCTTTATCACCCATATCAAGCCTATTAGATGTGATAATTAATATTTTCTTGGTGGCTATCGATGATAAATCAAAATGGGCCTCAGCAGAATAACTCAGTGATGAGAACACACTCGCCGTAAACAGTAAAACCTTAAAAATATATTTCATAATATCCCTTCATTATCCTTCAATATTGACACTTCCATTAAAGACTCTTTATATCACTAATGAATATTTAGACCTATTTATTCCGCTCTGTCGAATTGATGAATCACGTGATTTTCAGCATTTTTAATAGTCTTAACTATACTCATATTTTAATTTGTCATTATTGGATTTTAAAAGGCCCTAACTATGCTCCTCGCTTCTAGCGAAAATAAAGAAAACCTACAGCATACTGACTTTACAAAATATATTTTCTTCACAGGCACTAGACAGATTGTCATATTTGTCAGCATAATATTTTTAATTTCATGTAGTAGTGAATCCTCAAACAATGAACCCAGTTCATTCACACCAACATTAACATCTAATATTTTGCTCAGCAATCACAGTACGGATCTGATTATCTATACCAATGCCGAGATCCCCAACAGTGAAACTATTTCAATTATTGATGAAGATGAATTAGTGTCATTCTCCAGTGATCATTGTTCAATTACCCACAATACTACCCATTGCAGTGTCACCTTAACCGCATCACATGTGAGCAAAACAACCTCGGGGACATTACGTTTTAATAGCTCAAACATAAATAGCAGCTTTACACCAGAAAATATTTTTTACACCATTACGCCGAGCACTAGTGGTATTACCCTCAGCGCGAGTTTTTCAAATGACTTGATCAGTGGTCAAGCCGCCAATCTACTCATTCAAGCAGACAAAGCCGCAACATCCGCAATAACCATTACTGCGACTGATTATAATAGCCAGCATGATAGCCAAACACTTGGGTATCTTTATTATACTAACGGGGCTCATTGTACGATCAACATAGGTGATACTGAGTGTACGATTGCTGTCATTGCCGGTACCGTCGTAGACGATATTCATTGGACAATGAACCTAACCACTTTTAATCCTAATGCCCACTTTACAACATCAACGCTCGATTACATTATTTATGCTAGCGATACCCTGCAAGTACAAGCCTATTTGTCTCCTAACCCCTTGGCCAGTGGAGAAACGGGTTGGCTATTTTTATACACCTCTCAAGCCCCAGTCGATAACATTGACATCAATATTACTGATCATGAAGATCAACTTACACTCTCGGCATCAAGCTGTGAGATCCTTGCTAACACCACAAGTTGTATGATTGAAGTCACGGCAACAGAGATCGATACAGCCACCACGGGCACATTAAGCTTTACGACTGCAAACCATGCGATCAACAGTATCGATTATGACATTGATCCCCAAACGTTTATTGGCTTAGTGCGAGGTTGGCCAAATTATTTAGCCATGGGTAACATCACTGACGCCGATATTTACAATGGCACAGACTTATCTTCAACCCAAGTCTCACTCACACAATACCCTATGAATGCCATTTTTAAATATGCCGGTACGGGCTTACCTACCGATCCAAATGCCCTATCTGTGACTTATCCTTATCAGACCTATCAAACACTCGCTCAAACGAGCTTTTTAACTGTCGACTATGATAATGACAATGCGCTACCCGATAATAGTCCAACAATAAAACCTGTCATGGTCGTATATACTGCTAACGCGAGTTATGATTGGTATTCGCCGGTGAATGATTTTACTGGTGATGTCATGATGAATTATTTTAGTAAACTCATTCTCATCGCTCAATTACTCGAAAAAAAAGGCATGGGTTCTGTGATCCTCAATCCCGACTTTCTTGGTACTCTAGAAAAAAATATCGGCAGTACAACCGATTACTATGCACAAATTAATGAGCAGCTCGCCAATAATGGGGACTATACTGTAGAAAACTCATTGAACGCCGCCATTTCTTTCGTCAATACCTATCAATCTTTTGTGCCAGATTGCAGCAAGGCTATCATTCCTCTCGAGCTGTTTAATGTCTTAATAGAATGTGGTGCCGATCTCGATACCGCTAACACCACTTGGGATCACATCATGACAACAGCAGGTCCTAAGATCAGCAAAACCCGTGGCGCCAATCATTATGCAACACCGAATGTCAGCAGTAATGATGTGATTGCGTGGATTACTGCTACGAACTGGATCATGAATACATTCGCACCAAATATTAGCTATGGATGGCAAGAAAACCTTTGGGCAACAGGCGACAGTACTTGGATCTACGATGCCAGTTCAAATATCATTGATAGTCAAGCAGCCGAAATAACCGGTTATCTTGAAGCTTGGTCTGTGTTTAATGGCGACTATCAACCCGATTTTATCGTCATCGACCGATATGAAGGCGATGACTTTATGCCTGCCGTTTATGATGCAAGCTATTTATATAATTCCAGTGACTGGTACAATTATACCGCCTTTGTGGGTAAAATGAGTGATAATACAAATAAGCCTGCCATGATCTGGCAAATTCCTGGGGCACATATTCAACGTTTCGATGACATTGATGACGCTCCCACTCGAGTAGCCGAGCAACATGGCGGAACCGCGCCCAATTTCTTTTTTTCAGAGACGCAAGGCGGCATGCCCGCTGTCGATTTTGATAACTTAATCGCTTATATTGATACGATTCCCACTCTTCCTGACTATTTAAAAGTACAACCCGATGGCAATACCGAAGATACTTACTATTGGAATGAAGGACATTTAAAAACGGCTATTGAAGCTAATATTTTTTCTATTTTATGGGGAGGAGAAAACCTTGCATCTGGCGCCATCGATATTAGCCTCAACCCTGATCTCTATGACAATGGATGGCTAGGTACGCGTATTCGTCACTATTTAAATGGTCCAGAATATTTTGCTACCGAGACCCAATTACCTTTTTGTGTCTGGCTAAACCCAGACACACAAGATCAAGCTGTACTCGATGCCATTGTCGTTGATAATATTCAAGGTACCAGCTGTCCGTTTTTTAATGCCCACATTACGCTATTTTGCGGCAGTACCTATTTACCCAAACAAGCCTTAGTCAATCAATTTCTAGCCGCCTTCATGAATGAAAGTGCAACCGATGCCAATGTACTCGGTGTCCAATGGGGTATCGACTTTTTCAAACGTTTTTACTATCAAATGAAAAATACCGATCAACTAGACAGTTTCTATGAACAAGCTAAAAATGCCTTAGATGAAGAGTCCACTTATCAGTTTGCCCCCCATATAAGTCTATTTTATGGCAATGACAGCGACATTCCGGCCGATAAAATACTTGCGGCCCCCCATTTAGAGACGATCGATTTTAATCAAATCAGCCTGATGTCTGATTGCTCAGCAGAAACCTATGAATGTGTGGCTTCATGGGAAGAATACGCAAGTGTGTCACTTGATGAATAACCATGCCATATTCTTTGACTTATACCCAAAGATATTTGCCTAAAAATGCCAAGGCAACCACCCACACACACAGGTTTAATTCTTTATAACGTCCAGAGCCTAATTTGATAATGACATAGCTCATAAACCCTAAGGCAATACCATCTGTAATTGAAAAACTAAACGGCATCATAATCGCTGTCACAAAAGCTGGCGCCGCCTCTGTGATATCTTGCCATTTTACTTTTGCCAACTCTTCAACCATCAAAACGCCCACATATACCAATGCGCCAGCGGCTGCATAAATCGGTACCATTTGTATTAACGGCGAGATAAAAATAGCACATAAGAACAAAATGCCGACCACAACCGCTGCTAAACCGGTACGACCACCGACCGAAATGCCTGATGCACTTTCAATATACGCCCCCACAGAAGAGGTGCCCATCAAAGCCCCTCCCATTGATGATGAACTATCAACAAACAATGCCCGCTTCATTTGTTTGTTACCTTCAACACCTTTGATTAATCCCGCTTTGTCAGTCAAGCCCACTAAAGTGCCCGTAGAATCAAATAGATTCACTAACATAAAAGAAAAAATGATCCCAGCTAATTCGGGGCGCAGTGCATCGGTTAACTCTAATTGACCCAGCACAGGACTGATACTCGGTGGTAATGACACAACGCCATGAAATTGTACCTCACCGATAAAAAAGCTAATGGTAGTGATCACAAACAGTGAAATTAATACTGCAGCATGAATGCTTCTCGCCGCAAGGCACACAATAATAAAAAAACCGAATCCTCCCAGCAAACTGGATGGCGCACTTAAATCTCCTAACGCAAGCAGTGTGTCATCATGCTTCACCACTATGCCCATATTTTGCAGTCCCATCAGCGCAATCATCAAACCAATGCCACTGATGATCCCGAGTCTCAATGACACAGGAATATGATTTAAAATCCAATAACGAATGCGAAACAGCGTTAACACAAAGACGCCAAATGCCCCCCAAAAAATCGCTCCCATACCCACTTGCCAGCTATATTGCATGCTCAATGTCACCACAAAAGCGAAAAAGACATTCAGCCCCATGGCAGGCGCTAATGCGACAGGCAAATTAGCAATCAAGCCCATCAAAATCGAACCTAAGCCTGCAATTAAGCAGGTTGTCACAAACACAGCCCCTTTATCCATACCTGCTACCGCTAAGATCTGCGGGTTAACAAATATAATATACACCATAGTAAAAAACGTGGTCACACCTGCGATCACTTCAGTGCGAACCCTAGTATCATGTGATTTAAGTTTAAACACACGCTCTAAAAAGCCTGTCATTATCAGTCCCAATTTATGTCTATTTCTCATTGTGAGGTACTATCATCCAGCGATTCAACAAATCACTGAATGATAAACTAAAACAAGATATGCCTTTAAAGGTTAGTGGCATAAATGGCTTAGCTTAAGTGGCTGTATGATTAACAGAATAATCTTCGACTTGCTTCCACACTCGACGTAAATTGCCTGATAAAATTTTCTTGATATCCCCTTCACTGTAGCCCCGCTTTAAAAACCCAGCAATCAAATGGGGATAGCTAGACACATCTTTAAGCCCTTCGGGTAAACTGTCACCCACCCCATCATAATCTGATCCTATTCCCACATGATCGACGCCCACTAATTGCACCACATGATCAAAATGATCCAGTACGTCATCGAGGGTGGCGAACTCGAACGGAACACGCTGGCGATAATCATCACTAAACGCTTTCACCGCCTCACTGTCTTCGGGCACCTTATTTTCAGCCATAAAAGTCGCCTTGGCTTTTTTATACGCCTCATAACTTTCAATTGATTTTTGCGAAATAAAAGTCGACCCAAAATTAATCTGAATGATGCCCCCTTTTTCAGCCAATTGCTGGATCATGTCATCACTCATGTTACGCTCAAACCCTGGTGTAAAATACCTTGCAGAAGAATGCGACGCTATCACAGGCGCTTTGCTCAAATCCATGACCTGATAAAAGGCTTCATCCGAGATATGTGACACATCAATCATCACCCCTAAGTTATTCATTTCTTGCACTAATACTTTACCAAATGCAGTTAAGCCATGGGCCGGACGCTCAAGATCATAAGAAGAATCTGAAATATGATTCGCTTTTGCATGAGCAAGGGTAATATACCTTACCCCTCGTTGATAAAAATGGCTGAGATTCGCCAAATCCCCTTCAATGGGACTGCCATTTTCCATTCCTAGCGGAAAGGAAATTAATCCATTTTCAAAATTATGTTGCAGTTCATCAGTAGAATAAGCTAGCGCAAACTTATTGGGTGATGCCTTAACCAACGCCTCGACACTATCAATCAAGGCATCGGCTAATGCTTTACTTTTCCCGGTCCCTTCCAATGCAGATGGCGTATAAATCGACATAAAAGGAGCATTTAAGCCACCCGCGACTGCTCTGGGGTAATCAAAGTCACCTTTATCCGTATGCTGACTCACATCTTCAAAATGATCTTCGAGGCGATACGGCACATCAATATGTGTATCCGCTATCAGATAGGTTTGTGCTATCTTATTGGCTTTTTCTTGAAGCGCTTGCTCAGTAGGGCCAGAACTCTGACATGCCACTAAACTCGCCAGTAACGTCATAGCCGTTGCCATTTGACCCAGCTGACGTGTCATCGCTGCCTTGGTGGACAACATTACATTATTTTGCACCGTCACATGTATTTCTTTTGTTAATTTAGTCATGAAAAAGTATTTTACAGGTTATTATTTTTCCACACTTTATCTTTGTCTTTCCCTACTGTCAAAGTGAGTGATGATAAAAAATAGAGACTGACTTTTCTTCTTCATAGACGACTAAATAAATAACACCTTTAAATAATACACTTTAAAATCAAAGTAATATATTAATTCGACAATATCTTCTCACGTTATTAGCGGGTTACCGGTGAGTTTTTGATACTCTTGAGACACTATATGTAATTTTGCAGCATAAAAACGATTATCACTTGTTATCACCTGACCAAAATCAACGGGCTCACACTCACCTTTAATGCCCACTATAAAATTTCGTTTATCTCTGCAATCTTCCATAATAAAACCTCTTTCATACATATTTTTGATGCATTCAGCACGCTGTTTATCATTGGGGTAATTCCCCTGAATATACGGTGTCGATAACTTACCTTCCTTAGTTACACAGGCAGTATCTAGATCAGTACCTTTATAATATTTATTCCAACAATTAACTTGCTGATCGTAGGTCTGTTCAAACATTCGACTCATATTAGATACAGGCGATTTCAACATTCGATCACCCACATGCAGTGTCACATTATTGTTTCCTTGTTCAACCCTCTGCTCCTTCACTGATGAATGCTTTAACTGCTGACCTTTATAAGGTTGAAAAGCAATATCAACAAAAAGAGGATCGTTATTTAATTTCGCTTCAAGGCTTCTAGACAAGTGCCCTCCAAACCCTAATTTTGCAAAAAAACCCCTCAACCCTTCTCGCTCCACATGCCAACGGTTGCTTGAATCCATTGAGACAGTGTATGTTTTAGTCGTTCCTTGAATTTGGATTTTTTTCTTAGATGTATCAGCAGTTATTTGATCGATATTTCCTACATTATCCCCTAAAGTATGAGCTTTACTATTCCAATCCACACTCACCGTTATCATACAAGACCTCAAATATGTCATTCATCACATACACCATCATGTATTAAACACTCGTTAATCGACTATCAAAAAAAAACATCACTGTCAGTATTTAAAAGAAATGATTATATTGATGCGCGAACAATCTAGTTCATTAAAAATAAATATTCCTTAACGCATAAAGAAAAACCAATAGCGATTTAATGTTGATAGATTAGATCTATTTTTAAATGATATGGCAATGCTCCCATCTATATCCTATTAGCGTATTGTCATGGCCACATCATTGCGACTGTAAGTATCAATGTCATGTATCTAAATACACGAGCCTCACCAAATAGCAACAGACCCTAGCGTCAAATTCAGTTTAGTTTGCTTTTAAGATGATTTTTTACTGCTGGCCATTCAGTCCCCAAAATCGAATACACTACTGTGTCTCTCATGGAACCATCTTGCATGATTTGATCGCATCGCAAAATGCCATCTTGCTTTGCACCGAGTCGCTCAATGGCTCTTCTTGAGCCTTGATTGAAAAAATGCGTTCTGAATTCAACTGCCATAGCAGAATGATTTTCAAATAAATGACAAAGTAATAATAGTTTACATTCTGTATTAATCGGGGTTTTCCTGACTGATTGGGCATACCATGTATAACCCACTCTAGCACGTTTATTTTTCTCATCTACGTGATAAAAACGCGTCGTCCCTACTACTTTTTGTGTTTTCAGGCACCTGACTGCAAATGCAATATTCCCATCTTGAGTACCTTGTATTGCTTTTTTTACATAAGTTTCCATCATATCTGGTGCTGGCACATTGGCATACCATAATCGCCAAGACTCACCGTCTAATACCGCCTCTTTTAATCCCTCAAGGTGTGCCATCGTTAATACTTCAAGAGAAACATACTCTCCCGCTAAATTTACAGAGTTTAACCAGCTCATTATTTGTTCACCATGAAAATAATTCAATCAAAATAAAGCCTATTATAAATCATTACCTATTGATATTATATGACGTAAATCACCTTCACCTTATATCCATCAGTCTATTATTTATTATGCGTTGAAAATAAATCACAATGAAAAAACGGCGTGCCCATTTGGGATAGGATCCACAAACGCGAAGCACATAAAGCTCATATTATCTCTGACTATACTTCAACAAGTATTTCTTTATAATATAAAAAAGGACAATTAAAAAGGCAGGGAATGAAATACCTCATCACACTGTTCAACTGCATGATAATAACCGCATGCGGTACGCATAATAACATTCAGCAAATCATTCAACCTCAGTCAATTACGCCCTATAAAGCAGCCTCAGTAACAAGGTTTACCAACCTCTACCCCAAAAAGCCCACTTACCCCGAAAACTGCACTGACAATTGCTATCCCAATACAGCAAGCATTCAATGCGAACAAGAAAAAGAACGCTGTCAATATATCGGCAAGCAAGTCCTCCCCAAATTAAACGTGGGCTTTGATATTCAATGGTTAGGCCATGCAAGCTTTCTCATTCGCAGCCCTGACGGCAGCCAATTATTGTTTGATCCCGTCAGTGAGCAATTTGATTGGCCGGTTAATTGGGCATTTTGGCTAAGTGAAGGCTTTAATCGTCAACCCCCTGTATGGCCCACCCCCAGCGAGCTTGCCAAAACGAATATGGTGCTGTATTCCCATATTCACTATGATCATTTTAATAAAAGAGACATTGCACAATTAGGCCAACAACCTGAATACATTGTGCCTTTAGGTTTCGCCGAACATTTCCCAGCTCATGGCTATCGAATCAATGAAATGGCATGGTTTTCAAATCTGCAACGAGGCGATCTGACCGTTAGCTTTGTTCCCGCCCATCATTTTAGTAACCGCATTTGGGTGCCCTACCTCTATGAAGATGATAACACGACTCTCTGGGGCGGCTGGGTAATTGAATATCAAGGTAAACGATTATTCTTTGCTGGTGATACGGGCTATTCCGCCCATTTTAAAGATATACAAAACACGTATGGTGACATGGATATTTGTCTGCTGCCCATCGCATCTTATTATCATAAAGAACATGGAGACTGGTATCGTTATGTGCATACGACGCCAGAAGATGCCTTAACCGCCGCCAAAGACCTAAACTGTAAAGTGATGATCCCTTGGGGCTATGGTAATGCCAGTTGGAAAATGGGGGATCATAACTCTCATTCTGCACTGCAACGTTTATTGCATATGCACAGCACTCTCAATGCTGACATCCCTCTTTATATTCTCAATGAAGGCGACAATGTCAGTTTGTGATCTGCTTTACAACCGACCTTAAAATAAAGGGGTGCAAAAAGATATTGTGATCGCCTTCAATGGCATCATAACGGACATTTTTGCCCCCATGGGTCAATTTAGCGACATAACGTTCACTTAAATAAGGCAGCGTAATAGGATCATTGACGCCACAAAATACATGTACATGAGTGTTCGTTGATACTTTATCAGTCAGATCCATCGGAGAAACCCTGTTCAATTTTCCTATAAACAGCGGATTAAAGGACAACTTCAACATATCACTGCGCCACACATTGATATCCGTTGGACAAGACACAATAAAAGCGACATCCATTAAATTCGAGTAATAAGCCAGCATTTTTGCCGTTATTGCCGCCCCGCCAGAATGCCCAGCAACAATGGTTTTAATCGGTTGATACTGCTGCTGTAACGCTTGTATTGTGTGTACTATCGACTCAATACGTTTGAAGTCATAATTATCCCCTACAGACCAACCTTTTCGACCCACAGACCGACGACCTTTATCATCTTTATATCCGGGGCGTAATAAGCCTACCACCACATTTTCAGTGGCTTCACTAAGCTGTTTGGCAAAAGTATTGTGATAGCTCACTGGGCCAAAAGGGACATCACCATGAATGGCGATGACTAAATAAGGATTAGCCTGCACACGGTTTTCATGAATATCGACGATAAGCGGTCGTTGCTTAATACTTGCCAGGGAGTGTTGCTTGTCACCTTTCGAATTGCTTTGCTGCTTATGGCATCTATTGCTGTTTGCATTCTTGTCGTTATTATCGTTATTGTTCCAATTCAAGCCCTGCCAAATAAATGGACAAATAGCCTGTAAAATATCGTGTAAAATAGCCATACAACTTCCTTGTTATGTTCTTTGTTTTTACTCTTAGTTTTTCATTATCAATGACAAACTTTGTCTTGATGATAAATGCATGTTATCAAACTGAAACGACGGCTTTATCCATGCACCCACATGACACTACATAACGCCAATAATGCGGGGATCCCTTGCACCATTAAAATGGATTTTTTAACGGTTAATCCACCATACATTGCCGCTAACAATATACAAGACAAGAAAAAAGCTTGGATCTCAAAACCCAATTGGCTATTGCTATGTGACAATCCCCAAAATAATCCCGCCGCTAAAAAACCATTATACAGCCCTTGATTAGCAGCCAATACTTTTGAACTCTCAGCCAGTTGGGCGGTCATGCCAAACACCCTTAAGGTTCTCGGTTTTGTCCATAAAAACATTTCAAGCACTAGAATATAGATATGCTCAACGGCGACTAACAGTACCAAGCCTATTGCTAAATATTCCATATGACTCCTTGTTAATTATGATTCATTCAATAAGCTAGTCTGACTTGTCGACGCACTCATTTCAAGACTATTATTTTAACTAACTTATTTAAATAAAAAATTTTAAGAAACTAATTTTAAATGACTTATTTAAAGCTGTTACTGCAACCCAGTCCAATTTAAATATTCAGAGTATGTTCCTGAGGGGATCAAACGGATATCCCCGAGTTTTATAAGCTTGCTTACTTCTATAGAGGACGCTTGTGGGAAATAGCTGTAAAGTACAAACAAATATAATCGAATCCCCAATAACTCACTAGACTGAATAAAGGTTGTTTTTTATTGGTGATTATCCTCATTATCAATGTGTAATGACGTCTTAAATACAACTTTTTCATTGCTTATACCTTCAAGATAAACATCTCTTATTTCAAATTGCCCCTCAACAATGTTCGGAAAAGTAAACTGCATAATAATAAGGTCATCAGGTGTATTCCCCACTAAAGAGTTCACTTTCAAAAAACCTAATGCCTCACTTTCTTTAAAAGAAAGCTCACGTTCCTCTATACTGTGAACCGATGAAAATACATGAAATGAGATAAAAACCTGCAACAACAATATGATACGCATTATGTTTTTCAATTACTTTAAATAGACAATTTAACACTAACACAACATGATTACCACTAACCCATTGTTTTAGAATGATCCATTATTATTTCATCCGCTTATACAAAGTAGGTTTTCGACATGAAGAACCTAATAACCCTCCTTTCATTATTTTCCTTGAATTCGCCTTGAAAGAAGAGTTATATGCCCGTGATACAATAAAGGATGTATTATCTTACTTGTTCGGCAATCATTTTATGATGTTGTTTACGGCGTTGCTCAATCATGGCCTTTTTCATTTGACGAAATCCTGCCGCTTGCCCTTTCACACGATGTCCCCGCTGCATAAACATCACTTGACGTTCAGAAGTATTGGCTTGCTTGTTAACAATTTGATGCTTACCTAGCCCTTTAAGCATACCGTTTCGAACAAACGAGTCCGCCATTCTAAACTCACTAATATAATACTGCCGTTTTACCTTTTTCTTGAATTTAGTTAGGCCTGTATTGTGATCCGCTTCATTAATAGACCAGCTGAGCTCTTTATTAATATTAAACCAAACAATGCCTTTAATCCCTCTAAAATGAGTTCGAAGCTGCTTGAACATATCTTTAATCCATAATGCTTTACTCTCTGCACTATCACTATCATCGCCATCTTGTCCAAGTAACAAGTCAGGTATATCACTAGGCTCTGCCGATGCAATTTCAGCAATGATAATCGGTTTATTTGGGTATTTTGACATCAACAATGCATACTTCTCTTCAAACAATTCAGCAAAGGTATTCCACTGGCTAAAGGAAAAGTTTGAGCCCCAGTTATAGCCATCAATGGATGTCCAATCTACAACATCATCACCAGGATAATAAAGAGTGATATCATCATAATCGTCAACATCAACGTTATTGGCATTCCATACCCACTCAACGTACTGATTCGCACCAGCCATTTCAAATCGTTCATGCAGATAGCGCCAAGCTAAAATATAATGTGTAGGATAGTTACTCCACGGATACCAAATACCATTGAATTCGTGTGCGAAACGTAATAACACCTTTGCATTAGGATCGCCAAGATCTTCTATCCATATTTTAAAGTCCGCAATCCAGTTATCTAAATATTCATCCCAGTCGCCCGCAATAATTTCAGGCAAAAGGTTATCATTATGACGTAGTGCGAGTGTGGGCTCGAGGGTGATCATCGGCGTCGCACCTTGCGCAATAATATTCGCATTTTGCACTCTAAGGGTATGCCAGTCGTAATCAAAACTAGTAAATAAATTGATAATCGCGAGGTCTTTATTAATGTCAGCTTCAAAGGCAGTCATTTTTTCAAGGCGATAACCATTACCCTGAATATAGGCCCCCACCATTGATTTGGCGTTAACGGTATTCGACAAGATCACCCCGTAGCTCATTATGATCAAAAAAAGTATATTACGCATCTTGTGCCTCCTTGCATGTGATAAAAGTCCGTAAGCATTTAATACTAGATGAAGGACATTTTTTAACATGAGGCATAAGTATGAGAGTTAACTAAACTTTTGGCTATAACGTCACCGACTTATAGTATTTTTATACTAAAATGTGGATAATAAATTATTAAATACAATAAATTAACCCAATACCTTGCGACTATATTCAGGTGTATTTGACCTTAACTCAATCAAAAGACTAACCAAACGAGTACCATAGCAATATTAAATAGCATATTTCAAAAAATGCTTATCTGTCATTTAATGGCTTTTTATTTGGGAGAATAACTCCTCAAATGACTGGCTAAAGTGAATAAGTGAATAAGTGAATAAGTGAATAAGTGAATAAGTGAATAAGTGAATAAGTGAATAAGTGAATAAGTGAATAAGTG
>NZ_CANMWS010000047.1 GCF_947501665.1 uncultured Shewanella sp. | reverse complement strand
TGCAAGCATCAGTCATTGGTAATCTAACGCTCAAATATCATTCTAATTGTTGGTAATTTTATACTCAGGTACTTAACACTTTGCTGGAATATAGCTTGTGTCTTAATTGAAATATTAAATAATTGATACTATAACTTACTGCATTTTATTATTTCGATGCAGCAAGTTAATGGCGGATGATGGTTTCTATGTTTAAGAAAAATGAAGGTGCGAATGTCTTAAAGGCTGATTTAACCTTTTTTATACGGCGTGACTGAACATTGGCTTACACTGCTAGCTCTCGCCTAAAAAGGCTTTTTATTGTAGTTGAGTTCTGCGCCTTTATTTTACTTGGGTATATAATGTACTTGAGGTGACATGACTTGTTCCATATCTAGTTCTTTTTGCATAAATTGAATAAAGGCTTCAGCAAGGGATAGCTCACTAATTGAACTTTGCCAGCGAGCTTGTTGCAAAGCTTGGTAGCCTTCTTTACCGGAAGCGGTGTACTCAGAAGATACGCCAATATAATATTGATTTAATTTAATGCTTTCCCAGCGTTCTGGTTGATTATTTAACTGCTCATCTTCTGCTCTTAAAAGATCTAATTGGGTAATACGTTGCCCCAATGGTAGTCGAGCATCATAAAAATATCTCAGCCCATAGGTGTAAGGAAAACTGCCTGCACCGGTACCGACAACGCCATTATTGGTGGCGTGATTGATAGAAGACTCAATCGCTTGATAAAGGTATTTTCCTTGAATTTGGTATTTAACCAAAGGTAAATCAAAGGGTAAAAGTCGGCCGACTATTTCAGCTAGGGTGAGTTTACCTTTTGAAAGTGATTGCCTCACACCACCGGCATTGTGTAGGGCAAAATCAATGCGTTCGTCCAAAATGCGGGTTTCATGATAAAGACTGCGACTGACCCAAGGGGAGATTTCACTGCCGTGAGGCAAACTTTTACTGGGAAGACGAGTATGAGCAAAGTGTTTAGGAATAAAGTTAATAATTTGATTTTCAAGGGCTTGAATAGCCGGGCGATAAAAGGTATCTATTGCTTCGCGAATGATTGCATTTTCTTCATTCCATAAAATATTAGGGTGGCTTTCAAGCTGTGTTTTGGCCCAAGCATAATCTTCTTCGGCGACACCTTGAGGCGATTCTAGAATAAATTGGTCATCTAGCATGAAATAATTATGGCCATTTAATTGTGAGACTTGGCCATGGGCATTAAACTCGATATCGACGATACCGATGGTTTCAGCATATTTTCCCGCTTGCAAAATAGGCACGGTATTCACCGTTTCAGCGTAAGGTAAAGAAGGTAAGCCAAGCGTTGAGAAATCCCCTTGAAGGCTATGGGAGTGGCCACCAACAATTAGGCTTATTTCAGGCACTTTTTCAGCAAGTACTTTATCTTGATTTAAGCCTAAATGACTTAAGACAATAATGTGGTCAATACCTTGTTGTTTGAGTTGCTTTATAGTGGTTTGTGTGGTTTTTATGGCATCAACAAAATGGGTGTCTGGATCGGGTCTCGCAATATCTTTCATTTGATCCAGTGTAATGCCAACAATGGCTAAGGTTTTATCCTTTAATGGTTTTAAGAGGACTTTAGCTGAGCGGGTTTGGGGATCAAAGTCTAACAGATTTGGATGGTTTCTCAGCTTGGCTTGTTTATTGATGTCTTCTAGGCTTAAATCCATATTACCGGCAAGTAGAGGAAAATCAATATTATTGAGAAACGATGCAACAGGCCCATTACCTGCATCTATTTCATGATTACCTAACACCATGGCGTCAGGTTTCAGTAAATTGAGTAAATGTGCATTAGCTCGCCCTTTGAACTCTCTAAAATATAGGGTGCCTTGAAAACTATCCCCACCATGTAGAAATAGAAAAGCATGCTGATTTTCTATGGCTTGACGGCGTGCTTTTTCTATTTGAAAACCAAACCTAGCATAACCGCCACTGTGAGTGTGTAAGGTTAACGCTTTATCTTTATGGGTTAAATTAAACTGGATACGGGTGGGATCAAAGTGAGAATGTGTGTCGTTAATGTGGGCCAATTTACAAGAATAGAATTCAGTCATTATTACCTCTTAATGTGTGCGAGGATTATAACCTTAAGTGAATTGAAGAAGCTAGCTGTTAGCCGTGTGATTGGGTGTCGCACGGCCACTGGATAGAAGTATATTAAGAGTATAGAATATTTAATGTTCTTTTTGATGCTGAGTTTACACACGATTGACATCATTATTATCTGATATACGTATGCCTTTTTCTTGGATGCGCTTTTGCCATAGTTGCCTAGCTAGCTGCTGCATATCGGTGGCAGGATCGTTACTGTCGACGATTTCTAATCCTAATAGGGATTCGATGATATCTTCTAGTGTGATGATCCCTAAGTCGCAGCCGTATTCATCCACAACCATCGCTATTTTAGTACTGCGTTTAATCATGAGTTGAAATAAAGGTAATATTTTGGCTGTTTCTGGCACGATGAGTAAAGGCTGCTTTAAAATGGCTAAATATTCTGCCGGTGTCACTTTTGCGGCATTGATTGCATCATGTCGATTGATAAAACCAATAATGTCATCGGGATCTTTGTCATAAATCAAAATACGCGAAAAAGGGGCGTATTGGTGTTGATAAATAAAATCTTTTAATGTCATTGACATGGATAATTTAAATGCGACAGTCCTTGGAGTCATGATAGTGGTAACAGGCATTTCCTTTACACTGAGCATTTGAATAAGGATATGTGACTCTTGTTCATCGAGCTCTCCTGATTCTTTACCTATTTGTGCCATAGAACTGATTTCTTGGCGTATATATAAACCTTGATCGCCTTTGCCTAAACAGCGTGTGGCTAGGTTAGACAGCCATATTAGTGGCAAAGTGGCTCTTTCCATCCACAAAATGCACAAAGAGGTGAATGGGGCGAGTTTACGCCAATGATTTGCCCCCAATGTTTTTGGAATGATCTCAGAAAAAAATAAGATTAAAAAGGTCAATATGGCGGAAAAAATACCAAACATTTGATCGCCAAAAAGTTGACTGGCTTGTGCGCCAGAAACGGCAGCACCAACGGTATGTGACATAGTGTTGAGCGTTAAAATCGACACTAAAGGGGATTCAATGTTGTCTTTTTGTTTTTTAAGGCGTGCAGCACTAACGGCATCACTTTGGCTGAGATTGGTAATATAACTATTGGTCACTGATAGCAATACAGCTTCAAATATACTACAAATAAAAGAGACACTTAATGCGATTAAGACCGTGATGATTAAGGGAAACATAGCGTGACTATTTTAGCCTGATTGAACAAACGGATTTCAAGGATAACATTGTTAGGTGTCGAGGTACTATTGGTGTTTATCCCTTCATTTCTTTTGGGCACAGTTTCCGTTATCAAAACTAGCTTAAATGGGTGTATTTCTGTATAATTTGCCGCCCTGCAGCAGGTTTTAGGTTTTGAGGTTAGTTACAATGAGTGAAAAAAAGATCAATTTATTGGATCTTGATCGTCAATCAATGCGAGCGTTATTTGCCGATATGGGAGAGAAGCCCTTTCGAGCCGATCAGCTAATGAAATGGCTTTATCACTTTGGTGTAAGTGATTTTGAACAGATGACCAATATCAATAAAGTGTTGCGAGCTAAATTAGCCCAGCGATGTGAAGTGGTTGCGCCATCAATTTCCAGCTATCAAAAGTCTTCAGATGGTACGATCAAATTTGCGATTAACGTAGGTCAAGGGCAAGAAGTTGAAACGGTTTATATTCCTGAAGAAGATAGAGCCACGTTATGCGTGTCTTCTCAAGTTGGCTGTGCCCTTGAGTGTACTTTTTGTTCTACGGCTCAACAAGGGTTTAATCGTAATTTAACAGTGGCAGAAATTGTTGGTCAGATTTGGCGAGTCGCTGAATTTTTAGGATTTCAAAAGGAAACGGGAGAGCGCCCTATCACGAATGTGGTGATGATGGGAATGGGCGAGCCCTTATTAAATTTGAAAAATGTTGTGCCAGCAATGGATATTATGCTTGATGATTTTGGCTTTAGTTTGTCCAAACGTCGAGTGACCTTATCCACATCAGGGGTGGTACCTGCATTGGATAAGTTGGGTGACATGATTGATGTCGCGCTTGCAGTGAGTATTCATGCGCCAAATGATGAGCTGCGTGACGTCTTAGTGCCTGTGAATAAAAAATACCCATTAGAAGAGTTCCTCGCCGGTATTCGACGTTATTTAGCCAAGTCTAATGCGAATCGAGGTCGTGTAACGGTTGAGTATGTTATGTTAGATCACATTAATGACAGCACAGATCAAGCCCATGAACTCGCTAAAGTGATGAAAGATACCCCTTGCAAAATTAATTTGATCCCGTTTAATCCTTACCCTGGATCACCTTATGGACGTTCTTCTAATTCTCGAATTGATCGATTCTCAAAAGTCTTAATGAGTTATGACATCACTGTCATTGTGCGTAAAACCCGTGGTGATGATATTGATGCCGCTTGTGGTCAATTAGCAGGTGACATAAAAGATAGAACCAAGCGCTTGGCGAAAAAACGCATGCAAGAGAGTCAAATTTCAGTCACAATGGACTAATTTTTTAATCGATTGGTTAGTATTACCATGGGATATATACGACAAGGAAAGCAACAAACGTTTGTTACAATGAGTGTTTTATTGTGTATTGTCGTTGTGTTGGTGGGTTGTGTAACAGAAAGGACCTATGTTGGGACAGATAAACCTGTATCTGAAACGGCTTTTAATGGATTAGCCGCTGCTAAACAGCGGGTGCAGTTAGGTTTGGTCTATTTGCGCAAAGGAAATAATGAACAAGCCAAATATAATTTGGATAAAGCGTTTATGTATGCGCCAGAATTAGAAGCCGTTAATTTAGCTTTAGCTTATTACTATCAATCAGTTGGAGATATTGTTCATACAGAGCAAGCGTTTAAACAGGCGTTAAAATCCGATGATGTATCTGGAGACAGTTTTAATAATTTTGGCGTTTTTCTGTGCCAGCAAGGTCAATTTAAAGAAGCAGAAAAGCAATTTGTAAAAGCGGTGTCAGAGCCAAATTATACGGCATTTGCGGCAACCTATGAAAATTTAGGCATATGCAGTCGCAAGGCGGGACGATTAGAAAAAGCACGAAACTATTTTAATAAAGCGTTAAGATACGATCCGAGAAGACAAATATCGTTACTTGAGCTTATTGAAATTGAAGTTGAATTAGGTGATTTTGTTGCCGCGCAAAAGCAATTAGTCCGTTATTACAGAGGGTTTCCTCGTACCACGGAAAGCTTAGCGCTGGGGATTAAAATTGAAAAAGGTCTTGGTGAAGTGCCGATAACCACTACATTGTAGCGTGTGATGGTTCACGAATTTCATCTGACATAATCATATAATATCGGGCTAGTATGCACTAATGACAAAGAAACATATTGAGTTGCCCAACGATGGCGATAACGATGAGACATCCACTAAAACGATCACTTTAGGTGAGCAATTAAAATGTGCTCGAGAAGCCAAAGGCCTATCGGTTAATGAAGTCGCAGAGCAGTTGAATTTAAGACCTATTGTGGTAAAAAACATTGAGGCTGATGATTTTTCAGAATTAGGTGGCAGTACTTATATTCGAGGGTATGTGAAGAACTTTGCTCGAATAGTGCAAGCCGATCCTCATGTTATTCAATCTTGTCTTGATAATTGTTTGGCCAATGAGCAACAGCCGAATATGCAAAGTTTTTCTCGACAAACTTCTCGTCAGGCTAGAGATGGCCGACTGATGTTATTAACCTATTTGATTGTCATCATATTATTGGCGTTGGTTGTTTGGTGGTGGGTACAAAAATCATCAATGGAAACCGAGGTGGATATTTCTCAGCCAACCGCTGAAGAAATCGCGCAAGATAATCAAGTGGTTAATCCAAACACTATCAATGCCGAAAAAGTGAATGAAGGGAAAGTGAATAACGACTTAATGACGTTAGATAATCCTTTAAAAGTCAGTGAGGCTCCTGAGGCCACGCACACTCTCGAACCGTCCGCAACGACAATCCAAGATGATCAAGCAGCGCAGACGGCGTCATTGCTATTTACGCTTCAAGGTGATTGCTGGATAAAAGTGACGGATGCGACAGGTAAAGTACTCACTTCGGGATTGAAACAAACAAATGAAACCTTGACGTTATCAGGAAAAGCGCCTTTTTCAGTATTACTGGGTGCGCCTCAGTCCGTGACGGTGTCAATGAATGGCAATATTGTCAATTTAGAGTCTTTTCCCAGCGGTAAAGTGGCCCGTTTTACTCTTCCGTTAGGTGAATAATAGAGCAAATTTATCATGTACAATGAATCTCCAATAATCAGACGTCCTTCTACTCGCATTTACGTTGGTGATGTGCCCATTGGTGATGGGGCACCCATTGCAGTGCAATCGATGACAAATACTCGTACTACTGATGTTGAAGCGACCGTTGCACAAATTAAAGCCCTAGAAAATGTGGGGGCTGATCTTGTGCGAGTTTCTATTCCAACAATGGACGCGGCAGAAGCGTTTAAGCTGATTAAGCAACAAACGCGTATCCCCTTGATTGCCGATATACATTTTGATTATCGTATTGCGCTTAAAGTTGCTGAGTATGGGGTTGATTGCTTGAGGATCAATCCCGGAAATATTGGTAATGAAGAGCGTATTCGTAATGTTGTTGCCTGCGCCAGAGATAAAAATATTCCTATTCGTATTGGTGTGAATGGTGGCTCTCTTGAAAAAGATTTGATGGACAAATTTAAGGAGCCGACCCCAGAGGCTTTACTTGAATCAGCAATGCGCCATGTGGATATTTTAGATAGGCTGAATTTCGATCAGTTTAAAGTGAGCGTGAAAGCATCCGATGTTTTTTTAGCGGTTGAGTCTTATCGTTTATTAGCAAAACAGATTAATCAGCCTTTGCATTTAGGTATAACAGAAGCAGGCGGCGCCCGTGCAGGTTCCGTGAAGTCAGCGGTTGGTCTAGGCATGTTATTGGCTGAAGGGATTGGAGATACGCTAAGAGTGTCACTCGCGGCCGATCCCGTTGAAGAGATTAAAGTGGGTTTTGATATTTTAAAATCATTACGGATCCGCTCTCGCGGAATTAACTTTATTGCTTGCCCATCTTGTTCTCGTCAAGAGTTTGATGTGATTTCCACCGTCAATGCGCTTGAGCAGCGTCTAGAAGATGTGACTACGGCGATGGATGTATCGATTATCGGTTGTGTGGTTAATGGGCCAGGTGAAGCGTTAGTCTCAGATATTGGTTTAACGGGTGGGCATCGAATGAGTGGTTATTATAATGATGGCGTGAGACAAAAAGAGCGTTTTGATAATAATAACATTCTCGATTCATTGGAAGCTAAAATTCGAGCAAAAGCGGCGTTAGTTGATAATCAAATTCCAACCAAAGAAATTGAATAATCGTTGAATACAGACACTCATTATTGCTGAAGGAGTCGTTTGGCATTATGTGAGAGGTTGTGACGAAATATTGAGTCAATGGTGCTTTTATTAAGATTTTTAAAGTGCTTTTAATTTTATCGACGACAGAATGAGTTAAAAACAGTGGCAAAAACGATCCAAGCAATTCGCGGCATGAATGATATTCTGCCTGCGCAAAGTCCGATATGGCAAAAAGTAGAAAGTGTGTTAAGGGAGTCTGTTAGCGCATATGGTTACAGTGAAATTCGCACACCGATAGTCGAAAGTACAGACCTCTTTAAACGGTCAATCGGTGAAGTGACTGACATTGTTGAAAAAGAAATGTATACCTTTGATGATCGCAACGGAGACAGTTTGACCTTGCGCCCCGAAGGTACAGCATCGACAGTTCGCGCAGGCAATCAACATGGGCTGCTTTATAATCAAGAACAGCGTTTGTGGTATACCGGGCCGATGTTTCGCCATGAACGCCCACAAAAAGGACGTTATCGTCAATTTCACCAATTTGGTGTTGAAGTATACGGTATTGCGAGTGCAGACAGTGACGCTGAAGTGCTTATGTTGTCAGCGCGTTTATGGGAAAAATTAGGTGTAAGTGAGCATGTTCGCTTAGAGATTAATACCTTAGGTGATAGTGATGAGCGAGCAAAATACCGTGATGCTTTGATTGCTTTTCTAGAAACCCATAAAGACGTGCTTGATGAAGACAGCCAACGTCGTATGTACACCAATCCATTACGTGTATTAGATACCAAAAATGCGGCTATTCAAGCCATTTTAGTCGATGCGCCTTCCTTGGCTGATTACCTAGGTGAAGATTCGCGTCAACATTTTTCACATTTTTGTGAACTCTTAGATGCCGTTGGTATCCAATACACCATTAACCCACGATTAGTACGCGGTCTAGATTATTATAATCGTACTGTTTTTGAATGGATCACCGACAGTTTAGGATCTCAAGGGACGGTACTGGCTGGTGGACGTTATGATGGTTTAGTCGGCCAGCTTGGTGGTAAAGATACCCCTGCGGTAGGTTTTGCGATGGGGATTGAGCGTATAGTATTATTACTTGAAACGTTAGCGCTGACGAAAGATATTCCTAATGCTGTGGATGTGTATGTAGCAGCAATGGGTGATAACTGCCGTATTGCTGCAGTAAAATTGGCTGAGCAATTGCGTACAAGCTTGTCACATTGTAAAGTGATGACCCATTGTGGCGGTGGTAACGTCAAGAAACAGATGAAACGTGCCGACAACAGCGGTGCAAGTATTGCACTCATTATCGGTGAAAATGAATTAGAGAATAACCAAGTTGTGGTTAAGCATTTACGCGATGAGAAAGAGCAAACTGTGATTGCTCAAGATGCATTAGCTGCTTATATTGCAGAACTGATTTAATAGGGGAAGAGTACATGGAAATTTATAGCACAGAAGAACAACAAGTTGATGCTATCAAACAGTTCTGGAAAGATTATGGTACCTCAATTGTTATTGGTGCCGTTGTTGGTTTAGGTGGACTATTTGGTTGGAATTATTATTCAGATCACCAAGTTAAACAAACAGAAACGGCCTCAGAAGCGTTTCAAGCATTAACGGTATCTGGCGAAACCGAAGCGCAACTATTGACTGGTGCAGAAAATTTTTCTAAAAATTACAGTGAATCAGGCTATCAGGCTTTGATAGAGCTCATGGTTGCTAAGGCCGCTGTTGAGCAAGAAGATTATGATAAAGCGATGACGGCTTTGAAAAGTGTGATAGCGAGCGATCCTGATCAAAGTCTTGTCATGCTTGCCAGTATTCGTCTTGCTCGTGTTCAGGCTCAACAAGGTCAATTTGCTGCTGCTATAGCGACGTTAGATCAAGTTTCAGCGCCAGCTTTTTTTGCTCAACGTGATGAGTTGAAAGGAGATTTCTTGGTTCAGCAAGGTGAAATGGAACAAGCTAAAACGGCTTATCAGTCTGCAATAGATGAAGGTGGATTGGCGACAAGTCCTGCCTTACAAATGAAGTTAGATAATTTAAATAAGGCATAAGGGAACTGCCCATGAAGTCTTGGTGCAAAGCATTATTTGCGTGTAGCTTAAGTGTTGGCTTATTGTCAGCTTGCTCTTCAACGGATGTTGAAGAGGAGCCTGTTAGTGAACTGACCAGTATTGAAGCGAGCGTTTTTCCAACCGTCAGTTGGAGCGAAAGTGTCGGTGATGGCGTGGGCAGTTATTATTCACGTTTAGCACCAGCTGTCCGATATGGCAAGTTATATGTGGCTGATAGAGCTGGTCTCATTGAGGCATTTAATGAAGACACTGGTGAGCCAGTCTGGTCGGTTAATTTAAGCAATCAGTTTAAAGAAGATGTGTTACCCACCAGTAAAGGCATATTGCTATCTGCGGGGATCACCGCGGCACGTAATAAGGTGTTTATTGGCGCCGAAAATGGCTTATTAGTGGCATTAGATGCTGAAACGGGCCAAATAGCTTGGCATATGATGGCCGATGGCGAATTGTTGTCAGCGCCTACTGTGGGTGATGAAATTGTCACTGTGAGCACAGGAAATGGTTCTTTACAAGCATTTGATGTCAATGATGGCACGAGCTTGTGGACTTATCACACTCAATTACCTAGTTTAACATTACGGGGTACTGGCTCAGCAGCCTATGAAGCGGGTGGGTTCTTTATTGGTACAGCGGATGGGAAAATCGCTGTTGTGATAAAGACCAATGGTCAAGCGGCATGGGAGCAAGCGATTTACACGCCAAAGGGCGGTAACGAATTTGCTCGTATGGCGGATGTGGATATGAAACCTCTGTTATTGGGTGATAATATTTATGCTGTCAGCTATAACGGTAATCTTGTTTCCATGGAAATGCGCTCAGGCCGTATTGTCTGGTCGCGTCAATATTCTAGTTTCCATGAACTGGCGTATTCGGGTGCCAGTTTATTTTTGGTCGATGATCATAGCCGTATTTATGCTGTTGATAGACGCAATGGTTTAGAGCTCTGGTCTAATACTACGTTATCAAACCGAGATGTGACTTCACCTGTTGTCTTTAATGGCTATCTGGTGGTGGGTGATTTTGAAGGCTATTTACACTTTCTGGATCTGAGTACTGGAGAAGTCGTTGGGCGCATCCAAGTTGACAGTTCTGGATTGTACAGTCGTCCGGTCGTGATTGGTGACAATCTATACGTACAAGCACGTGATGGTGTAGTGTCTAAGGTGACCCTACCTTAAATAACTAAAGATCAAAAAGATAGGGCCCCTAGCGATACTGCTGGGGGCTTTTTATTTCAAAAAATAGTAACAATAGAGGCAAATAAATGATCCCTGTAGTGGCCCTAGTTGGGCGTCCCAATGTCGGTAAGTCGACACTTTTCAACCGACTGACGCGCACCAGAGACGCACTTGTTGCTGATTTTCCTGGCTTAACTCGAGATCGTAAATATGGTCGCGCCCATTTGGCTGGCTATGAATTTATTGTCGTCGATACTGGTGGTATTGACGGCACTGAAGAGGGGATTGAAACCCGCATGGCGGAGCAGTCATTGGCGGCCATTGAAGAAGCCGATGTCGTGTTATTTATGACAGATGCACGTGCAGGTTTAACTGCAGCAGATTTAGCGATTTCTCAGCATTTAAGAAGCCGTGAAAAAACCACTTTTGTTGTTGCCAATAAAGTCGATGGTATTGATGCGGATTCGGCCTGTGCTGAGTTTTGGTCACTGGGTTTGGGAGAAGTGTACCAAATGGCGGCGGCGCAAGGTCGTGGTGTGACGAATATGATTGAGTATTCTCTTGCTCCCTATGCCGAGGCGATGGGCATAGTTAAAGATGGCAGTGAGCCAGAGGATGAAGAAGAGAGAGAATACACAGAAGAAGAAGCCGAAGCTGAACAAAAACGATTACAAGATTTGCCCATTAAATTGGCCATTATTGGTAAACCGAATGTGGGTAAATCCACTCTGATTAACCGTATATTAGGTGAAGAACGTGTGGTGGTTTACGATGAACCAGGCACGACCCGTGATAGTATTTATATTCCCATGGAGCGAGAAGGACGAGAATATGTCCTTATCGATACTGCTGGTGTTCGCCGCCGTGCAAAAGTACATGAAACCGTTGAAAAGTTTTCAGTGATTAAAACCCTTAAAGCTGTTGAAGACAGTAATGTGGTGCTATTAGTCATTGATGCGCGTGAAGGTATTGCGGAGCAAGACTTAGGTTTATTAGGTTTTGCGCTGAATGCCGGCCGTGCTTTAGTGATTGCGGTGAATAAATGGGATGGTATCGACCAAGATATTAAAGACAGAGTGAAAAGTGAACTCGATCGTCGTTTAGGTTTTATTGATTTTGCGCGTATTCATTTTATATCGGCACTGCATGGTACGGGAGTGGGTCACATTTATGAATCCATTGAAGAAGCCTATGACAGCGCGACAACGCGTGTGAGTACGGCCATGTTGACCCGTATTATGCAAATGGCACAAGACGATCATCAGCCCCCGTTGGTGAATGGCCGCAGAGTGAAATTGAAATATGCTCATGCTGGGGGGTATAACCCGCCTATTGTGGTCGTCCATGGAAATCAGGTGAAAAAGTTACCGGATTCTTATAAACGTTTCATGATGAACTATTATCGTCGTTCATTAAAAGTGATGGGAACACCCATTCAATTGCGTTTCCAAGAAGGGGGCAACCCGTTTGAGGGCATGAATACGAAAAAGTTGACTGTCAGTCAAGAAAGACGACGCAAACGTATGGCGACGCATATTAAAGATAAAAATAAAGACTAATCATTGAGATAAAAAAAGGAGCCCGAAGGCTCCTTTTTTATGTCTCTATTTTTCTGGAATGGTATTGATAACTCTTGATTGGACTTGTCCGTGGCGTAATCGCGTGGTGATTGTGTCCTCAGGATTGAGCTCATTACTGTTTCTAATCACTTGGTCTTGGCTATCAAAGGTAATACTATACCCTCGGCTTAATGTCGCTAATGGGCTAATGGTATCCAGTTGTTGGGTGAGGTGTTTATGTTGCTGCTCTTTATGGCCCATTAAGGTGCTCATCGCATCGAATAAACGTTTTTTTAAGTGTGATAATTGATTGGCGTTAAGCGTCAGGGTGCGACTGGGAGACTGATTATTGAGTCTGTGTAATAAAGCTTGTTGTTTAAGGTTGAGTTTATTGAAATACCGCTCAATGGCATTGGTGAGTTTTAATTGCACCTCATCGAAACCTTGTTGAAAAGTTTGCAGACGACGTTTAGGATCTTGGCGGTATAATTGATGATTAAGTCTGTCAGCATGGGCTTTTTTTTGTAACAAAAAGTGTTGCCAGCTTTGTTTTAATCGAGAGCGTTGAGCGAGCAATTTTTGCTGTTTGTTCACCGTATCTTTTGATAAAAGCTCTGCTGCCGCTGAGGGGGTAGGCGCCCTGAGATCGGCAACATAATCACTGATGGTGGTATCGATTTCATGGCCCACAGCAGAAATCATGGGAATGGCACTGTTGTAAATGCAATGGGCAAGTTTTTCATCATTGAAGCACCAAAGATCTTCTAAGGAACCCCCGCCTCGAGTCAGTAATAACACATCCACCTCATTACGAGCATTGGCTGTTGCGATAGCTTGACCTAGGCCTCTAGCGGCGCTGGCCCCTTGTACTTGTGCAGGATAAATAATGACTTCAATGGAAGGGTCGCGTCTGGTAAGCACATGTAATATATCACGAATAGCAGCACCTGTTGGTGAGGTGATAACACCAATCCGTTGTATTTGTTGAGGTAAATCTCGTTTAGTGTGAGTCGCAAATAACCCTTCAGAAGACAGTTTAAGCTTTAAGGCCTCATATTGCTGAGCGAGTAATCCATCACCGGCTGGCTGCATGCTGTCAATGAGTAATTGATAATCCCCTCTGGGCTCGTACACACTAATATTGCCTCTTACCAGTACTTGTTGACCGTTTGCTGGGCGAAAGGTGATCTGTTGGTTACGTCCTTTAAACATGGCGCAGCGAATTTGAGAGCGAGTGTCTTTTAAGGTTAAATACCAATGCCCAGAATTGGGAGCTGAAAAATTAGAAATTTCAGCATTGAGCCAGACTCGACTCAATTGCCCTTCTAATAACTGGCGAACTTCACCATTGAGGCGTGAAACGGTATAAACATCGGTTTTATTTTTTGGCATAAGTATTTTTCATTGCTGCTTATTTTCGATCCTGAGCGATGGTTTGCATAGGATAAAATATTTTCGATGCTATTTTCCATTTACTTGCATAGATATGCAAGGTATAATCTCGCCGCAATATTTACCCACCTAAATCTGACTCTCTTTGGGGACATGTTGCATGCTAAGATTGAAAAAAGAAGCGTTAACTTTTGATGATGTGTTGCTGGTTCCAGCGCACTCCACCGTTTTACCCAACACTGCCACGCTAAAAACTCGCCTGACGAATAAAATCGACCTTAACATGCCTATCGTTTCTGCTGCAATGGATACAGTGACTGAAGCGCGATTAGCGATCGCGATGGCGCAAGAAGGTGGAATGGGTTTTATCCATAAAAACATGAGTATAGAGCAACAAGCCGAGGAAGTTCGTAAGGTTAAAATTTACGAAGCAGGCATTGTACAGCAACCGGTTACCGTGACACCTGATACGAGTCTTGAAACCTTAAAGGCATTAACTGCCAAACATGGTTTTGCAGGTTACCCTGTGGTCACAAGTGCCAATGAGTTAGTGGGGATCATTACCGGTCGTGATGTGCGCTTTATTACTGATTGGAGCCGTAAAGTGGATGAGGTCATGACGCCAAAAGCAAGGCTTGTGACTGTGCTTGAAGGTACGCCGTTACCCGATGTACAAAAACTCATGCACACAAATCGCATAGAAAAAGTCCTAGTGGTTGATGGAGATTTCAAATTAACGGGACTGATCACGGTCAAAGATTTCCAAAAAGCGGAGCGAAAACCTAATGCCTGTAAAGATGAGCTAGGTCGTTTACGTGTGGGAGGTGCTGTTGGCGCAGGAACGGGTAATGAAGAGCGCGTGGATGCACTGGTTAACGCTGGCGTGGATGTATTATTAATTGATTCCTCTCACGGGCATTCTGAAGGGGTATTACAACGTATTCGTGATACCCGTGAGAAATATCCTGAATTACAAATAGTCGGTGGCAACGTGGCGACGGCAGAAGGGGCGTTAGCACTGGTTGAAGCGGGAGTGAATGCGGTTAAAGTTGGAATTGGTCCTGGTTCTATTTGTACGACACGTATTGTGACAGGTGTTGGTGTGCCGCAAATCACGGCAGTATCCGATGCCGCCGCAGCTGTTGCGCACCTTGATATTCCTGTTATTGCCGATGGCGGTATTCGTTTCTCAGGTGATTTAGCCAAGGCATTAGCGGCTGGAGCGTCCTGTATTATGGCAGGTTCTATGTTTGCTGGAACCGATGAAGCCCCCGGTGAAACAGAGCTTTATAAAGGGCGCGCTTATAAATCCTATCGCGGCATGGGGTCATTAGGCGCCATGACTGAAGGCTCATCGGATCGTTATTTTCAAAGCGATAATGCTGCCGATAAATTGGTGCCAGAAGGGATTGAAGGTCGTGTGCCTTATAAAGGTAAATTAAAAGAGATTATTCATCAATATATGGGCGGATTGCGCTCATGTATGGGACTAACAGGGTGCCCGACGATTAAAGCGCTCAATGAGAAGGCTGAGTTTGTCAAAGTGACCTCAGCAGGCATGGGTGAATCCCACGTGCATGATGTGCAAATGAGTAAAGAAGCGCCGAATTATCGCTCATCATAATATGCTTTGTATCGAGGCGACCCATAAACAGGTCGCCTCGCTGCTATATAAGCTGTGGCGATTTTTAGCATCAAGATTGTAATTGTTATCGATATAGACAGAGAGATAAATATTCCATGAGTGATATTCATGAGCATAAGATCCTTATTTTAGATTTTGGATCTCAGTACACCCAATTAATTGCCCGTCGTATTCGTGAGATAGGTGTTTACTGTGAGCTTTGGGCATGGGATGTATCCGAAGCGCAGATTCAAGAATTTGCCCCTAACGGTATTATTTTAGCTGGTGGTCCTGAAAGTGTGACAGAGAATGATTCACCAAGAGCGACCGACTATGTGTTTAATGCCGGCGTGCCTGTATTGGGTATTTGCTATGGTATGCAAACCATGTCAGCCCAATTAGGTGGCGAAGTCATTCAAGGAATAGGGGAAGGTGAGTTTGGTTATGCTCAAGTGAAAATTGAGGCACCATCCGCTTTCTTTAAAGATATTCAAGATGCGTTAAGTGATGATGGTAAGCCATTACTGGATGTGTGGATGAGTCATGGAGATAAGGTCTCTGCTATTCCAGAAGGTTTCAGTATATTAGCCAGTACAGAGACTTGTCCGTTTGCAGCGATGGCCAATGAAGATAAACATTTTTATGGCGTGCAATTTCACCCTGAGGTGACACACACTCGCCAAGGTTTGCGTATGCTAGAGAACTTCGCGTTGAATATTTGTCAATGTGAAGCGAATTGGAAACCCAGCTCCATTATCGAAGATGCCGTTGCGCGTTTAAAAGCGCAAATTGGTGATGATGAAGTGATTCTAGGCTTATCTGGTGGTGTTGATTCCTCTGTTGTGGCCATGCTATTACACCGCGCCATTGGTGATAAGCTGACTTGTGTGTTTGTTGATAATGGATTATTACGCCTTAATGAAGCCAATCAAGTTTTAGACATGTTTGGCGATCATTTTGGTTTGAATATCGTGCATGTTGATGCTGAAAGCCGTTTTCTTGATGCCTTAAAAGGTGAAGCCGATCCTGAAGCAAAACGTAAAATTATTGGGCATGTGTTTGTGGAAATTTTTGATGAAGAGTCAAAAAAATGCGCCAATGCGAAGTGGTTAGCACAAGGCACGATTTATCCAGATGTCATTGAATCTGCAGGGAGTGCGACAGGTAAAGCCCATGTGATTAAATCTCATCATAATGTTGGTGGATTACCCGATGACATGGAATTAGGCTTAGTCGAGCCTCTGCGCGAACTGTTTAAAGATGAAGTGCGTAAAGTCGGTCTTGAGTTAGGTTTGCCGTATGACATGTTATATCGTCATCCATTCCCAGGGCCGGGTTTAGGTGTACGGGTATTAGGCGAGGTGAAAAAAGAATATTGTGATTTACTGCGCCGCGCCGATGCGATTTTCATTGAAGAGTTACACAATGCCGACCTTTACCATAAAGTCAGCCAAGCGTTTACGGTCTTTTTACCGGTGCGTTCGGTAGGGGTCATGGGAGATGGGCGTAAATATGATTGGGTGGTGTCGCTGCGCGCTGTAGAAACCATTGACTTCATGACGGCTCATTGGGCCCATTTACCTTATGATTTCTTAGGTCGAGTGTCTAATCGCATTATCAATGAAATTGATGGTATTTCCCGTGTTGTCTACGATATTTCAGGAAAGCCACCTGCGACCATTGAGTGGGAATAGACGATTGCCCGCGCTCATACTTGAGCCCCGCTCTTTGAGCGGGTGATGACGTTTCAATAGTGCATTAACTTTATGTTAGCCCCATATTGACTTGAATATGAAATCCCTATTGGTGAAAACTGATAGGGATTTTTTGTCGCTAGCGTTTGAGTATTACTAGCGATAGGGTGGTGAGTTCCCACTCACACCTCACTCATACTAGGTGTAATGAATAACTTCATTTGTTTAAAGTTACCTTATTTGAAATGATTGGGCTTATTTAAGTCAATTGCTGATGCAGCTTTTGTAAAAATAACCCGCCGTAAATATATTCCTATAGGCTCAACGAAGGCCAATAACTTCCATGTTAAAATGCCAGCTCGTCCTGATATAAATGGACTTATGAATGCCGTGATAGCAGGAAGCTAAGGAGCGGCCATATCTCATGCTCAAAGCGATTAATATTGCAATCTTCGCCCTGTCTTCGATGGTTATTTTTATATTCACACCTGTTTGAAAAGCAAATTGTGTGAATGCAGAAATAACGAGGTGAGTGAAATATTATTTCAAGTTTACGAACGCGAAGTAGGGACACTAAGCTGGCTTTTAGATAGGGAAATCGTTGTCAATATCTGACCTACGTGGATAGCAGGGAATGCCTTAAATTGTTAGGAACAACTTTAGTTGACCATTACAACTTTGTGAGGATTAGCTTGAATTCATGTTTAACGTTTAGCTATGAGTATCAAAGCTTAGCATCTAGGTTTTATCTAGACAGCCATTATTAATGGTGATTATGAAAAAAAGAAGGCTTGTAGACGATGAATGTCTAAAACTTGTTCACTCATTGCGATAAAGAAGAGGCGATGAAGAAGATGTCGATGTGAGCAAATATTAGACAAATCTCTACTTTAGACAGTAGGAAAAAGCATGTCTATACTCTATTCTGCATTAGTGTCGAGAATGCACAAAACGTTGGGTCATATTTTCGATAAACAATACTTTTTCACTCTTCACTCTTCACTCTTCACTCTTCACTCTTCACTCTTCACTCTTCACTCTTCACTCTTCACTCTTCACTCTTCAGTCTGAGTGCGTGTTCATTCTTTACGTCATCCATAGGCGATCAGCCATACGGCTGACGTTCAAAGGGGTTGCTATGAGGTTGATTACATTTTCTGTTTCTTCGATTTGTGCAGTACTTTTGTTGACTCAGTCCCTCATTGCGGGATCTGAGACTTGGTCGAAAGTGGAGGCGGAAGATGGATCCTTGCCAGAGGCTCGTCATGAATCGGCTTTTGTAGCCATTGGCGATCTCTTGGTGCTTGCTGGTGGCCGGGGGATCAAACCTGTGGAATCGTTCGATCCAAAATATGCGCAGTGGATACGGGGGGCGAAACCACCCTTTGAGATACACCATTTTCAAGGTGTTGATATTGATGGCACGATGTGGGTGGTCGGTGCGTTTACTGGTGGTTATCCGGACGAAGTGCCAGTGCAGAAGGTGATGATATATGATCCCGAGGGAGCGCGCTGGGCTGAAGGGCCTTCTATTCCCGAAAACCGCTGAAATAGCCATGCTAATACTTGGTCAAAAGTACCATTTTGATGCTTGGATTGAAAAGAGCGCTGAGTGGGGGTTTTTGATAAAAGATGGTGGGGGGATGATAGGGAAGGTTTGATTTTTGATATTAAAAAAGGACTTTATGGTTAATACTCAAAGTGAGCTGGTAACGACAGCCTTTAACGCTACAACCAAGACATATATGATTATTTACCTAATTTGTAGTGGTAAATTAGGCTTTGAATAGTTGATCCATCATGGATGGGTGTATTGATGCCAACGGCAATAAAATCTATTGTGAGCTTAGAAGACACTTCGTTTTATTATTGTGCATCTCGCTGTGTCAGACGAGACTATTGTGTGGTGTTGATATGCTTTATAGATAGTACTGGTCAGTCTTATGAGCATCGACGGGAATGGGTTGAAGACCTTATTCTTGAACTTTAAATAGACTGAATATTCCTCAAGAGAATTGGCTTAAACTGATCACTGAATTTACGCGTTTATTTAAAGGTCCAGTAGGTAGTTTGCAAGAGTTGGATGGCTATTGTACGTATTTAGATAAACGACGACGGCATTTCTCAAAATGTTGCCAGTATATGCCTATAGGCTAGAACGTAGCTTGTGTTTCAACAGTATAAACCTCGGTCAATTAACTGAATTGGTACGTTACACTTCAAAACTCACTAATTTTACCTACTATCCCTCATTTTTCAAGATTAGCAACAGGCATTAGGTTAAAACAATCAGATTATGATTCCATAAATGCTGAACGTTGAATTAAGGTTTAAATATCAGTATTTTACTGATTAGTTATGGCTGGCTATGAATTTGGAAGTAAGTGCTAATATTTCATAATTTACATGAGTGAATCTAAAATGATGGCTAATATTATCTATCGCACTATAGATTAGACTCTGGTCTGATCACTTTTGTTTAGGAAAGGCTGATATTCATAATCAATAATTTTAGACTTATGCTAACGTGAGAACCAAAAGGAGTATTGAAAATGACTATCACTTACGATGCACTCTCATATGGGTCTATTTATTTATCTTTACCAGTAAATAAACCTCTTCAAGCACAAATGGATTTAGTGTTTGATGAGACTTTTACTGATAAACAATCCACAGATAAAAGGTTAGCTGATCTATTTCAGATTTTAGAAGAGAAAGCTCAAAATAGTGATGCTGATAGTATTTCTATTTTACAGCAAATTGCTGCTAAACCTGATGTGGGAGGACTGCCTGATTGCGCCGCTGAAAAGGCAGGTAAAATTTTGGACATGCTCTTTGATAATTCAGAACTGGGTAGTCATACTAATAATTTAATTTCAGCGTCAGCAAAGGATTTATATGAATATACTGAAAATAAAATCGAATTACCCAATTTTTTATTAAAAGCGGCCTTACAAGGCTATCTCAATCAAAATGAAACCATGCTTGCATCTGAAGTTATGAATGTTATTCATAAGCAGTCTCTTAATACTGAGTCTGAACTTTTTTCAATTGAAGATATTATGAATTCCAGTGTTAAAATGAGTGTAAGTAGTGTTACTCACGAAAATTTAATCTTACATGATAAGAAAATGGAACTTGTCAAGGACGTTCAAGCATTGAAGCTGAGAGAGAGTCAGGATGCCCAAGCATTAAAGTTGAAAGAGATTAAGGATACTCAAGTATTAAGATCAAAAGGGCTAAATGATTATATATTTTCCTCAATATCAGACTCAGATCTTTAAGTGTTAATCGCTAAGAACCATGTGTTTGACATTGAAGCTACTTTAAAAGTGAAAAAAGCGAAATAGATTCAGGAGACTTAAGGGAAAAGTAAATCTGCCGTCGAATTTAGTGGTAAAGTTAGGCTGTAAAATAAAGTACTAAAACAAAGTACTAAAATAAAATACTAAAATATAACACTGGGTTGCCCTGAGAGTGGAAACAAGCTTGCGGTGAGCTTCTCTGATTATGCTTAGTGAATATCAGCTTGAATTCCAGTTTAACGTCTAGCTTTTAGCATCAAAGCTGAGCATTAAGGTTTTGTATCAAGGTTAATCGGGTAGTGGTTTACCGGCGGTTTCAGCAATAAAGAAGGTGACGATGAGGGAAAGGGCTGCGGTTGCCATAAGATAGTAAATGGGGGAAAAATCATCTGAGGTTCGCTCCAGTAGATAGGCGGCAACCAGTGGCGTTGTGCCGCCAAAAAAACCCATACAAAGGTTATAACCCATTCCTGAGGCGCTGCAACGGACTTTGGTTGGTAAAATTTCAACCATGACGGCAGATAATCCTGAGTAACCGACGCCGAAGAGGACTGCAAATCCTGCTTGTCCAGCTAAAATCATTCCAAAACTTTGGCTATGCATTAGCCACCATAATGGCCATGAAAACAATAGTGAGCCTAAAGCGACAAAGTATAAGAGTGGTTTTCGACCAATTTTATCTGATAATATTGCACTGAGAGTAATAACTGGAAGTAAGATTATGAGGCTTAAGGTATTGATATCCAATGCATCGCTCGTCGACACGTGCATCTGCTCGGTTAAATACGATATTGCATAAACCCAAAGCAAGTAAAATCCAACGGCATTGACTAAAGATAAACAGATGATTTGCATTATTTCGCGCCAATGATCACGAATTGCTGCAATAAAGGGAAGTGTGTTTAAGGGAGGCGCATTGTCAAAAGAATTTGGCTCTGTCATATGGCGACGAAATAAGGTTGCGCACAAAGCAATAATGGCTCCGAGCAAAAAAGGAATACGCCATCCCCAAGCTTGGAATTGTGTTGCGCTTAATAGGTTGCTGAATAAGGAGCAGATAGCTGAGCCTAGCAGAAAACCTATTACACTTCCGAACATGGGCCAACTGGTATGAAAACCTCGTTTATCATTTGGTGAGTGTTCAGCGAGAAAGACAATGGAACTTGGGTATTCTCCTCCAACGGATAACCCTTGAAGGATCCTAAGCAAGATAAGTAATATGGCTGCCATGGCACCAATTTCTTCGTGTGTAGGGAGAAATGCAATGGCAGTTGTGCCGACACCCATCATGACAACAGAGCAGATTAGTGCGGGTTTCCGGCCTATTTTGTCAGCCATGTGACCCAATATTATGCCGCCTAAAGGACGCGCAATATAACCTATCGCAAGGACAGCAAAGGCTGCAAGAAGTGAGGTGAAGGGATCATCATTAGGGAAAAAGAGTTTACCTATGATAGGCGCCATGGCGCCATAAACAGCAAAATCATACCATTCAAGCGTATTGCCAACGGCGCCGGAGAGGATATTTCGTCGCTTGATTATTTCAGAAGAAATAGCGAATACCAAAGTTACTACAGCTTATGTTTAGCTTAGTGGTAGCAGCAGACAAAATCCAGATAAGAAATGTGAGAGAATATGATCATTGTTTTAGTAGCAAAAATAGGTAATTGAGCTGAGCCGGATATATACCCGTGTGATTGCAAGCTGCAGGATTCAGTGGAATGAAACGCTGATTTAGCCATATGTACCACGAGGATAACCTTTGGTGTTAATTTGAGTGCTGCGTTATAGTGTGTGTATGTTTGCCGGATCCGTTAAAGTGAATGATTAAGGAGGTAAAATGCATGATGATCATGATGAAAATTTTCAGCGTTTAACTCATATTGCTAAATTTATAGTGCCTTTTTTTATTTTGGTTGTTGCCTGTGTTATTGCTTGGTTTGAGTGGAGTAATCAAGTGATTAATATTAAGGTTGTGGATAAAAATGTTCAATGGAGCGAAGGTTGCTCTGAAGGTCGGTGTTCTGGCGTGGCGACCTTTTATATTGTTACGAAGGCAGAGACTTTTATCACGACACAAGCTATTTATAGCCAAATGCAGATAGGGTTGCATTATGATGTGGAGACGGAAGGTTTTACATTGTTAGCTGTTCATCGAAGAATTGATTACTTGTTTTAAATGATGTTAGTCAATATGTTACAGGATAGAACCGATTCAATTATAGGTTGGTAATAGTGATCTTCTTATTGAGATTGATCACGTTAAATAGATCAAATTGATTATTATTTTTAAATTCATGACTGCATTTTGATGGGGTTTATTATCACCGTTCATTTATAAACCTTTATTGGCCTTCAAACTGATAATACCGATAGATGAATCATTATTAGCGAATGGGGCGTAATTTGTTATTGTCTAGGACTGTTTATCTTTTATTGGGTTTGATAGTGACATTTCTGTTTTAAAAGGGCGTTTGTTGTGTTGAAAAAGTGTATCTTGGTGATACAATTGTTAATCAGTGGTTTTTTGGGCTGAATTTAACATTAAATGCAGCTTAATTAGCTGGCGTTGATATTTTCATTTGATAACAAATAAAACAGGTAATGGTAATGAAGTTGAAATTATTAATCGGGTTTATCGCATCGACTACGGTTATTCCTTTATGGGTAAAAGCGGATACTTATTTAGGGCAATATATATGTCATTCAGAGGAAGTATTAAGACAAAATGGTGATCTGGGGGCTAAAGTAAATTCTCGTTTGGAGCTTAGATTAAAGCAAGGAGATGATGGTTTAGTCTCCCTTATTCAAGGGATTGGTCATGTGATCACAAACTATGATGCTGATGATAACTTGTTGGATGATGAATATGCCTATTATGGTTTATTTAATACTCATTCATTGCAAGAAAACCCTGATTATTCTCCACGAGTTTACCTAGAACATCATCAATTTAAAGCGTTTAATGCCAGTGTAACGAATAACAATGATGGCGGTGGTATGTGGGGTAATTTAGTGATCCCGAAACAATTAAATACGGTAATTGAAGTGCATTATATTTTTCAAGCGGGTGATCATATGGGGGGAACTATCGATTATCAATGTACGCGTGCTTAATCTTATTTGAATGCAATGCATTAGCGTTCGGTATTGTATCATTTCTTGTTAGTTTTATTTGAAAGTAATCGCAATAAGGAGTGATACAAATTGGATATCACCAAATTTATCGCTTTTAAAAGTATATTCTATATCGCTAATTAAAGTGTCATTGATGTATTGTTATTATTATGCGTATTTGTTACTTTGGATGATGCATTGATGGAGCAATGCAGGTTAATCTTGTTATTCTGGAAAAATGGATTTTCTATGAAAAAGTGTTTGTTATTTTTATTATGCTGTGTCTCGTTTATTGCTTTATTTTTTTTAACTTCGACTGAGCCGTTATTAATTCCTCTCATTGCCTTTAAAACGGTTAATGCTCAATCACTCGGTAAGCCTTATGTGATTTATCCTCGTGAAGATTACTCATGTGTATAAATAAAGACAGGTAAATAAGCCTGTACGGTGATAAATTGATTTATGCTAAGGATTGATAGGTGTTTTCGTATTGTGAACCATCATGCATTTTAGCTTGTCGACGCTGTCTTGCCAAAAAATGGTGGGGGTTTGATTTTTGAAAAAACCAAAATGTCCCATAAATTTCATTCCTTGATTGACGGGATTAATTTGACTGCTTGTTACTTTTGCTTGAGAGTAAAATTGACTTAATGCTTGAACGGACTTTAATGGTGCAAAATCATGATCATCGGTAATATGATAAAAGTGTATCGGTGATTGTATTTGTGAAAAATAAGGCCGCCACTTTTCTCCTTGTTGATTACAGATATAGTCTGGATTTCGGTACCATTTAGCCCATTGTTGGGCGATACCTTTTGGTAAGTCTTCACCGCTGCCTAGATTACTGCCTGGTAAATATCCAAGGCATTGAGAAATGATGGGAATGAGACCAAACCAAGCAAGCCATCATTTAGGCCATTGACGCTTATCCCAGTGACGCCAATAGCCTGACTGACCAGATAAGCTCAATGATGCTGATAGTGCAATATTATTGTGTGCAAGCCCGATGAGTTGTGCACCAACAGAATGTCCAATACAAGTGATAGGAAGTGTGGGGTATTGTTGCTGACACCATGAAATACACGCCGAAAAATCGAATTCTCCCCAGTCTTGCATTTTCATCTTGTTAAGAAAATCGGCTTTTTCGGGCTTACTTTCTCCAATATCTCTGTAATTTTCTTGCATGATATTTTTCCTTTATTGTTTTACATCCTTTTGAAACATCGAAAAGACTTCATTGAGGCTAACGAAGTGCACTGAGTATTGAGATTACCAAAAATGAATTACCATTGTCGACAAAGGGTTGATCGTTTAATTGTCACTCATTTATTTTATTTGGTTAACTTGATAAGATATTGATATTCAATAAAAAGGAAAAATTAATCTATGTATAGCATAAGAAAAGCCGCATTGAGCGATGTGAAGCGGTTGCAAATGCTGCAGTTTCAAATTAATGCGTTTCATAAAGCACACTTGCCAGATGACTTCCTTTCTCCTGAAGAAATTGAAAAAAACATTAACCTTAATGAGTTTATCGATAGCCATAATTATATCGTGCTGGTGGTTGAGCATACTGATGGCGTCGCGGGTTTTGTGATGGGCAATGTATGGGAACGAAAATCATGGGTGCTTCAGCCACGTAAAATAGCAAGTTTACAGCAAATTGCTGTCGATACTGCCCATCAACGACATGGCCTTGGAAAAATGTTGGTGGAGGCGTTTGAACAAGAAGCTAAGAAAAAAGGCAGTGAGGAACTGTGGTTAGAAGTATATGCATTTAATGAAGATGCCATTAAGTTGTATAAACGCCAAGGGATTGAACCGACATTACTGTTTGGGCAAAAAAAGCTTGTGTAGCCACTGATGCAAATAAAATCAAATATCAGCATAAAGGAAATATACATGATTAACAAAGGACGTTGCTTGTGCCAAAGTGTGCAATATGACATGCATGATGAGTTTGAAGATGTATTAAATTGGACGTTAGATACCGATCTGAATATCAAACCGGCTCACCATATTTATGTTGTGACTAAAGCACTTTGGTACGACATTTCCGACGACCTACCTCAGCAACAAGTCATGGAATAAGGGGAGGCTTGTTAGGAACTTGATATTAGGGAAAACAGGGTACCCTAATATCAAGGATTGTTTGCTATCAGTTTAAGTGTTGTGTATCAATTGAAAGGGTTAATCTTTTTCGGCGAAGTCGATTAATGTTTGCCCTGACATACGGTAGCCGACCCATTCATCTTGTGATTTTGCCCCAATGGAATGATAAAAATCTCGCGAGGGTGTATTCCAATCAAGACAGCTCCATTCAAATCGGCCGCAATTGTTTTGCAGTGCAATTTGAGCCATTTTTTTCAGTAATAATTTGCCAGCGCCTTTACCTCTGTGCTCTGGTGAGACATAAAGATCTTCAAGGTATAGCCCTGGTTTGGCTAACCAAGTTGAGTAGTTATAAAAATAAATAGCCATGCCAATTACTTGTCCATCTTGCTCACAAATTAATGCGTTCACATGGCTGTTACTTGAAAACATGCTTTTCTTAAGTGTTTCTTCTGTGGCGAGCACTTCATGTTCTGCTTTTTCATAAATAGCCAATTCACGCACAAAATGTAAAATCAGTGCCGCATCTGATGTTTCAGCTTTACGAATAAATAAGGGTTCCATAGACTTCTCTGCTATTGACGATTGACCTTATCTTACCGCTTGTCATATTATGATAGTAGTGCATTATCTTCATATTAATATGTGTATTATTCATAATGAACCTTTATCAAATTGATTTAAACTTACTGATTTTATTTGAAGCTTTATATCGTCATCAAAGTGTATCAACGGCGGCGGAAGATATTTGTTTGAGCCAATCAGCATTTAGTCACGGATTATCTCGGTTAAGGAAACGGTTGGGGGATGAGTTGTTTGTACGAGTGAATAATGTGATGGAACCTACTGCGTTTGCTCATGATCTTGCTTATCACCTGTCGCCTGCGCTTGCGCAGATCCATATGGGATTGAATCATCGTGAAACCTTTGATCCCGCAACCAGTGATCTCGAATTCAAGTTTGCTGCAACAGATTATACTCAATTTAGTTTATTACCCAAGTTAGTGAGCCATATTACTAAAGTCGCGCCTAATATTCGTATTACGCTTGTGTCGTCGGAAGATAAAATGCCAACGGAGAAACTGATTAGTGGGGAGTTAGATTTTGTACTGGGCTTTAGTCATGAAGTGGAAAAGTCATCGACGATTGAGTATCAGACTTGGTTGAGTGACAACTATTGTACTATCGCGAGAAAAAATCATCCTAAACTGAAAAAGGGTTTGACGTTAGAGGCATTTTTAAGTTTATCTCATGTACGCATTTCTCCTTGGGGTGAAAGTAAAGGTGTTGTTGATGATCAGCTTGCAACTCAAGGAATGAGTCGTCATGTGGCGTTACAATTATCGAGCGCGCTTGTTGCACCCTATACAGTTGTTCATTCTGATCTTATTTTAACATTACCAAAGTTAATTATTTCAAATATCATTGATGAATTAAATATTGATGTTTACTCGCCGCCTATCATTATTCCTCAATACCAACTCAATATTTATTGGCATAAATTGAACGCAAAAAAAGCGAGTCACCAGTGGTTGAGGCAACTGATTGCTCAACAATGTTAAAATAGTGCGGTATTAACAGGGTTACATGTGTTTTGATTGACATTATAAAGCCTCAACATGAAGTCAAAGACAGCACGTTGAGGCTTGTTGACGGATTAATGATGAAGTGGCAGAGCTCGAGTCAGTTAAAAATCGTAATTCATGCCAACCATAAAGCTGCGTCCCATGAGCGGCGCGTAATCTTTGAGTAAAGAAGTGTGCGGCCTTGCGTCTTGATTGAGTAAGTTAGTGCCTTTTACATATAACATGACATCGTTGTCATTCATCATCATGTGATAAGTTAATGCGGTATTCAGTAAGGCATAACCTGCGGTATCTGTTTCATTCTCTGCCGTTTCAGTTTGTTTAGCATAAGCCATGACCCCAACTTCTGCATGCCAGTCAGATTGATCATAATTGAGGGTTGACCCCACGCGTAAGGGGGAGATCAGAGGTAAATTACCGCCATCGACTAAGAGGCCTCGCGTATAATCACTGAGTAAGTCTATTGACCAAATCTCATTCAGTGGGATGTTGGCTTGTGCTTCCACAGAGTAGAGTTCGGCATCTCCTTGAGTAAATTGATACACAGGTAAGGAACCTTCTTCACCAATATCAGAAGCAATAAGCCCAGTATCTTTTTCATAATAGAAATTATTAATTCTGTTATAGGCCATACTCAAGGAGCCTGTCCATGCACCGTCTCGCTTTCGTAAGGTTAAATCAATATTATTAGCGACTTCTTTACTGTTACTGTCAGTGTTAGGAGTGACTTCACCATTTTCAATCGTAAATTGGGAACCGACTTCAAAACTTTGTGTCGCATCATGATCGCCAAAACTGTAAAGCTCCTCAGCTGTGGGCGAGCGCTCGGCTCTTTCAAATGATAAGCCTAAATTGTAGTTGGGATCAAAATTCCAGACTATGCCAGCAGAAAGGGTTAAGTTGTTATCATTTACGCCATCGGGTTGATAATTTTGTGTGCCGCTGGTGCTTTCTAAGTTCATACTATCAGGTGATAAATTATAATGCTCAACGCGTCCGCCAAGCTCAATGCGAAAGTCGTTAATTTCTCGTTCTTGTACTATGAATGCCGCTAGAGTGTCAGTGATGCTGTCAGGGGTCAGTGCTTCATCGCCTACCACTGAAAAATCTCGATGCGTGGTATTGAGTCCCATACTACCTTGCCATTTGCCCCAAGGGCTATTATTGACACTTAGGCGCACTTCACTTTCTTTGTTGTAGAAGAAAGTATCGGCTACACCATCCTCTTCCTCTGCATGTTGATAATCGGTATAGCCCGCATCAACACTGAGTTTAGTCACGCCTGAAAAGGGGTTTAATAGACCGCTGTGAAGTTGCCAGACCGTTTTTTGTAAATCGATAGTGATATCAGGATCCTCGGTATCTCGTTTGGGGATCCCGTAATTTGAATCTGTACGAGCACCTGAGATACTGATAAAACTATTATCGCCTGTGTATCCGACACCAACTGCATAATCGTCCTGTTCAAGCTGACTGTTGTCTAATGTGCCATGGGTGTCAGCTTGGCCTTCAATGGCATCACCTGCAATGTTGAGATCGCTGGTTTTACGTTTCGTACCATCAAGATGCCAATTAAATTTTCCATTCCCGCCGTTAAGCTCGCCATTGACAGTACGGCCATTATTGCCCGTTTCATATTGCGTACCAACGTTACCGGATAATTCATCGACGGGCTCTTCATGAACGCGATTGTTCACCACATTGACCACGCCGCCAATGGCGCCATTGCCATAAAGTAGTGATCCGGGGCCGCGAAGAATTTCGATTTGCTGAGCAGTGCCTGCTTCTGTGGTGACGGCGTGATCTGCAGATACCGTAGAGGCATCACCTACCGACAGGCCATTTTCTAGCACTAATACTCTTGGGCCACTCATGCCGCGAATAATGGGACGGCTCGCTCCTGCACCAAAATGAGTTGCTTGAACACCTGGGAGTTTTTCTAGCGTATCCCCTAAGGTAGGTTCAGTATTGAGTTTTAACTGATCTTCGGTCATTACAGTGATGGGAGTTGTACTTTCTATGGGGGATCGAAGAAAAGGTGAGGCGGTAACAACAATGTTTTCCATCATGGCATGCTCAAGTGATACATTGTGTGTCATGGTGCCGGTGGTGATAGAGACATCATCATTGGCATCGTTAAAGGACTTGGCACTCACATGCAGATGAGCAAGGCTATTGTCTGAAAGGGTTAATGTGTATTGACCTTGCGCGTTGGTGATGGTTTGTTTATCTGTAGTCACACTGACTTGTGCGCCAACAATCGGTGTACCGTCAGGATCGGTTATTTGACCTTGAAGTTGGGCTGCCATGACAGGTGTCGCGCCGCCAGCAAGCGCTAGCGCGATATAGGATAGTGCATGTTTCATTGTGCTTGTCCTTAGTGAAAAGCAAAAATTATTTAAAGGGCGATGATCTTTTGCTTAAAAAGGTGGGGCACGTACATTGACACTATGTGTCCATAATAGAGTAGGTTGTTGATATGATGGAAGGCGAATGTTTTCTGTTTGTTGCTCACATAAACTAGGCAAGCTGACGGTAGATGGACCAGCATGGTGGTGATGGTAAATATTACTGTATAAGCAGTGAGTATTATCATGCTCTAACGCATGTTCCATACTGTGTGCGAAAGTAATAAATTGTAAACTAATCAACCATAAAGAGAATACTAGCCAGAGGCTATTTTTAAGAGTCAGGGGTATTCGATTTGTCATAGCTTAACCTGATCTCCTCTTATTGCTCGATTAGCTTAACATTAGAAGTTGCTGATTCTATTTTTATGGGCTCACACGTTACTCTTTACCGTGATAAAACGCAAAACAAAAAATGTGATAACAATGAATATTCAATTTTGCTTTAGGAACACTTTTTATGTATTAAGGAGTAAGGAATAGAGCCGCAGGATTTATTTCTGCCAGTTATTTTAAATATTAAGGAGCACCATGAATCTCAATCAAGTGACTTTACCAGTGACAAATATGCTCGACTCTTCTGTATTTTATCGTACATTAGGCTTTACCCAAATCGTTGATACGCCACATTATGCGCGTTTTGAATGCCCCGATGGTGGAAGCAGTTTCTCACTATCACTTGAAACAAAAACCTTTACTAATGGGGCGGTGATTTATTTTGAACATGAGGATTTAGATAATTGGGTGAAGGAGCTGATAGGTAAAGGTATTGATTTTATTCAAGCACCACAAAATAAAACGTACCTTTGGAGAGAAGCGGTACTGGAGGACCCGTCAGGCAATAAAATTAAGTTATATTGGGCGGGTGAAAATAGACTTAATCCTCCTTGGCGAGTGGATATACAGCATAAATAAAATCCCATGTGGCTTTAAGTCAATCGTTTATTTTATAGGAGCAATGTGTGAATATAAAAGTTCAGCAACAGGGAGTGATTTTATGCGGAAGTTAAACAGTTTATATCAAAGCGTTAAAGTGTTATATCTGATTTTTTGGATAGGCTTAACGCTGAGCGTTTTACTCTATTTAGTCGGGATGGATAGCACTGTTTGGATCGTTAGCTATGTTTCATTATTGACGGTGATTACTTTATTCACGCTCATTGCCAATGTGAAATTACATCATTTAGCGGTTAAAGAAGAGCTCAATCATTATACTCTGGGCCTTAAAGCGACGGTATTATCCAGTTTGTTTCTCACACCATTGGAAGCGGTAATAGTGTTACCTGCGATTAATTTATACCGACTCAAACACATTATCTAAAAGTAAGTGAAGTCAATTCAAACCCAAGGCGAAAAGGAGTGTCATTTTATGTTAATGATTCTAATGTACACTCCATTGTCGATATTGAAATCATTGTAAGCAATAAATAAGGTATTTTTTAGAATAATAAATAGTTAATGGCGGATTCAACTCGCAAGTGCAATACTCCCCTATGCAGCCTGTCGTAGTTCCTCTAATACGACTTTAGGCTGCT
>NZ_CANMWS010000046.1 GCF_947501665.1 uncultured Shewanella sp. | reverse complement strand
TGTTTCATTTATAAAAAGCAATGGTATATATCATAATGATATTTATATAAAAATGATTACATGAATGCAAGCATCAGCCATTGGTAATCTAACGCTCAAATATCATTCTAATTGTTGGTAATTTTATACTCAGGTACTTATAATAGCTTAAAACACTTGGGAAAGTTTTATGCTAAAAAAATAAAGAATAACTTCCTCCCTTTTACCGTTAAAATAAATCATCGATCAATCAGAAGGTTAAATTCTACAATGTTTTTAGAAGAAAACCTTCTATTCGGTACTTTTCATTCAATCGATGAAGTGTATACCATTAGTTCACTATCTGGTTTTGAAGCCTTATTAAGAGGTTTAAAAGTAACCACTATGGCATGCCCATTTTATAGTGGTTGGGGACTCACTAATGACTTACAACCAAATGCTAGGCGAAATAGAAAATTGACAATTGACAATAGAACAGTTGTTCGCGGGTGCCTTATTTATTGTAGCCAGAGTTATACCCACAATATTTTAACCCTGACTCTTCAAAACCATCAACTCTGGACCAGTTATTGGTTTATTTAACTAATGAAATGAAAAATAGCAAAATTTAATACGTTTACATATGTAGCATTAAAAATATTTAACACTTGTAATCAACTTTAAAGTACACTAATACTTTTGGCTAACAGGTGATTGTTTTTAGTAAAATAAAAACAATCCTTAAGCTTATACAAACAAACATTAATAATATCATATTTATATGATTAAAAAGACAAAAATTACCACATAATAATAAAATCCTTATCAACGAAAAGGACGCTAACATGCAGTATAAAATTGTTATTCCCGCTCGGTTTGCTTCGACACGGTTACCGGGTAAGCCGCTGATGAAAATAGCGGGTAAGCCAATGATTTGGCACACTTATCAGCGGGCTTTGGAAACGCTAATTGGTAATAAAAATATTATTATCGCCACAGATCATGCTGAAACGGGACACATTGCCTCTGACTTTGGTGCCAATGTGGTCATGACATCCAGTGAGCATGAATCGGGTACATCACGACTGGCTGAAGTCGCTAGACGGTTAAGTTGGGATGAAAATACCATTGTCGTCAATCTTCAAGGTGACGAGCCCTTATTAGAACCTGAACTGATCGAATTAACGGCAAAAACATTATCTGATCACCCCAAAGCTGGCATGGCAACCTTGGGCTGCCAAATTAAACAACAAGAAGATCTGCTCAATCCAAATTGTGTCAAAGTAGTCTGTGACAGAAATGGAAAAGCGATTTACTTTTCTCGCTCAGCCATTCCTTTTGCACGGGATGGTTTCGAACAAGCCCATTTTAATACGCCCAGTAATCCATGGCGACGCCATATTGGCATGTATGCCTACCGTGTTTCAGCCTTGTATCAATATCAGTCATGGCCAAGTTCGGTACTGGAAGAACTGGAAAAACTTGAGCAACTCAGAGCCATTTTTAATGATGTTCATATTCAAGTTGCTTTAATTGATAAAGCGCCTAGACATGGTGTTGATACTTTTGATGATTTGGAAAAAGTGCGCAGCATCGTCACGCAAAGCAATTTACAAGAGCAAGGTCACCAAGACAAGCTACAACAAGCACAGCTGTAAAGACAAGTATATACCAAAAGCATTATTTTTAACTAAGCCTACCACTTCTTATATCGGTGATAAAATTCTATCGACAATACCCGTGTATAGAGTATGCACGGGTATTTTTTACATTGAAAATTTACGGTTACATTACAGCTGGGTTTGCAAATAAGTATTCATCTGCGCAATCAAATGATCCAATTTTGTCTCATCCATTTGCTGACCCGACGTATTACCCCATATTGGCTTAGGCCAAATAGCATCATTATAAAAACGTGCCACATGATGCACATGCAATTGCGGCACAATATTGCCTATTGCAGCCACATTAATTTTATCAGCTTTAAAAACATGCGATAACATTTCACCGATCAGTGATGATTCTTTTAAAAGTTGCCCTTGCTCTTCAAGTGTGAGTTGAAAAATTTCCGTTTTATGTTCAATACGCGGCACCAAAATAAGCCAAGGACCAATGTCCTCTTTATTTAGCAATACATCACACAGAGGCAAACTGATCACTTTTATTGTTTCTTTTTCTAATTGTTTATCTAAACAAAACGCCATTAGGATTACATCCATCAATCATTTAAAGCTGTAAACTACTCTAAATAAATTAATAACTCAATCACGCTTATTGATATCGATTTCGCGATATAGATTTAGCTATCTTGTTGACACATTCGCTGACTTATTGCATGTTCAACTTTGCATAATTCCACATAAAATAAGCTCGTCAGCACTTTTAACCGTGTAAAGCAAACTATGACATCACTTTTAGCAGCCTATTTATGACTTTATATACAACATCAGCAGGTATTTTAGCGAGAAAGTCGACCATTGATGCCTGCCTTGGGCAACAAATTCGGCGACTTTCAAAACATAATCATCACCAGCTCTCAAAGCAATCTGATGCTTTAGTCGGTTGGGGGGTAAAACCAAATTCACTCAAATTAAAGGCCCTGTCAGTATCATTATCCTGTGACTTTATCCACCTAGAAGATGGCTTTATTGGTTATACAGGTCATCCCAGCGCACAAGGCAAAGCCGTGTCTATGATTGCGGATAAAATAGGGATTTATTATGATGCCAGGCAACCTTCCACCCTTGAACACCTGATCAATACCCCCTGTGAAGAAAGTACTTTAAGGCGCGCACAACAGTTGGCGCAACAAATGGTTCAGCTGGGGATCACTAAATATAATTGCTACCCTGCATTTCAGGCTCAATATACACTACCAGCCTCTTTAGCCGACAAGCTAAAAAATGAAGCAATGGTACTGATTGTTGATCAAGTCAGTGGCGATCAATCCATTGAAGGAGCATTAGCCTGTGCCAAGGATTTCAGTCGAATGCTTGAAAGTGCCCACCTGCACTACCCCAATGATAAACTGGTCATTCGTACTCATCCAGATACACGGCTTGGACGTAAATCCGGCATATTGGCACAAATGATGGCACACGCTTTACCCTCACATTTAAAAAATCATATCATAATAGAGAGCAGTCCTTGCCATCCACATGCCCTTATTCGCCATGCTAAAGCAGTATTTACTGTCTCTTCGCAAATGGGCTTTGAAGCCTTATTATTAGGTAAACCAGTACATTGTTTCGGTATGCCATTTTATGCCGGATGGGGGCTGACCCTTGATGATAAACATTGTGACAGAAGACAAGCTGTCACATTAAATCAATTAATTGCCGCTAGCTTAATTCGATACCCATTGTATTTTGATCCCATTACTTTAAAAGCTTCCACACCAGAAGATGCTATTGCATTTATCGCTCAACAAAATCACTCAGCTCCTCTTTATGACACCCTTTATTTATTGGGCTTTTCATTTTGGAAACGAGCTTTTCTTCTTGAATTTTGTCGACCACTGGCTAAACGCATTAAATTTATCAGCAAAAAACCAAACCCAATAAAAGAACATGAAAAACTGCTGGTATGGGGAAACAAATACCCTGAACTTAAGCATGCTATTCGTATCGAAGACGGTTTTATTCGTTCCAGCGGACTCGGTTCAAATTTAGCCCGCCCTTCATCGCTCATTATTGATCCCTTAGGCATGTATTTTAACGCCCAAGTGAATAATAGCTTAAGAGAAAAGCTCAACCATATTGAAATCAACGATGACATGTATCACCGAGGCCAAGCATTAATTAAATTGCTCGTTGATAATGACATTAATAAATATAACTTGGTGGGACAAAAGGAATTTGATCTCAACAAATACAATAGTGAGAACAAGATTGGCAATCAGGATCAAACTCGCTTACTCGTTGTCGGTCAAGTCGATGGCGATGCATCCATCATTACTGGCAGCATGCAAATCACCAGTAATGAGGCGTTATTATGGGCTGTTCGCCAAGAGTACCCTGACGCCTTTATTATTTATAAGCCTCATCCTGATGTTGTCGCAGGTAACCGAGAAGGTCATATATCAAAAGCGTGTTTAGAGACTTGTGTCAATGTTTACCTCACAGATATCGCGTTAACTCAACTTTACCCTCATATTGATGCTTTACACACAATGACATCGTTAAGTGGTTTTGAAGCATTATTGAGAAAGGTCACTGTCGTCACTTGGGGGCAACCTTTTTATGCTGGATGGGGACTGACACAAGATAAATATCCACCAAATGATAGATTGCGCACACTTAACCTGCCCACGTTAGTGTATATTTGTGTCGCGTTATACCCCAGTTATATTGATTGGGACACACGCTTAAAAATATCGCCTGAGCAATTGATTGCAAAAATGGCTAACAACAAAGTGCAAATAAAAAACCAACAGTCTTATTGGCGACGTTGGCGACTTAAACTCGGTTATTTACTTGAAACACTGAGTGTCATTGCACTTCGATGAAATTGATCGGCTAACGTATGGCTAAATAAACATGGGACGTTATGAATATCTTGTTGTTACAAGGCCCCTTAGGGTCATTTTTCCAAGTATTGGGAAATCAGTTAATTCGCCAACAGCATCAGGTTTATAAAATTGATTTCAATGGCGGCGATCAATCTTGGCCGATTAATGGCCACAATCAGGCCTTTCAAGGTCCAGTTAATGAGTGGTCCGCTTATCTAAAACATCACCTTCAATTATGGTCCATAGACGCTGTTATTTGTTTTGGCGATTGTCGTTTCTATCATAAACAAGCCGCCGGACTTTGCCAGCAGCTTAAACTCGCATTTTGGGTGTTAGAAGAGGGCTACATCAGACCCGACTTTATTACTTTTGAGCCTCAAGGCGTTAATGCCTATAGCCCACTTTACCCTATTGCACAGCAACTGAGTGAGCACGCTTTACCTATTATTGATAACGATGAACAAGATTATATTACCGTAGGTAAAACATTTTCAAAACGTGCTTACTTTGCCTCACGTTATCATATTTTGCGCACCCTTAAAGCGAAACATTTCAAACATTACAATAATCATCGACCATGGAATGTATATCAAGAAGCCTTCAGTTGGGTTAAAGGCGGCATCTTAAAACTTTTTAGAAAAAGCCCTGATAGACAGTTGATGCAACGTTTACGTCAAACATCCGCCAAGCTTTTTTTTGTGCCATTACAAGTCAGTGAAGACTTTCAAATAAGACAACATTCCGATCTCAGTAGCATCACAGATATGATCAATCGCGTCATGTCTTCATTTAGTCAATTTGCCCCTCATAACAGTCAGCTCATATTCAAGCATCACCCTATGGATAGAGGATTTGTCTGCTATAAAAAACAGATTAATGCACTCATTGACAAATATCAGTTACACGCGCGCGTTCATTACGCCTATGAATTACCTTTACCTCCACTGTATCCTCTGTTAACCGGTGTCATCACCATTAATAGTACTGTTGGACTATCCGCCCTGCACCATAATGTGCCAACTTGTTGCTTAGGTCGTGCTCTATACAACCTAAAAGGATTAACTCATCAGTCTGGTTTAGACCGCTTTTGGAACCATCCAACAATGGTATCAGAAGCCTCATACCAATGCTTACAACAAGCGTTACGACAATACACACAAGTCAATGGCAGCTTTTTTAAATACCAAGCTCACACTGCTCACAAAATTATCGCTCAAATAGAAACCGCCCATTATCAAGCCCTTCATACTCATACAGAACCCACTCGTTCACTTGCAATTAAAAGTGCTTAAAGTACTATTAAAATAAACAGTAACGCCTCATTAATAGCTTTTACTTAGCATAAATTGATACACTTAATATTGTACTTAATGCTGTACTTAATATTAATCTTCGTGATGATTATTCTCCACTACTTTCCACTTAGTACATCTGTTTCTTATCGAATACTTATCTCCTAGCCACTTCTTCATACTTTATTTACACAAATCATAATACCAAATACCAATAAAAATATTTTATCATCACCACTGAATTTTAAAGCCAATACGTAAACACACACCGATTATAACTAGTATATTCGATGCATTAATATAAAAAATATTTAATTTAAAATAAGGAAACATTAAAAAGTGCTTTGATTTCAGTATAGAGCTCAAATTTAAAAAACAAAAATAGACTTTATCAATACAAGTTGATATGTTTTTATTAAAAATAATGGTACGGTTAAATATAAATGCAACAATTATAATTTACCATTGTCTTATGGAAAGGCGTTACAGAGTAAAAAAGTGGGTACAAAGGAATGTACAATTGAGTATTAACAAGCCCCCTCCTTCCCACAATAATATTTATTTAAATTTAGCACAATAAATACAATAAGATAAGACTGGCCACAGCTTTATAGGCGTGAAAGCAATACAACAAGGTGGCCAAGTTTAATCAATCCTTTTTAAATCAAGTTTAGCAGCACTCTAGAAGCTGAAATCTAGTGCGGTAGCTATTATCAAAAAATAACAAAAACAAATTACCACCATTTACTACTAATACAAAAAATAAAAACTTCATAATAGAAATAACTAATACCATTTAAATCACTCGTGTTTTATAAAATGTAAAATCACCTACGAACAACTAAACATGCTAATAAAGTTAAATATCATAACCTCTATCATTTAAAAGTATTAAACTTTAATCATTAATACTATTGAGTAATACAATTAATTCGCCCGATTAACTACCAAGGTTAATCATCAATGATGGTATTACCCTAGTAATGATAAAGTTAAGTTCAGTGATAATTAATAAAAAATTATAAAATGAGTTTAGAACATAAATAATGAAAATGAGAAAAATTCCGAAAATAATTTAATGACACCTTAGGGGAAGAAATCATGCACATTGAAACCATTTCCGTCATCGGCTTAGGCTATATTGGTTTGCCCACAGCAGCAGTGATTGCCAGCAACGGCATTCGTGTAAAAGGAATTGATGTTAATCAACATGCTGTCGATACCATTAATCAAGGCCAGATCCACATTGTTGAGCCAGGACTTGAAGCGCTCGTCAAATGTGCCGTTACTGACGGATACCTCACCGCTCATGCTCAACCCCAAGCTGCCGATGCCTTTTTAATTGCTGTTCCCACTCCCTTTATTGGCGATGAACATCAACCTGATTTGAGCTATATCGAAGCGGCAATCAATGCCATCGCGCCTCAGCTTCAAAAAGGTAATCTGGTCGTATTGGAATCCACTTCTCCAGTAGGCGCCACCGAGAAAATGGCTAAATGGTTATATGCACTTAGGCCGGATCTCAGTTTTCCTCATACTATCACCGAAGGCCAAACAGCCGACATCAGTATTGCTCACTGCCCTGAACGAGTTTTACCCGGTCAAGTGATTCGGGAATTAGTTGAAAATGATCGCATCATAGGCGGAATGGATAACGCCAGCACTGAAGCTGCCATTCACTTATATAAGCAATTTGTTCATAAAGGCCATTGCATTGCCACTAATGCGCGCACAGCAGAAATGGCAAAACTCACTGAAAATGCCAGCCGTGATGGACAAATCGCCTTTGCCAATGAGCTGTCCATTATTTGTGACAAACAAAACATTGATGTTTGGGAACTCATTGAACTGGCAAACTTACACCCCAGAGTCAATATCCTTCAGCCTGGTGCAGGTGTTGGCGGACACTGTATTGCAGTGGATCCTTGGTTCATAGTGAATCAAAATCCAATGGATGCCAAACTCATACATCAAGCCCGTAAAACCAATGAATCCAAACCCCAATGGATTATCAATAAAATAGAAGCCGCCTGTAAAAGTATCGATAAGCCTGTGGTAGCATGCTTAGGTCTCTCTTTTAAACCTGATATCGATGATTTGCGTGAAAGCCCTGCACTCAATATCACCCAAACCTTGGCATTAAAGGGTTATGATATTCTCGCCGTTGAACCTCATATTCAGGCCCTACCTGAAAAATTTAGCAATTTAGAAAATATACAACTGGCCGATCTCGATACTGCATTAAAACAAGCTGATGTTGTTGCTATTTTAGTCAAACATAAAGCTTTTATTCGGTACCCTTTTTCACCAGAAAAGGTTCTCGATTTCGTGAATGTCGTAAAAAAATAAACTTTAAATAGATTAAAAATTATAAATAACAATAAAAATTGGATATATCAACATGACTAAAAATTACGCTCAATATAGAGCATTAATGAGACATCGATTTTCCAAAGAAGGAATGAACTCTCCACCAAAATTAAACTGAACATTTTAGTTTGTAAGGTATATAGCTAAGAAATTTATTTAAAGTTTTTAATTACTTTACAAAATTAATAACAGCCAACTATTCCTGTTAAACCTTAGTATCTGATTAAAAAGAAGACTTATATATCTAAGGCTAATGACACTGCAGCATTTATTGCAATAAATTCAACAGGATTTAACTTTATTAACCGACAGTATTATAGTCGGTTATAAAAGTTGGTAAAGCTTGATTCAAATAAGACTTTAACTCATTTTATTGGGAAATAGAGAATAATGTTATTTAGCAGCCAGTTTGAATTAAATGCGGGGAGTTATTGCGTACATGTGCAGTTTGACAGTGATGAAGAAAAAGAAAAAGCACTTGTTTTAAATTATACAGGGTATGACAAAATCCAAGGGTTTGTATCAAATAATCGCTTACGACTATCCAAACAATATGGGGCATTCGATTACATTACAACTAAAGAAGGGGGATCATTTTATTCCGCACTTTTAAAACTGGATGATAATGTGGTTCTAGGGCTTTCAGTATCGGAATGGAAAGGCAGTGGTAATATTAAATCCATTGATGTTATCCCATTAACGAATGCCTCTTCTATCAGAGCACATGCTGCAAAAAAAGAAAAAATTTCTGAACGCCTACTTCTAGAGAATAAAGACCTAGAAGTACAAAACTTAAGGCTCTTAAACGCGATTAACAATTTAAAATCAACGTTATCATACCGACTAGGGCATTATCTCGTTACCACACCTAAAAAACCACTTAGTATGATAAAAATGCCATTTAAAATCATTGATATATATCGTGATTTTAAATCTAAAAGATTAAACAAAGACGGGGACAGTAATGAATGGTTTGATATTGATATATTACCAGCAAAAACATACCCACTTGATAAAAGAAAAGACTTTCAAATAAGCATTGATATTCGAGTCGGTATCGGGGAAAAAAAGAAAGCAGCCTTAATCCAATTTCAATTTGATTCAGTTCCAGCAAGTTCAACCTTAGCGAAACAGTTAGGCATGTCATATTCAGAGAAAGTCGGACTGTATAAATACTTGAATACAGAAAGTGATTCATTAAATTCAATCCAGATTGGAATACCCGATTCTGCATCTGAGGTAAAAGTTTCGACATTATCTTGGTATCCAAACGGAAAAATTAGAGCAAGATTAATAGCCGATGACCATACCCTAGAGTCAACAGATTCAGGCATCACTGTAAAAACTTTATCACAAAAATTAATAGCAACGAAAAACTGGAAAGAAGAATTAAACTCATTAGATTGCGATGATAAAATAAAAAGCGCGGCACTATACACTTATTCGACCAACTTAAATCGTAATCAACGACTAGAAGTGCTTCACTTTCTAGTGAACAATTACCCTTGTTCCACATTATTCGCTAAAAACATGCGCCAATTAACTGATTTTGGTGATTTTAAACTGCTCAATGAAGCCCTCTGTCACATTACAGCTTCCGATAAAATAAAATACAAAAAACAAGTTAACTCTGCATTGGGTTATTTAAACTTACAAAAACGCCTTCCAATCATTCCAACTCCTAATATTTCAAACACATATAATAAAAATGATAATTCTCCCATTGCATTTGTATTACACTGCTCCCTGCCATTTCATAGTAATGGTTACGCAATTCGTTCCCATGAACTGATTAAAGCGATATCAAAAAATGAAAAAGTAGCAGTATTTACCCGTGCTGGTTACCCTTGTGATGTACTACAAGAACAAAATGAATTTAATTCAGTCACACTCGATAACGTAGAATACAATAGCATTGATGGTGCAGATTACTATTTAGATCCTTTAGATGAATATATCAAAAAAGCCTCAGAAGCATTAATACTACAATTTATAAAAAAACGTCCAAAAACCGTGGTAGCCGCTTCATCTTTCTATAATGCTCTACCGGCTTTAATTGCTGCTAAATCTTTAGCTCTTCCCTTTGTCTATGAAGTACGAGGATTATGGGAGGTGACACGCGCTTCAACGATACAAGATTGGAAAGAAAGCGATCGATTTAAATTAGAATATCAATTAGAAGCTTATGTCGCAAAACATGCTGATTCTGTCATCACTATTACTCAAGGGCTAAAAAACGAGCTTGTGAATAGAGGAGTCAATAAATCAAAAATTTCAATTGTTCCCAATGCAATTAATAAAGAACAATTTAACTTTACAAAGCAGAAAGATAAGAAAAAACCTATTCTTGGTTACGTTGGTTCTATTGTAGAATATGAAGGTTTAGATGATTTAATTTTTGCCTTAGAAATCATCAATAAAAAAGGTAAAGATTTTGAATTAGTGATTGCGGGTGACGGCCCATATCTAGCAAAACTAAAAGAGATAGTTAAGCACTCATCCATTTCGACTAAAGTGCGTTTATTAGGCAGAATTCCCCATGAAGAAGTCAATCAACTTTTAAAAACCATCGATATCACTCCCCTTCCACGTAAAAGCGTAGAAGTCTGTGAATTAGTCTCTCCGCTCAAACCTTTTGAGTCAATGTTATCAGGTAAAGCCATTGTTGCTAGTGATGTTACAGCATTAAAAGAAGTAATAGACGGTCGAAATGGCTTGCTCTTTGAAAAGGGCTCAATTAAAGATCTTGCAGCAAAATTAGAAAAATTAATTGATTCTGTTGAGCTACGAAAGTCACTATCTGAGTATGCTAATAATTGGGTGTTGAAAAACCGACTTTGGCCTGTCGTCACCGAACAATACTCTAAAGTGCTTGGGAATATTCATCAAGAACTCAGTACTGAAAAAAAGCCAAGTAATGAACTCAACCTTCTTATTTATGGTGATATTGATATTAACTATACCGACGGTTCTTCTATATGGGCAGTATCAACAGTTGATGTATTTTCTCAATGTAAACAAACTAATGTCGATTTCTTACTAAAGTCAGATAATCTCAACTCATTAGTATTGCAGCAGATCAACCAAATAGATAAAAAAGTTAAAATTATTCAACCTTCTCAGTACGGATTTAAAAGTAAATTATCTCCATCAAATGCTATTGATCTCATTTGTGATTTAGTACAAAAAAATGACTATGATGCAGTGATATTAAGAGGTGCAGAAATAAACAAACTGGCCTTAAGACATCCTGAACTCGCTGGAATCACATGGATATACCCTGTAGAAATATTTCAAAAAGCCCTCAATGAAGTCACTTTAGAAGACAGAGCAATTCTTCAAGATTCTGCTAAAATCCTTTGCCAATCACAATTCATTAAAAATGATCTTATTACTCAATTTAAAGTCGATGAAAATAAGATTATTGATCTCCCCCCTATGGTTCCTGATTCAAAGAACGAATACGGGCGAGGCTCATCTGGTAAAATACAGCGAATAGTGTATGCAGGTAAATTTGATCAATTGTGGGCCACGGAAGAAATGTTAATCGCATTTAAAAAGATCCGTGAAAAATTAAAAAATATAGAGTTACATGTATACGGCAATAAATTTAATGATAAATCAAAAGATAAATCATTTACTAAAAAAGTGACTCACCTCCTCAACAGCCCAGGAGTCATTTGGCATAAAGGTGTTAGCCGAAATAAAGTCCTGAGTGAATTAGCAGGATATGATTTAGCATGGGCATGGCGCTCACCCAATTTAGATATGCAGACCCATGAAATTTCAACTAAATTTCTAGAGTATTCCAGTAAAGGCCTGCCTATTTTATGCCTACCAGGAAAAGCATACATTGCAAACTTAGGTGAAGATTATCCGCTATATGTAGAACAAGAAAGTGCTCTTGTCGATACTGTTATTTTAGCCCTAGCAGATAAGTCACTACTAAAGAAAGCTTCTAACATTGCCTATCATTCATCTAATCAATATTTTTACAGTACTGTTCTCAAACAAAGTTTAATGCCTACCTTAACTTCAATATTAAATCAGTATAAAGAAAAAACCTGTCTTATCGCAGGGCATGATTTAAAGTTTGTTCGTAAATATATCGAACTCTCTAGAGGACAAGGCTACAGAGTAAAAGTAGACAAATGGCTCGGTCATAATAAAAATAATGAACTAGACAGTGCTAGAAAATTAGCGGCATCCGACTCTATTTATTGCGAATGGATGTTAGAAAATGCAGTATGGTACTCTACCAATAAATTAGAACATCAAAATCTTGTTGTTCGATTTCATCGACAAGAAATCGAAACGACCTATCCCAAAAAAGTAGCTTTAAATAATGTAAATCAAGTCCATTTCATTGCTCCTTTAGTTATGAGGGATGCCAGAAAATTATTTTGGAACGAGAAAAATATCGGAATATTAAGAGAAAACTACATTGACTCAACTGCACTAAATAAGCCTAAATTTACCAATGCCAAATTTACTCTAGGCGTTGTAGGCATAGTGCCAAAAATGAAACGCATCGATAAAGCATTAGATTTGCTAGAAATTTTAAGAAAAAAAGATGATCGTTATATTTTAAGAATTAAAGGTAAATTACCTAATGATTACGATTGGATGAAGTCTCGAACAGATGAAATGAGCTATTTTAACAGACAATTTCAGAGAATTGAGACATCCGAGTTCTTGAGAGGAGCGGTTTTCTTTGATGGCCATGGTAATGATATGGAACATTGGTTTAGAAATATCGGGTTTTTACTTTCCTTTAGCGATTTCGAAGGTTGTCACCTCTCCGCAATGGAAGCTATGGGGAGTGGAGCAATTCCGTTGATTTCTAATTGGGAAGGAGCGGATGAGATATATCCTAAAAAATATATATTTAAAGACATAAGCAGTATTTGTCACTTCTTAAAAAAGTGTAAATCAGACAATCAAATCAAACATAATATGAAATATGTCAAAGATCACTCCATAAAGTGGGCTTTGACTGCTTCCATGACAAGTTTTGAATCCGATAATGCATTATTAGAAAAACAATAAATTCTAACGAGCTTTAATATAAATGATCATCACGATGAAACATGGATGCTAAATCTTATATGCGCAGGTTAATTATGGCTAGTAGAGACACCAGTAGAGGACTAAACTTTTCAGGTCCTGACTCATTCGCTTGTTATCAAACAATAAAGTTCACTGATGATTCATCTTGGACTTTAAATATCGAATTTATCGATTTAAGTAAAATGGGGACTTTTAATTTTTTCTTTGGTGAACGAGGAACCCGCTATCAAGGTTTTGTATGTATTAAAAATAAAATTTATTACCGATTATTGGGAGGAGAATATATTGGCGGCATTGCATACGATAAAAGCAGCTTAGTTCGATTAATAATCACCTACCGCTCTGGTATTTGGGTATTTACCATAGACGATAAAGAAGTATCTTGCTTTGCTAAACAGGCTGTTGAATTTAACGCGATAGGCAGCGGGTTCACAGGCTTTGAGCACGAAGGCGAAACCAATATTTATTTTGTAAAACTCACCCATTTAGATCAAAAAACACTCAAATATATTGATGTGGCTCAATGGGACTTCAATGAAAATAAAGGATGTATAGCCTTTGATAAATCAGGAAAACAACATCATGCTCTGCTTGTCAATACGATGTGGCTCACCCAGGAAACCATAAGTACAGCGCCATCGAATCAACATAAAAAAGCATTCTGGAAACCTTACACCCAAAGAAAACCCAAAAGAAAATATGACTTTTTAAAGATGGCAATAGAGAAACCTGCTAACGAAGGCATCTATAGCATGCTCAAACCGAGTCTCACTCAATTTAATGCTGAAAAAGGGGAAAAAATACTACAAGGAATATATTCATTTAGCCGCTTTAATGACGTACAACTTCCCTTAACGCTAAATTGGAATGAAGATCCTTACAACAATAAGAGTTGGCAATGGCAATTTCAGCAACTGATATTTTCTGTCAGTTTGATGGCGGCCAGCCATATAACTGGTAATACTGCATTTGATGATAAGCTGAAAGACACTCTACTAAGTTGGTACCATAAAAACTACAAAACTAACCCCCCTTCAACATTATCTTGGCATGATCACACTACCGCATTAAGGCTGCGAAATCTTATTTATAGTTGGGAATATTTAAGATTAACGGAAAAGGGAATGTCAATGGAATGTGCTAATGCACTGTTAAATATGATTGAATCCCATTGCATTGTACTCAGTGATGATCACTTTTACAGTAAGCATACCAACCATGGGTTCGATCAAAGCCTGTTTCTTTACTTAGCATCTATTACTTTTCCTGAGTTTGAACATGCTTCTTTTTGGCAAAAATTAGCATTTGACAGATTACTCAGTGAGATCAGTATCGCATTTACATCAGAAGGCATGCATGTTGAAAATAGCCCTAGCTATCAAGTCGATATGCTTCAAAAAGTACAATTTACATTACAATTTTTTGATTGTTTAGGACAACAGCAATTCTCCCACCTCGACAAGCTAGTTAATTCAGCGCTAAGAATACTGGCGATTCTAATGCGACCCGATAAACAGCTCCCCCTTTTAGGTGATACGGATTTAGGCACTAAAATCCCAACATTTAAAGGCTATGAGCATTATCCTAACTATCAATTCTTCAAGAAAATTAATCAAAATACTTCAGCTAAACTAACCTGTAATTTAGCCCCTTTGACTGTACTCCCCGAAAGTGGCTATGCCGTCTATCGAGCTAAAGAAAAAGAAAAAAATAACAGTGAAAACCACACACACATTGTCTTTAAATGTGGGTTTTTGAGTACATATCATAGGCATGATGACGATCTCAATATTCTCATCTACGCATTGGGTGAAGATTGGTTAATTGATGGTGGTATTTATCAGTATGATGAAAAAAACAAATATCGACACTATCTAAGATCAGCTAAATCTCATAATGTCCCTCTTATAGAAAATGCTATTGTGTCAAGAAAGATTAATAACACTACGCAATCAAAAATTATCGACTACTGTACTAGAAGTAATCAAACATGGGTTGAAGGAGAAAGTTTCATTCATGAAGGAGTAAAAATCTCTAGAAAAGTGGAGTTTTTTGCATACAATCATATAAGGCTCTCTGATTCAATAGATGGTCTAAAAAGAACAATCAACTTTTACACCCTCATGTTTCACATACCAATAGATAAAACCATCAAAGTAAACCATAATGAAGTCATCATTTGCTCGCCTTCAGGTAACCAAATGACCATGCAATTTATGGATAATATTGATATAATTATTGAAGTATTCACAGGTCAAAGTGAACCAGAAGTGCTTGGCTGGCAATCTCCCAAATTAGGGAGCTTGCAAGCAGTACACTCAATTCGTTGTCGCATATATCCCAGTAGCAAAGACTACCGTTCCTCAGTAAATATAACAATAACCCCAAACCTCTAGTTATTAAAACACCAGAAAAGTTAAAATATTAATAAAAACAATAGAAAAACCCACTTATATAATAGTGATTAGATAACAATGATCATATCTAAAGATAATTACCGTTCAACACAATCATTTATAAAAGGTTGGATTTCCTTTGACAATATGTATATTTCTTCATCAAAAATAATTGATTTATTTTTCCGTGCGGGGGGAAAAATACCTATAGAATCAGAAGGACGATATATTATATGTAAAAACAGTAAACATAAAATTGAAATCAACACTGACCCTATGGGGCAAGATATATTATTTTACTATAAATATAATGATTACTGGGCTATTTCAAATTCTTATCATTATTTAGTGAGCCACTTAAAGAATAAAAAAATTAGAATAAGCCTATCACTATCGGCATGCTGTTCATTCTTCTTACCTGGTAGTTATGGTAATCAGCTTATCTCTAATTCAACTTTATCAAATGAAATTAAAATGCTGAGCATAGATCAAAAAATAGTAATCGATAAAAAAACAAAAAAAATTAAAGTAACAAGATCGAACTCAGCATACAAACATATTCACGCAAACTCTAAGAAAGGGATAATGAGAATAAATCAATGGCTATCAATTTGGATATCATTTATAAAAACAGCAGTTGATAATTCTGAGATTATTAGTATTGATATTAGTGGAGGCAGAGATAGTCGTATAGTTCTTGCGCTCATTCTTGCCTCTAAGGTTAACCTAAAAAAAATAAAGTTTATTTCAAATCCTAATGCAGTAGATGACTTTAATATAGCCTCAATGCTTGCTAAAGAGTTTAATTTTCAATTGAATGAAAAAAAAAGAGAAGCTCAATTTTACCATATCTCTTCTGAAGAAAAGTATACCTTATGGAAAGCTGGAGCATTAGGTGTTTATACGCCTGTTTACTTTCCAACCAAAATGAGTGTTACATCCGACTTTCACTTTCATGGAGGCGGAGGTGAACTGCATCGTCATTTATTCAAAAGAACACCTAAAGAGCTGTACAAATTTTGGGTTAACCATGAAAAAAAACATTCATGTATAGAGAATTTTTCTCTTTTATATGATGAGTTTAAACAAGGAATAAAGGATTCAAATAGTCATATGAATGACTGCTATGGACTCGATAAACATTACTTTCATTTTAGAAATCGGCTCCATTTTGGTCGAGCTTGGTATAAAGACATAGGAAAAATAAATTTAATGCCATTAAGCTCTAGACTATTATATAGTTTAAAGTCTATGAAAATAGATTCTAGTATTGATGATGATTTTTTAATCTCAATTATTTTAATGTTTGGTTCTGAAAAATTAGTCCATATTCCTTTTGATTCAAATAAAAAAGAAATTTCTCAGGCTGCAATACAACAAGCAAAAAATCATATCGATATGATTACCCCCAACATTGACAATGTCATTTTTTATGAGAGTGACAATATAAATTCAAATAAAAAGGATATAAAAAATAAATTAGAACCTCAAAATCGAATGAGAAGTTTTATTGAACAAGAATTAAAATCAGTTAAAACAATAGAGAAATACTGTTCAAAATTTTCTAAAGAAAGCTATAACAATGCACTAAAAGACATTAATAAAGAAAGTTTATCTATTAAGGACTCATGTAAAAATGCAGCATTTATAATATCCATAAGTGAAACATTGATGGAATAGAAATGAAAAAAAACAATGTACAAATTAAACATAAATTCTTAGGGTATAAAAAAGTAAAATTCCAAATAAAACTATTAACGATGTTTTATTTAGATGCTGAAAGATTTGGATTGAAAAAAGTAAAGGAAAAAAAATGGCACAAAATTGACTTATACCATTCATTAATAGTAATAAATAAGGAGAAACCATTCCTCATTGAGAGGTATGGAAAGGAATATATAAAATTAGATGGTGACAATGAAAAAATAAAAGATATTATTAATCATAAAGGGGCTAAACCTTCTGTAGCAAGCTTTATTACATATTTAAAAAACAATGATATAAATACAGTATTAGATGTTTACTCCTTAGAATTTATAACCAACAATAGCAATGGAATTATTTTAGCCAAAACAATATATATAGCAACAGTGAAAAAACACATTCACCTTGCTTTACCTTATGGATTATTGGCTAGTGCAAGCCTAAATGACAACAAGTTAAAAAAACATATAGAAAATAGAATAAAAAATTTAGAAAGAACAAAATTAAATGAAATCATTACTCATACCATAAAACATGCCAAAGGAGAGTTTCAAGTAACATCAATAATTATTACCATTATCCCCTATTGTGAAGATCAATTTTTAGAAAAAATCATTAGAATTAATTTTTCCTCATTAAATATAATTATGATTTCAAAGTCTTTAATTAAACATGGCATCAACAAATCCCTATATAATATCTTACGAAAAATTTGTGCCAACCTTTGGAGTCAAGAACAATATAATGAATTACTTCCTCTATACACTCCTTTATTAAAATTAAAACAAGAAAAAGTCATTGCTGAACGCTATGTTATCACGGCTATTGAAACCAATAGTGAACCAGATATTCAGCTGCCTTTTATTCATGAAATAAATTCCGGTTATGATAATATCATGGCAAACCCCCTGAGTTTTTTTAATAAATCGTGGGCTGAAAAATATCCAAATGTGACCAAACGAGCCATTGAATATTATGCTCGAAAAGGTAATTTAACCACGGCAGCCACCTTATGCCACCAGCTTGATACACAGCACCCCAAAGCGCTCCATTGGCAAGCACTGATCAACATTGCAAATAATGGTTTAACACTCCCAAGTAGCACTGCCATTAAACAAGACTTTAATCACAATGTTACTTATTTATTGTATAACAGCTTACCCACCCACTCTGGCGGTTATGCTACCCGTTCTCATGGGATTATTTCAAACTTAATCAATCTAGGGATCAATCCTTATGTCATGACAAGATTGGGTTACCCTTATGATTTGAAACAATTTAAGAATCAACAACCTCTACATAAAGACGATTATAAAGGTGTCGTTTATCATAGATTATTGGACGGGCCAGGGTTAAATTTTGTTCCCATCAATGAATATTTAACTCATTATAAAAATGCCATTAAGCATAAGCTCATCGAAAATCAAACCAGCCTCATACACGCCGCATCAAACCACATTAATGGCATTGCTGCAGTTTTAGCGGCTCGAGAACTAGGTCTAAAAAGCCTATTTGAAGTCAGAGGATTATGGGAAATCACTCGTATTTCCCGTGAACCAGAATGGAATAACTCAATAGAGTTTGAGGCTTATCAATATTTAGAAAACCTTGCTTGCCAAGAGGCCGATAGCATTATTACCATAACCCAAGCACTTAAAAATGAGCTTATTTCTCGTGACATTCCCGCAGAAAAAATTCATGTCATTCCAAATGGTGTCGATACTCAAACCTTCGCACCTTTGCCAGTGAATACCGAATTAAAGATGCAATTGAATATTCCTGTAAATAACATTGTCATCGGCTATGTAGGCTCAATTGTTGATTATGAAGGACTCGATTTACTCGTTGAATCCATTAAAATTATGGTTAGCAATAACCTTGCAATGTTTACCGTATTAATAATAGGTGATGGCGCAGCATTACCTGAATTAAAACAACAAGTCAGCGAGGCCCAGCTTGATGAGTATTTTATATTCACGGGTCGAGTCCCCCATAATCGAGTGCCCGATTACTACTCTATTATTGATATTTGTCCCTTTCCTCGACGGGGCTTACCTGTGTGCGAACTTGTCTCTCCCTTAAAACCTTTTGAAGCCATGGCCATGGGAAAGGTCATTATCGGCTCTTCAGTGCAAGCCATTGCAGAGTTTATTCATGAAGGCGAGAATGGCTTTGTGCATAAAAAGGATGATGCCGATGATCTTGCCGATAAACTTGCCAATACCGTTAGTAATACAGCCTTACGTGAAACACTTAAAGTCAGCAGCCGAAAGTGGGTCATAGAGCATCGAGATTGGGCCATATTAGCGTCAAGTGTACATGATATTTATTTAAATTTAGATAATAAAATTAACATTAACTCTGAGGCATTAATATCATGCGCCATTTAAAAAAAATACTCTTCTTGCAAAAAAGCATGTTGACTAAGCTACATTGTTTTGGCCTCATACTGATAACTAAAAAAAGAAAATCAATACTAAAACATTATAATGTTTTCATTCAACAGGGACACCTTAACCTGGCATATCAACTCCTTATCAAAATAAAGAATAAGCGTAAAGTTGATACTAAACGCCTCAACAGATTGAATCATTGTTTGCTATGCCTCAGGCATGACTCTGTCAAATATGCTGATTCTTATCCACTGCAAAACAAGACAGCAACGAGAAACATCCTGTTCGTTGTACACAATAGTCTGCCCTATGACAGTGCAGGCTATGCACATAGAACATTACATGAAGCCAAAGCCTATCAAGCACTCGGCTACAATGTGATTATAGCCACCCGATTAGGTTATCCTTGGGATTTGGCTAAACACAAACAACTCCCTAAAAAACGTCGCCAATGGATAGAGGGGATCGAGATCATTAGCCTAACAGGGACAAGGCAATATAAAGTCGATAGCGATCTCAAATACGCAATGCAATATGCTCAAAAATTAGCAGCCATTATTCATGAGCGACAAATAGATGTCTTGCAAGCTTCATCTAATTACATTAATGGACTGGCAGCCTATTTTGCCGCAAGAAAATGCCACATCCCCTTTATTTATGAAGCAAGAGGCATGTGGCATATTACTGGCGGCAGTAAGTCCGCTGTATTTAAAAATAGCGATCAATTTCGTTATGAAGAAATCATGGAACGCCAAGTGTTAAACCATGCCAGTGCGAATATCTTTATTACCGATAGAATGAAGCAGCACTATCTTAGTAATACCAACATCCCCAGTCTAGTAATACGAAATTGTATCGATATAAAAGAATTACAGAACAATCATACCATGCTCGCTTTTCGAAAAGGACAAACATTAAAATTACTCTATGCGGGAAGTCTAGTGTTTTATGAAGGCCTTGAAACATTAATACGTACCGTAACCGAATTAAAAACACATAAAGTCACGCTGGATATAATGGGAGATGGTCCGCTTAAAGACCACATTGAAAAACGCCTTACCATACTCGATAACCCTTATATACGGTATCGTGGAAAGCTCTCTCGACAAGCATTAACTAAACATTACTCTCAATACCATGGCGTCATAGTGCCACGCATTAATTGTGATGTCACTCAGATGGTGCCGCCACTTAAACCCTTAGAAGCATTAAGTCATGGTGTCCCCGTAATTACGTCTTCTTTACCTGCTTTGAAAGAGCAACTGGCAGATTTACAATCGGTACTTTACAGTGAACCCGGTAATATGGCGTCATTAAAACAACAAATACTGTATTTAATGGCCCATCACGCGGAAATATTGGCTCAAGTAAAACACGATATTAAGATCATAAAAAAACATAAAACATGGAATATTGAAATAACAAAACTAAGTCAATTAATTCCCCTCAAAAAGCCCTTAACTGCAATCGGAAATTAACAAATCAAGATTACATTTAATTTGCCATTCTCAATGATTGCTCGACAAAAGGTGTATTAACATGCCTTATATTATTCAATCAGTAAAACCTAACACTAACCTAGTAAGAAAAAGAACAAGTCTGCAAATTATGTTTGATGTGGTTTTTGCATTAACCATGCGCGAAATTAAAACCCGCTTTGGTCATAACCGACTCGGATATTTTTGGGCCATTATAGAGCCTGTCGCTCAGGCCAGTATTATGGGCATCATTTTTTCACTGATTGGCCGTAACAGCGTCGCTAATATTCCCGTCGCCTTATTTTTATTTACTGCTATTTTACCGTTTAAACTCTTTGGAAAATTACTCAACCAGCTCGCTGCAGCCATCGATGCGAATAAAGGGCTTTTAAGCTATCGGCAAGTCACAGCAATTGATCCTGTTATTACTCGTATTATTATCGAACTGGCGACTTTTTTACTGGTGTATCTTTTCATTTTTAGTGTGATGGCGTGGCTAGGCTTTAGTGCATGGCCCGATGATCTCCTCGGCTTATTAACCGCAACAGCCTTACTCATCATTTTTACTACCGGTTTAGGCTTACTTTTATGTACAGCAATAAGCTATTGGAAAGACGCCAGTAAATTAACAGCCATTATTACTCTGCCTTTATTTTTTATCTCAGGTATTTTTTTTTGTGCCACTATGATCCCGCCTCAATATTGGTACTTATTTGATTGGAATCCTATTTTTCATGCTATAGAACTCAGTAGAGACAGTTTTTTCAGCGCCTATACTAGCCCAATTGGTCAATGGTCTTACTTAAGTTTTTGCGCACTGATTAGCTTTAGCTCTGGCTTGGCCCTTTTTCACCTCTGTCGTCATAGGTTTATCAGTCTATGATATATTTTGAACAGTTAAGTAAATACTTCCGTACTAAAAATGGCCGACATTATGTATTAAAAAACGTCAGCTTAGCCCTACCGACCAACAAAAATATCGCCATCCTTGGCCCCAATGGTGTGGGGAAATCAACCCTCATTCGTCTTTTAGGCGGTGCCGATAACCCAAATACGGGAACGATTCATTCGCCACTGAATATTTCTTGGCCTTTAGGTTTACAAGGTGGATTGCAAGGCTCAATGAGCGCGAGAGAAAATGTCCGTTTCGTTGCCCGTATTCATGGGTATAAAAACACGCGCCCGATTGAAAATAAGGTTGAAGAATTTGCTGAAATTGGCCAGTTTTTTGATGAACCCGTTAAACATTATTCAAGTGGTATGCGATCTAGGATCACCTTTGGTCTCACCATGGCATTTGATTTTGATTTCGATATATTGCTCATCGATGAATTAGGGGCTGTCGGTGATGCTAATTTTAAAAAAAAGAGTGAAGCATTACTTGCCAAAAAATATGCTCAAACCAAACTCATTATGGTGAATCACTCCTTATCTGAACTTAAACAGCACTGCCAAGCGGGTTTAGTCATTAAACATCATAAATTAATTTATTTTGACACCCTCAGCGAGGCCATTAAAGAGTATCAATTAACTTATGCCAAATAATCAACGAACAATTTCACCTAAAGAGAAGCACGGCCCCCCAATTTCACTCAGCCCTACTGAGAGAAAATTAAGAAAATTACGCCGCGATCCTAAATTATTTTTAGCCGACTCAAAAGCCTACATTACCACTCGTAAAACCTTGTACCGAACTTGGGCAAAACTAGGCTCTTTTGCGCTGGTCATTGTTGCGTCCATGGCTGTGATCCTTTATTTCAGCCTCATTGCATCGCCCCGTTACGTTAGTCAAACTCAGTTTATTGTTAAGCAAAGCAGCACCAATGAACCCCCTTTATTGGGACTGGCATCACTGGGCAACACCTCCCCCAGTATGCGAGATGCATTAATATTGAAAGAATATATTCGCTCTCCTGAAATGGCTATAGCACTCGATGATAAATTACAACTTCAATCACATTATCAAAATAATAAATGGGACAAGCTAAGCCGTTTACAGCAAGACAGTAGTAAAGAAGACTTTATTCAATATTACCAAAAACACCTATCAGTCAACTATGATGAATTATCTGAAATTCTAACCGTAGAAATACAAGGTTATACCCCTGATTATGCACTCAAATTAACCCAAACTTTACTCATTATTAGTGAGCAATTCATTAACCAACTGGGTGAGAAAATGGCCAAACAGCAAATGCAATATGCTGAAGAAGAAGTCAATAGAGCCTATGAACTACTCAAAAAAGAGCAAATGAAACTCATCGACTTTCAAGATAAAGCCAAACTTTTTAATCCTGAACAACAAAGTAGTGCATTAGTGACTGCCATGAATCAACTCGCCTCACAAATTATGACCCAACAAGCTGAACTAAAATCACTCAGTGCGTATATGCGCAGTGATGCCAGTGAAATTGTCGCAAAGCAATATCAAATAGAAGCCTTAGAGCAACAACTCGCCCAAGAAAAACAGAAACTCATTCAACCTAATCAACCTTCGCTTAATAAAGTGAACCTCACTTTTAAAGAAATTGAACTTAACACTCAACTGGCAACTGATCTGTATCAATCTTCTTTAGCCAGTTTAGAAAAAATTCGTAGTGAAGCCTTCAAAAAGTTAAAGCACTTACTTGTAGTAGAGCAGCCTCGCATCGCCGAAGACAACCTTTACCCTAAACGCCTTTATAACATCATCACTTGGTTTGTCGTGCTATTACTGATTTACCTAATTGGAAGGCTGATCATCGCCATTGTTAAGGAGCACAGAGAATGAAGCCATTAATTCAACTCATTATCATCATAGGACTTTGTACTAGCTACTCAATACTGGCATCTGTTGCTTTACAGCAAGATGTGACCACCGAGAAAACAACAAGCATTTATGACACTCATCAACAACAACGTTACGGTAATTGGTTATTTAGCGGGGGGTTTAGTCAATATTCATTTTCTGCTGTCGATCCCAATTACCAACTGACCCAAGGTGACAATATACTGATACAAGCATGGGGAGCCATTGATTATCAAGCTGAAGTTACCATCGATCCCCAAGGCAATATTTTTATTCCCAAAGTGGGCCCGATTAAAGTACTGGGGGTGACAAACGCCAACCTTAATCGAGTCATTCTTAATAGCGTCAAACGCGTCTATAAAGCCAATGTCGAGGTCTATGCTTCTTTGATGTCAAGCCAGCAAGTCAAAGTCTTTCTATCTGGCATGGTCAATAAGCCGGGACTTTATCAAGGGCAAAGTGCAGATAGCGTGTTACGTTTTATCGATCAAGCTGGGGGCATTCGAAACGACATTGGCAGTTTTCGTAATATTCAACTCAAACGTCATAATAAAACAATTAAACAAATCGACTTATATGCATTCTTACAGCTGGGCACTATCCCCTCAATGCAATTTCAAGATGGGGATGTCATTTTTATTGGTCCGAAACAAGGTGAAGTCACCATAGAAGGTCATGTGGGCTTTAGTGGGCAATACGAGTTAGCCACAAATTCAATGCTAAAAGACATACTTAGCGCTGTCGTGGTCGATGAACAAGCAACTCATGTCACTGTGATTGCAGCTGAGCCAGCTCGCTCGCTGTCGCCCTCCCAACTGATTGTGGCTGATTCAAATAACCCAGGTAATCGACCCATCAATGCAAAACAATATACATTATCACAAGCTAAGTATATAAAAGTACCTGCAGGGGCATTGATTAAAGTGAGCTCCCAATTAAGACCGAGTAGTATCAGTATTGATTTAATTGGCGAACATAACTCAGCTCAAGAAATGGTACTACCATGGGGCTCAAGTCTGGCAGATCTTCTGGCTCAAACCCAATTTACCTCACTTTCCAATCAAGAAGCAGTACAGCTCTACCGTCACTCTGTTGCCAAAAGGCAACATGACATGTTGCAAGCTTCATTGTCGGCACTTGAACAAAACGTTCTCACAAAACGCTCTGATACTACTGAGGCAGCAAAACTGAGACAAGCAGAAGCTGAAACCATTCTCAAATGGATCGAAAAAGCACGTCAAGTTGAACCCAAAGGTCAAGTCCTACTCGCGAATAAAACTGAGTTTAATAAAATTATTTTACAACAAGGGGATCGCATCGTTATTCCAGCAAAACGAAATTTAGTCATGATCCATGGTGAAGTCATGTTTCCTACCGCCATTGCTTATAACCCCAAACTGGATATAGAAGATTTTATCAATAAAGCAGGCGGCACCAATACCGATCTCGATGATATGAACATTCTGGTAATGAAACCTAATGGCAGCTTTGTTAGTGCGAATGACCAGTTGTCTGAAGTACAGATCATTGGACCTGGGGATGAGATATTTGTTATCTCAAAACCTGATGAAAAAGGCTTTCAGCTAGCAAAAGATATTACTCAAATCATTTTTCAAATTACCATGTCTGCAGCAGTGGTCTTAGCGATATAGGCACAGTACAAAACGGATGAGAAAAAAACTAAAAATTGCTGTTATTGTCGATGAAGCAACTTGCTTAGGCCTTCAAGAAGAAGCACAGTTAATTCATTTAACACCATTCAATTGGCGTTGGTGTATTAATCTACATAAACCTGACTTACTCTTTGTAGAGTCTGCATGGCGAGGCTTTAATCGCTCTTGGCAAAATAAAATTGTCGACTTAAACAGCAGTGACAATACCAGTTTAAAAAAGCTGACACACTATTGTCGCAAAAAATCCATACCCACTATTTTTTGGAATAAAGAAGATCCCATTCACTTTGAGCGTTTTGCTCAAGCAGCAATATGTTTTAATACTATTTATACCACCGATGCTAATTGCATTGCTAAATACAAAGCACTAAATCATCAATTCGATGCAATTAATACGTTAATGTTTGCAGCTCAACCAAAATTGCACTGCGGTAATCCTCGGCATAAACGACTGTCTAGTATTGCTTTTTTAGGAGGCTTCTATGGTAAAGAATTGCCCAAAAGAAGCAAAGAACAGCAAGATATATTACAGGCATTGAAGCCACATAACTTAGTCATATATGACCGTTTTTGGACACCTTCACAATCATGCCATTTTCCTCAATCTCTCATTAATAACTGTCGTCCAGCGGTGTCTGAAAAAGCCATATATTCTCTATACAATCAATATCAGTTATACATTAATTTTAATACTGTCCAGCATTCCCACACCATGCTATCAAGACGAGTATTTGAATTAGCAGCCTGCGCGAGTCCCATGCTCAGTACACCCTCTTATGCCATAGAAAATATCTTTGGCTCACACATAGTGCAAATACAACATAACGATTCAGTGATCGACCTTTATCAAGACTACTTAAAAGACGATAGCAAAAGACAAAAAGATGCAAAGATCATCCAAGAAATTGTGCTCGACCAACACACATGGCAGCACAGGTTAGCGCAAATTCAGATGGATATTGGTTTTATCTAAATACCCAATCGATGAATTAATCAATTTGGTTTAATACATAAGGAGATTAACATGATAACCGTAAAACGGATCTTAATGGTTTTTGGTACACGTCCTGAAGCCATTAAAATGGCCCCCATTGTTAAAACATTCAAAACAAGAGAAGATGTTGATATCAAAGTCTGTGTAACAGGACAGCACAGGGAAATGTTAGATCAAGTATTAGCATTATTTGATATTGTACCTGATTATGATTTAAACATTATGAAACCAGGTCAAGATCTCACCGATGTCACCACTGCCATTTTGCATGGACTTAAACCTATTTTTGCCGATTTTAAACCGGATAGGATCTTAGTTCACGGCGATACTGCAACCTCCTTTGCCAGTACATTATCAGCCTATTATCATAAAGTGGCTGTAGGACATGTTGAAGCCGGATTGCGTACGGGTAATATTTACTCACCTTGGCCAGAAGAAGGTATGCGCATGCTCACAGGGAGTATTGCAGATCAACACTATACTCCGACAGTTGGCTCACTTAAGAATTTAATTTTAGAAAATATAACCCCTGACAGCATTTTTGTGACTGGAAACTCCGTTATTGATGCACTGATCGATATCAATCAACATATTGATAATAATCAAATAGTACAAGATACTCTCTCTAAACTCTTCCCTTTCTTACAGGCCGATAAAAAACTCATTTTAGTCACAGGTCATAGACGCGAAAATCATGGTGAAGGTTTTGAGCGTATTTGCAAAGCACTCTCTATTCTCGCTACCCGTGATGATGTACAAATTGTGTACCCCGTGCACCTCAATCCAAATGTACAAGAACCGGTAAAAAGAAACCTTTCAGGTTTTCAAAATGTTTTTCTCATTGAACCTCAAGATTACTTGCCTTTTGTGTACTTAATGAAGCAAAGTTATCTAATTTTAACCGACTCAGGCGGTATACAAGAAGAAGCGCCAACCCTTGGGATCCCTGTATTATGTATGCGCGATACCACCGAACGACCCGCAGCAGTAAAAGCCGGGACAGTACGTTTAGTGGGTACTTGTGATAAAACTATTGTAGAAGAAACTATTCGATTATTGGATGACGATTTTGCCTATCAGGTCATGAGCCATGCTATTAACCCTTATGGCGATGGGCATACAAGTGAGCGTATTGTTAATGCCGTATTAGGAACAAACGGTGCATTGAGTTCACAAATTGATAAATCGAGTTTTGCAGCTTAACTTCAGGACATTGTTAACTTTAAGACAAAACTCACTCCTAAAAATATGGTTGAGACTAAGCTGAATGATTGACCTGACTGTCCATCAGCTGATGTGGTCTCAATATTTTTTTAAATCTGCTAACAGTCATCGAGCTAATGCTTCATTCATTATTTTAAGGTAAAGGATCACCCTAAAATGAAAATTTCATTCATCATCCCTTATGCTCGACGTTCATTTGAAAAAGATAGCACGAGACTACTTAGCGTTATCAATACCCTCATTCATATACCTGAAACAGATATTATTGTATTCGACTCCAGTCATAAGCCAACACAAAATATTCCCTGTGCAGATAATATAATTTATATTCATTCTCCTTTTACTCACAAGGTTTATTCTCCAGCCATAGCAAGAAATCAGGCTGTTAATTTTTCAAAAAGTGATTATATCTTCTTCATTGATGTTGATTTAATAGTACCAGACACATTACTTAATCAATTAGTCTCTATTGCAAACACATTAATGAGCATTAATATCAAAGCCTTTGAAATGTATCCTTGTTTTTATTTAGCTCGAGAGTCCCCATTCAACAACCAGATCAATTTAAATAAGCAAACACAAATAGTGTGCCTTGATTCTTTTATGAAAGGAAACAATGACATTATCGAAAGTATTGCATTAGTCACCAGTTGCTTACTCATCAATAGAAAGTGGTTTATACAACTGAAAGGGTTTGATGAAACTTTTATCGGTCACGGAGGAGAAGACTTAGAGTTAATTTGCCGATTAACGTTACATTACCAAAAAGGCAAGCTGCCAATTGACTTCTGTCATGATAAAAAAACTATTCATCCGGCTAACTATGAAGGCTTTAGGCGTTATTTAACTCAATATACTTTAGAACACCTATTTAAATTTAATTTTTTTATTCATCGATGGCACCCTCGCCCATTAACACATAAATATCATCGACAACGTAAATCAAATGAAACCCTATTACAGACAAAAATACAAAGATTAATGAATGAGAATAATACTTCAATTAGTCCCCATCAACCTGCTTCATTAAATCAATTTTATCAGTCTTGGATTAAATCGCTACAACATCACTATAATTGGCCACTCCAAGCTTATCCTGGTTTATTTCACTGGCAGCAGGATATGATCATTAAACGGTATTTTTGGCGAAAATGTCGAAAGCTGTACGTTAAGCCTAGGTTGTTCTTTACCGATCTCATCAAAAAGCAGCTTTATAAATTCTCACAAAAAATTAATCGATCCTAAGGTACGCATTTATGCACTATAAAATTGTTATTCCTACACGCATGACATCCACTCGATTGCCAGGAAAAGCCTTAGCCTCTATTGAGGGTAAACCACTCATCTGGCATGTTTATCAAAGAGCCCTTGAAACAGGGATTCCCCCACACAATATTTTTATTGCAACCGATAGCTTACAGATCAAAACGCAAGCAGAACATTTTAATGCTCAAGTTGTTATGACATCAAGTAGTCATCCTTCAGGAACAGACAGAATTGCAGAAGTGGTCACAAAAATGAAATGGGATAATGATACCGTTATTGTTAACCTCCAAGGCGATGAACCTTTAATTCCAGCAAAAGCCCTGCAACTTGTAGCAAGCAGCTTATTAAACCAACCTCTTGCAGGTATGGCAACTCTCAGTACAACATTTGAATCGCTAAAAGAAGCACAAGATCCTAACTGTGTAAAAGTCATATGTGATGAACACCAAAACGCGATTTATTTTTCACGAGCCCTACTTCCTTTCCCTCGAGAAGGGATCAATTTAAGCGATTTTCAAAATATACAAACTCCCTTTAAACGTCATATAGGGGTATATGCCTATCGTGCCGAAACAATCAAAAAATTACATATTTTGCCAAGTTGCTCATTAGAGCACTACGAAAGGCTAGAACAATTAAGAGCACTATTTTTTGGCATAAAAATACAAGTGACCGAAATCAGTTCACCACCAATACATGGTATCGATACCCAAGAAGACTTAATTCGAGTTCGAAAGTTATTCTCAAATAATAAGGCACTAGTCATTTAACTATCCACTCATGAATAACCTTCTTCTAAAGCAGAAGTTCAACTGCCTTCTTCATGCTCTAAATTATCAAATTGGCTTAACCATTATCAATAATGTCATAGGCAACTTTTCTTCTAATATGCCCTCTCTTCAAAATCACAACTCTAAAATAATCTTTTCTTGATGATCTTTTCTTGATGATCTTTTCTTCATATTTTATTCTATTCATAAATAAAAAATTCACTTCTTTTCTAAAAAACCCTTATACCTTATTTTCAATTGCTTATTCACAATAAAGCACAAAACACATTCTTTTTGACTATAAAAAACATTATCAAAAAAGCAATTGTAATCATTTTGTACTATAAATAACCTATAGATTGAACATTAAACGAACGACACTTAACCTCTTAAGGTTGTTAAATAGTCAATCACCTTAATGCCTCAATCTTAAATCAATAACTCACTCAGAAGTTATGAGTGATTTGATACATGATTATTAAGGTCAAAATGATGTACAGATATTTAGTATTATGTTGTTCATGCATTATCCCTTCAATGTTCACAGCCGTCAGCGCCTCTGATTTTAACAATAATAGTATTGGATTAATTTACGGTGAACCGACAAGTACTCAAAACAAAACCATATATACTTATGATATTGAGTACCAAAATATCTTTATGCGTTCAGAGTCCAATCGTTATTTTCTAGGTGCAGGTGCACGTATTGGACAAATATCTGTGGATGATGAAAGGGGTGAACGCTTCAGCCTATATTTAACCCCCGGGATCAATGTAAGCTCATTCTCTTTTGCAATTGTGGGTGGCGGCATTTATTTAACCAAAACAGTTTTCGGTGAAAATGATGTCTCTACAAAGGATTATGGTGGTCATTTTCAGTTTATTCTCGGCGCAAATGTCATGTTTCATGCAACCAAAAATTGGACCATAGGTTATCAATTTGAACATATGTCAAACTGGAATAACTATGATCATAATCCCGCACTTAACACTCATAATATTGTATTAAAATATCAATTTTAAATTGCACAAAACAAAAGATATCACTTCAAGATCAAAAACAGAGAATAGCGTCTGTCATGGTCTGTTTCGGCCCTCCAATCTGCATCCTGCATAAATGACACTTCCTATATCCATATAGGTCACCACCCTCCGCGTTGACCCACAAGGATGTGGGGAATGCAGACAATGTCGGGAATAATTGTCGTAGACCCACAAGGATGTGGGGAATGCAGACAATGTCGGAAATAATTGTCGTAGACCCACAAGGATGTGAGGAATGTAACAATGCCGGGAATAATTGTCGTAGACCCACAAGGATGCGGGGAATGCAGACAATGTCGGGAATAATTGTCGTAGACTCACAAGGATGTGGGGAATGCAGACAATGTCGGGAACAATTTTCTACCAGAGCCAGCATCAAGCTTTGCTTGATAAGCGCAGACTCTTCACCCTACTATCAC
>NZ_CANMWS010000045.1 GCF_947501665.1 uncultured Shewanella sp. | reverse complement strand
TCTTGAGCAGCTTGAGCGGCTAATCTATCAGCTTCCTCTTGAGCAGCTTGAGCGGCTAATCTATCAGCTTCCTCTTGAGCAGCTTGAGCGGCTAATCTATCAGCTTCCTCTTGCGCAGCTTGAGCGGCTAATCTATCAGCTTCCTCTTGCGCAGCTTGAGCGGCTAATCTATCAGCTTCCTCTTGAGCAGCTTGAGCAGCTAATCTATCAGCTTCCTCTTGAGCAGCTTGAGCGGCTAATCTATCAGCTTCCTCTTGCGCAGCTTGAGCGGCTAATCTATCAGCTTCCTCTTGCGCAGCTTGAGCGGCTAATCTATCAGCTTCCTCTTGAGCAGCTTGAGCGGCTAATCTATCAGCTTCTTCTTGAGCATCAGCAGCAGCGACCCTTGCAGCTTCTTCAGCAGCACCGATAGAAGCAAACTCTTCTCCGCTGGCATTTGTAACAAGTGTGGTGGTCGTGATTCCACTTCGATCAAAGGTTTCAGTGGTTGTGGTAAAACCACCAAGTTCGTTAGCTGTTTGGATGGTTGTCACTGGATAGCCAGCTTCTGAGAATGCGTGAGTTGTCGTTGATAATAAATTATTGTCTGAATCGAAGCGTTCAGTGATTTCTGTGCGCGCTCCTACATCATTATAGACGACGGTTGATGATGACAGGTTGCCTTGAGGATCTAAGTAGTATGCTTTTTCTTGCGTAGCTGTAGCTCGGCCTAACTCATCATATCCACCATAAGCTTCAACAGCATATGCTGCACCACCATAACTGGAATAGGCTGTGCTAGCGCTATATTCTAAACCACCACCGTAGCTACCAAATACTGGAGTTGGTCCAGTATAGCGATCATAAGTTTCTGAATCTGGAAACGCTGGATAGCGAGGGTCATCAGGATATTCGGGATATGTAGGTCTATCTGGATCAGTCGGCTCAACAGGATTAATCACTACTGGTGGATAAGTTGGATCTACCGGATATGTTGGATATTCGAGATCGGGGCCACCTGGGTTAGTCACCACTGGTGGATAAGTTGGATCTACCGGATATGTTGGAACCGATGGCTCCCATGGTGTGGGCTCATCAGGAGTACCATAAACAGGAGTACCATAATCAGGAGTACCATAATCAGGAATACCATAATCAGGAATACCATAATCAGGAGTACCATAAACAGGAGCAGCATAAACAGGCTCCGCATAGGCAACAGCCTGAGTGGTTGTGCTTAAAGTGGATCGTTCAAGTGAGGGATCGGCTGCGAGAGCCGTATAATGGTAGAGAGAGGCGCTGATGACAAGCGCAATGGGAAGCTTTTTCATGTTTCTTTCCTTTTTATTTCATCGGTTTATAGCTTTAAAACCGGTATAACTAAATGAACAAGGAGCGCGATGCTTCCCATGTCAGAGATTAATATTTAGTCCATTAAGTGGTGTCAGAAACACAGAAAAAATTAACCAAGCATTGTTTATGTTTATGTTTATGTTATTATTCTTGCGTTAGCGGTTTCGCATATAAATTATATATTTCGCCAGTAACCCATGAATCATATGTTATCAACCTTGTTATTACCTCAATCGTAGGTATGAAATCGTTACTAGCCGAACGCCTAGATATATGCATTTTATTAATACTTTCTGGTTATAATTAATTTATGCCACCTAGAGAAATGAATCATAAAATAACTTTTAAGTCGCTGTATTTAAGCTTTTTTATTGTTAATTTCTTCTTTGTTTTTTAATTTAAATAGCATGATTAATATTTAATACACTTTTTATATACAGTATGCTTTATGAAAGTGGCTATTGATTGGGGTTAGGTGATGACGCTAAGGGCTCTTAACAGTAGACTATGTGTTAAGTTAAGGAACAATTGATCATCAATCCCCCAATATTACGTTACCGGTTGAAACTGGTTTAGGTGAAGGCTGGAAGCTTGCGTTACAATTTTTTATATTACTCGGCAAAGGTTCAATGAGGCTATTGACATCCATGAGATTTAATTTCAATATTTAGCTATAGTATTATGAGAACGTATTTTGTACACACTATTACAGAGTCTACATTGAAATTAATTTTATCGTTAAAAGCAATATTACGAATTACCATCATTCCATAGGAATGGTGGGCTTTGTTGTGAGTAAAAGAAAACCCGCCCATGAGGCGGGTTTTCTTTTTCTGCTTCATGGAGTGTCTATTTAAAGAAGGGGAGGCAGGATGAACAAAGTGATGATATTAGGAAAACCCGGTAGTGGTAAGTCGACCTTAAGTCGGCGATTAGCGTCTGTTACTCAGCTACCATTGCACTCACTGGATACAATCGAGTTTAAAAATAATGGCGATAGGATAGAACAAGCTTTATATCATGAAATCCACAAAAGTATGCTTGCCGAAGAGCGTTGGATTATTGAAGGGTTTGGGTTAATGACGTCATTTTATCAGCGATTGGATGCTGCTGATACGTTGATTTATATTGAATTACCCTATTTAGTGAGTTATTGGTGGGTTACAAAACGTTTTTTAAAAGGGATATTTATTCATCCTAAGGGCTGGCCTAGAGGTTGTTCCGTGCTAAAAGGGACTTGGCGTAGTTATCAAGTTCTGAGGTTATGTCCACGTTTTTGGGACCGAAATTTGATGCGTAAAATTGAACAGTTATCGACACTGAAGTCAGTTTATATTATTCGCTCTGCTACTGAATTGGACCGTTTTATTGATGATCATTGCTTATTTTTATGATGTAGCGGTATTAGGGCATTGTTCCCATCTGTTCACAGTAAAGAGCCTTATTTTATATCAATTTGATTAGGGCCTGTTGATCTTTGTTGAGAGGCGTTCGCTTAGAGTACTTAGGCATCACACTTCTCTCCGCGATTAAAACACGTTTATCTGAATATAATTTAATTACGAAAGAGCAGCAGGCCCTAAATTGGTGGTCATTTAGCGGAAAATCAAAATACGATAGACAAGGTCGTTAATTGCTCCTGCTTTAACAGACATTCCCACCATCTCATGTTTACGGATGAACATATGCCGTGTTCATATGGATGTGAATGAACGGCCATGGCGGTCGCGGGGACTTGAAGCTAATAGTTATATATCGAAAGTCACTAACTTAACCTGAACTTGGGATAATGAGTGTCAAAGAATATTATTAATCCATTTAAAGTCAATAGGTTAAAATAAATTCCGTTATTCTTTATTGTTTAATTTGGCTAAATACCGCTATTTTTGTTTATATCAAGGCGGGGTTTCGTGTCTAATTGTGGGCTATTAGTAGAAAACACAACATAGATAGGGGAAAAATGGCGCTATTAAGCGGCGCTGCTTATTCCGAGTTCAGGTTAACTTAGTATAGCGTATTTTGAAACCTGTACTGTGTGAGCCTCTCAGGCATTTTACTTCTGTGTTGCATAAATTGACAAAGGAATAATCATGCTTTCATTTATGCGTCTTGAATTGACATCCTTGAGAGGCTTTGAATTGAATAATTATTTAATCAATTTGGTATTATAAGGCTCTTATGGTGCTATTTTTTTATTGAAACTGGAAATCCCTTTATGCCCGCATAAAATACAATTACTTCCGCAGGGGTTGTGCCTTCGTTAATGCCATAATGCCAAGTGTTGACCACTTCAGTATCAACCTTTCCTGGCAGCAGTTTCATTTTTTGACTGCCATCTTCAAGGTATACGGTGATCTCACCTTTTAATAGTACAGCAACGGTAATGACGGGGTGTTTATGGACAGGAAACTCTCCTTGGGGTGGCACGACGACTTTCAAAACGGTGATTTCCGGTTGCCCTTTTGGGTAATCTGGTAGCGTTTTTCCATCCCAACTTTTATCCGTGCGGGTTAACAGGGTGATATCAAGTGCTTTGTCTTTTGAGCCCTCTTTTTTGCTGGCTGATGGATCTATTGCCCAACTGTGAAGACAAGTAAGCATGAGCAGTATTACTAAGGTAATTGACTTTATTGATATCATTTTCATATTGGCTCTCGTTATCATAGATAAGAAATAGACTGTATTTCAAATGCTGATGTATTGAATTCAGCAATTGAATAAAGGGTATTTAATGCTAGGAATAGTAAAAGCGTAGTTTATAGAAACGTTTCATCCAGTTTATGAAGGTATTTTATTGTTTTGGCATCAACAATTTCTTCTGATTAACGGGTTATGACTTATTTAATTTGTGTTGGGGATTTGACCAACGTTTACTGGCAATATTGAGAATACGCAGAAATTTAGGGCAGTCTAAATGATGTTTAGCACGACAGGCCGCAGCATGACGTAATCCATCTCGCATGGCGGTCATTTCATTGATTTTAATATCGAGTTCATTAGCCTTAGCCAGTAATACTTGTCTATCAATATTGATTTTATTGGCGGTTAGTGGCATGTCTTTAGGGGTGAGAAACATGTTTGCGATTTCATGCAGTGATAGACCAGCATTACGCCCTAATGTGATTAAGGCCAGTCGTTCAATAACATTCGGCGCATAGACTCGCCTTAATCCATTACGCCCAATAGAGGTGATTAACCCTTTTTCTTCATAATATCGTAGGGTTGATGTGGATAATTTAGTTTGTTTTGATACTTCTCCAATATCCATTCTGTTTCTCATGTTGTCAGTTTTAAAAAAGAACGATAAAAATGGTGAATTAGGCTTGACCTCAAGTCGACTTTAAGTTGTAGCATTGTTTGATGATGAAGACAAGCCGTGAAGGGGGAAGTGATGTGGGATGAAAGGTATGCTCGGGAAGATTATGTTTATGGGGTTTATCCAAATGTATTTTTAAAAGAGAATTTAGACAAGCTTCCTAAAGGTAAAGTGTTAAGCCTTGCGGAAGGTGAAGGCCGCAATGCCGTTTTTATGGCGAAGCAAGGTTATCAGGTTACCGCAGTTGATTCATCTATAGTGGGAATAGAAAAAGCTAAGCGGCTTGCTGAAAAACAAGGTGTTCACGTGAACTTTATTCATGCAGATCTGGCTCATTTTGATATTGAATATGAACAATGGGATGCCATTGTGTCTATCTTTTGTCCGCTTCCAGCCTTAATAAGGCAGGCTTTATATAAAAAACTGAGTCGAGGCTTAAAGCAAGGTGGTGTATTTGTACTGGAAGCATATCGGCCTGAACAATTACAATATGGTACAGGTGGAGGCAATGTGTCTGAGGTAATGCAAACAGCTAAAACCTTAAGAGCTGAATTACCCAGCTTGGCATTCTCATATTTGTGCGAGTTAGAGCGTGAGGTGATCGAAGGAGTGTTTCATACTGGTATGGGAGCGGTTGTGCAGGCGATTGGGACTAAGTAACAAAGAAGGCATAAAATGACCGCTTACTACATGTAATTGATTTTGTTGTTTTTAATTAAATGCATTGTGTGCTTAACTATCATTCTTGTTATTGAGGAGTCGAAATAAAATGGATGGAATTGTTAGGTTGATTAAGCAAGATCCTATGAGGGTCAAGGCGCTTGAGTGTGTTGCCAGTCTCAATTTACCTCAGGGTTTTATTGCAGCGGGCTTTGTGCGCAATCTTGTATGGGATGTTTTACATCAAAAAAATGTTTCAACCCCACTCAATGATATTGATGTGATTTACTTTGACAAGGCAGCATTGAATACTGATAACGATAAAATGTGTGAATGGAAACTGCATCAATTGATGCCTGAGATCAACTGGCAAGTGAAAAATCAGGCGTTGATGCATACTCCGGCGATAGACCTTATTTAAATATTGTTGATGCCATGAGTTTTTGGCCTGAAAAAGAAACCGCCGTGGCTATTCGCCAAACACAAAATGGCATTTATGAATGTCTTTCTGCGTTTGATTTTGATTCCCTTTTTCAGTTATTGGTGACATATACCCGTGATACTTCAAGATGCATGTTTTCAGAGTGCGTAAAAGTGCGTAATTTAAGGCGTATTATTGCCGAAATGCTTGTTGCCTTTTAAGATGATACAACGTAGAAGTAGGTGCTTTTACACATTCCCAAAGGGCTGGTTTAAAAGCCTTTTATACTGTGTTATTAAACACCGGATTAGAATGACTAGGCTCGATGTTCAATGCCTTGTCTAAAAGGCTTTTAATTTCAGCTGAATCCTGCATCTTGAAGTATCACGGGTATATAACCCTAAACGTTCAAAAGCAATATTTGATAAAAGAATCAGTGCTAAACAATGGCTTGATTTATGGCCTAAGTTAACTATTTCAATTGATTGATTTTATAAATGTAGTGACGCCTTTCTATGGGCGCCATTGTAAGGGGAATGAAAACTATTTTCTAATGCTGATGCCCACTTAACTTGCTTTGTTGACGATCAATAAAGCAGGATCTTTTGGGTTATAACGTCCAAGGCTAATAATATTATTTGGGTCTAAAACGGATTTAAGTTGATTAACGACTTGCCAAAAAGGGGTTGCGCCATCCAGTAACCATTTTTGCTGGTCGATATTAAGTCGATAAGGGACAAAACCCAGTTTAGCTCCTTCTTTTGTTAATTCTTTCAGACAATTATGTGCATCACTAACGGCTTTAGGGTTGGTTAAATCGAACACGATAGGAATAGTACTGTCAATACAATCATAGCGTAAATTGGTAAAAGTTATAAAAGGTTCGATGTTATGTTTTGGACAGATGTCTCTAATCAAATCAACATATTGTCTCATGGATGTGGGGTTCATCGGCACTAAAGGTGCGTACCATAATAAACCACAACCATCTTTAGCGGGTGATAAAAGGGATTCTTTGTTGGTTAATAGCATGTCTTCACTAGATTGATTTCGCCAATAAGCCAACTTCAGTGCGACTCGATTTGGGCGCCCGAGCATGATTGCTTTACCTTTATTAAAAGAAAGTAGTTGAGCTTTGATGGTCGATAATCGTGTCGAATTTTTTATGAGAAAATACGGGATTTTATTGAATATATGATTACCCAGTTTAATCAGGGGGCTATTTGAAAATATGATTTTACAGGGTGTTTTCGTAAATATCTGTTTAATCTCTTTTTTTGCAATTTTAACTATAGCTTCTGTACCATAAAGGCTACCCACAATGGTCCAAGCAGGTGTGCCGAGTTTATGAGTCGCTTGTGCAATGTCTTCATCTGATAAGGTGACGTGGGCATCGGCGCCATTAGGGTTGTTAGCAAACATGGACATGACTCGGCGTTTATCCATTAAATTAATGGAACCAACAATGCCTTCATAATCTCTTAAGGTTTGTTGTATCAGCGGTACAATGGTTTCAAGTTGCGTATCATTGCGAACTTGAATGAAAAAAGAAGTAAAGCCTTTGCGGCGATAGGCCAGTCTTAAGGTCATTTCAGTCACTATTCCAAAGTTTGACTGAGTAAAGAGTCCATCCATATAAGGGCCAAGTCCCCATTTGAATGTTTTATCAACTTTATCTTTGCCTGATTGATCTAATTCAGTGATAGCAGAGCAATAGGGAGTGCCATTGCCCCAGAGACCTTTGAGGGCCGTTACTGCATTAAAGTGATCTTGATAGGGGGTGATCCCATAACCTCGCTCGAGTGCATTGCTCATGATGGCACAATCAGGGCCGGCCCCCGTGACAGGTACCATGAAATTATCACCATTGGTTTTGATAAATTCGTTGAGTTGTCCTTGAGTGACACCGGGCTGGATGGTGACTAAGCCCAGCTCGCTGTCTAATGAAATATGGTTAAGGTCAGATAAGTCGAGAATAATTGCATGGGATAAAATAGCGGCAGGTTGGCTGGTGTTATAACCCCAGTTTCTGCCGCTGCAAATAGGATAAAGCACAAAACTAGGTTGATTTTGACTTGAGAGAGTATTGGCTAAATCAACAATATCTTGAATGACTTGTGTGTTATGGGGTTTAATCACAGCAAATAGCAGGCGCTTTTTGTTATATAATTTATCTAATCCTTCAGTGCCTCTAAGATAGGGCGTTAAAGCTTCATTTGTTGATAAGACACTGGCTGCATTTCCTACTGCTTCAATAATATTTTCTAATAGTGGATCCATACTATTATCCCAAAATTTGTTCAATAAGGCTTGTTCAAATAGTATTCTAAAATGAAAAGTATCTACATGTCGTGATAAATCTTACCTTATTTTAAAACCGTGTGCTTTTTATTAGGGGGAAAAAATTATCTTTTGAAGGTGCGGTTTAGCCTGTTTGGGTCATTGTGTTTTCATTCCTACGTTATAAGGTTAAAGATTGTGCCTTTATTTTCATTTTAGAACTGCTCAAAAATGATAAAAGCACAAGCATAATCATCGGAAATAACACCTAGGAGGAAGATATGGGAGAGGTACTGCTGACCACATTAATTTCGATGGGGTTGATGAAGTTGATGTGGATAACCTTATTGTTTTTATTGATATGGTTACCATCAGTGATTTATTGTTTACATTTAGGTAAGCAAAAAAATAGCCTTATAGTTAGTCTATTGAAAGGCATTTTATTTGGACCCATAGGTGTACTTTTAGTCCAGCAGTCAAGGAAAACAAGCTAAGTTAATTTTTTGAGCTCGTCTTAGCGCTATTGCAGTCAGCGCTTTTCTTTTTTATTGCATTGAATCTGCAGTAAGGGAGGAGACCATCACATCAGGTTATTTATTTTTCTCCATATTGCCCTTCATATTATTTCAGTGGTGCGGGTTTTAGTGTTGCGAATAGCACTCTATTCTCACATTGAATGACCATGTTAAAAATAAGAATACAGCTTTATTTTTAGGTATATACTTAGAGGTAATACTCTGGAGAGATCCCTAAGTGAAATGAAGGTACAGGATTAAGAGAAATATGAGCTCATAGTGCACATATTTTTATGACTGTTTGTATGCCGTGCAATTAATGATGCCGTTGTTGCATTTATCAGGTTTAAATGATCAGATTTTTCTAAAGGCAGGGTTTAAATGGAGTTAATTGGATAGGGGATGTTTGAATGCTATTGGTGATTCAGGCGGTATAAAAAGGACTGTCGGTATCATCATATTGTGCAACACCTGATTGAATAACCATGGAGAGGTGAGATGACAAAAAAACAGGGATGGAAGTTAACTCGAAATAAATTAATATCTCGGACATTACCCGAGTGGCTTCAAGAAAGAGTTGATTTAGGGGAATTGAATTTACTTGATGAAGAAACGCGACAAACGTTATTAACACAAACTTTATCTTCTTATTTGAAAGGCAAACCATTGTGGGTTTTTGCCTATGGATCATTGATGTGGAATCCCACGTTTCATTTTTCTCATGTAGAGCCTTGTACATTAGAGGGCTACCACAGACAATTTTGTATTCGTGATATTATTGCCAGAGGAACAAGTGCGATCCCAGCATTAATGTTAGGTGTTGAAGAAGGCGGTCAATGCCAAGGTTTGGGTTATGAAATTCCTGCTGCTGAAGTGAACAATGAACTTGAATTGCTTTGGAATAGAGAAATGCTGACAGGGGTATATATTCCGACTTGGGTAGAGATCATAACATCAGCAAATGAAACGGTGCCTGCTTTAACGTTCACAATGAACAAAGCGCATGCTAATTATTTACCCGGTTTATCATTGGAGCAAGTGAGTCAATCTATTGCGGCGGCTTCAGGTCCATTAGGAAGAAACAGTGATTACTTACTAAAACTTGTTGATTGTCTTGATGAACTTGGGGTAAATGATGTGGCGATGAGTCATTTAAAGCAAGTTTTGTTAAGTTAGTACATCTTGAATGTAGTTTTATAAAGAGATAGGGACTTTTCTTGAAGCCTTACAGTGTTAGCACTCAATAAAGGGTATTCATTAGGTTCAATATTCCTTTATTGAGGTATGGTGAGATCGTATCCTTGATCTTGATTGTAAAGTGAACGGTAAGTGTGGTTTGTGTCGATTTATTCTTCACCTTTTACTTTAGATTTCGTGTTGATTTTAGGGCTTCTTTTAGGTCTTTTTTCGGCAAGATTATTGAAAGAACTTGGTAAGACATCGACCCCAACCCATTTTCCGAGCTTAACAATGAGTGGTATTGTCAGTGGAGCAAAAGGCAGTACAGCAAACACCCCCAATCCTAAGCTTTTTAGCAAATCGGCAAATTGTTTATTCGCTTTGGCTAACTCTTCATGTGAGGCTTGTTTTTGAGTGTACCGCTTATAAGTGATGAGCATGTCTTTTGTTTCTTGTTTTTCTTGAGACAAGGCTTCTTTAATTAATAGCATATCACGCTTCAAACGCATCCAAGCTCGGCGTCGCCCAATACGAACAACACGTACTGGGGCTTTATGTATATAAGCATAAATTTTCATCCAAATATTGTCTCATAGCCGTGACATTAAGGCTATTAAAAATAAGCTAATTTAGTGGAAACAATTCTGTTAAGAAGGGCCATAAGCGAAATGAGGTAAAGTCTTTCAGTCATATCTGCTCAGAAGGAAAATAATAGACGCGACTGATTAATCCGTTTGAAAACTCATAAACTGACATCGATTGTTGTGTTTTTGGGCCGTTTTTACTTTGCCAGTGGGCGATTTCAACGGCGCTAACTCGATGACTCGATGAGATAATATCAGACAGTTTAGACTGGCATGTTGGGCAAGCTTTAAAATAAGCATCCATGTTCTCGATGAGTGCTTTCTTACCTTTAGTCTCGATCATGACTTTTTCATTTGAAATACTTATCCATTCAATATTATTAGTAACAAGGTTGGCCATAGCATGGCTATCATGGGCATTAAAGGCCTTAATGAATCGCTCCACGGTATTTTTAATGGTCTGCTGGACGGGATTGATAAGCGATAATAGGACTATTTTATTCAATAGCAAGTTCGATACAAATCAAATTTCTTCTTGGTGGTGGCATAGCCCTCTATAAATAGCAACCTAACCTTTAAATCGTGCACATGCACTTAACAAGTAAGTCAATACTCTAACCTAAATAAAAGTAATCTTAATATGCTGTATTTTAAGGTATTTATTGTGTTTTAGTGAGATGCACTAGCCTTAAGAGTTAGAAAATAAATTAGATTGCGGATGTCCGAATTATCCCTTACGATTTATTCAAGATTAGGCATTAGGGGCTCAAGCTACTTTGGTAAGCCCCCATGCTCGATGACTACATTAGACCAGTATTTTCCCCTAAAAGGGTATTTGGTGTAAGCATTTGCATTTAAATGATATTTTGTGTTTTAGCTAGATGTGCCAGTTCTGGGAATTCGAAAATAATTGTGGGTGTGTCAGTTATGCTCAGTTATGCTTCTTTCTTATGAAGTGATGTCAGTACAATGCCTTGAGCGAGTATTAAGTAGGCAATATAGAGACTAATGACCAAAGCTTATCAAGGCATTGGCTAGGTTTTTTTGGTTTTCAAAAGTCAAAACAAGTTTGACTCAACGGGAGCGTCCATATGTGTCTTCGTTGTTTTCCGTTGATCATTTTTTATGACAACATGCGTTTGTTGGACTTATATTGGCCACGCCTTCAGTGCTAAGTCGGATAGCTTATTTTGTCGCTGGCTAATCTCATCAATTCCCCAACTATCGTGCTTGCTTAAAGTCGATGTAAGTTGGTACTCAGAGTCATTGTAGAATGGTTTTTTGGCAGCAAAACCATCATTACCTATATCCGAATTTAACGATTTTTTTAGTAATGCCATATTACCTAATCTTTTGTAATTAGACTTCGCATCATCAGCATTAATATATCCCCACGCTTGAGATGGGTTCTCAGGTAAAATATGTTCCAATGTGACGATATCATTCGACGTATTAGGAACAAATTCAGGTTCCAAATCCCCCTTTTCAATCATTTCGAGAGCCCGTAAGTAATATCTAGCTAGGTAATTTTTTGAAACAGTTGCGGTCTCAAATGAAGATTTAAACTCATTATCACTTGGAGCTGAAGATTTCATGAAATCTGAAAGCTGTTTTGCTGTAGAAATTTCATTGTTATTAATCTTAAGAGCCCCTTCACAATACTTTTGCTCTAAAGCACCTCCACCTAGACCCCCAACTATTAGAAATCTGACAGAAACATTAACAAGTAATTTAAGCGCATTATCTACTTCTTTTTCATGAAAATTTTCTATTACCGATAATATCAAAGGCCGAACCTGTACCATCTTAAAAAAATTCAAAGTCTGCATTGATGTTTTTGAACTTGAAGGATAATTTGACCAGAAATTATCGTCACATGTAATTATTGCTGAATAGAGCTTGCTAGTATCGAACAAGCCTGATGCCAATGATATTGCTTCCGCCTTACTGGTTACATTTTTTTTGATTTTATCAAATAGGTCTTTTTCTCGAACCAGCCCGTGTTTCGAAGACCAGTAATTTCTTATGAAATTTATAACCGTTTTTTCATCTTCGGCCGATTCTATTGTAGATATTACTTGCACCCATTTATGTTGCACTTCAGTTACGCGATCTTCTGATTTGTAAAAAAGGTAGTTTTTTAAAAGATCAGATACTGCTAGTGCGAGTCCTCTATCATTGAGTGTTTCAAAAATAGTAAAGGCATTAGATTCATCAGGAACCCTGACTGCAATAACCTTCGCTTTTTCTTTTAGGTAATTAATCCATTGAACTAGGTCTTTTGTTGGGTCTGTAGTGATCCCAGTTAAATAGCGAACATAATTTTTCGCCTCTATGGCCGCCTTATTTATTCGCTCGTGTGATTTTTTTTCTGGTTTAATTTTTTTATTAGGTGAGTCGGGATTGTTGACAATTAGCTTTAAAAAATAGTCATGATCGGTGTCATTGAGACTAAGCTTAGGTAGCAACTCTAGTGTATCTAGGTCTTTCTTAGCTAGGTACTCATTAAATATCATTTGAGCACGTTCTTTCCCTTCATCTGTACCTAGGAGAAAGAAGTAATCACGTATTGCTGCTAAAAGTATCATTGTAGTAGCTAATCGTTGTTGTCCATCCACAATTTCTGGTCTTCCCTCTTCCTTTTCTGAAATCACAACTGATCCAAGAAAGTATTCACTAGATCCATTGTTAATTGCAGCACCTATATCTTGAAGGAAGTGTTTAACATTCTCTTCTTTCCATGCATAAGAACGTTGATATTTAGGCACAAAAGAGTTTTTGTCCTTAAGATTGCTATCAACACCACGTAAATCAATTTTTATTTCTTCCAGATTGCTCATTAATAATTCCTTAACTTACTTTCGACCGTGTTGCTTGGTAACATAGCGCTCTTTATAGCGAGCATGCTTGATTAGAGCAATTATTATTGAATTAAGCCATTAGTAAAAACACATATAAAAGCTAATCCTAATATACTGTTTTAAATGAAAATAACTTCTAACTGTATCAAACTTTAATCGAGTAAATCAGTAAAGCACTGAACCTTAATTCGAAGAAACATTTTTTCTTAGCTTGTGGGCTCCCCATCGGAGTAGCTTTAACTTTTCGATAAAAAATATTGTGATTGAGACAGGATGTTGAAAATAGTCTTAGTTGAGCCATGGACGGCGAATATGAGATGGTAGATTTTTTTGTATATCGAAAATTAAAGTGTTTTACTCCGTTGGGCGTTATGGAGGTCATTAGGAGGATAAGGACGAGCAGTCCTCCTAATCCCTGCGTGAGTGGGTACTCACGTTCATTCCTACCCTGTACGCAAACTCAACAAGTGCTTAATATCCAGCGGTTTATCATAGCGACAAAATTGAGGATTTTTCTGATCGATGGCATAAATGGACATGCGATCGGCCAGTTCATTGCCTTCAATGCCAATGTGAGCGGCGACGTGTTTGATGGAAATGTCATGTTTGAGCTCGCAATACAGCGCATAGGCTTGTTGAATGATCTCAAGGTTTTTAATGTCGCCCGCTTTTTGTCGTTTCCAGCCTTTGGCTTGCCAGCCTGTCGCCCATTGAGTGATGCAATTAATCGAGTATTGTGAATCACTTAAAATTTGTACCGATTGCTTGGATACGATGGCTTCTTTGGCCAGTAGCAACGCTTGATAGAGGGCATTAAGCTCAGCGGAGTTATTGGTGCCATTGGAATGGTACAAACCATAATACAGGGCGATTAATGTTGTTTTATGATAAAGGGCAACGCCGGATCCTGCTTCACCTGGGTTGGGTTCGCAACCCCCATCGGTATATAAGGTCACATCAAATTGTTGATGGCTCTCTTTAAGGGCCGTTGGTGTGGCCTTGGCTTTTGTTGTTGCCGTTTTTTGTTGTGTTCTACTTTGGCCGCTGCCTTGAGAAAAAGCCGCTTTGGCTTCGGCTTCGGTTTTAAAGGATTTGTATTGCGCACCGGCAAAATGTTCAACTTGTTTTTTGGTTTCATCCCACTGGGTAAAAATACCGGTTTTTCTGCCTTTCCATACCACATAAAACTTCTTTGCCATGATGTTCTCTTTTTCTCTATCGAGTGGTTCAATTTGAATGCCTGCTGAGTGAGCAAGGTTAGGTCACTTACGTTACTGGCGCGAGTGCATGTTTAGGATCGTCTTTTAACAATGCTGCCAGTTGTAAAATACCTTGTTGAAAATGGGTTTCGTCATTAATGGCCATCAAAGATAACCGTATGTATTCAGTGCCTGATGGCAGCGAGGGGTTATCTTGAGTAAAGAATCGGCCACTGCTGAGCAATATTTTTCTGTGTTTGGTCTCCATTAGCAAGGTGTCGCTGCGCCAATGAGTGGGAAGGGCAACCCAGATATGGTAACTGGTTTCATGGCTCGAGTAACGTAAAAATGACAAGGCGTGTCGAGTAAACGCTTGGCGTTTTCGAGCAATGTCTTTTTGGGTTTCCACCAATGTGAAGGCTTCACCTGAGTCGATAAGGCCTTGGGCTAGATGAAAGGTTAACGGGGAAGCGAGCCAGATAGAGGCACGAATACGAGCGGTTAATTTTCGAATTTCATCTCTGGGGGCTTTTAAAAAAGCACAGCGCAGGGCTGGACTAATGGCCTTAGAGAGCCCACTGATGTGAAAGCTTTGCTGGGGGATGAAATTGGTAATAGCAGGCAGCATGCTGTCATTTAAAAAGCCATATAGATCATCTTCTATTAACCAAGTTGAATGGGCTGCTATGATCTTTGCAATGGCTTTTCGACGTGTTAATGGCATGGTAATGGTAGTGGGATTTTGATAAGAGGGCAAAATGACCACTAACTTTATATCATTACTCTTTAAGGCTTGGTTGAGTGCATCAACTTGCATACCTTGCTCGTCCATGGGAATGCTTATAAGGGTTAATCCGTGGAGCTGGGCAATGGATAAAATACCAGGATAGGTATATTGCTCGACGGCAATCACATCACCGGGCTGAGTATAGGTTTGTATTAATATGTCTAACGCATTTTGTGCGCCATTGGTTAGCAGGATTTCTTGAGCATGAACAACGTCTAATCCAAAGGTGCGTGCCCACTTTGCGCCAGCTTCTTTATGGGCTATATGGCCACTATGATCGGCATAGCCCAATATATCTAGGCTTAAATCTTGTGCACTTTGTCGAAAGGCGGCCTGTAATGTACTTTGGTTGTATTTCAAACAGGGCTGCAGAATGGAAAAATTATATTCTTGTTCAATGTCGGTTGCTTGTATTGCATTTTCAAGTCGGGAGTTGGCGCAGACAAAGGTGCCTTTACCCACAAAAGAGATGACTTTTTGTTGTTCCATTAACAATGTATAGGCTTTTGCAACGGTACTGGGCGTGGTGCCCAGTTCTGTGGCTAATACTCTGTGTGGAGGCAGTTTTGTGTTAGCTGGGTATACACCCTCTAAAATACGATTGTCGATAGTTTGAGCAATATGCCTAAACTTATTATTACTCATGAAGAGCAGTCCTTGAAGTCAACGAAAACTGGATCGAATGTCAGTGTAAGGAGAAAAGATCAAGAAGTAAACCTATGTCAAAGTGGTGACAAACAAAATTGACATAGGTCAATTTATCGGTATACACTCAGTCAATATTCATTCTCTTACACTTTTCACATAGTAAGCACAGTGCTATTTATGTTTTAAAGTTTAACATTCAAACAGGCAGGGGTGTATGAAATCAATAAAAGTGGCATTTATCGGTTTAGGGGTTATGGGGTTTCCAATGGCAGGCCATCTACAACAAGCGGGCTATGCAACCACAGTGTTTAATCGCAGTGGCGATAAAGCGGATAAATGGTGCCAAACCTATCAGGGCAATCAAGCTAATACACCAAAAGCCGCCGCTATGGAGGCTGATATTGTGTTTGTATGTGTGGGTAATGACGATGATGTTAGAAGTGTCATTTACGGTGATACTGGGGCGGTAGCCGGTATGAAGCCTGGCGCGATTTTGGTTGATCATACCACGACCTCAGCCACTTTGGCGGTTGAGCTCAGTGATTTTTGTCAAACTCATGGGATGCATTTTATTGATGCGCCAGTATCGGGCGGGCAAGCGGGGGCAGAAAATGGGGCATTAACCGTTATGTGTGGTGGTGAAGTATCCATATTTGACCGAGTGCAATCTGTCATGGATGTGTATGCGAAACAAAGCACCTTACTGGGCGAAAATGGCCAAGGTCAGCGGTGTAAAATGGTGAATCAAATTTGTATTTCAGGCGTGCTAAGGGGATTAAGTGAAGCACTGACCTTAGCAGAGAAAGCCAATTTAAATATTGAAGATGTGGTGAATACTCTGAAACATGGCGCAGCGGGCTCATGGCAAATGGAAAATAGAGCGGCGACTATGGCGCAGAATACCTTTGATTTTGGTTTTGCGATAGATTGGATGATAAAAGACTTAGGCATATGCTTGGATGAGGCGGCAAAGCATGGGTTAAGTTTACCATTAACCGAGTCGGTGAATGATGACTATCAAGCTTTATCGAATCAGGGTTTAGGCCGTATGGATACCTCAGTACTCATTAAGGCGTTGAAAAAGCCTTAAAGGATATGGGAACGGGCAGTCGCTATTGAACCTAATAGCGGCTATTTTATTGAATTAGCGATAGTGTTTTATTTTTGGTTTTATTATAAGAGTAAAAGTGGTGATAGCCTAAATTTTAAGTAAGTGCAAAAAAAATAAACTATTTTGTTATCAGTTTTTTATTTTAAATCATTTAACATGAGTGATTTTTAATATATATTTAATAGCTTCTTTTTAGATGGCTTTATTTCCACTGCTTGTTGTTAATTATCATTTTACTGTTGTAATTTAGGAGGGAAGTTTCATTTTACTGATTATTTCCTCAATGAATATACTAAGGTTTCAAAATGGTTAGCAAACATTCAGTCCATACTCTCGCCGATATTGAAGTTATTGAAAAAAAACCATATTCCATGTTGGATTTACCTGCAAATACCTATGATTTAATTGTGAAATCGAGTATTAACTCCCCAGATCGAGATGCCATTATTTTGGTTGAAAGTGGAGAAGAGCCGACAAAGGTAGCTGCGCGATATTCGTATTGTGAATTAGTTCAATATATGCATCGTACTGCTAATATGTTGAATGCGCTGGGGTATGGTAAAGATGATGTCGTGACCCTTTTATTACCTAATGTGCCTGAAGCCCATTTTTTTCTTTGGGGTGGAGCCCTAAGTTGTAAAATTAACCCCATTAATCCGCTATTAGAACCTGAAATGATCCGCGATATTATGTGTGGCGCAAACAGTAAAGTCTTGGTTGCATTAGGGGAGGGGGCTCACTCAAATATTTGGGAGAAAGTCATTGCGATTTGCGATCATATTCCAAGCTTGGAAACCATTATCTCTATTGGTGGCGATCTTAAATTTAACCAAAGTGATATAAATAGTATCGACTTTGGTCATCAAGAATATTATCGGTATGAAAGCGTTATTCATGAATACAATTCAGCCTCTTTGGATAACACTCGTTCCATTAAAAGTGATGATATAACTACGTTATTTCATACGGGAGGGACAACTGGTAAACCTAAGTTGGTTCAGCAAAATCATGCTAATCAAATTTATATTTGCGCTATGATCGATGCCATAACAGATCTTGAATCTGAGGATACCATTCTAGTTGGGTTACCTATTTTTCACTGTAATGCGGCGATTATCTCAGGTTTGATGCCTTTATCGATTGGTAGTACGATTTTGATTGCAGGGATTGATGGTTATCGAACACCAGGGATTGTGGCGAATTTATATCAAATGATTGAACATTTTAAAGTGGCAAGTTTTAGTGCGGTACCCACAATATATGCGGCATTAGCTCAAATGGGTACGCCGAGGTATAAATTAGACAGTCTAAAATTTGCAATTTGTGGCGCCGCGCCAATGCCCGTTGATTTATTTAAAAAATTTCAAGATCTTACTAAAATTAAATTGATTGAAGGATATGGGTTAACAGAAACAACCGTTGCAACAAGTTTAAATCCCATGGCAGGAACACCCAAAATTGGTTCTATTGGTTTGCGTTTTCCTTATAGCGATATGTGTTGTGTGAAACTCAATGATGATGGCCAATTATTGCGTTTATGTGAATCAAATGAGATAGGTGTACTGCTTGTTAGAGGGCCGCATGTTACATCTGGTTATACGCAATCAGAAAAAAATAAGGGGCTATTTGTTACTGACTTTGATGGCATTAAATGGCTAAACACGGGGGATTTAGCGAGAAAAGATGAAGAGGGTTTTTTCTGGTTAACAGGGCGTTCAAAAGATATGATCATTAGAGGCGGACATAACATTGATCCGTTAATGATAGAGGAAGCTTTACAGGCGCACCCGGCAATTGCATTCTCTGCCGCTGTTGGTCGTCCAGACCGTTATTCAGGTGAAGTGCCTGCAGCATATGTTGTGCTGAACACCGGATGTGACATTACCGAGGCTGATATTTTAGCATATGCTAGAAAAACAGTACCTGAGCGTGCCGCAATACCTAAGGTTATCCGTATTCTTGAGCAATTACCTGTCACGGCAGTGGGAAAAACCTTTAAACCTAAATTGGTCTGGCTGCAAATTGAAGAGGTTTATCAGGAAGTATTATCTAAAGGGTTGCAGGGTGTGCAAGTTGAAGTGAGTGCTGGGGCTCATGATGAGTACGGGATATTGGTTGATATTAAGGTAACACTGGCACAAAATGCCAAAGAAAAAAATTCAGATATTACCTTAAGAGCGTTAGTGCAGGACATGCTTAGTGAATTTACGCATCGCTATCAACTGACCTTTGTGGGTTATTAAATGGTGATCTAACAGCATTATTCATGATATTGAAGAAAATAAAAATTAATGAGTAGCAATGAAAATGGATGAATAGGCTGATCATGTTTTTAGATTAATAGCCTATTCATCTATAAATGTGTCTCAGTTTGTGATTATGGCTTAAAGCGTTAAGCTGAACTTATTTTATTAACCAGAACTCGGGATGATAAGTGTCTGGATAAAAGATTTAACTTAAAATCAATTGTCTAATTGATTCTTTTTTTCTTTTTTAAGTTACTCTTTGCAACGTGCCGATATCTAATGGCGCGACTCAACTCGAGTTCAGCCTTATAAGCGAGCTCGGTTTTCATTTAATGGTGTTTCAATATTTATCCCTTTTTTATTTTTCCCAATGATTAATGCTAGGACACCTATACTCACGATTATGCCACTGATGCTTGATACCATGATTGGCAGTCCTGCCCCTAAGGTATCTGAGTTCAATAAAAAACTTATCACGACCGTTGTCATGAATAATGCCGGTAAGCTGGCAACCCAATGCAATTTCTGGTGTCGTAATAAATAGGCGGAGCTGGTCCAAAGCATGATGACGGCTGTCGCTTGATTCGCGACGCCGAAATAGCGCCACAGTACTGCAAAATCAATTTGAGTTAAGATCCCACCGACAATGAACAAGGGAATAGCGAACAGCAGTCGTTTAGGCAGTGATTTTTGAGGAGTTCGAAACATTTCCGCAAGGATAAGTCTTGCCGAACGAAAGGCTGTATCGCCCGAGGTAATAGGCAGAATAATCACGCCTAATATGGCCAAGCCGCCGCCAATCGTACCCAATAGTACATGGGATGCGTCATACACTAAATTGGCTGGATTACCGGCCATAGCAGTATTGAGACCTGCTACACCATCATAAAATGATAGGGCAATGGCACACCAGATCAAGGCAATGATCCCTTCACCAATCATGGCGCCAAAGAACACAAAACGTCCATTGGCTTCGTTTTCCACACAGCGTGCCATGAGTGGAGATTGTGTGGCGTGAAAGCCCGACACCGCGCCACAAGCAATGGTAATAAACAATGCTGGCCATAAGGGCATGTTATTAGGGTTTAAATTGCTAAAGACGTCACTTACTTTATAACTGGCTAGCAATTGATGATCACTTGACAGAATAAGTGCAATAGTGAGCCCTGCGGACATAAATAATAATAAAGCGCCGAAAAAAGGGTAGAGTTTACCAATAATTTTATCAATGGGGACTAAAGTAGCCAGCAAATAGTAACTAAAAATGAGGATAACGAATAAGCTGACATGCCACCCCGTGAGTTTGCTGAGTAGTCCTGCTGGCGCGGAAATAAATACCACACCAACGAGCAGCAGCAGTATAATAGCAAAAAAATTAGTGAAATGTTTTGCAGGCTTACCTAAGTATTTTCCCGCTAGATTGGGTATCGATTGTCCTTGATTTCGAATAGATAACATCCCTGAAAAATAATCATGCACTGCACCAGCAAAAATACAACCTAAGACAATCCACAGCATGGCAGCAGGCCCATAGAGAGCACCTAATATGGGGCCAAAAATAGGCCCCACACCTGCGATATTGAGTAATTGAATTAAATAGGCTTTTCCCTTTGATATGGGAATAAAGTCAACCCCGTCATGATGTTTAAAGGCGGGGGTTTGATTATGTTTGCTGATCCCAAACACTTTTTCAACAAAGGTGCCATAAATGACGTAGCCACCGATTAATAATCCGATACAGAGTAGAAACCACAACATATTTTTCCCCTCAAGATAAAATATTTTTATTATTTAATCTGAACTCGAGATGTCGAGTGTCAGGTATAGACAAAATTACATTTACAATTAACATGTTAATTGGCTTACTTATTTTAATTTATTTCACTTTTTGCTAAATGCCGATATGTTTGTCGATATCAAGGCAAGATTTCGTGCCTAATTGCCCGCTATTAGTAGAAAATACAACACAGATAGGGGCATAAAATAGCGATATTTAACGGCGCTGCTTAATTCGAGTTAAGGTTATTTATTATGTTATTAATATGTCTATTAACGCTCGACACATGAAAGCTAAACGTTAAAGTGTTGAGATAGGTGGCGCACATGCTTTGTGTAATGAAACACCATACAAAGCGTACAATAAAAAGGCAATAGATTGATGTATAAAAAAGCCAACGAAATTTTATAGTTATTCTTATGTTGGTATACAAGTTAATTGGTGAATGTCTGTTTTATGCACTATAAGTAGAGGTACAGTTTGTTGTTGAGACATGAATGATGTTGTGGTTTCCTCTCGCTAATATTTGTCGTTATCATTCCTTTTTTATCTTGCTTTTACTTGGCTTTTTATGGGCTCAGCCCGTAAAGGCCGCCTGTGATCCTCAGTCCTTATTTCAAGCACCCCAAATGGTGTTAGCTTGCTTTATGCAAGCTAAAAAGAAAGGCTCGCTACCAAAATGGCGGCTAGATGATTCAAGTCAATCAGGTAATATCACGATTTATCAGTATCAGCTTAGTAGCATTTTTTGGCCATCAAAGGAGATCAGCAAAAAAGGGACGACTTGGCGGCATCAAATTAACTTATATCGACCCAATCAACTGAATACGACACGCCCTCATCAGGGGTTAATGATCATTAATGGCGGGGTCAATCATCCGCTGAATAATGATGCTGTGAGTCAAAGCAATAATATGGATGCACTGGCAATAGCAAAAGCGACGAATGCCTATGTGATGGAAATTAACTTCTCGCCTAATCAGTATCTTACTTTTAGTGATGGAATCGAGCGTAAAGAAGATGATTTGGTCGCATATAGCTGGAGCCGTTATTTGGATGATCCCACTCAAGCCTATTGGCCTGTTCATTTACCGATGGCGAAAGCGGCAATAATGGCGATGGATGCAGTGCAAGCGATAGCAAAAGATCAAGGTTGGGTTATTCCTACCGATTTTGTGGTTTCAGGAGCCAGTAAGCGAGGCTGGGCGGCTTGGTTAGTGGCTTTAGCTGATGAGCGTGTTAATGGTATTATTCCAATTGTGATTGATATCCTCGATACTAAAGCCAACCTTAAACATATTTATCAAAGCTTTAAGGGCTGGCCACCGGCATTTCAAGATTATATTGCTCAAGGGATCACAGAAAGAATTGACTCAAGTGCCTTTAGTCAATTGATGCAAATTGAAGATCCCTTAACTTATGACGATAATCCGGTTTATCAAAGGCGTTTAGCGATCCCTAAATATATTATCAGCGCCGCAGGCGATGACTTCTTCGCGGCCGATTCAGTGAGTTTATATTTAAAAAAACTGCCAGGTTTAAATACATTAAGAGTGATACCAAATCAAAGTCATCAAATTAATATGGCTTTGGTGACTCAAGAGGTGATTAATTTTTATGGGACGTTCATTGAAAATGTCTCGCCGCCGTCATTAAATTGGACGTTGAGTAAACAAGGGAGAATGACGGCAGTACAAACCCATAGTGCACCTATTACGGCGCGTTTATGGCAGGCATTTAATCCTAAATTGCGCGATTTTAGAGTCAATGCTGGCGTTGTGTTTACCTCAAGCCGTTTATCGGGGAAGTGCGATAAAAAAAGTTGTCAATTTCCTATCGCTAATGTGACAGAATCTAAAGGGTACTGGGCTCGATTTGTTGAAATGTCTTTTGCAACTGCGACAGGAAGCATAACAGTGACGACGCCAATTGTTGTGAGTGGCAAAGAGTGGGTAGTGGGGGAAGATTTAACTGAATTACTGAAAAATGCGAAAAAGGCACCTGATGTGGCACAAAAACAATAGGACCTACTCATTTAAGTAATGATTATTAAGAATAAAAAGCGCCAAAAGAGGCGCTTTTTTATGATTGTTTTTTTGTTTAGCGCTTCAGTGCTTCATTAAGCAGTGGACGAAAACTTTTTACCATCGTCGTTGTGGCTTTAGGTGAGCCTGCAATGATATTACCTGAGCTTAAGTAGTTATGGTTACCGGTTAAGTCAGTGACAGTTCCACCCGCTTCACGAACAATAAGATCGCCCGCAGCGATATCCCATGGTTTAAGGCCAATTTCAAAGAAACCATCTAAACGGCCCGCTCCTAAATAAGCTAAATCAAGAGCGGCAGAACCTGCACGGCGTAAGTCTGCACATTGGCTGAAGACTTCTGAAAACATGTTCATGTACGTTTCAGTGTGTTGTTTTGCTTTAAAGGGAAAGCCTGTACCGATAATTGCATTGTTGAAATCAGTTGATTTATTAACGCGAATACGGAAGTCATTCAGTTTGGCACCTTTTCCACGAACGGCAGAAAAAAGCTCATCACGAATTGGATCATATACAACTGCGACTTCTGTTTTACCTTTAAACTGCATAGCAATTGAAACGGCAAAATGAGGAATACCACGAACGAAGTTATTAGTGCCATCCAAAGGATCAATTATCCACACATAATCGCTATTTCCGACGCGGTTTTCACCTTTTTCTTCACCAATAATGGTGTGATCTGGGTAAGCCTTACGGATTTGATAAACAATAGTAGATTCAGCTTCCTTGTCCACGTTAGTGACATAGTCATTAATTCCTTTGGAGCTGACTTCAATACGATCAAGCTCGGCAAAGGCGCGTACAATAGTTTGGCCGGCAGCGCGAGCAGCGCGCACAGCAATAGTTTGCATTGGAAGCATGGTTGCTATCCCCTGGATGTTAAAGAACGGATACGAATAATCGGAGCGGGATTATACGTGATTTATCCGTTATATCAAATATTGATTTAAGTATAAATTTTTTCATGAGTGTGTGGTAACATTCCCATCAATCATCTTCTATAAAATTAAGTCGTTTAATGCTAAGTAATATACGCGTTGTTCTCGTCGGAACTTCTCATCCGGGAAATATTGGTTCTACAGCCCGTGCAATGAAAACCATGGGGTTATCCTCTTTATATCTTGCAGAGCCTAAAGTGGCACCTGATGGTCACTCTGTTGCTTTAGCGGCGGGTGCGTCAGATATTCTTAAACATGCAGTGACGGTTGATTCTGTTGAAGAAGCCATTGCTGATTGTTCGATGGTGATTGCGACAAGCGCGCGCAGTCGTACCCTTGATTGGCCTATGCTTGATCCCCGTGAAGCGGGAGAAAAACTGGTTGGTTCTGCAATGAATGGCTCTGTGGCCATTGTGTTTGGCCGAGAAAATAATGGCTTGACCAATGAAGAATTGCAAAAATGTACTTACCATGTGGCGATTCCGGCAAATCCGGAATACACCTCATTGAATTTGGCCCAAGCGGTGCAAATTATTTGTTATGAAGCCCGTATGGCCTACCTTAACTCGACAAAGATAGATTATCCTAAAGTTGAGGAAGTTTATCCACTGGCCAAAGATCAAGAGAACTTTTTTACTCATTTGGAAAATACTCTATTATCCACAGGCTTCATTGTAAAAAATCATCCCGGTCAAGTGATGACAAAATTACGTCGTTTGTTTAGCCGCGCTCGAATTGAACGTGCTGAGATGAACATTTTACGTGGCATATTAACCTCTGTTGATAAGAATGTGACTGATAAAAAAGTCATGGATAAAACCTCAAGCGATCAATAGATAACAAGGAATCTTTACCATGTTTGCAAGGCTTAAAGATGATATTGCATCAATATATCACCGAGATCCCGCCGCAAAAGGCACTCTGGAAGTATTGCTCAATTATCCCGGCATGCAAGCAATTTGGATCCACCGTATAAGTCATAAACTTTGGTTGAAAAAATGGCGTTTATTGTCTCGTTGTTTATCCACGTTTTCCCGCTGGTTAACTGGGGTTGAAATTCATCCGGGTGCAACCATAGGGCAGCGCTTTTTTATTGATCATGGTATGGGGGTCGTGATTGGCGAAACGGCTGAAATTGGTGATGATTGTACCTTATATCATGGCGTGACACTGGGTGGAACAACTTGGAAAGCGGGTAAACGTCACCCGACATTAGGCAATAATGTTGTTGTGGGGGCAGGAGCACAGATTTTAGGTCCTATCACAATGCATGATGGTGCAAGAGTCGGCTCAAATTCGGTTGTGGTTAAAGATGTGCCTAGTGAGACGACGGTCGTGGGTATTCCTGGGCGCGTAGTTACAACGGTGTCCCAGCAATCTAAAGAAACCCTTGATCGCCGTAATGAAATGGCCAAAAAATATGGATTTGATGCGTATGCCGTCTCACCCGATAATCCCGATCCCGTGGCTAATGCAATAGGGCAAATGCTTGATCATATGCACTTAATGGATACAAAAGTACAAGATCTCTGTCAAGCAGTGCAAACAATGGGGGGGAATGTCTGCACCGATAAGTTACCGGATCTTGAAATCGATGAATTCAGTGATGCTGAGCTAGCAGCCGCGCAAAAACGCCAACATGGCTTGGATTAATTTGAACCGATTATTTAATAATCTTACCCGTATCAATATTGCTTTATTTTAAGGGTTGTTGAAAGGGCGTTTGAGGCAAATAAAAGTGCGATTTTCATTGAATATTGGCGGATAAAAAGGTTAAATACCGAGCTTGAGATGTGGGTGGCTTCGATGATTTATTTAAGCAAGCTGAAAATCAATAATACTTGAGTAAATGACTAGGTTTAATACTTGACTAATTTACTCGGGTATGTTGAAATTAGACTATGCTTTTTAGGCGTTTTTAGGAGCCGAAGTCGACATGAAACTTACATCGAAAGGTCGGTATGCCGTCACAGCTATGTTGGATGTTGCAATGCATTCTACTGCTGGGCCAGTGCCACTGGCTGACATTTCAGAGCGTCAAGGGATATCATTGTCCTATCTAGAGCAACTCTTTGCTAAATTGAGAAAAAATGAATTAGTTTCCAGTGTCCGCGGGCCGGGTGGAGGATATCGCCTAGGTATGAATGCCTGTGACATTTCTGTGGGAATGGTGGTGCGTGCTGTCGATGAGTCTGTGGATGCGACTCGTTGTCAAGGTCAAGGGAATTGCCAAGGTGGAAGTCGTTGTTTAACGCATTCACTTTGGGGAGATTTAAGCGACCAAATATCCGATTTTTTGAATGGTATCAGTCTTGCGGGCTTGATGCGTAAACGAGATGTGCAGTTTATTTCTGTTCAGCAAGATAAGTTACAACAGGAGCAAAGGTTGGGTGCGTAATCCTCTTTTGCGATGATTATAAAAATAAATTTTTGTACGTTGTGAGTAGCCTGTGATAGACGGGGTACACAGTACGGAGTGTGAGATGAAATTACCTATCTACTTAGACTATGCTGCGACAACACCGGTTGATCCCCGTGTCGCAGAAAAAATGATGCAATGTATGACGATGGATGGCATTTTTGGTAATCCAGCGTCGCGTTCTCATCGTTATGGTTGGCAAGCCGAAGAAGCGGTGGATATTGCACGTAACCAAGTTGCTGAATTGATTAATGCCGATCCCCGTGAGATTGTTTTTACGTCTGGGGCGACAGAATCTGATAATTTGGCCATTAAAGGTGTGGCACATTTTTACCAGAAAAAAGGTAAGCATATCATCACCAGTAAGACGGAGCATAAAGCGGTACTCGATACTTGCCGTCAGCTTGAGCGTGAAGGTTATGAAGTCACGTATTTGCAGCCTGAAGATAATGGATTGATCCCCCTAAGCATGCTTGAAGAAGCGATGCGCGAAGACACCATTTTAGTCAGTATCATGCATGTGAATAATGAAATTGGTGTGATTCAAGATATCGATGCGATTGGTGAGCTATGTCGTTCACGCAAAATTATTTTCCATGTGGATGCAGCGCAAAGTGTTGGCAAGATGATTGTTGATGTGCAAAAAACCAAAGTGGATTTATTATCGATTTCAGCTCATAAAATGTATGGTCCTAAAGGGATTGGTGCACTATATGTGAGCCGTAAGCCTCGTATTCGCCTTGAAGCAACGATGCACGGTGGCGGGCATGAGCGTGGTATGCGCAGTGGTACGTTAGCGACTCATCAAATTGTGGGTATGGGCGAAGCGGCTGCTATTGCAAAAACGGATATGGACAGTGACAATGCTCGAATTTTGCGCTTGCGTAATAAATTATGGGATGGCATTAAGCATATCGAAGAGACGTACATTAATGGCGATCTTGAGCAACGCTATTGCGGCAGTTTAAACGTGAGTTTTAACTTTGTTGAAGGCGAGTCATTAATGATGGCACTGAAAGATTTAGCCGTATCTTCAGGCTCAGCTTGTACCTCAGCAAGTTTAGAACCAAGTTATGTATTAAGAGCACTGGGCCTCAATGATGAGATGGCGCATAGCTCTATTCGTTTCTCAATTGGTCGTTTCACGACCGATGAAGAGATTGAGCATGCAATAGAAACAATTACTCAATCTATTGGTGTATTGCGAGAGATGTCTCCTCTATGGGAGATGTTCAAAGATGGTATCGATTTGGACTCTGTCCAATGGGCACATCATTAATCGTTCACGAATAGATAAATTGGAGAAGTACCATGGCTTATAGCGAAAAAGTAATCGATCATTATGAGAATCCTCGCAATGTGGGTTCATTTGACAAAAACGATCCTTCAGTCGTGACTGGAATGGTAGGGGCACCCGCTTGTGGTGATGTCATGAAACTGCAATTGCGCATTAATGACAGTGGCATTATTGAAGATGCAAAATTTAAAACCTATGGATGCGGTAGTGCCATTGCCTCAAGTTCATTGGTGACGGAATGGGTAAAAGGGAAGTCCGTCGAGCAAGCACTTGAAATTAAAAATACGGATATTGCTGAAGAGTTAGCGTTACCTCCAGTGAAAATTCATTGCTCTATTTTGGCTGAAGATGCGATTAAAGCCGCATTAGATGAATATAAAACCAAAGACAGTTAAGCGTTGGAGTTAAGATGACAATGACGATTACGCCTGCGGCGGCGGAGCGAATAAAGAGCTTTTTAGCCAGTCGTGGTAAAGGCTTAGGTTTGCGGATCGGATTGAAGACATCTGGCTGCTCAGGGATGGCATACATCCTTGAGTTTGTTGATGATCTGAATGACGACGATGAACTTTATGCTATCGATGGTGTGAATATTATCATTGATGCTAAGAGTCTAGTGTATCTTCAGGGCATAGAGTTAGATTTTGTAAAAGAAGGCTTAAACGAAGGTTTTGAGTTTAATAATCCTAATGCAAAAGGCGAGTGTGGTTGCGGTGAGAGTTTTACCGTTTAACTGGATCTCTGATAAATAATGAATTACTTTGAATTATTTAGTTTTTCTCCTTCTTTTGATGTCGATACCGCCTTACTTGCTCATCGCTATCGCGATCTGCAAAAGGCGGTTCATCCCGATAAATTTGCGCATTCTACCGAACAAGACAAGCGATTAGCGGTACAACGTACTGCGCAGATCAATGATGGATTTCAAACACTCAAAAACCCTGTGTTGCGTGCAGAGCATCTACTGGCCTTAAAAGGCATAGTGTTGAGTCATGAGTCGACAACAGTGAAAGATACCGCGTTTTTAATACAGCAAATGCAATGGCGTGAATCCTTGGAAGACATTACGGATAGTCATGCACCTGATGATTTAATTAGTGATCTTAATCAATCGTTTACTGATTACTCTCTATTAATAACGTCCACTTTGGCTCGCTTACTTGAGAGTGAGGAGCAATCAGATTGGTTGCTAGCGGCTGATCATGTTCGCAAGTTAAAATTCATGGTAAAATTGCAGGATGAATTGATTAAGGTTGAAGATGCCTTATTCGATAATGATTAATTTTCAGTTTTTAGCTATTTAAGTCAGTTAGCTATTTAATAAGTTAGGTAGGTGAGAGTCGATCCCAATATTGCCTTGCTAATGTGTCATATCTTGTTCAAAGCAGATAATGGGTATGCCACAGATGTTCAGAAGCATTCGTTAACCGATCGGTGTCACTTACCTCATCAAGTTGGACAAATATGGCACTTTTTCAAATTGCTGAGCCTGGGCAGAGCGCAGCGCCTCATCAACACAGATTAGCTGTGGGGATTGATTTAGGCACCACGAATTCCCTTGTTGCTGCTGTTCGTAGCGGTGAGGCGAAGACCCTTCCCGATCACGATGGAAGACACTCCCTTCCATCGGTTATTCGTTATACTCAAGAAAAGGTTTATTTCGGCCATGAAGCCGACGCTTTTTCTGCACAAGATCCTCAAAATACGATTATTTCTGTTAAACGTTTTATGGGTAGAAGCGTGGCAGATTTACAGTCCAATAAGCTCATTTCGGCTTATCATTTGGCAAGCAGTGAAAATGGTTTACCTTTGTTTAACACAGAGCAAGGTCAAGTGAACCCTATTCAAGTGTCTGCTGAAATTTTAAGGCCTTTGGTCGCTCGAGCAGAGGAGAGCCTAGGTGGCGAACTTGAAGGAGTGGTGATCACTGTGCCGGCTTATTTCGATGATGCACAGCGTCAAGGCACCAAAGACGCCGCAGGGCTAGTGGGAGTGAAAGTACTTCGATTACTCAATGAGCCGACAGCAGCTGCCATCGCCTATGGACTCGATTCTGGTCAAGAAGGTGTCATTGCGGTTTATGATTTAGGTGGCGGCACCTTTGATATCTCCATTCTCCGTTTAAACAAAGGTGTATTTGAAGTATTAGCCACGGGTGGCGATTCTGCATTGGGCGGTGATGATTTTGATCACCTTTTGGTGGCGGCATTGATTGAGCAATGGCAATTAACCGATATGACGCCAAGCCTTGAAAGGCAATTGCTTATTGAAGCAAGACGAGTTAAAGAAGCATTAACCGACAATGCTATGGTGAAGGCTTCAATTACACTGGATGAGCATCGGGTACTCGATTTTGAGGTGACTCGTGAAGCTTTCGATACGCTTGTGTTACCGTTAGTGAAAAAAACCATTAGCAGCTGTCGCCGCGCCATGCGTGATGCGGGCGTTGGTGTGGATGAGGTGCTTGAAACTGTCATGGTGGGGGGGTCGACACGAGTTCCTCTTGTGCGTGAACAAGTGGCGAGCTTTTTTAAAAAGACGCCATTAACCTCCATTGATCCTGATCGAGTTGTGGCCATAGGGGCTGCCATACAAGCGGATATTTTGGTGGGTAATAAGCCTGATACAGACTTATTGTTGTTAGATGTCATCCCATTATCATTAGGTATGGAAACCATGGGAGGCCTAGTTGAAAAAGTCATCCCTCGTAATACCACCATTCCTGTTGCCCGTGCACAAGAGTTCACCACGTTCAAAGATGGACAAACAGCGATGGCTTTTCATGTCGTGCAAGGTGAGCGGGAATTGGTTGATGATTGTCGTTCACTTGCGCGGTTTAATTTGCAAGGTATTCCTGCATTGTCAGCAGGAGCTGCACATATCCGTGTGACTTTTCAAGTGGATGCTGATGGACTACTCAGTGTGACGGCGATGGAAAAGTCAACAGGTGTGCAATCTAGCATTCAAGTTAAACCGTCATTTGGTTTATCGGATGTTGAAATTGGCAATATGCTTAAAGATTCCATGACCCATGCAAAAGAAGATATTAGTCGCCGAATGTTAGCGGAGAAGCAAGTGGAAGCGGCTCGTGTGATTGAGTCATTATCGGCGGCATTAGATAAAGACGGTGACTTACTGAGTGGTGAAATGCGCAGTCAAATTGAAATTAGCATGCAGGGTTTAGCAGAGCTTGCGGCAGATGAAGATGGTGATGCCATTGAAAAAGCGATTGAAGATTTAGATCATTTGACCCAAGATTTTGCTGCTAAACGTATGGATAATTCTATTAAACTGGCTTTAAAGGGCCAGTCTGTTGATAATATATAGGTAACAAGATGCCACAAGTTGTATTTTTACCCCATGAAGAGTTATGCCCAGAAGGGGCGGTGATTGAAGCAAAGGAAGGCGAAACTGTTCTTAATGTTGCTTTAAGAAACGGTATTCATATCGAGCACGCTTGCGAAAAATCCTGTGCATGTACCACTTGTCATGTTGTTATTCGTGAAGGTTTTGATGAACTTGAAGAGAGTGATGAGCTAGAAGATGACATGTTGGATAAAGCGTGGGGATTAGAGCCTGAAAGTCGACTGTCGTGTCAATCGAAAGTGCCAAGCACAGATCTTGTTGTTGAAATACCTAAGTACACCATTAACATGGTCAGTGAAGGTAATTAAATTCGCCTGAACTTTTCAGTGAAAGCATGAGATTGAAAAAGCCAACTCTGTATGAGTTGGCTTTTTTAGTACTCAGTATTAAGCACTGGTAGAATAGCAAAGGTAAATATAGTCCCCTCCAGAGCCTTTGTTAAGGTCGTGATCAAGCCTTGTAAACCCAGAAGGTGCTTGAAGTTCGGGATCTGAGCCGCTGATCACATCGAGATCTTGGATGGCAATACTATCGATAAAATTTAAGTTGGCTTTTTTAGTACTCAGTATTAAGCACTGGTAGAATAGCAAAGGTAAATATAGTCCCCCCCAGAGCCTTTGTTAAGGTCGTGATCAAGCCTTGTAAACCCAGAAGGTGCTTGAAGTTCGGGATCTGAGCCGCTGAT
>NZ_CANMWS010000044.1 GCF_947501665.1 uncultured Shewanella sp. | reverse complement strand
GGCAGACCAAAACAGCGCCTTATTCAGCTTAGCCCCCGTCCACACACTCCCTTGTGCACTGGCTTCAAAACATTTTATTTGAACTGCATCGCATTGCTCAAAAGAAGCATTCTCTAAACAAGTATTCAATAAACTTGCTTGAAAAAGTTGACTATGGCGAAAGTTTGCTTGAGAAAAGTTCGCTTCATTTGCCATTAATTTAACGGCACTAACAGCTTGTAAATCAGCCTCTAAAAAGTTGGCTTTAATCACTGAAGCTTCGTCTAAACAAGCAAATGATAGGTTAGTTTGTTTAAAACTCACTTCACACATTATTGCTTGTTTAAGCTCTGCTTTATGCAGTATTGCTTTATCAAAAACAGCTTGTGTGGCTATAACTGCATTCAACTTAGCTCCCGTTAAGTCACTGCCAGTAAAAATAGTTTCATTTAAAATTGATTCAGATAAATCAACTCCAGATAAATCAACTCCAGATAAGTCCAATTCTGAGAGGTCTTTCTTAGCCAAAGAGTGATTAAGTGCATTCAGGATCAAAACTTGACCTCTAGATAATGTTTCAAAGTCGGTGATTTGCCCCCCTTCTTTTATCTTATCCTTTGGCACTTTACTTTCTAATGCTTGCATTTGAGAAATTGCATCACTTAATTGTGGTTTCAAACGAGCAATTTCAGTTTCCATTATTTTTTTCTGTACAGGTTCCAAGTTAGCCAAATCTTTATCAAGCATTGATAACGCCTTACTTGAGGCATCAGCTAAGACTTTGCTACCCGCTTGCTGGGAAATATTAGGATTCCTCAATGTCTTTAAACCAGCATCAAATGCTTCTCTTGCTTCACTAGTAGGTAACTGTGCTTTAAACTCTGTTGCTTTCATTTCTCCTAATGCTGCAATGGCCTCAACTAATGGTTTACCTTCAGGCAAACCCAATTGCTGGTACATCTTCGTTTGCTGTTGATTGAAACTGTTTTCCGCATCAGATTGAGTAAATTTAGGCACAGAAAACAGTGCCTTGTCTTTCTTTTTATTTACTGTTAACTTTAAGTTTTCAGTTGTTTGCCCTTTTTCTGGACGCAAGTAGTCCATCAACCAAACCGTTAAATCGATACCTTCCTTGTAAGCATCTTGTATAAGAATATTATTGTCTAAACTAATCGGCTCTAACTCAAAAAATGCCTCTTTCCAGAGAGGTAATTCTTCTTCCATTATACCTTGCTGAAATAAGAAACATTGTGGTGCTTGTGCAATAGCCTGTTTAATCTCATCAGATAATTCAGCATCAACAGAGGGGAGCTCAATCACATTTACCCATTCACTCAAATCTTGCTCAAATAACCAAGCGATACACCTATCTCGACAAATCAGAAGTGGTAACCCTAATTGCAACTCATTATGCCAAGGCAAAAATTGACTTCCAGGCACTATCAAGTGCTCGTCAAAATCAAATAAATCTTCTCTAATTTGCAGGCCAGTAAACACGCTCTCTTTATAATCGACAACCATCCAGCCTTTCAGTAAACGTTCAAATATCTCATCGCTAATATCATCTGGTGATAATCCCCATTCTTGAGGAAAAAAAGGACTACTTTCATATAGAAAACTAATAAAGTGCTGCTTTATGGTCAAGATTCGATAGCCATATGCAAGCAACATTTCACGTTTACTGGTAAATAAACGTGAAAAAAAGCTTTCTGAAATCAATTGACTCACTTTGTCATGCCAAGGATTTTTAGACTTTGGGGTACCAACCTTATCAGCAAATGATCTTACCTTATTTTCAGCGGCCTGCACTTCCACATTATATTCAGGCTTACCTTCAAAATTAGGTTTTTCGATATTAATATTTTTCAGATCAGTTGCAATATCATACTCTAACTTCATTTTAAGCTGTTGTTGTTGAGCAAGATTAATCTTTAATAGTTCTAATTCTTGCGTTGACTTATTCAGTAACCCCTTCATTTTATCTGGTAAAAATAGATGACTTTTTAAATCGGATAATTGTGACAAATTTGAATTAATATGCCCTTCCATAAGCTGCGCCCCCCCAGCAACAGAGGGTAAAGGGGTGGGGAGTTTATTATTAAACTGTTGCTGCTTAAAATAAAGATATTTAGGCACATCAGAGATTGTTTTTTTTGCAGTCGTCAACTCAATTTTGGCTTGTTCTGCTTGTTTATTTAACGCCGTCATCGCTTCTGGCTCAGCTTCTTTAGCCGCACTATAATGTTTAATATAATCGGCATAAAACATTAATGTTTGCTTAGGCTTGTCCTTATCTTCTTTTAATAACAAAATATCTGCTACATCTAATGCCTCTTCGTCTTGTATTTCAATATTGCCCCTAAAAATACGCAATCCTAATTCTTGTTCAGGAAAAAACCACACCGTATCATTACGTAACGTAATTTCTGACACACAGTATTCTATCTCTTCCTCAAACGTATTTTGCTCGCTATTGTCTTCATCATTGACAATAATGGCATTTAACTTTGCAGGTTCAGCAGTGACAACATATTTTAAATCTGTTAATTGGCGAACAAAAACTCTTGGTGAATAATGAGGTAACTGCCCCTTAATCATTTCAATATCTGGATGTAGATTGACTAAATGAAAAGATTCACCACCGGTAAAATCATCTTGAACACGCTGATCAAGTGGTGCTTGATTAAAGAAATGCCAATCAAAATCTTGAGGCACGCTTGGCCAACGTTCACGAAACCAAAGATCATCATATGTGCCCATACAAGCTTGCCTCATTGGATGATCAATGGCTAAAGGTAACAAACAGGCGGGCTGATATATCGCCTTTTCAGCAGCATCATTTTTAATATCGTGAGAATAAAAAACACACGCTAAAGGGTAGCCTTCTTGATATAAGTTTAATCCCACTTTATTTTCATTAATATCCACTCCTCCCCAAGCTTTTTCCCAAGTAATAGCTTGCCTTAAAAAAGCTTGGGGGGAAGAAGGGACTAATTTATCTTGTTGTATTTGCCAATAGCGATCACCATAAACATCTAATTGTTTTTCATTTCCCGCGATACTCACCGATATACGCACTCTTTCTCGAGGCTTATCACCACTAAAACAGGCTCCCGATAATAACCACTCAGCTTGTATTTTTGGCATACCCGCATCAAAAAAACCGCCTTCTAAGCTGGTATTCACTTTATCCCATAGGGCTTGTTCGCTCATTGATTGACTTGGGTTTAATAAATCAAAACCTAAAATCATACTGATACTTAAATAATTCTTACCCTGCAATTGGTAAGGCACAAATAATGAAGCAATATCATTTTTCTTAATCACTTTCATAAAAAATTAATACACCTATAAAAGTCACATCAAATAATTAAAATAAAATACTTCAACATTAAACATGAGAGACTAACTGCACATCATTAACAACCAATTTATTTGTATTAAGACGCGTTACTGCAGTAGACATAATAGTATTAGTTTTACTGACATTATTCGAAATAGTACTATTATCCATTGCAATATTATTAATAGCGTTATTGATACTTTTGATATATGTTTGTTTTTGATTAAAGTGAAATTTGGTTGACTTATATCTTTTCTTTATCTTATTAACATCTAACGCTAGTTTTTTGGACTCTGTGCCAACGAGTTCTGATTTTTCACTTAAAGCTTCTATTTTTGCACCATATGCATTAATCATATTTAATTTTGTTTGTTTTTCTTGATAAGATGAATTAAATTTATTCAAACCCGCACTAATTCTCTTTCCAAATGCTTCACCGTGAGTAAAATTATACTTATCAACTCTCCAATTTAATGAAGAGGTCATTACGCATAAATCTAAATATACAGATGAAGGCATTACTATTTCCGTAAAACTACCAAAATTACCTAATGTATTATGGCCAATTGTTACCCATGTCACGATACCAGGCGTATATTTATACCAAGTATTGACATATATTTTTGTTCCAAGAAATTTAGTGGATCTAAATGCTGAGCGTTCTTTATTCACTCTTCTCATATCAACACCTTATTTTTATTCAGTATTATCTATAAATCTATTTATATTGTTAAAGCATGATCATTTTTGACTCATTGACACAAACAGCTGAGGAATTTGTCATTTCAGCAACGGTACTTTGTAAAGAATTAACGCTATTAATTGTATCTTGCTGCACAAATCTAGATTGATTTGTTACATTTTTAAGTTTTATTCTGATCTTTTTTTTATCAATTAAAGTGGTATCAATACTGCTATCTATATTTGATAAAGATGCTTCAACTTTATTCAACTTAACAGAACTTGCATTAACTCGATTATTAATAACACTTAATTTAGATGCTATATTTGTTTGTTTTTGAGCTAGAGATTCAAATCTCATAATGTTTGAAATTTGTTTAGCCGCTTTTACTTCTAATTCATCTAAAGCCAATTGATTATTATTATATTTAGTCACCTTCTTTTCAGCTGTATATGAACATACATAGGCCCTAATTGCGAAATGCAGGCCTAGATGAGCATGTTTTGACCATGTCAATGTCTTCCAAAGCAGTTTCGTTCCAGCCACTAACGTTGTATCGGCTCCAAATGTTAAAGTACATTTAGCCCCTTGAGTAATGGAAAAGAGTGCTTTAGTTCTAACTTTCATTCCCAATGCTTTACTTTTGCCACTATAACTGCCCCAGCTTGTATCTGAGGTATAGCCTGCTGGTAACTTATGTCCATCGCTGTCTTTTGCCATTATAATGCCTTAATAAGTTAAATAACTTATATTTTAATTATAAAAGATCATTCCACTTGTCTTAATTTGTGTGCTTCCACTCGATAATTGACTATCAATCTTACGAGCATTATTAAGAGCCGTTTCCGATATCATTTTACTCTGATTAACAGCCGTTTCGGTATTTGCCACTCGAGTAGATATATTTTTTAAGTGAGAAAGGCTAACAGTTCTTATTTGAGAGTTCTTCTGGCTTAAATCCAAATTAGCCATATACAAATCGAAATCAGAACTTTCAACCTTCATGGCAGTTTGATCATAATGACTCGCTATTTGCCTATACTCATCCATTTTTCCAGAAATTTCAGCTAAAGCAACTTCAGTATGCTCTGCTAATACTTTGTTCTTTATAACATCAAACGCATTCTCATTTAAATTAAAGAATGTTTTTGAATAACCTAATTCTTTATGACTCAATTTTAATGCAGTTTGCTTAACTAATAAATTAACGCTAGCTTTTATTGCACCAACACATGAATTAAGTTCTGTACCGGTCATCAAAAAAAAGTTCTCACCGAGTGATTGAAGGTGCTTTATTCCAATGGTTGTTCCTAGATAATTTTGAGCCGATATTCTTATACCCGCAACCTTAGTATTCGATTCAGCTCCCATCCCTCCGTTCGACCGTAAAGGCGAAGTTTTATTGGGATCTTTCGTTGTCTTAGAACCTTTCGATGCCATAGCCCCCTCCTTTTATTGTTCTGTACAATAATAAAGATTAATGAGTAAACTAAAAACCGATTAATCACTAACATACCACGCACTAGACCAAAGTCTAACCAACACAGTTAAATAGCCACTTAATTGATATCAAATTAAAAAAGATAAACATTAATTAATCAAGGTTAAAACAACAATGGTTTAACAATTAATATTAGAAACTAAATAAAAACAATTAACACTATATCTAGATACAATAGATATATTATGGAAACTAATGTTTCAAATAAACCCGTTCATGTGTCAAATCAGATAACCTTAAATTATAAAATTGGGCTAATAGGATATTGGAAAATGAAATTTTAACTCTTTAAATATTCATGATTTTATCAATCATGCAGATCATATTTTTATTAAAAAGAATAAATAAAGTGTTAGCGCCAACATGAGTTACATTTAAACTTACATCCATATGACTTTAACACGCTAAAATTCGGTAGCATCGATGTGCTGCATTATAAATTTCAAGGTCTAAAATTCAACCTATTAAACCTTTATAGACGGGATGATTATCCTTTGACTTTAAATTGATTACGTAAGGCTAAAATGAAAAGAAATAATAATAAAGCGCCAATCATGGTTTCAAATACGGCCAAAATAAGTACCCCATCAGGTGATGATTTGCCAAACAAATATTCAGTATTTTGTTGTCGTAGCGCTTTTGATGCAGGAATAGCTGGCATTAAATGAGTAAATGAATATTGTAGTGCTTTACTAAAACTTTCAAAGGTACAAGGCGCGTTGATAAGGCTTCCATAAATACAAGGATTATCACTTGCGTAATGATAATAGCCAGCACACGAAACCCATACCATCAATAACCAAATAATGGGCTTTTTATAACTTCGTCCAAATCCGCCAAAAATATCATAGAGATAACTGAGCAATAAAGGGAATACACCTTTTGTGGACACCCAGCGCTTAGCTCTTAACTCTTCAATATGAAAATCAATCATACTTTGATGATCTTTTGACTCTTCGGCTAAGTTTTTCAAACGGCGCACACGTTCAATATCACCGATATCGACAACTTCATTACAAACAAATTGATTCAATTGTTTTTTTACATTAATGGTTACTGCATCAACAGACACATGGTGGGCTATTTTGGTATAGGTCAGATCAGGGATACAATTAAAATGATTGTGAGCAATATTGAAAGATTTTTCAAAAGTACAATGCCTAAAGTTAAACACTTCAATGTGCCGTGTCCCTTTCATCTTTTGAAAGTTAACACTGCCATTAAAAATAGAACCATCAAAATCTAAATGGAAACAACCAGCAATAAACTCAACATTTGAAAAATTCAAGGCCGCATCACTAAAACGTGCTTTAGTAACGTTAAGTTCAAATGTATCATTTCCTGTTAACTCAAAACGAGTAGCATGAAAATCAACGTTATTGTTTTCAAACACAGTTTCATTGAAATTCACACGCCGACACTTAAAAGATGAATGACGAAAAGAGACATTGCAATTAATGTCCTTGAATTGGCAACGACTGAAATCCACACTGCCATTAGCTACACCAAATTTAACCGAGTGAAATGAAACATAACCTGAAAATATTGAACCGCTAAACGTCACTCCATCAGGGCTGTTAAAGACCGTTTCATCAAACATCACATTCGTACCACCAAAATCAATACCATCAAAATTAACCGATTTAAAATCTAAATTAGCACGATTAAATATTAACTGCCCTCCACTAAATACCGCCTTGTCAAAGTTTAAATCTTGACCTTTAAAATGCACTCCGCCGAAGTTAATAAGCCCTTTTGGAAAATGAAAGCCAGAAAAAGATATCGCTCCACTTTCTCCCTTATCAATACACCCACCCGAAAAATTAATATTCGCTTCAGGATTCTTTTCAACCCATTCATTCCATTTATCTGGGCCATCTTTTAACAAAGCAATCGCAGCATCCCGTTCTAAGCAGGGTAACTCTTGGTTATATTTCCATTGCATACTTCACCCCAACCCCAACCCCAACCCCAACCCCAAAAATATCTAAAACAGACGAAATTCAATATGATAACAAATATAATAATATGTTCATTGACTTGAACTATTCTATTTATTGAGTATCAAACACCATAAATGAGCACGAGTAAAAATATAAATCATCTTAATACAATCAATTACCTTGCAATCAGTCTCTACTGTACTGCTCAGAAATGTCGTCTAATCCAACAAAAATTTTAACCTGTCATCGGCTTTTGAGGGGACGATTTCTATGATCTCAGGTTTCACAATTTGCTCAGTGACAAAAGGATCCTCTTGAAGCAATGTCTCTAATGCTTCACGAGTAATATTATGTGCGATAATCCCGCCACCCAGCTCGGGTTGTAAACTGCCCGATACCAAAAAAACGCCTTTATCATAACCTTGTTGCAGCCAATCAAGGTGCGCTGACATAAAGGCTTTGGCTTTATTTTCTGTCTCATTGTGATCTAAATTTTGCTCAAAAGAAAAAGATAGTTTAATGATAAACATACTCGCTCCCGTTATTATTTTTCATGGCATAACCGCCTTAAGATGACAAAAGTATTCGGCTTTCAAACTGACTTCTACACTCTATTGATTCAGCTATATCAACTTTATTTTCAAACAAGATCATCACACTAATCAGTCAACATCACACAGCTAATAGAGCCGCTATTATGACTTGCATCATTTCTTAACCACTTACCGTATAAAAACCAGCGATTGTCGAGTTGATTAAATCGAAGCACTTCAACACCGTTAACCATTTTATTATTAGGAAAATGTAAATTGTACGATAAAGACAAGGTCTCATGCTGTAAAATAGCCACTGCCTGAGCATTAATTTCTTGGCCATTGAGACTATAAACCCAATTGATATCATAAGTTTGATATCGGCTGCCATCTCCAGACGTTAAAGAGATGGTTAGCTGTTTATTAGTATGAATTTCTTTGATGTCTTTATTATTAACACTGATACATTCATATTGACCCGATAAATCAAGCGCTTGTGTAATTCGCTCTTCTACACCGTGCATCTTAGCATTGACGGCCGAACTTAATAGTGAAAACAAAGCGAACAAAAACCCTTTGCTCAGTGTCATGAATTGCCCTTTTATGGATTGATAGTCACTTCTCCCATCAAGGGGAGCCGTTTATTCAACCATACCGATAATCATCAATAGAGGGCAGTCCCCAAAAGGACTAAATAAGCCATCCTCAAAGTAAATATTTACAGCTGTAAAGCCCAAAACATTAAATTATTGATAAGATTCACGCAGAGATTTCAAATTGAAGTTCACATAAACGTTGATATAAAACAGAACTATTGAGTAACGATTGATGACTGCCGGTATCAATAATTTCCCCTTTATCCATCACTACAATCAAATCTGCATGCATTACTGTCGATAACCGATGGGCAATAATAAGGGTAGTGCGATCTTGCATCAGTGTTTTTAATGCCGCTTGAACATGATATTCACTGTCAGCATCTAATGCACTCGTGGCCTCGTCAAGCAAAAGCACTTGAGGGTCTTTTAAAATTGCGCGGGCAAGCGCAATACGCTGTTTTTGTCCCCCAGATAATCGCACTCCTTGCTCACCTAAATAGCTCTGATACCCTTGTGGCAATTGCTCAATAAATGCATGAGCATGGGCTTTTTTAGCCGCAGCAATGACTTCTTCATCCGTTGCATTGGGTTTTCCATAACGTATGTTATGCCAAACATCAGTGCTAAATAACACAGGTTGCTGTGGCACCATGCCCATGGCTTGCCTTAATTCCGTCAATTTGAGCTGAGTAACATCAACGTCATTAAACATCACTTGGCCCTTTTGCGGATCATAAAAACGCTGAAAAAGTTCAAATAATGTGGTTTTTCCCGCGCCAGAGCGCCCCACAAATGCCACGACTTGGCCTCGAGGTATTTGTAAGTTAATGGCTTTTAGCGCGGCAATATCAGGCTGCGAAGGATAGAAAAAATCTCCATTTTTACATTCCAGCACGATGTCATGCTGCAATTCTATCGTCACAGGATTGTCAGGCTCTTGAATATGACTACTCACTTTTAACAAATCCAATAAACGAGTGGCTGAACCCGCCGCTCTCTGTAATTCACCATACACTTCACTAATGGTGGCAACCGACATAGCCACCATGATGGCATAGAAAATAAAAGCACCGAGTTCCCCACCGGTCATCCTACCTGATAGCACATCCATTCCTCCAACCCAAAGCATCATGCTAATTGCCGAAAAGGTTAAAAAAATCACAGCTGCAATCAATAAAGATCGCTGCCTAACTCGACGCTTAGCTATCTCAAACGCTTTTTCAACTTCTTGGGCAAATGCCAATTGTTCAAGACGTTCATGGGTATAGCCTTGCACGACTTTAATGTTTTGAATCATCTCACCGGCATATGTGCCAATATCGGCAATCGCATCTTGACTGCTCGCTGCTAATGTCCGCACCTTACGACCAAAAATCATCATAGGCACTAAGATCAGTGGTACACAAATCACGACAATAAAAGTCAACTTAAAACTGGTAATAAGCAGCATCGTAAGCCCGCCCACTAACATAAACACACTGCGTAACGCCATTGAAAAAGAAGAACCTATAATCGATTGCAGTAATACTGTGTCAGTGGTTAGACGAGACATCATTTCACCACTGCGGTTTTCTTCGAAATAGCTGGGATGTAACATCACGATTTGATTAAAGACCGCCTTGCGTATATCACCGCTCACCCGTTCACCTAACCAAGACATCAAATAAAAACGCGTAAACGTGCCTACTGCCAATAGACTGATCATACCCATTAAGATAAAAAGCGCTTGGCTAAGTTGTGCCTTAGAGCCTGCAATAAAGCCATTATCCACAATAAGTTTAACCCCTTGCCCTAAAGACAAGCTTATTGCAGCAGTGAGTAATAAAGCCAATAAGGCGCTCAATGCCATCCATTTATAAGGACGAACAAACGCAAAAATGGGTAACAAGCTGATAAAGGCTTTGGTTTTTTTAGCGTCGTTCGTATTTACGCTAGATTGATGGCTACCACTCTGATCATTATTATCTTTTTCAGTGACATTAGGCGCAATCACGCGCTGTCCATCTACCGCTTTATGATGATTATCCAAGATGAATCCAACCTTTTAACAAAGATATAAAAGACATGGTCATTCGTTAGGCTTAATTCAAGGTCGAAAACATAAATAATACAAGAAAATAGCCTGCTTACATAAAGAAGAACTACGGTATAATATTACCATTACATACGGCACAAAATGTACATCGACAATAAAAGGATTGTCCCATGAAGCCTAAAATCACTATCCACTACTGTGTATTATGTCAATGGTTATTAAGAAGCGGTTGGCTCGCTCAAGAGCTATTATCCACCTTTAGCGATGAGCTAGAAGAGGTATCCTTGGCACCTGCAACGAAAGGTACCTTTAAAATTTACTATAACAACACCCTAATATGGTGCCGAGAACAAGATGGCGGCTTTCCAGAAGCAAAAATATTAAAACGTCGTGTGCGCGATCAACTGGATCCACAAAGAGACATGGGCCACATCGATAGTTAACAGATGCTTTACTCCTGATAGGACTTCAAGGTGCAGGCGTCATAACACAATAAAGCGCTTGCTCAAAAGCAGTCCTAAATATGAATTCATCGGATTATATCGATACAAGCAACCGAGAAACTCAATCCACCAAGGTAATATCCAAACCCAGTAATAAATTCAGCGCCTCAAGCCTTGAGAACGTTGCCTTTGCAAGCGAGTTATTCAAAATATCAATTTCAATATGCACCGAATCAGTAAAATCCACCGATTGTAACTGCGTTCGCATAAATTGACTCTGGAATAAATCACACTCCCGAATTGTTGAATGCTTAAAGTCCCCTTCTCTAAAATCCACATCATGGAGCTGACAAGATTCAAGCGTGAGTTCATTCAACTTTAATCCGAAAAATGAAGCCCCATTGAGCATACATTGCTTAAAAACAAGTTCTGGATGCAACCTAAATGTCGGCCAATCGGCTTGTGTCCAGTCTACACCTATCAACTTGCATTCAATAAAATTCACATCAAATAATTCAGTATAAAGCCATTTTATGACACTCATATGACACCGATTAAAATTGCAATGAATAAATTTGCAATCTTTAAAAATGGCCTCACTCAAGTCACAATCATTAAAGGTACAATTCTCAAACTGTATGCCTGAAAAGTGCCGCTGACTCACATTGATATGATTAAAAATACAGTCAAAATATTCATCATTGTTACACCATTCCCTCGCAACGTTATCAGACTCAATCATTCTATTCCTCATATTATGACTTAATATTAGGCGCTTCATCATGCACTCAAAAATAACGGTATAAAATAACAATGATTAATACAAGTGACAATCTTTCATCATTGTTAACGCCAATACTTGAAAAATAAACGTCATCGAAAAAGACAAAATTATCCATTCAGTCAATATCAGACTGTCATTATTCTCATTAGAATAAACCTGATACGCCCTGACTATCATGGTATGTCAGGTTATTGAAAAATAGCGTGTTCGCTCTCAACCGTACTCAGCTAAGGTATTGCGTTAAGGATAAATATGAAAAAAACCATCTTAACCCTTCCCTTGTTCGTGATATTCACGCTCCCTTTGATAAGTCTCACCACTCAGGCGCGCAATAAAGTCGTTGTGATAGGCGTTGATGGATTAGGGGGTCACTATATCAGACAGACACCCACTCCTACGTTGGATAAAATGGCAAATAACGGGGCTCATACGCTATCAATGCAGAATGTTTTACCCGTCATTAGTGGCCCCAACTGGACGGCAATGATCTCAGGTTCATACCCAAGTAAAAACAAAGTCACATCAAATACCAACCTGTATAAAAATCAAATTGAAACGCTATTCTCAGCCTATCGGACACAGTACCCTCAAGGTCAAATGTGGACACTGTATGAATGGGGAGGGTTTCAATCACTGCTTAAAGCTAGCGATGCTTTTCAAATTAATGAAAAAGTCGAAGAAGCAATGGCCATTCCCCAAACAATAGCATTAATGCAAAGTGAAACCTGCCTGCCAGACTTACTTTTTTTACACTTAGATTATGTCGATCAAGCGGGACACAGTGAGGGTTGGGGCAGTATTGCGTATCTTAATGCCGTAACAAAAGCAGACAGCCAAATCGGTGAATTGCTTAATGCTATTGACGAGTGCAATGACACAGACGAAGTAACCGTCATGATTATATCCGATCATGGTGGCTATAAGGAGACCCATCAGTCTTGGGATAATGGCGTCTCACGCGCCATTCCGTTTTACATTGTAGGGCCAAATATCAAGCAAAAATATGTCATCACCGACACCGTTCGAATATGGGATTTATCCGCCATGGTAGCCAGCATATTAAATATCCCTCAGCCTAGCACTTGGGTATCACATCCTATCGACTCGGTATTTAAACAGGCAGCCAAAAATACACAGTATAATACAATTACTTCATCTTTAAGTTCAACACAATACAGTACAAGCCAAGAATATACTCAGGTATACCATTCTGCTGGTACCGGGGTTGAAAACGATATCAGTATTTGGGCTCCGAATATCAATGAGCAACATTATTATCTCTCTCAACTCGCTGTTGCTGGTAATACTATTCCCTCTGTTGCCAGTATTATTTTTATGAAAGATGATCCAAGTGTATTAGCCAAACCCATAGGATATGAATTTATTAGCTATGATAAACGTTCTGGTGGTACTCAAGATGTGGTGTATTGGCGCCCTATTGCCCCATCGGGCTTTACATGTATTAGTGATCTTGCAACTATTGGCTATGAAGGTAATAGTCTAACACCCTATGACATTCCTGAGCCTATTATGCCCAATTTTCGCTGCATCAATCATACCTTAATCACTGTAGGGGCATTTCACAAAATATGGACAGACAAAGGCTCTGGCGCCATAATGGATGTTAGCGTATGGAATGGCATCAACAACATGAATGCCATTCCAACTTATGCATTTCGTGCACGAAGAACATCTTATGAATTTGATTTTGGCTATCCGCTTTTCTACGATTTAAAAGCAAGTTTTTAAGATCCACAGCCAAAAAACATAACACAGACCATAGCTACATTTTACGATATTATTGAGTGTGAAACACGGCTAAGATCAAAAGAAACATAACCCTTTATTGCTGCTACAGGGGGTAACGGATCAGAATAATACCAAACGATATTGTCATATACTGTACCATTCACATTCATGCTGTAATAACTCGCCTCCCCTTTAATAGGGCAAAAGGTATGCAAATTGGTTTTATCTAAATACGTGCCAATAATATCACCCACTGGAATATACCATACAGGGGGAAACTCGCCCTTAGGCGATACCTCTTTTAAGATTAATGCTTGATGACTATTAGCAACGATGACACCATCTAACATAAATTGAACATGCTGACTGGAGGGTTTTATATCTGCATAGTGCTGGGTTAACTCACTCATTCTCTATTTCCTCTATCAGTAAAATTCAAACATAAATTTAAAACGACTGCAGCTCTTTCACTTCCTCTAAAATCACCCCAAATACACTTTCTAAAGCAAAATAATTTAAAATAGAATTCATTGAAGTCATACTAACCTAAGTAAATCAATGTAAAATCGCTTCCTTTATCCCGTCATTTCCGCCCGTTAAAAAACAAATAATACTTTATTTTCAAACACCTTTACTTTCCACAAGAACGAACAAGTCATATTGAGTCAAGATCCCTTTAAAATAAAACCATCCTGAACCTATTAGTTCACAAAGTCAAGATACCATTCCTTTATAAAGGGGACATAAAACAAGCGAATTAACTACCATTGTTTTTGTTACAAAGACAGCAGGCTGATTTCAATATCACCTTAGGTTCGCTTTTTAAAAGGTTGAGCTTTCTCAGCAAAGAAATAAAGAGTATTCAACAAGACTTTTTTTTATTCTCTCTCACATCGTAATCCATTAAATTTCCTTGAGTATCTAATTGCATATGGCAACAATCATCAAAGACTTTTCGTAACTGCGACCGCGCCTTCTTTACTCTCGATTTTAAGGTAGAATAAGGAATGCTATTGGCCGCCGCATACTCTTTTTGTGACATGCCTTCAAGTTCAATGGCTGTCAATAACAAGTTATTATCTTCTGATAATGCATGGACAAAAGGTTCAATACAATGCGCTAATTCTTGCTTAATAACCTCATTGGAGTCTTCCTTATCCCTTTGATTATTAAGTTGATGACTGACATCGTCATTTTCGTTATTGAACACCCATTCATTAAGCTCAACATGCTTTACCCTGCCATTTTGACGATAATAGTCTGTGATAGTATGGCTCGCAATTTGAAACAGCCATGATTTAATTGCTTTCTCTGAGCGCACGGTATGTAGATGCTGATGGGTTTTAATTAAAATATCTTGCAATAAATCATCCACATCCGCTTCATTGGAAACCTTTGAATGTAAAAAGGCTTTTAAACTGGTTCGATATTCATCCCATATTTTCTCTAACTTCACGTTAATCTACCCTTCTATTTTTGTGAATGACACTCTTTTGAATAACGCTTAATCACCATAACAAAACACACTGTAGTCAGTAGTGACAGTACAATCAATATCTGCAATAAATATCCATAACTTTGCCCAAACAACCAAATCATCGCTGCTGCTAATGGCGACAAAGCGGTGACGATTTTGATCGGCACATTCATCGCCCCATTAATCACCCCATAATGACGTTGTGATAATAATTCAGACACCGCAACTCCCTTAATAATTGTCATCGTTCCTGTCGCGGCGCCAAATAATATAATAAAGGGTAATAGTAGCAAAAAGTGCGTCGGTAAAAATGCCAAAACAACAAAGAAAACGAACAATACGAGGGCAGATATATAACCTAAAGATAGGACAGATATTTGTTCACCAAACCACTTTAACAGCAATCTGGCAAACACTTGAGCTGGACCAAGAATCGCTAATAATATAACCACATCATGGATGTTAAGCCCCTTTTCCAGTAATAATGGATAAAAATGAAATTTAAAGGCCGTCGTCACCGCGGCAAAAAAACTAAAAGCGGCTAATAATAACCAAAAAATAGGTTGCTTTAAGGCCCACTTTACACTTTCATGCTCCACTGTGACGGTTAAGTGAGTATTCTGACTCACCAAATTGTCACTCAAAGCCGTTGAAGCACTTAAGTTCACTAATACTTGCTGAGGTAGGCGCGCATATAAACGGGTACACACAAGGATATTTATCACCCCTAAAAATTGCAGCACACTACGCCAATCACTGTATTTTAAAATCACTTCAATAAGGGGAATAAACACCGTACTGGCAAAGCCGGCCCAGAGAGTTAATTGTGTGATCAACTGTTTAGTGTCTGCTTTATTGTGACTTGAGGCAATAACCGAGAAAGCGGCGTCATATAAAGTCGCACTTTGTAAAGCCCCTACGCCAACAAACACAAGATAAAACCCAAAAAGAGAATCAAGCTGTGAGCCCATCAGTAATAGTACACCTGCTAACAAGGAGCCCAACATCATGACTAAACGGCCCCAGCCTTTGTCAATAGCCCGTCCTATGGGTAAACCTGCAAATGAGGACACTAATAATCCAAGGGTTAATGCACCATACACTTGCGACTGACTCCATGAAAACTCTTGCATTACCGCTTGGGCAACTTGAGGAAAGCTATAATATAAGCTTCCCCAAGAACAAATTTGAGCAATGCCCAATTCGACAATAGACAGCTTAGTCGGCGCCTTTGGAACAGAGGCGAGACTACTCAATCCATTCTCCCACGAGCTTCTCAATATTATCGTGACGCAGTCCCCAATAGATTGCCCTACTACCACTAACAGGTAAGTTTAATAAATCCAATACAACATTCATGGCAGAATGCCCTGCACCTAGAACTAATACTTTCTTATTTTGATAATTCAGACGTTCGGTGTTCAGCACATCTGGTATACCATAGTGGATCATATCTTGATTCTCTCTCTCGCCAGCAACAGGTAATCCATCAAGCCCGATGGGGTTCGGGTGAGATCCTGTTCCCGATGCATCCAACACAGCTTGCGCCTCAAGTTGCAAAGCAGTGCCGTCAGCCATGTTAACATGGACCGTATACCCCGATTTGTCTCTATTTTTTGACGCTGACTTACTCAAATCGGTTTTAGTTACCCCTATCACTTCTGCCCCATAATGGATAACATCGATCAACTCAGGCGTATTTGCCGCAGGCTGTAAATACTGCTCAACAATCTCTTTACCCGTTGGCAGTACATCTTGATTCGAGTGTTGCCAGCCACCTTTCATTAATAAGGCACTAACCTGTTATCGACGATATATTGCCAAGGCGTAAATACCTTGACGTGTCCCCATTTAAGCATTGCTGTGCCAACTGTAGTGCCTTTTTCTAACACTAATGGCGTCAACCCACGACTCAAAGCCTGTGCGGCTGCCGCAATACCAATAGGACCCGCACCAATAATAATGATAGAGCCTGGCGTTTTGATACTTGCATTTAACATCGATATTCACCTTTTCCTGTTTTCACTCATTTCTTTGAAATTGTCCGTACTCATACCAATTCCATCAGCAGTTAAAAAAGCTGTATATCAAAGTGGATAAGCCTAGGTTGAAACACATTCCTAAAAGTATTAAGCGTATTTTCAATTTGGATAATCACTAAGACGAAGGCAAAAACCAAAAGACGATGATAAGACTAAAAATATTCTCAAAAACAAAATAGAGGCCCAAAAACACTATCAGGATCATCACTCATATTTTTTATTTCGTCTTTTTCAAACAAGCTACGTCTTAATAGACAAATTAGGTTATAAGAGATAAAACAACATGAAATATATACACAAAATCGATGCCAATATAAAAGATGACTATTTAGCCGAACAAGACTTTAAAGTGACTTTGCCTACAACGACCTCACTCAATGAAGTCAATACCGGGAACAATATGGCTGATTTTCCCACCTCCACCATTAATAAGCCTCAATCTCACCAACCCAGAGTCTTGATCTTATATGGCTCATTACGTCAGCGCTCTTTTAGCCGTCTAGCCGCTGAAGAATCCAGCCGTATTTTAACGGCCATGGGCGCCGAAGTTCGCTTTTTCGACCCAAAAGGCTTACCACTTTTTGACGGTGGTGATTCTGTCATGGACTCAAAAGTTCAGGAACTGCGAGATCTCGTCATGTGGTCTGAAGCCCAAGTCTGGTCATCTCCAGAAATACACGGCAATATGTCAGGTTTACTGAAAACGCAAATTGACTGGATCCCATTATCATTTGGTGCTGTCAGGCCTACCCAAGGCAAAACCTTGGCGGTCATGCAAGTCTCAGGGGGCTCCCAAAGCTTTAATGCGGTCAATAATATGCGAATTTTAGGTCGTTGGATGCGCATGCTCACCATCCCCAATCAGTCATCCATTGCTAAAGCCTACCAAGAGTTCCATGATGACGGCCGCATGAAAGCCTCCCCTTTTCGCGATCGCATTGTTGATGTAATGGAAGAGCTCATGCGTTTTACCCATTTAACTCGAGAGCATAGCGACTTTTTAGTGGATCGTTACAGTGAGCGAAAACAAGCTAAAGCCAGTGCCATTGAGCCCCAAGAAGCCACTCAGATCTTAAACCAAGCGGTAGGCGAAAAAGCAGTGATCTAGAGATTAGGTCATACAATAGCGCACTGCTTTTATACCGCGCTCTTTATTTATTATCAATAAGTAATAGGTCAATAAATGCAGTGCTGAGGATTATATAACAATATATTTAACGTATGAAAACCAAACATTAATGGATTAAAAATGACAATGAAAAAAATGATTTTACTATCAACAATATCCCTATCAATAAAGTGTCGGTAGACGATGAATACAGTGCAAGTAATAGCGTGATAAACAACAATTTCCTAGTGAGTCACATTGACCAAACAGAATGTAGGTAGTGATTTGTGAAGACGTTGTCACATTAATACTCTATGTGGCAACGGCACTCATACACATCCTCGCTATTTAGTGCGGTGCATTAGATCACCACTGCTAACAACCTATAAGGTCTTAAAGACTCACGAAAGATCACCAAGGCCTAATCAAAACTGATACCGAAAATACCCACCCGATGTCGCGTTATCTGGATACCAGTCAAATTCGATGGGAGTTGAACCATCCACATAAAAATCGTTATTACCAAACACAATAAAATTCATCCCATGAGTTGGGCTGCCGATCCAATGCAGTGGTAAAAACACCTCCCCCGTCTGGCCGCTCCAAATCCTACCCATTTCGTAACCGCCACTATTAGGGGAAACTATCCATTGCCAATCGCTCCCAGCACCTGAATATTGGTAAACATTGACCCCTTCAATTAAATAGTCGGCGCCAATGGGAAAGGTATTAATACCCGCAAAGCTGCCTTGAAATCCTGTTGTTGGATCATCGTCACTATCGATAAAGACTTGAAAACCCCAACTTATGTATATGTTGGTTTCATTGGTATAGGCCATCAGTAATTCATTGGTATCGGTCGTATGAGCCACTTTAATACCTCTCCAATTGGCTTGATTGCCTTGACCACTAATATGATCCGCAGCGCTGACTTCAACGATATCGTCAGGATCCACTGGATAGGCTGCAATCGTCGACCAATCGCCTAATAAACCATCTAAGGTAATTAAGGATTTAAGGATAGGGTTTGACATTGGCGTCGCAAGTGAATAGGTCAATCCTGGATCCTCTTCATTTCGATTCCCTTTGGCATCTTCTGCATAGACTTTGACACGAAAATCATCCCCCATGGTCAAACCGGAAATCACGGCTTGGTTGGCACTATGCTCGATTGGATTATGTAACCATGCAGGATTGGTGGTGAAGGCAACATCATCATGCACAGTGATACTGCCTGTTGAGAGGTTTTCAACCGAAATGTCGTAATGAATGGGATAAGATTGATCGATGGCGCTATCCCAGGTAATAACCAAATCTGTTGGTGTCGCGCCCTCTTTTACCGATTGAGCGCCTATTCTCATGTTAGTATTTGGCGTGTTATATAATTGATGACCCGTATTATCCCAAGTCGGTGGTGTGCTATCGTTGTGGCTGTCTGGTAACAGCTCCGCCATTGCCACACTATGAGTGGCTAAATCACCGTCTGGTGCTAAATAGTTAACCCAGCCCATTTCTCTTACAGCAATCTCAAAACTATCTAATTCAACATGTTGACGACCACTTTGATAATCTAAACCGAATACAGTGAAGCCATCTTCTCGATTCGATTCAGCAATGACTTTGGGCGCGCTGTTAAAACGATTCTCATTATAGTACTCAGACACACCATTTACTCCATCCGTTGAGGGATCGCTGTCATAACGAAAGCTCTCAAACAAAAATGCATTTATGTAAGGTCGAATACTGTAGTCAATTGCGTACTCGTTCGTGATAGGGCTTTTAAGCCCGGGTGAAAAATAAAAGGCACCACGATTGGCCATCACAAGTTTATTAGGGTATTGATCGCTAATGAATTTAACCGTTTGTTGCATGGCCTGAGCAGTCCAAGGGTACCAGCCAGCATTATCATAAGGCCCTGCGGTATCAATCGTATCTAAAAAGAACCCGTCAAAACCGAAGTTAGTTGACCGATCACGAAGGTTGGACTGATCTCTACTCCCTGCTAATTGCGCTAAGCCCGCCTTGTATTGACGGCCAGCCACATTGGCCGTGCCGATCCTCATATTATCTAATACCCAGCGCCAATTCGCATCGGGATACACCATAAAACCATGAAAGTGAGGGTTTAAGTCCGGTAAACCGTCGGGGGTTAAGCGAGCAGCGGTTGTCACAGTGTCAACATCACCGTTTGAGTGATAAGTCACTGTTTGTGTGTCTACATCCATATAAAAACTCTGTAGCGTCGTAGCGGGTGTCGTGACAAGTTGATTGAAGGATGGATCGTATGTCCTCATGCCAGTGCCGTTGCCTAACGCGGACTCTAGAGATTGATTGACATAGTCTTCACCAATACTGATGTACCCCAATACCCTCTCTACACCACCCTCTTTTAAAGCCTGAACAATTTCAGGGGTAAACGTCCATTGGTTTGGTTGCACCACGACCACATCAAAGTCAGACAAGGTATTAATGACAGATTGGTTCATGATCCAATTATCTGCACTGGCTTGAGTATTGGTATAAAAATCATTCCCGTAATAAACAATAAATGTAGAATCACTGTTAATATTAGGGATCGGTCCTCGCTCAGCAAACGCACTTGATGTCAGTGCAGTTGTAACCAGAGTAGTGACGAGTGTTGAGAAGGCTAAAGCGAGAAATGTTAAATTGGGAGTATTCATGATCATTAATCCTTTAATGAACAAGTCCATCGTCAACCGCATTCATTATTCATTGCTCCGTTAATTTTAGCCTCAAATGGTGACATCAGACATTAAAATAGATACATGTTTCCCTTCTAGTTGAGAAAAGCCAATTAAAAGCTAATCAAGACCAGAAGCACAACTGATTATAATTTGGGTGTTTATTTTTTATTAGGTGTGTTGGTTCGCCGATTTATTCAAGATTAGGCATTAGAGACGCAAATCTAAATTTGTTAAGCCCGTCTCTTTTTTCTTATAAAGCGATATCAGCACTATCACTTAACACAAAGTGAGTGAGTCACTCAAACAATATCATACTAAGAGACAACAACATTCACATGTCAAAATAAGAAAAGTCTTAGCAGGACGCTTATGTCTTGACTCTTCGGGAGCGCCCATATATGTCTTTGTAAGTTTTTTTAATCAACAACATTGTTAATCACTTGAAGATATCCATTCTTGGCTTTGATCCCCTTTGGCCTGCCTACTGCTAGTAATGGGATTGTTTTTTTGCATCCAAACCACAACACACTAAGTTATTTATTAAACGGTCTAATTCCGATTGGGTTACATAAGAACTACCGAATGCTCCGCTATAAAACAAAAAACCAGAGATATTAACTTTCATTTTGATGCCTTTCTCAGCTTTAAAACCTAAGAAGTGTAAGTTGATATTTGACCAGCCAGACTTTATTTTAATTTTCTGTTTATAGTTAGAGATATTCAAACTTTTGAGATTATTGATTAAATCATGCAACTTATCGCCTTTTAGGGGCATAAACCATTCAAGATGATGCGAACCAGAACCTGCACAGAATACTTTATACCCATCTAGTGTTTCACCTTCTGAGTCATATGTGCCAAAAGTAAAGATCGCATTATCAATTTTTTGTCGTGATTTAATCTGTAAAAACGTCAACTTACACCATATTTCCTGTATCGTATAACTCACACTACAACTGCGTAGTAAGCTGGAGTTTTTGTGCAGTTTTTATGCAAAAAAGATAATTTTAAACATCAACTTGAACATACTGACCATGCACTTTGAAGGTCGCTTCTACTGCTCGAATTGCTGACCATAAAATCAGGATAGCCAAAGCGATATTACTTCCACCTTCAGCCTCTAAACCTAACAGGTTCATTATTGTCATATAGGTTGAAAAGCAAGCAATAATCAATAGGCAGACTGCAGCAATACGTGACTTCCACATAAACAATATACCTGCGAAAACAGCATATAAAGCAGCATCGATGAACAAACTAGGTGCCATAAAATAACCGACACAAGCCAGCATAATTGCAATGAAAAAAAATCCTTTGGAACAGTCTTTAATTGTTTTTAGCGCATCTTCACGGGATTGAATTTTAGCGAATATTCCGTGCTTCTTTGCTTTTTGTTCCATTACTACGTCCCCTTTTAACTTAAAGTTAATTCCATACACTTAAGTATGATTTTGATCCATCTAAATTTTATCAAAATATTAAAGGACTCGAGACTAGACATTAGTAACAATAAATTCCTCTATTTCTTATCGATATACCAGCCTACTTTTACAAAAGAGCATACCTATCAATTTGGTATTAATGGCTGCACGCCAATTGCTCATTTACTAAATATTTTATTTTCAATGATCTTTATTTTCAATTCATCAATGGTAAATAATTATGGGTATCTTGGTTCTACCTTTCAATTCTACTTGTCTCGAATTCTATCTATTTGCTCTTGTATATAGCCATCAAGGCTTGAAGTAGCATCATCTATTCTCTCTCGAAGCTCTTCCGTTTGGCTCATAAAGTTGTTGTATTTTAACAGTGCTTTATGAGGGTCTTTTTCCTTTTCGATTGCTTGCAATCTCTTTTTCCATGACGAAATAGGGTCAACCTTATGCTTCCAAGGATAATTATCCCTTATCCAATCAACATACTCCGCTACTATGCTTTTATCGCAGCCGTTGTCATTTGCATATTTCTTTCCCTCATCGGTAAAAGCCATATGCCATGCTTGGCTATCGACGATAACTTGGTCGCGGGTCATTTCCGTGGGTCCGTCTTCTGCGAGAAAGCAAATATACTCGTCATACTTATCAATTTCTGTCTTTAAATGTGTGGATAGCCCTTCCACAAGTTCCGGTGACATTGACTCACCGACGTTCTTTAGCCTCTTAGAAGCTTCATGAAATACTTCCTTTGCATTCATGAACGGATTACTACCAAGATACTTTTTCGCTCGATGAGGGATTTTTTGATTTCTTCCCCAACTTATAAATTCTGGAGAGTAATTTTCTAGAACTTCACATGCAATATTAAAATAGAATGAAGCTAAGTGAGGCAATATCGACTCATGACTCATTCCCGCATGGTATAGCTGATTCCTGAATGAATAGAGGATAATAATGCTTTGCCCTACATTTTCCTGAATTAAATTCGTCTCGACAGCCAGCTTTATTTTGGAGAAAAGTTCTGTCCCATTGCCTTTGCTACCAAAGCGAGATCATGCTCTGGCTCACGAAACCTTTTCCAAATTTCATTTTCATTGTGCTTCGCTTTTGCGTAGTTATGAAACGCCAACTCAATGACATTATCGACTAGCATTAAGGCAAATCGTTTGTAATTGATATCATCAAGAGCCAACTGATCTAAGGCTAGATCCATTTGCTCAATTGTTGTCGCTAAAAATGAAAGCATTGCTTACTCGATAGAGGAATTGAACAGCTTATTCATCAGCAGCAGGATAATCTTCCAGACTGCTTACTATTTTCAAGCGAGAGTACACTGCTAACCCATTGTTTTACAATCATTATCAATCAACTCTCTTCAACAACAAACAACCCCTTTACTAACAAGTAGCCAAGGAAAAACATACAGCAGTGTTTACGAGGCCAAACTTTCTCTCTTTTCTGGCTTAAGCGCCATCACATTAATTCTGGGTGTCTCAGTTATCCCAGTTGTCTTTTAAACAGTAGCATCGTCAATAAAACCAACAGGCAACCCATTAACTCTTTCAGAACTGAAACGAGCAACTATGAACCCTGACAACCGATCTATAATATGATCAGGAACATCATTATCTACAAGTATGAACTGGCAAATTCGATTATTCTGTTCATATCGTTCAGATAGATTGATAATATGCTCAAAAATATTTTGGTATTTTTGAGGATCTGAAACGCCTTCTTTGGAGTCTTCATCAGCCAAAGTTTCTTCTTGATACTTACTTTGAGTTATCGTCTTGCCCAAATATTTACCTACAGTATCAATCATAAGAAAAGACGGATAGCTCATTTGAGTTCTTAACGCTTCTTCCATAAGCGAACACAAGTAGCCTATGCCAACAATAGTTCTTAACCCACCAGATCTAATACTTCCATACTCAATATCACGAAGTACAGGCACGAACCTATTTTTGGTATAACTAACACCAGTCGGGTCTTTAATTTTTATAAATGAAAGATAATTTTGAAGATTATCAGTCAAATTGGACAAAACATCAGCCATTGATGGAGCTTCCTTTTTGAACTTCTCCAACCTTTCTTTCAACTGACCAATACTAACTTCTAAGGACCTAATCTGATCAGTTAGAAAACTATGTTGATTTCTTATTTTTAACCTCGAAACCAGCTCAACTCTTTTTTGATTGAGTTCCCCTAGCTGTTTAACATACATATCTCTTTCTGCAAGGTAAGGTGAAACTAATTCTTTAGTGTTCTGATCAAGAAACTCTCTTGCTCTTTTTTCGTCCTCTTCAAGTTCTTTCAATCTTGAATTATTAATTTCCCATTGTTTTTTACTTTCGTTAATAAGTTGCTCTGTATCTTTAACCCTTCGTTTTAAAGAATTAAGTTCATACTTTATTTTATCGGATGGAATTAAATCAAAATTCTGTTTAGCAGACTCCAACTGGAGAGTGCCATCACACACAGGACAAAGCGCAATCTCTTCTGGAATTTCACCTATTACATTCCTCGACTCTAATGAGGATTTAAATTTAATAATATCAGCTAGGTAATCATTATGTAAACGAGTGAACAGTCGAACTTTTCGATCATCATCGTTCATCTGTTTTTTAAGTGCTTTTTTATCCAGTTCAATTTCATATAAACTGGACTTAATAGCTCTATATACTTCATTATCTGCTGTAAGCCTATTATTCAACTGATTAACCATATCCTGTAACAAACCAAGGTCATAATCAGTTTTTGTCACTTCATTATCTAGACTTGACATACTTCCGAATTCAGATTCTCTTAAAAATTCGGAAACTAAAGAAAACTTGTTTTCTATTTTGACCTTTTTATTAGACTTTTCTGAAATATCTTGCTCTATTTCAGAAATCTGGTAGTCAAGCGCATTAAACAAATACTTGAAAACTTCAGTATTTTTCACCTGCAATGCATAATTCTCAGATTTAAGATACTTTCTACTACCTAGATCATCTTGGTCCACATAACAATATTTGAAAAGATCACGAAAGCTCAATCGTACAGGCTTTGAGTCATCTTTAGTTGGCGCCTGTTTAATTTTTATATTCGTCAAATTTAAGGAAGCCAGAAGGAAATCTGAAAAAAACTCCATTTCGGGATATTTAGTGCTTGTTTTAAAAGTGGGTAGATATTTTTTTACTGCAAATTTTTCAATATCCACAAAAGCACAGGGATAAACTTCAATTGGCCTAAATTCATCAAAAATATCTCGCCTTATTGAATATCGATCACCATTAAGAGTAACATCCAAAATAGCATATCTAGCAACAGCAGTTATTTCGGGATAAGGCTCAAATTTTTTAGCTCCAAGCAAATAATCAATTAAATCTAATATGCTCGATTTCCCTGTTGCAGAATCTCCATAAATTATATTAACACCAACATTAAAATTGACGGTATAATTCTTCCTAGTACCAACTACAATAAGCTGATTTATCAATATACTAATCGACATTTATACTGCCCCCATTAGAATAATTCTATTTATCTCTTTATTCAACTGACCTTCTGTAAAATTTAATAGTGATTTTAATTTTTCACAAAGCAGCCTTATTTCATTTAGGTACTCATCATTCAAGTCAGCTATTAAATGCTTCCCAATTTCACTAAGGCTATAAAAAAAACCATCGCCCTTTTTGTACGTTATTGAGACTAGCTTTTTAGCAACCAATACACTTAGTAAAGATTTAAGCGCATTTCTATCAAAAAGTGAGTCCATATTTGGAGATATAGAAGTAACAGAGTAAGTATCTCGATCTTGAAGAACTACATTACCTTTCCCTAACACCCTCAAGATCTCATTCAAACCTGTTGGATTTTTAAGCAAGTATAGAAATATATGCAGCCTATTATTATTTAGTTTTTGTATTCCTCTACTTGTTTTAGCAAGAGCATTAATCAATAGTATGAGAACACATAAGTTTATATAAATATCATCTTCTGGATCTATGAAAGGCAATATCACTTATCTTCTCCCTCAAAACTAAACTTCTTACTCTTAGACCACCATATATCAGACTCTGTATCATTAGCTAACTGATGCAACATTCCCTTTTTATGGTAAGTCTGAAGAGTCGGTATTAATGTCTTAAGCAACTGAGCGTCATGATCAGTTATTTTTGTATGAACTTCGGCGAGTAGTTGTCCAGAGTTCTTATAATCATCAGCAAGATAACCATCAAAACTATCTTTATAGAGTTGACGAATATTATTGAAGAGAAGCTCCAGTTGTTTCCTATCATGTTTAGATCTAAATAGCTTTCTTACATATTCAGCATTAAAGAACAATTCCTTCGCGTGTTCTTGCGTTTCATTTGCTATCTCTGCTAGGAGTAATTTGAGCACAAAAAGCTCATCATCCAATTGTTCTGTAGGATCTAACTTCTGATACCCAACCTCACTTAATAATATATGTTTATGTGCTTCTTCTATAAACTGAACCACTCCATTACACACTATTGAACTTGCATTTTCAGGCTTAGATATGGAATTATGGTCTTCAGCCACGCTGATTATATCTTTTTCAATTTTATCAATGGCAACGGCACTATGCTTAGTGACGACCTCATCATAACTTCCGTAAAAATACTTAGTAGAAGGTTTACTATCTAAGTCTATCCACCTTTGGTTAAGAGTATTAATAAATAAATTGACTGGATTAAGATTGTTAATTTGTAAGTTATCACTAATTAATCCACCCAAAACAGCTTTATCAGAACCTTGATGTGGAACAGCCAAAGACAAGAATAGTTTTATTTTTGTCCAACCATTCTTATTTAACTCATCAGAAATAAGGTTTTTTGTGATTAAGCCCCCCATACTATGAGCAACAATATAGATATTATCGTATTGGTTCAGTGTAATTCTAAGGTGATTACTTAAATTATTAGAAAGTTCTGAGATATCTAAATTTTTTTCTTTCTTATGTGTTTTTCTGCGAATTAAATTTTTTATTCTTCTAAATTTTTCTTTACTATCAGCAAATAGATCCAATAAAGTAGTGAAATACCCATAGGTAGCCACATCAAAATTGTCAGCAATATATTTATTTGCTAATAATAATTTAGGGAACGATTGACCATTGCTATTTTTCCATGTTTTATTCACATCGCCGGTAAAACCATGAACAAATAGTATTAAATGATTACAATCATCATTCTGCCTGTAGAAGTCAAAATCCTTCTCCATGTCCACTCCTTACTCTTATTAATCGCATTCATATTACCAAAATATCTTAACTAACACAGCTTCACTACCTAAGGATGCATAATCAATTCTAGGTGCGCTTTAATTAAGACTAAAAGCAAAAAATTTTTAAATCTTGCAATCATTCAAGTACTACTAGAAAAAGGTTCAGCACTTTAAACCTAAAACATTTATTTTAAAAAATTCATATCTTTTGTATAATGCCAATCAATCCCTTACTCAACAGGTAACCCAATACTCTCCCCGCGCTTTGTTAGTAAAAAACGAATCAATCACCCGGATAAAACAACAGCTTAACATATTGATACAAATTAAGGAAAGTTAATCTTTATTCCCCTCACAAAAATAGTCTAAAAACGTGATCCACCTCTTACCTTCTGGCCTTTGACGACTTACCTTACACTACATTCTTTTTGTCCAATGAAAAGGCTCAGCTTCTGGTGGATCTTGAGCAAATTAACAGAATATAGGTAGTGATATTAATGAAACACACCCAATTCGAAGCAACCATCATGATTTTCTTTTGTTTTGCTGTTGATTTTCGCTTTTAGACCCGTGTGTAGATACATCTGCTAGTTTCGGTTTCAGGGATGGAACCGTAAAGCGGCCAAGGATGGCTTCATAGCGTCTCGCAGAGGTATCTGCACAAACCCCGCTGGAAGCGATTAATATCAATAAGGCTATGATTAACAATAAATCCACTCAACAAAATAACACCGACGAGTCACACAAAAAATATTGTCAGCTCTCATTTGAAAGCCAACTCACTTTGGGCGTTATGGAGAATGCAAGGAGGATAAGGACGAGCAGTCCTTCTTGCCCCAGTGTGAGTGGGAACTCACGACCGTTGAATTTAGTCGTAGAAAGTGAAGATAATTCCTTAGAGTCACTTTTCGTTCCGTTGGCCCTCAAACCCCATCACCTTGCTCTATGTTTTCCGAGCGTATTTTATACAGCAGATCATTTACTACAACTTCCAAAGAAGCACGATCTGATAGCATATCATTGTGTTTACAGGGTATTTTAATAACATCTAGGTCTGTATAGAAAGGACGGAACCCCAACGCGTCCGAGTTGATTGCTTGTGAATACAGTGCATTTTCATCTTCTCCCACAGTACACTGATAAAGACTTCCATTCGATGTATTGAAAGGCAACCTCAGGGTACGAAGCCAATCATCAACGCTTGGGCTAGGCAGGTCGGGAATGGAACCAGGTTCAGCGAATAGACCTTTAACCAATGGATCCATTAGAAAGGTATTTCTTATATGTATACCTTTATTCTGCAGTTCTACAGCTACTAGATGAGCTAAAACCGAACCAAAGCTCCAACCAAGGATACTGCAATGCTTCCGAGTATGAAGCTGATGGCGTACTATCGAATCTGCTATATCTGCTGCCCAAAAATGGAAATCGATGTACTTTCCATCCCGATCTCTATCAAACATTACAGTGTGAAGATCTGATGGCAACAAAGGAAACAATGTGTTCAGCCAAACCTCATAACCCTTATCGTATAGCGGTAATACAATTAATGATTCCATGGCATCTTCTAAATTATGAAATTCGATATAGTCTTGATTACCCTGAGGTTCCGCTGCATTCAGCACTTTATTTAGCGAAGATATCGTAGGATGCTCAAAAATGTCTTTTACTTGGAGGCAATACCCTTCTTTTCGTAAACGAGATGCTAACTGGATACTTCTCATAGAGTCACCTCCAATGGAAAAGAAGTTATCTTCTATGCCAACTTTATGAAGAGATAGCACCTCCTGCCAAATAAAGCACAACTTCCTTTCTGCTTCCGTTCTAGGCGGAATATAGTGAGAAACGACGGTAATATCAGGTACTGGCAATGCTTTCACATTCACTTTGCCATTCGGTGTGAGTGGCATTCTCTCCACAAGTTCTACTTTTTGAGGAAGCATGTAGTCTGGAAGCTCTCCAGCTAGCAACTCTTTGACGGCTTCGGTCAAAGGCACAGCTTGTCCGATCGATTCGCTGCATGAAAGCTCAGACTCAGGGACATGGCCAATAACGCAACCATATTGTCCCTTAATACCTTGAGGTAACACGCCTACCCAGCAACTACCCAGTAAACAGTCATACAAAAGTTCATCTATACTCCCGGCACAATAGCCTGCTTGCACCCAACCCCGTATATTTTCTGTAGAGTCGATAGACATTAATGTAGCCGAATTATTAAACATTTGCCCTTGCACTGAGGAGGATGAGAAAACGCACATGTTATCTTTGGTTACGTTACCATTATTATCAACCCACCCCAGAGGAGAACGTGTATAAAACTCTACGGAAAGTTCAAAATCACTGTTATTTGGCTCTATATCAACTGGTAATTTTAATAACAGGGCTTCTTCCCCTTCAATGTCTTCCGACAACATTGGCACGACCTGATTCAAAGTAACACCATCTAAGAGGCTCAAAATATGCCCTAGCTCCAATGACAAATATTTATGCGAGTTACCGGAATACAAAGGCTCGATAGCCTTAACTTCAGCCCTAAACTCAAGCTGGTTGACCACAAAGACTTCATCGTCGACTTTATGTAGCGACTGTTCAACTGGGTGAAAGTAGTAACGCCCTGAGGGCAAATTATTCAACTGTCCCTCAGCCAAACATACGTAAATGCGGATAGCGTAGCTACTCCCAGCTGAAGGGTAACGATACTTAGGAAGCGCCCGATCATCTAACTCAACGGCACTCAATACTGACAACCACTGAATAAGACGTTCCTGCCCATTCAAAGTTGAGTTTTTACTCTTTGGTAGCCCGTAAAAAAGGCCTTCCACCACTTTCGTTATATTTTGAGTCGATGGATTAAATTGTCGATAACTTTTCCGCTGAAGCCATTTTTCTATATCTATATCCAGATTGACGGGGGTCCCTGCGGCTAAATCTTTTCTTAAACCATGCTGAGCTAAACGAAACGCTGTTTTGTCCTCTGGTATAGCCTCTTCCGGCTCAACCCAACTAACTAGAAAAACCCCACCACTTGGAGCTTTTATAGTAGAACTACATGCCTGTTTAATCCCCGCAAGTGAGGATAACCGAGAGGTCAATTCTCCTAGTTCAACTCGATAACCATTAATTTTCACCTGATCATCCTTGCGGCCCCGAAACTCCACATAGCCATCACTATGCCATGCCCCTGAGTCCCCAGTTTTATATACTCTTCCTATTGTTGGATGTTCAATAAATTGCTGTGCCGTTCTTTCCGGATCGGTATAACCAAGCGCGACTCCCTTCCCGCCGATACAGATTTCACCTGAGACTCCGATAGGACAACATTCACCCTCATCATTCAATACCCAGATGGATTGGTTAGGCATTGCAACGCCATAAGGTATACACTGCCATTCAAGGTCAACATGACCGATCTCATACCATATAGACCATATGCTTCCCTCTGTAACACCTCCTAAGCTAAACACGTGAGCACTACTAGCAGATTTTACTTCATCAGGCAGGGTCAACGGAATTCGATCGCCACTTAGCAATACCGTGTTCAAAGAACTAAGTAGGTTCCTGCCCCCTACTTCTTCAACCAACAACTGCATCAATTGAGGCACACTGTTCCATATGGTTACACGATGCTTTTCGATCAAAGAAGTCCAATGAGAAGGCTCCTTCACTAACTGTTGTTGTGGGTACACTAAGCACCCTCCAGCCCCGCTCACTCCAAACATATCCCATACCGACAGATCGAAGATCAACTCTGATATCGCCAATACTTTATCGTTTTCACCAATACTGAAACGACGGTTTACCGCTTCTATCGTATTCATTGCTTGGCCATGAGTTATCTGTACACCTTTGGGCTTGCCCGTGCTACCTGAAGTGAATATGACATAAGCTAATTGCTCTGATGATATTTCTGGCAAATATACCACTGGGTCACTTTGTATAAGCTCATCCAGAATCATCACTTGGTATTCTTCAAGAAAACGTTCACCAATCAACGCCTTTTGTTGGCTAGCACTCATAAGAACGGTGGAAACATTACCCACAGCTAGCACTTCACAAATACGTCCTGCAGGCCAGTCAACGTGCAAAGGTAAGTATGCCATACCAGCACTAAGGACACCTAAACAAGCTGAAAATTGTAGACGGCCTTTTTCGCATAAAATAGCTACAAGGGTAGGTTCATAAGTTGGCTTCTCATTGTCATTAAGTAAGCTACCTGCAATTGATCGCCGGTATAGATCTAACGACCTGTAGGTGCATGCACCCGTATGGTCAATAACTATATTTGCATCCGGGCGAATTTGTAACTGATGCTCAAAACCACTCAGAAGGTGACTATTAGGATATTCCGCATCCACCTTGTTAGCCTGGAACTGAAATTCATCATAAAACGCATTAGGTAAGCATTGCGATACTTTGTTTTCTCCCCAATTTAACTGCGCTAATAGTTCAAGAATTTCACAGTAATCCGAATGCATTTCTTCGATAAGATCACGAGAAAATAACTGTTCTGGGTAGTCCCATTCCGCCACGAGCTGACCATTTTCCTCTAAGGCCTTGTTGTCAATAATCACTTGAGGAGTTTGAGTAATCGAGAAGTGGATACCAGTCATGCCGGGCAAAATCTGACCGTGAGTGGTTCGCGATTCGCCCAACATACTTGTAAGCACACATGGAGCAATAAGCCTCTCAGCTGGTAGGCCATATTGCTCCCTCAGCATACGTTGGAGATCTACCCCGTCAAATAAGTTGTGTTCTATGTCTTCCCATAACTGTCGATTAGTTTCACTCAACGCTTCTAAAATATTGCTACTCCGACGGGACCAAGCAAATAATTCAAGAGCTGTTGTTTCCCCTACAATATCGTTTATTTGTGAATGAATTGGCAATCTATTGAATAACGTCAAATTAATACACAGGTTGCTCTGGCCACTCCAACGACTTAAAACTAGTCCATACGCATATAGAACGACACTTGTTGGGCTTATTTGCGATAAATTGGCTTTTTCTTTCAATGCTGCCCAAGTATCAGAATCTAACTTTCGGCTGACTCTGCGAAATACAGGCTTGTTAACTTTTTCCGGCCTATTCAATAGTGGAAGTGACAAGTCCAACTCAAACTCACCTAAGCGCCTCTGCCACCATTCTTTATCACTGAGATATAGCTCACTCTGTCTTATCTTATCAACTGCAATCGCGTAATCTCTATAACTGAGTTTTAATTCAGGTAAACAAGCGTACGGATTGCTGTAAAGTAGGCTAATTTCACGAAAAAGTATTTGGGTACTGATGCCATCCAGTATGAGAGAGTCGACACTGACATGCAGAAGAGTCTGTTTGTTATAGCAACTCACTGAAAAATGAAACAGCGGCCATATACTTGGCTCATACACATGTTGGGCCCACTTCGCACGAAGTTGATCCAAACTTTCATCACTGAGGAACCCATAATCCACAATGCTATAATCGGGCACAGAATTCAGTATACGCTGTTCACCATCTTCAAATACTGATCTTAGTGCATCATGACGAATGATGCACTTATTTATTGCGAACTCTAATCTAGGTACATCTAGTGTCGTGAAACTTAACTCTGAATATACATGTGTTGCAACTCCTCCTAACTGTTGAGTTTGCTCTCTACCAATAAGATAGGCTTGCTGTACATTGTTGATTGGAAAAGGTAGAGATGTATCAAGCTCTTGACTCTGCTCTATACGGTATGCTTGAAACCTATCCTTTGTACCAAACCCTTCAAGATGCTCGCTCAATGCCGACACTGTGGGGTTAGAAAAAAGCAGTGACAGCGGCATTTCAAGGCCTAATACTTGACGAATACGAGCACTTAATCGGATCGCTAATATCGAGTTCCCTCCGATTCTAAAAAAGTTATCCTCTATCCCGACTCGCGTTAGTTCTAATATATCTTTCCAGATTTCACACAACTGCTCTTGTGATTCGTTCTGTGGTGGAGTGTAAGCGTATATGTTAGTGAAATTAGGTTCAGGCAATCTCTTTCGATCAATTTTTCCATTTATATTCAGAGGGATTTCATCAACCTGAATTACACTAGAAGGAACCATATAGTCAGGAAGCGTTTTAGCTAACGTCTTCCGTATAGAATCCAACGACTCAGGTTCCTTGGCTATTACACCACTAAGATTTTCGGGTACAACATATGCTACTAAGTAAATTTGTTGAGTATTAATTACATCAATAACGACAGCTTGCTTAATGCCACTCTGAAGCAAAAGAGCGTTCTCTATTTCACCTAGCTCAATACGATGTCCTCTAATTTTTACTTGAGAATCATTGCGTCCTAGGTACTCCAAATTACCATCTGGGAGCCAACGAACTTGGTCCCCTGTTCGATAGACTGATTGATTACAAACACCATTAGGTCCTTGTGACCCAAGAGGGACTTTCAAAAACCTCTCATTAGTCATCTCATCACGATTTAAGTATCCTCGAGCCACACCCACGCCTCCGATATATAATTCGCCCGAAGTGCCAACTGGAACAAGCTGATGTTCACCGTTTAGTACATATACTTTCTCGTTTGCTAATGGCTTACCTATTTTCTTTTCAGTTAGATTTCTCGCTGATGTGCTCCAAATGCATGTTTCAGTTGGACCATATACTTGGGTGACATTGTTAAAACATTGCTGTAATTTTTCTAATAGCTGAGCCTGTACTTTATCCCCTCCGACTAATGCATGTACGTTGGAGTAATCGCCACTTTCCCCCTTTTGCAGCCCTTCAAACAACACTTCCCAGCCACCGGGAGTTAGCTGAATACAATTGATCAACTTACCATGTGTTATAAGACTTTGAGCCGCGTTATCCATATCAGACAAAATAACACTACCGCCAGTAAAGAATGGGAGAAAAATTTCTAAACCAAATATATCGAATGTATAATTTGTGCAACTTAATAATGACGTCGAAGATTCGAGAAAAAGAGAATCATTGCCAACGATAAACCTATACAACGTTTCGTTGTCTATCATCACCCCTTTAGGCTGCCCAGTCGTCCCAGACGTATAAATCACATACGCCAAATCTTGCGCTGTACTTACCTC
>NZ_CANMWS010000043.1 GCF_947501665.1 uncultured Shewanella sp. | reverse complement strand
CAACACGCTTCACTAAATAGAAACGGGTTTTTCGTTCAGCTAACGTCACAAAAACTCCTGTCCCTCGCTTGCCAATGACCGTGTCGGCTTCCCAGTCACCCAGCCGCTTTCTGCTATCGACGCTCTCTGGACGCTCATCAATGGATACCGCATTAACAATCGGACTGCGGCGTTTTTTATACTTTCCTTTACGGTACTTTTTATGTCCTTGCCTAAGGTGCGTGTAAAGTGTTCCACCATTGGCTTTATCCTGAGCGACATATTGATAAATCCATTCATGCGAGACAGGAATATCTATCTTATTGGCAATATGACTAATTTGCTCTGGGCTCCATTGCTGCTCAAGCATCCACTCGGTGAAAATCACGGCGCATTGGCTGACTGTATATTTCGCTGCATTTTGCCTTCTCTGCGTTGCGAAAACCTGTGCTTGCTTAGGCTCATAACCCTGCCCAGAACAATTTCTTGCCAGCTCTCGACTAATTGTTGCAGGATGAACATTTAACACTCGGGCAATGGCTGCTTTTGAATGTTCTTTAGCAAGTAATGCTGAAATCTGGTATCTTTTTCCTTCGGTCAACTGTTGGTAGCTCATGGTAATTCCGCTTTGATTTTGGCGATGAAAAGCATACCACTACCAGCAGTTGGCTCTCCACCATCTGATCATCCATGAGTATTGCACTTATTATATGAATTTAGGTTTAAGTTATTTCAATAGGGAGTGGCAGTTAACGTTGTGTATCGTCAAATGAGCTATGATTGATGAAAACCATGAGATTATGGCGCTATTATTTTAAAATAATATTGGTATTACTCTTTTTTATAGGATTGATTCTTTCTAATTCACATTTTCTAAATTGAGAGGCTTGGTATAACGAATAGGGGGTACCGATATCAAACCAATAGCCTTGATGTTGCCTGTGGGCGATGTGCATTGTGTTTAATAATTCGCTTTCAGTCTTGTCTTTAAGGTTGATTTTTTTACTTACTATATATGGTGCAATAAGAATATTTTGATCGCTTTTATTTAGTTGGTCATACCGGTATGACATTGTTTTTAAATTGAAAATACCTAACTTTTGTTTAGTTTTTACTTTATGGCAGCTAAATAAATTAATTGCTATATCACATGGGGTTGACTCAAATAATTTTATACTTTTGTCAATACTTACATTGGAGTAGTTATCACAGGGTAGCAGGACAACATTTGAAGAAAGCGTGAGGGTCTTTTTTAAATAAGTCAGGGCTGAGAACATGTCAAATACTGTTGAATCGTCTTGTATGATAACTTTATGTTGGCTTTTATTTAACGCATCAGCATTATTTTCATTCGCAATGATATATATTTCATCAATGTGAGATGAGCGTTCTAATTTTTCAATGGCATATTTAAATACGGGTCTATCAAAAACAGGAATAAATGGCTTAGTGATATATTGTGATATTTCACCGAGTCTTTCGCCTTTTCCTCCACAGCATAATACACCAACATATTTTGGATTATTCATTCTCATTTTTCTATATGTAATCCAATATCCATGCGTTGAAGATTAAATTTTTTACAAAATATATCATCACAGTGATTTTTTTCACCGACAGCTAAAATATACCCACCGGATCCAGCCCCCATCAGTTTTGCCCCCCAGCAGCCATTTGATTTAGCATAATTAAGGAGTTCATTTAGGTTTTCTGGTGCAATAAGGGGATTAGTCAATCGTTTTAGTTTCCAAGACTCCCAGATCATCTCACCTAGTAACTTTATTTTGGGTTTCATGTTTTTTAATTCAGAGGCGAATGTATTTGCCAGTATGGTTAATTCTGAAAAGTAGGCAGTACTTTCATTAATACTATTAATGAGATGAGATTGAAGCTTTGTACCAGTATGATGTCTTTTTCCATAATAGTAAACAGAGATAAATTGAAATAATGTTGAGAGCGCTGAAGACGGGATAATATTGACTGTAATGTGATTTAGATTGTAATTCACATGAATACTGTTTCTGTAAGAAGCGGTAATATGATCTTGCCAGCCGACGATATTGCCAGAGCGTAACTCAAGATCTCTGGCATAGTTGGCGATATCAAACTTGTTCATTTTTTTAAGGTGGATATTATTATTCAGCTCCGCAATTGCGACATATATACTAGAAGACGTGCCTAATCCAGAGCCAATAGCGATCCCTCCCATGCTTTGAATACTAAAATGTTCGGGATCAGCAAAATATTTTGATGTCAGTGGATTATGAGCTCTTTGTTTGTGTGGGTGATGCTCGACTTGGATGTATTTGTTTATACATGTTGAAACTGTTGCGCCTGTACCCACTTGCTCCCAAACTTCAGGAAAATCGGTACCACCGCCTACAAATCCAATTCTCAGTGGTATTTGGGCTTTCATTAAATCCATATAGTCTCCAATATTCGTTTATTCATTAATTTGACTCTATTAGGGTTTTTTATGTTTTATTCCTTTTAAAACGAAAATGAGATTTTTACGCTATAAAAGAGAGGAAGGGTTGAGCATGTTGAATGCGGTTAGGATCCATCAAAGTATTTATTAATAATCGGCTCAAGGTTCATTGCTGGTGTTTTATTGGTATTTTTTCGTATATAAAAGTCATCGGCCCATACAAGAGCGGCATAATGTTTAAATAAGGATAAAATATGCGTATTGAGCTGTAAAAAATGTGTTGTATTAGCCAGTTCTTCTAATAATAAGTATACAAATAAAGAGGTTGAACGAAATGTCTGAATGTCATGGCATCGATTTAATGCTTCTAAAAGGTCGTTTAATAACAGGCGACTACATTCATCAATTCTGTGGTCGGTAGATACTGTTTTTATTTGTTCAGTAAGGGTGTTAGGCGATAATATATCGTTAATGGTGAGTTTTGTTATTCCAAGTACTCTATGTTCAATTAATGCCTTTGTTGAGTAACCATTGACTCCTTGTTCTCTCAGGCGATTTCTTAACTCTTTTCTTTTTACTTCTCGCCTGTCGGGGTAGAGTCGTAAATCTAAATCACAATGTCGGTCGAATTCTATGGAATGCATCAATGCATTTTGGAATCTATTCACATTCATCGATTCAGTTGAAAACTGGATCGAATGGAATTGACTCTGTTTATAACCTTCTTCGATATTTTTTAACCATAAAGTAAATTTTTCACGAGATAATGTTTTTGATTTAAGTGGAACAAGCTTTTTCGATTGAATGAGTTGCTGAATTTTAACCTTGATCTTGAGCCGATAATTTTTAATTGCTCTTAAAAAATCCTCAGTAACATTAGTGCTTGATAATTCATTAAACTGACCAAACACACTTTCTTGTATTTTATTTAAAGCGGTATTATCTAGTTCGACACTTTTGGAAGGGAAGTTATTTTCGGTTATGGGATGAAAAGCTAAAATTAAACAACTTCGCATAGCATTGTTTGATGTATTTCGATAACGGTGGTGTGGTACACGCGTTGCGTCAAAAATTACCGTCATTGGTCGTTCATCACTCATCTCAACTGGGTAGGGGGATTTATCAAGATATTTATTGAACAATATTTCATTGGCAATTTCTTCAGCGGTATCAAAGTTTGCACCATGCTCAGTATCTATCTGGCGAACTAAATGATGTGCTCTGGAGATTAACACCATGTTTTGACCGTTTGGCCCTTTTGTGGTGCCCTTTTGCCACATGAGTATAATTTTAAACTCTTTTCCAAATAAGGTATCGTCGAGATGAACCCCATTATCCCGTACCGTGGTTTTCATAGGTTTGGCATCTTTTCCTCTGATATCAATCAGTCTTATCGGAGTGCCCAATTGATAAGCTATAAGGAGAATGAGCAAGGGATGAAATAAAGCATCATTGAATTGTGCATTCACTAAGAAGTTTTTCATGTATTGAAAATTTTTAAAGGTATGTCCTGCAGGGCTACTTTTCATCTTGCTTAATGCATCATCATAAGCATTGACTAAATATCCAAATGACTTTTCTGTGACAAAATCACGAAATGCTAGGGCGCCTTCTTTACTCAGTGATTGACTGAGGGTAAGAAAATCCTCTGAGCTTTCACCTAGCATGGTTAAGATTTTTTCTCTAAATTGGACAGTTTTGGCATCATTTTGTAACGCTTTGTACTTTTTGATTTCATTTGAGTTAAGTGATGATAAAGGAACCAGCTTGGGAATATTCCGTGGTTTAATTAAAAAACCAGTTAGTTTATGAGTCACTTTTTGGGTTGTGCTACTAGCAAAGAATATTTTTTTTGACATTCATTGTTCCTTATTGAAGGTATTTTTCGTCATGCTAAATTTAATAACATCGTGTTTTTCGTAGCGAAGGGGCGCAGAGTCGATGTTACTTGGATATATATCAAAAGTGCATAAACTGAACCATGTTGATAAAAGAAATATAAAAATAGAAGGTATAGAAAATAAATAATATTTATCAGTTTGTTACTGTGGCCATGTTTGAAGGGGAGGAGAGCAAAGAAATTGATTTTTTATTATTATGTTGAGTGAAGAGGTCGATAACAACCAAGTGCTGGACTCATGTGGAGGTATTTGACGAAAAATGAGCTTATTAAGATACTGGTGGACACTTACCTTAGAGCAATCATCAATATGCTAAGGTATTTTGTCTTAGCATATTGATGATTGCATCATTTCTCGCTTCTTGCTTATCCATAAAGATGATTACCGTCATTTGCTGCTGACTTCAATGGTGGCTGGTATTTGATAGTCATTGGTATTCACTGAAATGGCATGGTTGCTCTGGTTATTGAATTAGTGTTTTATATTATAAAACAACTATTTTAAAGCAATGAGTTGTTAGTTTATCTTGAAGCCATAAGTTGTTTTTAAATCTAGTCAGTCGTTTAAGTTATCGTTTAGCATCCTGAAAGGGGATCTTGTTGCAATTGAAAAAGCTGTTAAACCTTCAACGGTCAACTTGCATAATGGATTTTGATGAAAATACTTTTTATTACGGACAATATTTTAAGAGTTGCTCTCATCTTTGTATGGCTGAGATGGCAAGATTCTTTGTGAATTTAAGATGAGATGCTAACGTTCAGATTGATAACAATCTGCTCTATCTTTACTTATTACAAATTGCATTAACTGCATGTAACGAGCTTTAAAACCACCAGCACAACTCAACAGATAGTAACGCCACATACGATAAAAGCGTTTATCGTATGTGGCGCTTAATGTTGGATAACTTTCTATAAAATTATCATGCCAAGCCATGAGTGTTTTCGCATAATCGGGTCCAAAGTTATGGATGTCTTCAATGACGAATAGTCCTTCTGCCGCTTTTGATAATTGTGATACAGAAGGGAGTACCCCGTTGACAAAAATATATTTATTGATCCAGGGGTCGCAGGCTGTATTGCTGGTATTATCGACAATAGTATGTAATACGGCTAAACCTTGCGGTGCTAAACAATCATCCACTTTTTTCATAAATTGTCGATAATTTTTATACCCAACGTGCTCTAACATTCCTACTGATACAATGCGATCATAACGTTCATTCAAATCTCGATAATCTTGTAGTTTGAAACAGATATCGAGATGTTTATATTTTTCTACCGCATATTCAAATTGAGCACTTGATATAGTGATGCCAGTAACTGACACAGAAAAATGTTCCGCCGCATAGGCCGCTAATCCCCCCCAGCCACAACCTATATCCAATAATTTCATGCCTGGTTCGAGTTTTAATTTACGACACAATAAATTCAGTTTGGCATCTTGTGCTTGTTGTAATGTTTGGGCTTTTTGCCAATAACCACAGCTATAAGCCATGGATTTTCCCAACATTTTTTCAAATAAATCATTACCGATATTATAATGCTGTTTTGCTACTGCAAATGCTCGTATGGCCGTTTGTAAATTGATATATCGGGTGATCAAGAATGGCCATAGTAAGCTAAGGCGGTTTTTGACATGCCGCTCCAGTTTAGCTTGTAATAATTTTTCAATAAATAAATCAATACGTTCACACTCCCACCAACCTTCCATATACGCTTCGCCTAAACCTAAATTTCCTTTATGTAGGACTCGACGATAAAATTTGGGATTGTTAACTTGAATATCATAAGGTTGGTTGCCATTAACACGAATGCCACTAGGTTTAATCAGTGACTCAAATAGTGTTTTAGCTGCCAAGTGACGTTGCTTAACAATCACTTGTTCTGATGAGGGAAGACCAGGTTCATTGAGATTCAACATAGGGCAATCAATCCTTTCAAAGTGCTTACTTTTCGATGATATTAATGTAAAATATCGTTTAAAATCTCAGCAATCGCAACTTTATCCGTTAAACCACCATACACGCCATGAAACTCTCCAGTTAATCTATTTTGGCAAAATTGTCGTGCAATTGCTTCGGGTTGATGTATTAACATAAGTGCGGCTTGCCATGCTAATGCTAATTTGTTGGCCAAAATACGTGAATATGATGATAAGGGAGCTTGATCCAATTGAATTTGAGTTATTTGTTTTTCTATTGTGTTTAGATACGTATCAAATAGCGCTAGCTTTCCCTTACTTTGACTCAGGTAGCAAAGAAATGTTTGGATCATGTCTGGCTCTTTTAATAATATTCGTAAGAGATCTAAGCACTGTACATTAGCGCTACCTTCCCACAATGAGTTGACCGGGGCTTCACGGTATAGGCGTGGTAAAATCGATTCTTCAATATAGCCTCCACCACCTAAACATTCGGCAGCTTCGGTGATGAGTAATGAGGCTCGTTTGCAGATCCAATATTTTCCTAGGCAACAGCCTATACGAAATAGTTGCTGCTCAGTTTTATCTTGTGGATCGTCTAAACACTTTGCCAACCGCATGCCGATTAATAATGCAGCGTTGCTATCTAATGCCATATCCGCGAGTACATTTCGCATTATTGGCTGATCAATGAGGTATCGCTGTTTGATACTTCGATGCTGACAATGATGATAGGCCTGAACAAGGCTTTGGCGCATCAGTGCCGCCGAGCCCAAAATACAATCAAATCGAGTAAGGTTAACCATTTTCATTATGGTGTTAATCCCTTGACCAGGCTGAGATAATAAGTAAGCCTGACTCTGATCAAATTCAACTTCTGAAGAAGCATTACTGCGGTTGCCTAATTTATCTTTGAGGCGTTGTATTTGAAAATTATTGTGTTGCTTGCTCTCTAACCACCTAGGTAGCAAAAAGCAGGATAATCCTTGATCTAAATTTGCTAAGACTAAAAAAGCATCAGACATAGGTGCTGAACAAAACCATTTATGTCCGGTAATATGGTAGCTCTCGTTTTTAGTATAGTGTCGTTTGGCTATGCTAGTATTTGATTTTACATCACTCCCCCCTTGTTTTTCTGTCATAGCCATGCCAATGGTAATCCCTTTTTTTTGTGCTAGTGGTAAGGTGCGAGGGTCATATTGGTTAGATAATAGTTTTGTGTACCATTGTGGATCAGGTTGTTTACTATTGACTAAGACGGCGGCACTGGCGAAAGTCATGGTAATGGGACAAGCTGTTCCAGCTTCGGCTTGAGCGTGTAAATAGAATAGCGCAGCTCTCATATTGTGTGCCCCTTTTCGGGGTTCTGTCCAAGGTAAATTATGTAAGCGGTATTTTACTGCTTGTTCCATAATGTGATGGTAGGCTGGATGATAGTAAACTTCATCGATGCGATGTCCAAAACGATCAAAATTGCGAAGTTCAGGTGTATATCGATTGGCTTCAAAGCCCCACTCAAACATTTGTCCACCGACTAAGCCTCCATATTCTTGTAGTTGTTTGAATCCCCAGTCAGATTGGTAGTGTTTTAATTGTCGTTGCAGTAAGGGATCGGTAAGAAAAGCATTATAAGGGGTTAAAGGTGGTGCTTGGTTAAACACGGTATGGGTTGTATTTTGTGACATCGATTTCACCTGAGCCACTCCTAAGGATAGATGTGAAGGTTTAGTGTTAAAGGCGCATGAACCTATGAATACTAAAGTTTAGTGCAATCATAAAAAATAATTTTAATATTTTAGATCTTAATAGATTTAGTATTAGCGAGTTGTGTTCTTTGAGCAGTGATAATGTGTCCTGATTACCCATAAAGCTCAGCCATACTCAAATACTTCTGTGGCATGGGAGGTGTTCTGAGTGCAACATACATAAATCGCGGTAACATGTCTTCAAGTGAAAACCGTCGATTAAAGCGATAACAATATTCAGCTAAATATCGGGGTAAGTGTCTAGGATTGATAGAATGATAAGTCCCTGTAATGGCATTCTTTACATTCACTATCATCGTATTGACCCAAATGAATTGCTGTTTTGTCACACTTTTTGGTCCGCCACCTGTCACAATGCTGAAATGCTCGCATTCCGCGTCTTTAACGGCACTAAAGCAAGCGAGTCCACCAGATACGACGGTACTTCCTTTAGATAAATGTGTTTTTGCCCAACGGGCTACCTCGGTTAAACGGAATCCTTTTACGACATTAAAGTTCATATACTGAGGATGACCTTCACTATTTGTTGATACTGCTGCTATAAAAGGCAATTTATTGTCTGAACCACGGCCTCGTTTTCCACCATGACGCTCATCGCCATAATACACATCATCAACTTGAACAATACTCGATAATTGGCGTTTATCATCTCGCTCTTTCATCACTTGCATGATTTTTTGTTTCACACGCCAAGCTGTATTATAAGACACGCCTATTTGACGTTTAAGTGATAAAGCTGAAATACCGACTTTCGACTGAACAATTAAATGCACACTTAAAAACCAGATAGTTAAGGGAAGCTTTGAATGTTCAAATATCGTATTGGTTGTTAATGATGTTTGGTGATGACAACGGTTGCACTGATAAATTTTTCTGGATTTTAACGTGCAGTAACTTTGTGAAGAACATTCAGGACAAATAAAACCAGTAGGCCATTTCCAATTAAACAACGCCTTTACACATTGCTCCTCAGTGCCATAATGTTTGAATAATGTTAATAAACTATACCCAAGCTGATGCTGAATTTTACTTTTAGCCATGACTATTCTCCATAGTAAGCACTACTCTGAATGTAGCCCATATTGCAAAAATTTTTATAGCTGAAACTTGTAGGTAATCAGGTATATTTTTATTCTCGATTATTGTTATTTAGGAGAGTCAGATATTAATATCTGGGCGGGTTATCCCTGTTAAGCACTGGATAAAAACGAAGAGTCATTAACAAGCATCAAAAGCTGGACCGCTGAAGTGACAAGGGAGTTTAGTGATTTTACTCGTGATGAGTGTTTATTAAATAACCATCTCATAACGCGGTCCTGCTTTTTATCGTTTGCTTTAAAATAACCAGAATATTAAAAATAGTCGGAGATAATAATGAAAACGTTAGGGATGGGCTCAGTACTAATACTGCTCACAGCGTCTGTAAGTGCGGGTGAAGCACTTGATATTTGTCTGGTCACGGGGACACCAACAACAGAGATAAAGTATGAAAAAATTCAGCAGATTAAAATAGGCAAAGGCATTTATGGTAGTGTCACTGATATCTTATTAGCCTTCGCTGATGAAGCGAACGCCTTGGGAGCGAATGCTGTCGTCAATTATATTGGCTCACAACGTTTTGGTTTCTGGCCTTGGCGTTTTGTTCGTCCTGTCGTAAGAGGTGAGGCAGTAAAACTGCATCTTGAAAACGGTAAAACATGTCAGGATATCGGTGGCGCAACAGTCAAAAGGGTGATTGGAACCAATAAAGAGCCTCACCTTATTTAAAGCTATCCCTTTTATTTCAAGCAAGGTAAAGTCGCAATATTAATGATTCATTTTATTGCTGGGTTAATAGTAAGAGTTGATTGCTATGGATTGGTCATAATCAATAGTGTTCGCCAATGGCAACACTAATTTTAATATCGATACCCATATAAAATGCAGTTAATAGATTTAACATAAAATAACGGATCCCCAATAGTGAGAATTGACATGATAGATTGGAAATCGCTTACCCAGATTGTGTGGTTATTTGTCGCGGTGCATTTTAGCCCGTTGTCCCATGCGGAAGTTATTTGGATTGATGTGCGAAGCCAAGCAGAATATGATGTTGACAATATCGAAGGGGATATTCGTATTACCCATGATAATATTGTTCAAGGTGTGAGTGACATTTCTCTAGAGAAAAATGCAACCATTTATTTGTATTGCCGAAGTGGGAGACGCGCGGGAATAGCCATGTTAGCGTTACAGGAAGCTGGGTATACTCAGGTATCAAATAAAGGCGGTATGAGTGATGTGCGTGAAGCTCGAGGTCTTATTGAGTGAGTGGGATCATTGAGAGAAATCATGATGTACTTAGCATTTTTCATTATGTCTATTGATTGAAGATTATTTTATTGGCTAACTTGATGCTCCAGAGCACCAAAAGTCTTATGCTAAGACTGCCTAGTGAACAGTTAAATATAAGGGCCATGCGTTGCAATTGGTATTTCCATTGTTTACCTTCTTATTGATTGGTGACTCCTTAATTAATGGTGCTTTTATTAATAAAATTTAATTGCTGTTGATGACATTATAGACTAATGAGTTGTTCTGGAAGTGATTGGTATCATTTATAATTGGTTTAGATTTTTACCGTTAAATAATTAATTACACATGAAATGTTTCGTTATTAGTTTAAAAACTGCTACCAAAAGACAAGCTCATATTAATCAAGCCTTTTTAGATCAAGGGATCCCTTTTGAGTTTTTTGATGCCACAACACCAGCAACCAATGAAGCAGAAGCATTGCGTTTAAATCTTGCTATCGAAAATACTTTACTTAGTCAGTCTGAGATATCTTGTTTGTTAAGTCATATTGCTGTTTTACAAGAAATTATCGATAGTTCTATTCCTTATGCAGCCATATTTGAAGATGATATTCATCTTGGTAAAGGTGCGAATAGGTTCCTATGTGATGATAATTGGATCCCGTCTGCTATGGGGATGATTAAGATTGAAAGGTTTAATCATATTGCAAGAGGGCAGTTTAGAAGCGCAATAAAACTGGATTCTACAACTGAGTTATTTAAGCTTAAAGGTCGTCATTTAGGTGCTGCGGGTTACATTGTGAGTCTAAGTATGGCAAAACAGTTAATGAGTGAAGTGCTTCAATATGAGTCAATAGGTGCCATAGATAAAATTATTTTTGAAGACTTAATTATTAATAAAAAGGTCGATGTATTTCAGATGCAACCGGCTATTTGTTCGCAAGACAATATTTTTAATGCGCACAATACTACGCTTCATAGTAGTTTGAATGCTGATAGGGTTCTACCAAAAAAGCAGAAGATCAGTTTATTTAAAAAATGTAAGCGTGAATTTGATCGTGCGATTAGCCGCCGAATCGATTTTATGTCGTTTCAAGGATAATGTTGCTGACTTGTGAGTGTAAGAGCTGCAAATAATCTGTCATTATATTATTTTTTCTAGCAGAAGCTAATGACAAAAATGATGTTAAAGCGGTATGAATAGTCATCATTTCGCTTTGAAGTCTCTGAGCTGATGTTGTGCGGTCGCAGGCTGACTTTCCATTTTTTCGATAAGTGAATAACTAAACCGTACTTTATTTTTATTGGATTAATTAAAAACGTTACCGCTGTTTATTCACATCCCTGTGAGCACGACATTTGTTCATCCGTAAACATCAGATGGAGGAGATAGAGGATGTCTGGAACCCAAGCTGACGACGCCATGGATGGATGGAGGAGATAGGACGACGTCTGGAACCCAAGCCGAGAATAACAACACAATATCCGTTTTGTTTTGTATAATACCCTCATCAATCGTAGATTTTTATGGTGTTAATAAGGCTAAATCTACGCCAGTTTTATCATTACTCATAGAGACTAACGTTTTGAAACGCTTAATATTGTTATTATCGAAAAAGAGTGTCTGAGTTAAAGTATTATAATGCTCCATATCAGTGACAAGAAATATTAATACAAAATCCCATTCACCGGTTACATAATAAACTTGTTGAATAAAAGGACAATTCTTAAAACTTTTTCTTGTTGCGTCTAAATCATGCAGTTGCTCGTTTTCGACTTCAACATTAGCAATAATGGTTAATCTTAAATCCAGTGCTTTTGGATTTAACAGTGCAGTATATTTAGTGATCACACCTGCAGCTTTTAATTTTTTTAATCTTCGATTTACCGCCGCAGTTGATAAGTTGACTAATTCTCCTAACTCACTTTGCGGTATGCGAGCATCACGCTGAATAATATGTAACAACTTCAAGTCATAATCATCAAGTGTATTAGACATTATCTATCAACCCTATATAAACGCAATAATATTGCGTTTATATTAATTAATATCAGAAAATTTACTAGGGTTGGTGGAATATAATTTATTACCTAAATACCTGTGATGCTTTATCGTGAATGATAAAACACGCTGATGATTTATCTTGATTTGAGGAAAATTGATGTTACTGAGTAATGAAGCTGTCAAACGTTGTGATTATCCATCGCAATTAAAATCGATTCTTAATATGAAAGCGGTAGAAAATAGCCGCAGGTTATTGGCTTCTTGGGAATACATCACCCCGTTCACGCCTATTTGGTCTTTACCGCAATTAGCCGATGCATTAGGAGTTGCTCAAGTCAGTGTTAAAGATGAATCTAAACGATCTCGACTGGGAAGCTTTAAAGTGTTAGGTGCTCCGAATGCGTTAGTGCAATTAGTTCAACGGTGTTTTCCTTCCTGTATTTCTGAGGACATACTCACAGGGAGATATGCAGAATTATTGAAGACATTCACCGTTATCAGTGCAACTGATGGTAATCACGGTTGCTCTCTTGCTGCAGCTGCCCAATCAATCGGTTGTTTATGTGTCATTGTTATTCATGCTAATGTGAGTCAAGAACGAGAAAATGCTATTAGTGAGTGTGGTGCAACAGTTATTCGAACTGACGGTAATTATGACCAATCTGTTGAAGAGGCGCAGCAATTAGCTCAAGATAATCATTGGCATGTGGTATCGGATACCTCTTATGAAGGTTATGAGCTTATTCCTGCTGATGTGATGCAAGGCTACGGAATTCTATCCGCCGAGGTGGTTGAACAACTTAAGTCTAGCCCACTGGTGACCCATGTTTTTATACAAGGAGGAGTTGGAGGGTTAGCAGCAGGAGTGATCAGTTACCTATGGGAATTTTATCAAACAGAAAGGCCTTTTTTTATTCTTGTTGAACCCGAGCAGGCGGATTGTCTTTATCAAAGTGCGACTCATCGCAAAGCAAGTGAGGCAACTGGGAGGGTTGACTCTTTGATGGCGGGTTTAGCATGCGGGAAAACCTCTCCCTTAGCTTGGCAGTTTTTGGCTTCCTCAGTGGATTATTTTATGCTCATTAAAGATGAAGATGCAAAAAAAGCCATGAGATGTTTGGCTGCTGGAGGGGAGCAAGATATTCCTATTGTTGCTGGAGAGTCGGGTGCTGCAGGGGTGGCGGGATTGATGGTATTGGATGAGTACCAAAAGCAGTCTTTGAATATAGATGAATGTTCACATGTGCTGTTTTTTAATACCGAAGGGGCTACGGCACCGAATATTTACAGAGGAATTATTGGTGAAGATGACAAATGCATTGTCAGCCATCAAGAAAGTTGGTTAGAGCGGTATTCGTAATAGGGAGCATGTTTGAAGTGAAGGCACCTTACTGCCTGCTTGTTAGGTAGTAATAGATAAATAGCCATTATTTATTCATCTAAAATTGGGAAAATGAGTGTTAAAAATTGCTGTTATTTAATTTAAAAGCAATACCTTCATTATCAGATTATTTATTTTTACATTTTGCTTAATGCCAACATTTTTGTCGATATCAAGGCGAGATGAGGTGGAGCTAGGTATTCCGAGTTTAGGTTGATTATCCAAAATTTAGGGCAAGGAAGTCTGAATGGATCATGATGGTCATTTTGACAAAAATTAAAGACCTTACTTAGAATCAATTTGAAAAAGTTTTAGTTCTTGAGGGTGATACTTGTTACTAAAAGTTTGGAGGTAGTGCTCTAATTCATCGGCTAAATCTGATGCTTTCAGAGCATGATGTTGAAGATGATAACCGTGGTGGTATTCATATTCTAAATATATGGCGAGATGATATCCAATTAATGCGATTTTATCGGTCAGTATTTTTGGTAATTGTTTATCACTGAGGACTTGTTTAACCAATGCAGCTGTCGCGCTATATATAGCAGCTTTTTCATATTCATTTTGGGCTTGCCGCGCAAGCTTTATGAGTCGTTTAAGTTTAGACACTGATATTATGATTGATTTCATTTTTAGAGGCCCACCATACAATCTTATTAAAGAAGGTAGCATAAGGTTCGAATTAGGTGAAATACTCTAATTAAATTAACATGTTGATTCTTGGTGTAATAACTTTATATTTTTGTGTTTTTATTTCTATTTGTAGTCTGGTTAGACTAAAAGATCAATATTATTTATCTGATTTTAATCTTGTAAAATAGGTGTCAATAGTTTTTTGTGTTTCATGGGAATGTACCTTAGTATTTTAGTTAAATACTTTTAATTATTGTTAAGTGTGTTATTTGTTGTGGTTATCATAGATTGTTACAAAGATTCCATCACATTATTGAGAGATTCCCTTTATATTAATGGCCATATTCTTTGTTGTCTGAGATGGGGTGAGCTTAATGCGCCGATTTAAGGGATGGCTTTTTTTGTGTGTGGTAATGAATTTGCTATTGGTTCAAAAAGTGATCGCGGATGATATGAGTGGTTTTGATAAAAAAAAGTTCGATGATGATTGTGCTCCACAAAGTCGTTTGGCAACCATAGGGATCCATTACTACGATTTTGATGGCGTGCGTCAACAAGGCACGATCACCACACTTGATACTATAGCGGGATCACTTAAACAGATTTTTAGTCGACTCTATCGAATGGAATTTCCGATTTATCACGCTGATGCGTCTTTGATCCCTGATGATGCAATTGACTCTGATATTGACAGCAGTGAAAACCTGAACAATACAGCGTCATATGCATGCCGAGTGATAACAGGTGGAGGGGATCCGTCGGTACATGCTTATGGGGGAGCCATTGATATTAACCCTAGGGAAAACCCTTATATTGGTTTCAATTTAACGGATGATCCTGATGTTAGAGTGGTAAGAGAAATCATTCCTACTGATGGCTGGAAGTACATCACTCGTGGACAATTTAGAGAGCAAAAAGATGAACATCAAGGGATTGTTGATGGTATTGTTGATGTGTTTAAAAATCATGGTATTTTGAGGTGGGGAGGGGATTGGAATAGTCCTATTGATTATATGCACTTTGAGATATATAGAGATAATGCGATATTGTTTTTAACCATGAATAAAATAGAGTCCATTCGTTATTTTAATCAATATACTGCTTTTTATCACACCTGTAAGAAAGTATTTCCACAAGAGTATAAAAAAAGGAATTTTAGTGATTTGAGCCGTGCTATTGCCAGTCATGCTGGGGATATGCCAGTAGATATTTATATTGACCGTACTCGAGGCTTTGATGAGCTGATGATGTTGTCAGGGGAGCTGCTCGATAATCCAACGCAAGAGGATTGTTTGTATGGGGCTAATACTTCACTTTATCGATATGAGCAGCCCATGACAGAGATTAATTCTGCGGTGTCTAAAATCGATGCCCTTCGCGCTATTAAACATTGATAATCAGTAGACTTTCACTGCCTGCTCGCTATATCGTTAAGTCAATATAAAATCATATACTCAGCTGTAAACAGGCTTTATATTCCCCTCACTTTTTTAGAGCCTGTTCACTTTTCATGATTAAACTCTGTTCAGATAAATGTGTTTTAATCACTGCGAGAGGGTAGATGCTTGTCAGCGCCCTCTTTTTAAACAGTGGGGCCTTCAGCCAAGAGTAAAACACCTTGAGTAGATCTTGCTTTAAAATCACCTGAACTCGGGATAAGCAGCGCCGTTAAATAGCGCTATTTTGGCCCCTATCTGTGTTGTGATTTCTGCTAATAGCGAGCTATTAGGCACGACGCCCCGCCTTGATATCGACAAACATATCGGCATTTAGCAAAAATAAAAACAATCAATGAACTTATATAATTGATTTTAAATGTATATCTTGAACTTATTAACCCGAGTTCAGGTTAAATAGTCAATAATCGGCTGCAGAAATACTCATCTAAGATCACTCTTGCATACCTGCATTCGACATATTGAGTATATTTAACTTTATTTTCATAAGCTCAGGATCCGGAATAACAGTTTAGTCTTGGGGCAAACTGTGGTATTTTGCACGGCTTTTTGGTTGGGTAGTTGAGGCGAATACGATGTTTGTTGGATTTGATTATGGTAGTGCCAATTGTTCGGTTGGCGTGATGGAAAATGAGCAATTTCGTTTATTGCCGCTATCAAAAGATTCGTCTTTTTTGAGCTCGACCTTATATGCTTTAGACAGAGAACTGATCTGTGAGGCGGTGTTAAAGGGTCTACCTCAAAGTGCACAAAGTGAATATCGTCAGCTGCGTCGAGGCCAATTGGCAAAAGCGGCTCATGCTCGTAGAGAGTTAGACTTAGCCCCCGATGAGCAAGCCGTTTTTGTGGGTGAGCAAGCCATTGAAGCTTACCTTGATATGCCGGATGAAGGTTTTTATGTGCGTTCTCCTAAATCATTTTTAGGTGCAGTGGGACTGCGGGCTGATCAAATGTCCTTGTTTGAAGATATTGTGACCTTAATGATGCAATATATTAAAGGTCAAGCCGAAATGCATTTACCTGAAGGGCAACGAATTACTAAAGCTGTGATTGGCCGCCCTGTGAACTTCCAAGGTATCGGTGGAGAGCAGAGTAATCAACAAGCCGAAGCGGTATTGCGTATTGCAGCGAAACGTGCAGGTTTTGAAGATGTGGCTTTTTTATTTGAACCTATTGCAGCAGGAATGGATTATGAAGCAAGGCTAAAAGAGAATAAAACCGTATTAGTTGTCGATGTGGGTGGGGGAACAACAGATTGCTCTGTTGTGAAAATGGGGCCTGGGCACTGTCAAAGTCAGAACCGTCATGATGATTTTCTAGGCCATAGTGGGCAAAGGATCGGGGGGAATGATCTTGATATTGCACTCTCTATGGCCGCATTTATGCCTCATTTGGGACTGGGTAGTCTGATGATGAATCAATTACCTATGCCTAATCAACCTTTTTGGAATGCCGTCGCTGTCAATGATGTGAGTGCCCAGCGGGATTTTTCAAGTTTATCGGCTCGTAAATTGATTGAGTCGCTGATTAAAGATGCCCAAGAACCTGAGCGATTATCTCGGTTATTAAAAGTGCAACAACAACAGTTAGGTTATCAGATTGTTCGTAGTGCTGAGTCGGCCAAAATTGCATTATCGAGTGATGATGATGTCACTGTTGATTTATCTTATATTGAAGTCGGTGTTAAAGCCAAGGTGAGTGAGACGCTATTTGAAAATGCTATTGATATGCCTTTATCTCGTATTGAGGCATTGATGGATGAGGCATTGGATCAAGCTAAGGCGGTACCGAAGGTCATTTATGTGACAGGTGGTACAGCGCGAAGCCCGGCTATTTATCGCAAAATTGCCAGTTTGCATCCTAATGTACCGATTGTGGTGGGCGATCATTTCTCAAGTGTAACGGCAGGCTTGACTCGTTGGGCTCATAAGATCTTTTCAGTATCGCCTTGATGCCCTTGTAATAACATCATACAATCAAAGCTTTAGTCTTTATTTGGCACAAAATTTTAATAACGAATTGGGAATAATAAGAATGATAAAGCAGTGGCAACAATTGAGGTTACTTTTTACCTTAGGTTTAGGCATATTTGTTCTTTTAGGCTGTGGGGATGATGTAGGAAAAGTCAGTTTAGGCTTATTTACCACGAAAGATGTTGTGATAGATGCTAGGCAAGATCCTAAAATACCGGGAGTGACTTGCCATATTAGCCGTATTCAAGCCGATTTGGATTTTTCTGACCCCTCCGATAGTTCGATTGCTTGTCGGCAAACCGGTCCAATAACCGCTGCAGAATTGGCCAATATCGATAAGAGTAAAAATGGTGAGATTGTTTTTAAAGCTTCGTTAAGTGTATTGTTTAAGTCACTCAAGGTGAGACGAATTTATGATGCAAAGCATCAAACATTATTGTATCTTTCTTATTCAACGAAAGAAATCAATGGCAGCTATAAGCATGCGTTATCCAGTGTTCCTCTCTATGGCACTCAAGCATGGGTAACGCCTGATATTGTGGAGCATTAGATTAAGCAAACAGTAAAGGTTAACACCGTGTTTGTTAGGCCGTTCACTCAGTTATCGAGGAGGCATTGCATTTTATGAAATTAGCATCATCAGTCAATATTGGTATTGCTTTAGGCAGTGGTGCTGCAAAAGGTTGGGCTCACATAGGGGTGCTGAACGGATTGGCTAAAATGGGGGTTCACCCCAATAAAATAGCAGGTTGTTCAATTGGCGCACTGGTTGGGGCCGCCTATGCAGGCGAACATCTTGTGGAATTAGAAAAATGGGTACGTGGTTTTTCCAGTTGGGATGTTTTACGTCTGATGGATTTAAGTTGGCGCAAAGGAGGGCTTATAGGAGGCGAGCGGGTGTTTGATGCTTGGCAAAGTCAGATGGGTGACATGAGTATTGAGCATTTGTCTCGTCCTTTTACGGCTGTGGCGACAGATCTGTATTCTGGACAAGAAATTTGGTTTAAAGAAGGGGACTTACGTCAAGCAGTGAGGGCTTCATGCTCTATGCCCGGTCTGTTATCTCCTGTGAAAATAGCGGAGCGTTGGTTAGTGGATGGCGCTGTTGTCAATCCCATTCCTGTCTCTGTTGTTCGTGCAATGGATGTAGATGTGGTGATTGCGGTGGATTTAAATGGCCAAAGCCGAGGTAAAATTTCTGGGTTACCCGTTAATATGGCCAGTGAAAAACCCACATCGGCAGAAGTGGTTGAAGCGAAAGCGCACAGTGATGAAGGTTTTTTGGATTTATTAGGTAAAGGCCGGGAATATGTGGCTAAGTTAACCGATAAACTGGCGATGGCGCGTCGCACCAATCCAAGCTTGCTGGCTGTGATGTCACAGTCTATTGATATTTTAGAGATGAGACATAAACGCACGCGGTTAATGGGTGATCCTCCTGATATTTGTGTGGTTCCTAAAATTGCTGATATTGGGCAGATGGAGTTTCATCGTGCAGAAGAAGCGATTGCTGCAGGTGAGCAAGCGGTACAAGATGTGGCTCATCTTATCGAAGCGGCTTTATTGCCTTATTGTGATAAGACTTTAATTGATAATGTTTAAATATCAATGGGTTCCTATAATTTTTGGGAACCCATACTCTAGCAATAACATATATTAGTCGTCTAATTTAACTAACATTTTTCCTTTGTTTTTACCTTCAAATAGCCCAAGAAATGCATTAGGGGCTTGATTGAGTCCATGATAGATAGTTTGTTCGGCTTGAATATCACCTTTAGCCAACCATTGGCCCATTAATGTGGTGAATTCTGGATAATGAGCCCAATGTTCAAATACAATAAATCCCTCTATTTTTAATTTCTTAGCAATAATTTGTGCTAAATTACTGGGGCCTGGGGTGGGGGTGGCATCATTGTATTGAGCTATCATGCCACAAACAGCAATTCGGCCATGATCTTTCATGTTATTGAGTGCTGCAAATAAATGCTCTCCTCCCACATTTTCAAAATAGACGTCGATTCCCTTTGGTGCGGCCTCGGCTAATGCCCTGTTAAGATCGCCACAGGTTTTGTAATTAATGATGTGCTCAATACCGAGTGTTTTTAAATGTTCGGTTTTTTCATCACTGCCCACTGAAGCAATGACATTTGCGCCCATTAGTTTTCCCAATTGACAAGCAATACTGCCAACAGCGCCAGCGGCCGCAGAGACAAATAAGGTTTCTCCTTTTTGTAATGCAGCAATATGGTTAAGTCCAGTCCAAGCTGTCATACCAGGCATGCCTATTGCACCTAAAAAGTGTGAGGGATCGATATCAACATCAGGTAAACGAGTGATATCTTCCCCTTGGCTGACGAAATGATTGCGCCAACCCAACATGCTTGATACTTTGCAGCCAACAGGAAAGTCAGGATGTTGTGATTCAATAACTTCACCAATAGCACCACCTTCTAGTGCTTTTCCTATTTGAAAAGGGGCAATATAGCTTTTTCTGTCCATCATTCGCCCTCGCATATAAGGATCCACTGACATCCAAAGGTTTTTAACAAGAAATTCCCCCGCCTGAATAGTGGGTAATGTATGTGTAGTGAGCTGAAAATTGTGTTCAGTCGGTAAGCCTTCAGGGCGAGAATGCAGTTGAATTTGCTGAGTATTCATTAGAGTCCTTTATTTTATTTGTGCGCAAATTGGTCCATGGACAATAACGCGAAATAAGACTGTGTGCAAATTATTTGTGCGCTAACTAGTTTGGGGTGTAGATTTAAGGTAATATGATAATAATTTTAATGAGACGATAAGAAGTGTCGCGTGAAAACTGGATGTCAAAAAATAGGCGGTTCTAGCACAGAGGAACTGTCTGATAATGTATGTTTTTCATTATACACAGCGTGTAATGCATTGATCCGTGCTTATAGGCCCTTATTGGATCAATATGACTTAACCTATCCTCAGTATTTAGTGATGCAATCTCTTTGGTTTGAAAGTGAAACCAATTTGACTGACTTATCTAAGGTAACACGGTTAGATATGGGGACATTAACGCCCATCGTAAAAAGACTAGAGTTGAAATCATTGCTTAAGCGTTGTGTTAATCCCAACGATGAGCGTAAGAAAGTAATTAGTTTGACTGAAGAAGGATTATCAATGAAACAAAACGCATTAAAACAGAAGCAAAAGTTGCTAGATAAGATGACCCTTTCTACTGATGATATTGAGCAGTTACGCCACTTATGTTTAGGTGTGATAAATGATTTAAGCTAATAAGGGTCATTAGCCCTTAATGGTAATGAATAAAAGAGTGTACAATCTGAGGTCATCTTGTCAGATCCTGTTATAATGCGAAGTAATGTAAGACAAGTTATGTCGATTGAAGGTTATTGAATGAATTTAAAGCAAGAATTACAAGATTTAAATAATAAGTTAGATAAATCACGTCGTAAGTTAGCCGCGGCTGAGCAGCGTGGTGATCGCGGCGTAGTATTACAATTTAAGCAAGAAGTTAATGCGTTGACTAAACGTATTAATAGTATTAAAAATCAACAAACACGTGAATTAGGTAAAACAGGCCAGAACGTAAAAGACATGCGTTTTAATCGTGTATTAACGACGGCTGAACAGGCCGATATGGGAAAATTAAAGAAATCTGTTAGAGGATTAGTGGTTGTTCACCCTATGACGGCATTAGGGCGCGAAATGGGTTTAAAAGAAGTGACAGGATTTGCCCCAGCTGCATTTTAGTCATTTTATGTACTCTGTATTGTGAGTGTAAGTAGAGTCCGGTAATGGTGTTAAGGAATCAATGTCGTTGCCGTTTGGATTTTTTGTTAAGACGTATGTGAACTCAACATTGAGCGCTATCGTTAAGGTTTTTTCATGTCGATTAAGTATGTCGCAACGTCAAAACTGCCCACACCTTGGGGGGTATTTGATATGCATGGTTTTGAAGATAGTGAGACCCATAAAGAGCATGTTGCACTGACATTGGGTGAGTTTGATGCTGACGCCCCTATTTTAGGCCGTATTCATTCCGAGTGTTTAACTGGTGATGCCTTGTTTAGCTTACGTTGTGATTGTGGTTTTCAATTGCAAACAGCAATGGAGCATATTGCTGAAGTGGGACAAGGTTTTATTTTGTATTTACGTCAAGAAGGGCGAGGGATCGGGTTACTGAATAAAATCCGTGCTTATGAATTACAAGATAAAGGGGCGAATACTGTCGAAGCAAATGAACAGTTAGGCTTTGATGCTGATCAGCGTCAATATAATATGATTTTGCCTATGATGAAGCAGATTGGTGTCAGTAGGGTTAAATTACTAACGAATAACCCACGTAAAGTAAAGGCAATGAAATCCTTAGGTATTGAGGTTGTTGAACGTCTTCCCTTACAAGTGGGGAAAAATCGTTATAATGAACAATACTTAAAAACAAAGTCTACACAGCTTGGTCATATGATGTCTGAATATCATTTTTCAGACAAGGATGAATAACTATTGATGACCTGAACCTGTTTAGCAGGTTTAGGTTTCTTATTTGATGTGGATTAATAATATTAATGGAAATTAATTTGTTCATTATTATTGTCATTGTGACTTTCCTTTACGTTGATTTATTAACAAGTTAAGTATCTGAATTTTAAGTTTTTTTATTTTTATTGTTTATATTTATTTAAATGATGAAAAAAAAGATTTTTTTATCTTTATAATTATTTTTATTTTAAAATGGATAGTTATAGCGTAATGAATCGTAAAGTAATATTAGTTTTTGTATTGTTTTTTATATGTTTGAATTTTTATTTGAAATAGATAGCTGAAACTAATTAATGAGGACTTTATCAATAATCATGATAAATTCATAATCAATCAGAAATATTATGATTGATTGTACTTTATTATGGGGATTTTATGAGGTGGTTTTATTCTGTTCTATTTCTTTTTAATAAGAAAAACATATCGATTTTTATTTTATTCTATTCATCATCTCTTTTTGCCAAACCTATAGAGCAATTAATTCGACCTGATAATGATCCGAGTCATTTATATTCAGTTTCTAAAGATGGACAATCTAAAAAGCTTGTTAATAAGCTGATGGCAGCAAATGTACCATCTTTGATGGCCGTGACCGATGCGGCACCGACTGTAACCAATATTCCTCAGTTTCGCTCCCCGACACCTTTTGAAGTTGATGATATTATTGAGACTTTGCAAAGAATGGGTATTAACTTAGTGCGTTTATATCCTCCATCAATCGTGGGCGGAGGGTTCAGTGAAAATGGCTATATCACGGATACAGCCAAGATAACGGGTTATGATAAGAGTCAAGCGATAAATACGAGTGAGAATCCAACGGGAAATAAAGTGAATAGCCCCGATGCTATACATTATGATAAAGTCAAATTTGAGGCACTTAAGCAAACGTTAGCCAAATTACAAGTAAAAGGGATTCAAGTTGTTTTTCCTATGATAGATACTTGGTGTTTTTTGGGGGGGATCCCAAACTTTGTGGATATGGTCGATGAGTCTTATGGCAGTGATATTAATGGTGATCCAATTAAATTGAGCCGCTGTTATGGTCATTCTAAAGCTGAAAACAAACAAATTAGGACTGAAAATCAACGTAAAATAACGGCTTTTTATACTCAAGAACGATATCGAAATGCATTTAAAAGTTACGTTAAATTATTAACGAGAGAGTTTGGCGAATATAAAAATATTATTTGGGAAACGGGAAATGAGTTAGGTGAATCAGCTCGATATAATGGTAACTTGTTGGCGAATAAGACGGAAGAAGAGGGTTTTTCTACAGAACAAAAACAACGCCTAATTGATTTGAATCTTTGGACTCGTCATATTGCGAAGTTTATTAAAAATCAGTATGTAAAAAATAAAAATAATCCCACCCCACCACCGCCACATTTATTAATGGATGGGAGTTACGGTGTTGATCTTGGTGTTATTGATAATCCAGAATTAACTGGCAGCTTGGCGGACAATAATATTGATATTGTATCGAATCATTATTATCAAAATTGGGGAATGAACACACTATATAAATTAGACACCGATAAGATTAAGTTACAGTCTCCGCAGGACCAAAAACCTTATTTCGTGGGTGAATTTATGTGCAGTTATCAATGTGATGATGCATTCTTAACAGAATTTGAAGCTGGGGCTGATGAGAATTTCAGTACCTTTGCAGGTTTTTGGAGTTTACAGGGGCATGCTGATCAGGGATTACATTGGGATAAGAAAAAAAGTGCTGCCGTTCGTATCGACAATACTTTTCGTACGGGTAGTTATAACCATAATGAACATTTAGGTTATTCTAGTTATCACTATCCGGGATTTTTAAGTAAAAACAGTGATGCTGATTATAATAAACAAGGTAAGCTGACTCCTAAACATGATGTCGTAACGCGATTTACTCAGCTCGCTGTACGCTTATCTGGTAGTCAAAAAACCGATAACCTCGCCAGTACTCATGTAGTAGTGGAAAAGGATAAAATGGGTCAGAATATTGTTAAAAACGGTAAGAATGTCCTCGGGTGGGCGGGGGTCTCTGGGGCATTAGGTTATTGCTTATTTGATAATACAAGTCATCGGCCTATGCTGAATAATGACATTCAATTTATCGATAAAAAAGGTCGGCAGTTTGCGGGCTATCTCATTGCTCCTTCTGTGACTGATCACTCTTACGCGGTGAGGCCTTATCAATATGTTATTCATGATTGTACAACGCCATAAGCCAGTAAAGGACATTCAGCGATTGAGTGTCCTTTACTGTCATTTGTAGGGATCACTTAGTTGTTTTTAGTTGTCCCCCAAATGTCGGTATTAGCTTGGGCTAACGGTTTTTTTGTTGTTTGCTTGCTTGAACTTGTATCGACTCTGGGCGCCGGAAGTGGGAGTTTATGCAGTTTTAAGTACAAGTATTCGACTTTATCACGTGCCCATTGAGTTTTTCGTAAAAATTTTAGACTGGACTTGATACTGGGATCATGATTAAAGCAGCGTATATCGATACGTTGGCCTAATTCTTCCCATCCGTAATGATCGACAAGGTCGTTGAGCAGATCTTCTAATTTTATCCCGTGTAGTGGGTTATTGACTTGGGTCATAAAGCATAGGTCATCTAAAAATCATTATTGAACTTATGATACCAGATTGAATTCAGGGCTGCTTGTTTTGTTAGAAGGCGTTTATTTTGCTGAGTGCGGGCTCATGAAAAAAGGAGACACGAGGTCTCCTTTTTGAAGGGTTAAGCATTGAATGTATTATTCGAAGCTAATACTCCAAGAATTGATAGTACCTGTATCTTGGTTTGCGCTATCAACTGCTTTTAGTGTCCAAGTACCTTGTGAGTCGCCGTCTGAATAATCAACAGAGTAAGTTTTGTTGATATCATCTGTACCGCTGCCAGAATTATCATGCAGTACAGCGACTTGACCTGTTGGGCTCGTTAGTCTCACGTCTAAATCACCGATATAAGTATGTGAGATATCAATCGTCACAGAGACGGTACCAGAATCACCAGTACGAGTTGCTTCGATTGAACTTGAAGCTCCAGTGGTGCTGTTATCTGGAATACTGTAACTTGTGGTATTTGAGTAAGTTGCTGGTCCGCCAGTATTATCACCATCATCAGTTGCGGTGTAATTAGCTTCTAAGCTTGCACCACTAAAGGCTTCATAGCCGTGAACCATGACATAATAAGTACCAGATTGTGCTGAAGATATTGCACATGATTCAGTGTTACCTGTATTCCAAGAACGACAATCGTAACTAGAAGTCGTCGGGTTTGCGCCGAATGAAACATATAAGTCTGCATCACCACTGCCACCGCTTAAGGCGAAGTTTAATTCACTTGCCCCTGCTGGCACATCTATGCTGTAGTACAATGCACCATTTTTAGACGCTGAAAGGCTGGTTTTAGCGACACCGTTAGTCAGAGTCTCATCATCACCGCTTCCACCGCCATCAGTCGGCCCATCGCAAGACAGAGCTAGATATGCATCGGCCGCTTCAGCATCAACTAAACCATAACCTGTTTTGTCATCGCGGCCTGCCGTTTCAAGATCTTCGGCTGTCGCTTTTAGTGCGGCACGAATTTGTTCAGCACTACAATCAGTGTGGTTACTCCAGACTAATGTCGCTACACCTGAGACATGAGGAGTCGCCATTGATGTGCCATTATAGTATTGATAATCTTCACCAGCTGTCGCTGCAACGGTTGTTTGAGAGCCGACTTGATCCAGTAGCGCAAGGCCTGTATTTCTATCGACACTGACCGATACCATAGGGACTGCATCATTAGTATCGACTAAGAATGGATTCTGTAGTCCAGGCAGTGATGAATTACTGTAAACAATTGCGGCGCTACCACCTGCATTGTAACAAGCTTCAGCTGCAGCGATTTCTGCGGCATTGGCGCTTAAGCCTGATGCACGTTCAACCAAACAAATCTTGTTGCTCATGCTGCTACAGTTATAAGTGGTGCTGCCAGTGCTACAGGCTTTTAAGGTATCGGTTACGCTACCAGTATTGAATTGCTGTTCATAGTTACCGCTGACTTGAATGTAACGATTATGTGGAACAACGCCACTGTCGAAATAAGATTGGCCGTTAATGGTAATATCCGCGAGTACACCTTCACCTTGTGTTACAGTAGACAGTACTGCGGTACCGGGTCCTGAAATTTCAACTTGGTCGGTATATTGTGAGAAATCAGAGTGATCTTTGTTGCTATCAACAGAGGCAACTGACATGACTGCATCATAAGAGGCTGGGTAGCTATGGGTGCTATCACCATCGTTACCCGCAGCGGCGATAAGCAGTACGCCATTGTTTTGGTGAGCCGCTAAGGCATTTTTTTCTGTCGCACTGTAAGATGGGCCACCTAAACTCATGGTGACCACGTTTGCACCATTAGATACACAGTCATCAACTGCATCAACTAAATCAGAGGTATAACCCCAGCCACTTTCATTAAACACTTTAATGATATGAATATTAACGTTTTGATTTGGCATGACACCGACAACACCACTGCCATTGGCGATAGCTGCAATCGTCCCTGCTACGTGTGTACCATGTGCGTTATTATTACCTGGTTCATACCAATTTCCTGTACCTGAATTATTGGTACCCGATGCGTTATTACCACTTAAATCACTATGACTCGCATCATAACCAGAATCGATGATACAAATGGTGCGATTACCTGCTTGGGAGTCACTGATGACAGTTGCACCCACATAAGTTTGACCCCATGGTGTGGTTTCACTTAATAGACGACGTGGGACATCTTCTTCTACGTAATCAACATCAGAACGTAAACGTAATGACTTTAAGCTGTCGTCATCTAATTTAGCCGTATAGCTATTTCGACGTGCTATACGCTTCATTTCTTTGGCTTTAACACTATTAAGTACACTGTGATGTGAAAAAGCAGGATTAATGCTTGATGAACTTGATAGCGAGTTGATGCCATTGGTTGTCGTATCGCTGTCTTTGAATTTAACGATATAGCGCTTTGGTAGAGGCGCATCAGCTTGATGAGATTGAGCGGGTAATAGCTCAGGACCGACTGAAGGTGCCGCATGTACATTTGCTGAAATCGCAATGGCAAGGGCTGAAAGTGTCAGCGCTGCTTTAGTTGATTTTTTGAATGTCATATTTTTATTCCACATTTATTATCGTATTGTAATTATTATTGAACAGTCTTGGTTATTAGTTCCAAAGATCTGGTTACTCCGCTAATAAATCTACCCGCATGTTATCTCGTTGTAAATGCATAGTTAATCTTGTTTTTTTTAACCAAAAAGAATATTAATAAATTCTAATAATGATTATTTTTATTGTTTTTATGCGAATTTCACCCTCTGTATTCACAATAATTGGGTTTTTATTCGTTAATGAGATATTTGTTATTTTTTTTACTTTGACTCTTAAACTGCTTTTTTAATTGAAATATTACTCATATGTACATGATTAATAATTAAAAGTATGACAAAATGTTTCATATCTATAATTTTGATAAATAATATATTCATTTTAGTTATTAATGATTTCTTACTTACTCAATTGAGGTTTACTTTAGGTGTGATTATCTGAATACTGATTTGTTGGCAGTATTAAGTATGTGTTTTTGATTAATATTCGAAGGAAGAGACTGTATTGTTCTTTGTGTAAATTTTGACAGTTTTTTGTAGCATAAGGCTAGATCCTGAGTTGTCTTGTTAAAAACAGTCATTTTTAACAGTTGTATTATGGCTGTTACTCTTTGGTGATTATTTTACCGATTATTGTGGAACCTTTTAACGAGGTAGAGGTTATGCAGTGTTGTTATTCTCGGCTTGGGTTCCAAACGTCGCGCTATCTCCTCCATCCATGGAGTCGTCGGCTTGGGTTCCAGGTAGCAGATATTGCCTATATTCATATGGGACTGATTAACAAATGTCGTGTTTGTATGGATATGAATGGACAACCTTGCCTACCGTATATTGAACTCCCGCTGAAAGTTCATTGAAATAATGGAATGGGGATAATGGAAAGAAGGCTGACTGTAGGGGATGATTTCATTGAAGGGTTGAGAAAGGGGATGGCTAACGGTATTTGTCCGTTTATGCGCTTATTGAAGGATGAAAACCGCCAATTGGACGGTTTTCATTTGAATTTATTGCGTTGACATTAGTCGTCTGCTTCGCGTATTAGAAATTATAGCTATATTGCATACTGTAATAAACGGCATTTGACTGAGTTGTCGCTGTAACATCACCGACAAAAGCACTGGTTTCTGTTAGGTGAGTTTTCTTACCTCGTACAAAGGCAATGCCCAAGTCCAGAGATGATTTTTGGTTAAAGTGATAGCTCACACCGCCTGTGTACCAATTACGATCAGAATCTGGAATTGATAATGAACTTAAATCGCCAACAACACCTTGGTCATACATATAACCGATGCGGGCAGTCCATGTATCATTGATGTCATAAGTCCCACCGACGCTGAATAACCATGAGTCATCCCATTGGTACTCTTTTAAGACCACATTATTGCCATCAACTGCACTATCTAATAGTGTGAGTTTATCGAATTCAGCCCATTGAGTGTATTGTGCAGTATAAGATAAGGCAAAATGTTCAGTGATTTGATGAAATCCACCAAGCTGAGCAATATTAGGCAGCGGTATTTCAATCTGATCATAACTGACGCCTAATCGCTCGATGGTGTCACCATTGGCTTTAATGGTGGGACTATAGCGATAACTAAGACCGATACGGTTATTACTATTGATTTCATAAGCTAGTCCAGCGATACCCCCCACGCCCCAACCACTGGCTTCAACATCAGCAACGTAATAGTCGGCCACAATAACGGTATTGCCTGCATATAAGGGCCCGTTACGAGTGAGCTTACCTGTGCCGTAAACAAAATCAACACCAAGGCCAATACTGATGTATTCATTGAATCGATAAGAGACACTGGCATTAAAGTCAACTGATGTGATTTCAGTTTCGCCGAGCAGATCGATAGGCGCTTGAGTGGTGGCCGTTGTGTCTTTAGTGATGGCGGATGTATCGGTTCCCGTGCCGAAGTTACTGAATGCAGCAAAACCCATGGCCCAGCTTTCATTTATTGGCTGTATATAATAGGCATTAGGAATAATTTTACCTGAGCCTGCACTGTCATCACTACCAAAATTGGTTGTGGCTGAGCTGACATCATCGACACTGACATTAACATCAGCATAGGTGATCCCAAGAGATACAGCTTTATCTTTGAAAAGCGCCATTGCTGCTGGATTGCGAGATAATACCGATGCGTTGTCTGCAATGATGGCATCACCGGCCATTGCGCGGCCAAGACCCGTTGCGGATTGACTGTTTAGTTGAAAACCGGCTGCCATTGCTTGAGAGCTGGCTAGCGTAATTGAAATAGCAAGGAACGTCTTGTTGAAGCGTTTCATAATCATCATCTCTTTATTTAAGGTCTTGCTTATATGACTTGCTGAATAGCCGAGTCGCAAGATCCACTTGTTAGACCAGCGCATGGTAGAGGAGTTAACGCCTACTCAGCAACTCCGACCAGATGCATTTTTTGGTATAATTCGTTAATTAAGGTTGTTATTTATGAACAACTGTTAGGAGCTTACTTCAAAAAAGGCTTATAAAGCAAACTAATAGTTTGACCTTATAAGGGGAGGGAAATAAGCTTCGAGGTTAAGGTTATGTAAATAGTATGAGAATATCCAGTATTTGATGATGAATAAATAAGCGCACAAATGTGCGCTTATTTATTTTTCTTTAGGCTGAAGTGGGATTAGAGCTTGGCTGAGAAGGCATTAAACTGCGCTGAAACTGTTTCACAAGGGGTGAATATTTTACTGACAATAATACCGACAAATGTTGCAAGTATGAAACCTGGTAGGATTTCGTAAAGATCGAAAAACCCACCGGATAATTGTTTCCAAATGATGACAGTCAATGCACCAGTGATAATGGAGGCGATGGCACCATTTCGACTAAAGCCTTTCCAAAAAAGAGATAACAATACTACGGGCCCAAATGCGGCGCCAAATCCAGCCCAAGCATAGCTGACTAAACTCAGTACACTGCTTTGAGGATTGAGAGCGATGATGCCTGCAATTAATGCAATAGAAAGTACGCCTGCACGACCAACAAAGAGTAATTCTTTATCATCGGCTTTTGGTCTTAACCATTTCTTATAGAAATCTTCAGTGATCACGCTTGAACACACTAATAGTTGTGAATCTATGGTACTCATAATAGCAGAAAGAATTGCAGCAATAAGTAAGCCACTGATCCAAGGATTAAAAGCAGCGTTAGCTAAATGGATAAAAACAGTTTCAGGATTTTCTAATGGGCTATCCATAAAATAGAGGCTGCCCACAAGACCTGTGGCTAAAGCACCTATCAGGGCCATGACCATCCAACTCATGGCGATACGACGAGATTTTGGAATATCTTCAGGTGAGTTAATGGCCATAAAACGCGTTAAGATATGGGGCTGTCCAAAATAGCCTAACCCCCAGGCTAATAAGGAGATTAATCCAAGCGCGGTGGTGTTGTCATGGATAAATTGCAACATGTTAGGGTCGAAGCTGTCTAATCCATCTTGCGTAGCGGGTTGGTTAAAAATAGCGACAGGAACGAATAATAAGGCTGCGAGCATCATACAACCTTGAAAAAAGTCAGTCCAACTGACTGCAAAGTACCCGCCAACAAAGGTATAGGCAACAATGATGCCAGAACCAATGATTAGCGCTAAGGTGTAATTTAAACCAAAGGCTTTTTCAAATAAAATTGCACCACCAACCATGCCTGAAGATGCATAAAAAGTAAAAAAGACTAAAATGGTAAAGGCTGAAACGAGTTTTAGAACGCCATTTTTATCGTTAAATCTTTTTTCAAAGAAGTCAGGTAATGTGAGTGCGTTACTGGTAAATTCTGTGTAGATGCGTAATCGTTTAGCCACTAATAACCAATTAAGCCAAGCGCCAAAGACAAGGCCTATTCCTATCCAAGCTTCGCCTAATCCGCCTAAATAGACTGCGCCGGGGAGTCCTAGTAGTAGCCAGCCAGACATATCTGATGCACCGACACTTAATGCCGTGACTCCAGGGCCCATACTGCGACCGCCAAGGATATAATCGTCAATTGAATCGGTTGATTTATAGGCGATGAAACCAATGCCTATCATCAGGGCAAGATAACCAATAAAGGTAATGAGAACGGGTAATTCTATGTTCATGATTATTGAGTTATATTTTTATTGTTGGATTGTGGGGGCTATGCTAACAGATGTTGACTAATTGGCTCAATCATGGAGAAGAAATAGTCGGGAGATCTGACCTTTCGGTTTATCTCCCCATGAAAATTTGTAATGTGATTAAATAAAACTTTGCTTAATTTCGTTTTTAACGTAATTAATATCTTGATTGTTATCACCAACAAGTAACATATAAGCTCCATCCATCTTAAAGCCGAGCCCTTTGAGCTGATTGTCGGCAAAAGCCGTTTGTAAATGCATCCTATCTTCAACAGGAACAATAAACAGTGTGACCTTACCTTTCTCACCTTGCATCACTAAGTGCAAGCTTTTAACACCTTGAAAGTCACAATAGGTACTATAAAAGACTTTACCTGGTTGTTGGGTAAACTTAGCATGGGTTAACTGCGTTAATTGAGCCAATTTAGCATTGACTGTTTGATAAGGAATATTTTCATTGCTAGTCAGTGCGTTTTCTTCATGATGAACATGGGCAAGAGCGTGAGCACTGAGATCCACAGGTCCAAGTCTAAAAAGCGTAAAACTTATTCCCGCAATAAAGGCGATAGATGCTGCTAATGCAATTGTAAATGCCGTCTTTTTACGTTGTCCTTGATGCTGACGCAATTGCTGATTTAACAGTAGTTTATCGCTCAGGTCTTGGGGAACCTCAATGTTTAATGCACTTTCTATTTGTTGATCTAGACTGTGAAGTTCATCCATAAAAATGGCTTTTTTAGGATCCTCTTTTATCGCTTGAATAAATTCAGGCGATTGATTATGAGGATCGGCATAAGCTTGACGTCTAAATTTTAGCTCATCCATGTGATTGTCCTCTCGCTTGGGGTTGTTCAAGAGCCTGTTTTAATTGATGGCGAGCTCTAAATAACCGTGTCATCACTGTATTCGTGTTGAGTGACAAAATTTTTGCAATTTCCTCACCACTGAAACCACCAATTAGCTGAAGCAATAAGGGCTCTCTGTATTCTAAAGCGAGTCTTTCAATTTGCTTTTGCAATAAGTGATGCTCAACTTTATGTTCAGTGCTGGGCGAAAAAGTATCATGTAATTCTTCTTGTTCTATATCTGAATAAGTGAATTGTTTTCGTTCAAAACGCCGTGCATTTTCTCGCCTGAGGATAGTGATAAGCCAAGCTTTGGCGGCTTTCTCATCTTTAAGCGTATCAAGGGAGCGCCAAGCGCGTAAAAACGTTTCTTGAGTAATATCTTCAGCAACATGCTTATCACCACTTAGCCAATAGGCATAGCGGTAAATATCAGTATGAAGTGCCTTGACTAGGCTATTATATCGTCGTTGTTTATTTAGCATATTAGAAGAGACCGTGGATGGGCTCTTTTTCTTTCGCCAATGACGCAACATTTTTTTATTTCATGAGAATAGAGGTGCTTAAAGCTTAATGCCTATATCAATTAATTACAAAGTAATTAATTGATATAGCATCGTTTTATGAGATTGTCGTATATAGTGAAAAGTTGTTAAATCAAATGGTTATGGATTTAAGTTTGATAAAGATGATGCTTTTTTCTTTTTATTTTTTGTATTCAGTTGCTCTGTTGCTTGTAAAATTTGAGTATAATCAATTGATTCAGTTGTTTTAGAAAAAGCGCCGCGCTGTAAGGCGGTAATGGCACTTGCCATTTCTTTCGATAAGGCCGCTATTTTATCGAGTGTCATGGGATGCTGATAAGTTTGTGAAAAATGCTCTTGTAAACTGATTAGCACTTGGCTGGGGTTTTGTGCTTGGCAAGCTTGTTTTAAGCTCATGTTTACTTTCATATTATCTTCGTTTGGAACTTGATGTTTACTCACTTTGCTGTGCTGATTTTGTGTGTGTTTTCGCCACAAAATAATGAAGGCTATCGCTGTGATAAGCCATAAACATGCAAAAGTGGCTGCGATCCACATCCAATAAGTGGGCGCGTTGGAGGCCGGCGCACTGGCTTGTATTTGCGGTGCAGGTACGTCTATTTCTTCAGCGGCTTTAACGGTGATGACTTTTGCAGGTAATGTTGCCATTTCTTGTTTGTTCAAATGTGGGTTCCACCAAGGAACGTCGATAGCGGGCAAGGTATAAGTACCAGCTTTGGTGGGAATAATGGCAGTTGTTTGGCTGAGTGTTGCAAGAATTTTATTATCCCTGATGGTATTTTTACGTTGGGGCTTTTCTGGATAAGACTTGAATGCTGTTGGTAAGTTGAGGTTGAGATCCGGTAAGCGGCTTTCATCTGTATTGACAGCGGTTAATGTGACAGTTCGTGTAATTGGAGTACCGACTTGATAGTCGGTTTCTTGTGCTGTGTTTTCATTAAGCAGGACGAGATCTGCAACCAGCCATTGTCCGTGGTAATTTGCTGGTTTGGCTTTAATATTGAGTTCAGTATTGCCAGCTTGGGTTTGAATAGGGCGACTATCTGTAAAGCCAAATAAGCTATTACTGCGCTGAGATTGAACTACAATATCCCCGTTAAAACTGGCTCCCTGAATGGTTAATTTGCCAGGCTTATCTGCAATGATGGCATAATTTCGCTCTATGACTCTAAAGCGGCGGCCATTGATGATTTGAGTGCTGTCTGTATCTTCACCGAGTTGTTTAACTTCTGCGCCAGTAACAACGGGCTCATTGAGTACGCCTCGTTGCAATTCAGCCCCTAAGAAGAGTTTCACTCGATAGTTAACCATTTGATCGACATAAGCTTGCTCACTGGATATATGAGCTTCCATATATACATTTTGTGTTTTTTTAGGGGCACTGCCTCGGGGTTTTACTGTAATTTTGATTGGAGCAGAGCTGACTCCATCAATAGTCAAGGCGGGGATCAGTAAGTGGCCTTGTCGTTTCGGTAAGAGTAGCATTTGCCATTGGGTTTCTTTGGTCGTATTAAAATTCACCATGCGAGTACTGTGACTCGTACGAGGCCTTTGCATGGTAAAATCGGCTTCAAGAGCTTGGGTATTGAGGTCTTGAGTGTCTAAGCTGTCATCAGCTGTGACGGTCAATACAATTGATTCACCTTCATTAACGGTATTGTTGTCAACGGAGGCTTGCAAGCTTGTGAGTGCGCTCGCGGGAAAAGCTGTGATTAACCCGAGAAGTAAAATGAGGTGAAGTGATCGTCTTACCACTGTTGATTGTCCTTTGGTTTAGCCCCGTTTTGAAGGCGTTTTTGATATTCTAGTTGCATTTTATTGCGCAATAATAATTGAGGGTCGTCAGCAAGTGAACGTAAAGCACGTTGCATATCTGCTGGCAATGGCTCTTCAGGTGCAGTGTTATCCTGTTCGCTTTTTTGAGCATTGAGCGGATCTTGCTTATCCTGCTGACTTTGTTGGTCTTGCTTATCCTGCTGGCTTTGTTGGTCTTGCTTATCCTGCTGGCTTTGTTGGTCTTGCTTATCCTG
>NZ_CANMWS010000042.1 GCF_947501665.1 uncultured Shewanella sp. | reverse complement strand
CGCTTAAAAAGAGTGTAAAAAGCATCATGGATAATTACCCATCAAAATATACGATAACTTTTAGTTAAGCACTTATACGGGCAAGCTTAAAGGATATCGCTAAATCAATATAAAATGACTGTCTCAGCTAGAATGAAAAGTGATTTAACGATATATTGTATTAGCGAGCCATACTGAGATTCCCCCCTCAAATAGCAACAAGTCATACACGCAATGTTTTTTGAAAATAGCTTCTGAAAATAGCCCTTTTAGATATCCAAATTCCCTTCAAAGTGCCGCAAGAAAAAGTGGATAATATTGGATGCCTTGGTTGTTCAGTTTTTTTAGTCAATAAAAAGCCCCGTCATCAAGGCCAATTATGGCCTTGATGACGGGGCTTTATTTAAAAAATCAAAACAGCTTTGGCTTATGAAATGTCATTCTCTTTTCATTTATAACAAGTCTACCGCTTTGGTTTTTGGCATGGTGGCATTGAATAAACGTTCAATATCGTCATATTCTACATATCCACGATCTTCACCACCCAGGTATTTAAAAATCAGCCCAACTTCAACTTCACCTGCCCTGCTTATTTCAACATTTTGTTCCGCACAAATATCCAATTTCACTTTCATAATATCATTCTGGTTTAAACGCCCCTGAGGATCAGCTTCAGCCAGTAATTTTGCCAACGTATTCCTACGGGTGACATCATTCACTTCGGTATCGCCATAACTGAATGTTAAGCCGCATTCATGAGCAACACCTCTGGCTTGGTGTAAATTGGTAATATTAATATGACCAACTTGAGCCTTACCATGAAAGACGTCCGACGGATGGGTTAACTGCCCGGCTGACACTAAAGTAGCCACACTGCCACAGCCGAGAATACCACAACCAAACTCTTTTGCTTTTGCGGTAAAACCAATCAGTCCGACTATGATATCGCTATTATCTTCAGGGTGTTCAGAATCAAACAAACCCGCTCTTTCTAATATCCTTATGAATGGACATAATACCGCTTTATTTTCTGCCCTTTCGCTATCAGCTGAAATACTCGGATAGGCTGCTATCAGCTCTTCACTGGTGAGTGCTTCACGGGCTTGTGAAACGAACAGTAATTGAACAATTATTAGCAATAATAAAGTAACTTTATTCATTTTGTTTTTTCCCTGTATATTTGCCCTGCCACTTATATGACGATCGATTTTAATAAAAATATCGAGTTGCTCACACCCAATAAATATTATTTATTTTTATATCATTAATTTCAATTTCGTTTAAATGTAGCGTAAATCAATATCTATTTTACATAAAAAGTTACCCGTTTTTATACTTTATCAATCATAATATTCTCCCTTTTATTGGTGAAATATAAGCACCTTAAATATTAGAACTCCACAATATAATAAATGATTAGTTTTAATAACTAGTTTAAATAACGAATTTGATATCCATTATAACAACTGATGATTATCAACTTTATTTAACTTCCATATCCTCCCATATCATCTGTGACCTTACATAAAGTAATAAAATAGAATATTACTTGCTAATTGACTTTAATAAAAGACAATTTTTATTAAAAAAAAATACCAAAGCCAACAATAAAACACTAATAAATAAATCACTAAATGATGAACAACTAATAAACTATAAATATTTAGATAAACTTTGATATTGGATGTAAAACTTGAGAAAAAACCATTGCACGAGTGTGATAATCGCGACGAATACCGACATGGATATGGCAAACTTGATGTACTATGGCTGAGCATTTTGCGACCAAAAAAAATCGGGATAACCGAGACCAGCAGCCACACCCGCAGTCACACTTAAGCTGCCGATAATTTTAAGTGCTTATAGCCAAGGCCTATTTAGACCTTGGCTAGGTTTCTTTGGCTTTCAAAAGTCAAAACAAGCTTGACTCAATGGGAGCATCCATATATGTCTTGATTATTTGTTAGTGTCCTTGTTGTGTAAATAATATTATTTTAACTTGTTCCTTCGTAATTCAAATGAGCTTTTAAAGCAGTACCTGTTATTTTATAATTAGCTTGCTGCTCTGAAGTATCAACATATAAAAACTCCTCAGAAGCTTTGTGATCATGCTGTGCATTAACATGAACAATCAACTTCATTGTTGAGCCTACAGGAACGCCTAACCCTTTAGGGTCGACTATTTCAGATTGACCAGCATGAATAGTCCCTTCATGGGAAGTTTTTATCCATTTACTGGAACCTGGAGCTTGATAAGTGATATAGGGATTGACATCAAAAGCACCTTTATCGTGTAGCTCATATTTGTAAATTTCTACAGTCATATTCTATTTCCTTATTTATTACTCGATTAAACTGTAGAAAATAGAGAATAGAAAATATATTACATCATATTACACTCATGATTAGGGTATACCTAAAATAGTCTTGGCTAAGGTGATAACCTTTTGAAACTCCCACTTCCCTCCTCCAACTAGAGAATTGTATTTGTCATTTTCAAAAGGGCTTCCGCTATTACCATAAAAAGAAGAACATGCTCGAGTATTGTTCGCTAGGTATGCTCAAACCGCTCAATAAGCCAAAATTTGAGCACTAAAATCAACCAAGTGCCCCCTATTGTTAGTACTCCATAGTTAAATCGCCACCAGCAAAAAGATTGTCACTATCAGTCTTGGCGCGCTCTCATTTAATATTAGTTTCAAAAAATATAAATTAATTACTAAACTAATTTATACAAACGAATATTGGAAAAATAATTGTGGATAATAAAAGTATATTTAAAAATGTTGTTGTTCTCATGCTTGAGAATCGCTCTTTCGATAATCTATTAGGTTATCTTTATGAAAGCGGAGTACCAAAAGGTAAATCCTTTGAAGGCCTACAGGGTAAGTCCATTTCTAATCCTGTGCCTAGTCGAGTTGCAAAAAATAAGTCGATTGAAGTAGCCTCAGCCGATTCTTATCATCAACCCTTTCCTGATCCTGGGGAGGAGTATCAACATATTAATACCCAGTTATTTAATTGTATTGATACCGATAATATCGGCATTGACCAAAGCAAGATGAAGTCGCCGTATAATATTCCGGCTCCTATGCCAAAATCCCCCGCAATGAAGGGCTTTGTCAATGACTACATCAATACCCTACAAGCATTGAATGACGAAGTTCCTAGTGAAGCGGAATACAGCCAAATCATGCAATGCTTTAAAGCCGATAAAGTACCTGTGCTAAGCACGCTGGCAAAAGAGTTTGCTGTATTTGATCATTGGTTTTGTTCGGTTCCGAGCCAAACTTGGTGTAATAGAGCATTTTGGCATGCGTCAACGTCTGGAGGAAAGGTGATTAATGCCGTGGGCGAAGGTGGAGGTTTTTTGGAATCTGCAGAAAGCTTTTTAAACTGGACAAAAGACGTATGGTCACAACCTACATTGTTTGATCGGCTAAAAAGTAAGAGCAAGTCTTATACTATCTATGCAGATTTATTTCCTCTTACTTGTGTGGTCAATGGCATTGATTATCTTAACGATACTAAGCTTAGTTTCGATAATTTTTTAGATGATGCTAAAAATGGTACGCTGCCAGATTACAGTTTTATTGAACCTAAGTTTTTTGGTCAGCATAATGATCAGCACCCCTCAGCAGAGCATAAACCTACCCGAGACGGCTCAGTATTACTCGGTGAGAAATTAATTGCAGATGTTTATAACGCGGTGAAAAATAGTTCGCAGCGCGATGATATCTTGCTGATTATTACCCATGACGAACATGGCGGGTGTTTTGATCATGTCTCTCCGCCTAGCGCGGTTGCGCCTGTTGAAGGAATGAAGGGTCAAAAAGACTTTGAGTTTAATCGCTATGGGGTTCGGGTTCCTATGGTTATGATTTCTCCCTACATCGAAAAAAATACCATTGTGAATGGCGTACATGATCATAGTTCATTTATTAAAACACTTTCTGAGCTATGGGAATTCGATAATCTAACAGATAGAGATAAAAATGCGACGCCGTTTTGGTCGGTATTCTCAAATGTTAAAAGAACGAGCTACCCAGATATAGAAGGACCAACTCTGCAAGAGGGAAGCAGTAGCGATTACGATAATGATGCATTAAACGGATTACAAAAATCAATACTTAAGGCTGTCCATGAAATCGCAAGAAGTCAATCTAAGGGATTGCTTGTTGATAGCCTTGATGAGATAAATACTGTCGGTCACGCGATTAAACATATAGAAAAATGCAAAGAGTTTCTATAGTTTGTATTAGCAGTGCTCATGCTATATTTTTAATAAATACTTAGCAATAACTGACAAAAATGTAAAATTTTAAGGTCCTGCTGTGTCTAAATAATATTTACCCTAAGGGCTAAATATTATTTTTTGATATTGCCCTATTTCTTAGCCTTGAGATAATTCAATAACATCGGGAAAATAGCCGACCATGCATTTTTGTACTGGTCAACCCAAATTGGACACTTTAAGTTGAGAATATTCAAACTCTACAGGTGACAGTTCACCATTTCTTCAGGTGATTTAAACGAGTAGTATGCCTGCTTTATATTTCTAGTATTTTTTATCGCCGGAGAGCCAAGAATACTATTAAAGTAGCCAATATCTACTTCTACATGACCAAGAGTATCTTTGTACATTGCATAGATTTTACTGCCCCCTTCAATGAGATTTTCGGGGGGCAGGACGCTCCATCGGAAACGTTAAAATATTCTTGATAATGAATGAGGAAATATAACTCCGTCTGAGGCGGCACAGGAGATCCATGAGGGGATTGCTGTTGTTCCCCTTTTGATCCAGTGTGGATGGAAATCCACGACCTTAGCCTACCGCAGGTAATTCAAAAAATCAGACTAAACAATGAAAAAAACACTGAACCAACCCATTGAAGTAAAATAAATAATGTTCCCCTTCCAATTCGAAGAAACCCACCGCTTTGCTTTTAACGTTAACTCCCCATTGGAGCAGCTTCTAAGATTCGATAAAAAATGGCGTGATTGAGACAGGACGTCGAAAATAGCCTTAGTTAAACTAGGGACAGTGAATATAAGGCGGTAGCTATTTTTGTGGATCGAATATAGAAGTGCATTGATCCGTTGGGCGTTATGGAGATTGTAAAGAGGATAAGGACGAGCAATCCTCTTTACCCCAGTGTGAGTGGGAACTCACGACTTACCATTAAGCGAAGCTTAATAGATAAAAAGCCTGCGGCAAGCAATTCAAAACAATAAGCAATAAGCAATAAGCAATAAGCAATAAGCTAAAACTTCCCTCATTCAAACCCATTGAAACAACATGAATAATGCAACCCTTTCATTTGAAAGGGCCTACCCCCATGCCCTTTCCCAGTCCTTCCACACTGGATTGAGTCCTTTATTCATCATGGCATGGGCCACTTGATTGGCGCTGCGCTCATCGCTTATTTCAAACTGATCCAGCTCAGTAGCAGGATTGCTGTAACCCCCCGGCTGGGTCGAACTAGCCGCGCTGGCGTGGGTGACGCCCAGTGGAAACAGATTATCACGAAGTTGCGGCGATTCCCGCGTCGATAAGCTGATTTCCAATTCATGATTAAACAAACGAAAAGCGCAGATCATTTGCACTAACCCCAAATCCGTTAACGCCACTTTAGGCTCAATGCCCCCCGTGCAAGGACGCAGCCTCGGTAGGGAAATACTGTAACGGCTACGCCAATAGGTTTGCTCTAAATACGATAAGTGATGCCCCATCAATAATGCATCGAGGCGCCAGTCATCTAGACCCAGTAACACCCCTAAGCCAATTTTATCGACACCGGCCTGCGCCACTCTGTCTGGCGTCTTGAGCCGGTAGGCAAAATCTTGCTTTTTACCACGAGTATGATGCGCCGCGTAGGTCTGCCTCTGATAGGTTTCTTGATACACCATCACCGCATCTAAGCCTTGTTCAACCAAGGTCGTGTAATCATTGACCGACATGGGCTGAACTTCAATTGCCACATGATTAAAGTGCTGTTTCACCTGAGGCAATACTTGACTGAAATAATCAACCCCCACTTTGGTTTCATGCTCGCCAGACACCAATAAAATGGAATCGTAATGCATGGCTTTAATGAGCGCCATTTCATCATTTAGCTCATCAGCATTGAGTATTTTACGCTTGAGCTTATTACTCATGCTAAAACCACAATAATCACATTCATTGGCACATAAATTCGATACATACAGGGGTAAAAACATGCCAATGTTCGCCCCAAAACGCTGACGAGTCAGTGCCACTGACTGCGTGGCCATTTGCTCAATATAAGGCTCAGCAGCAGGCGATAAGAGCGCCAATAAACTCTCAAGGTTACCTCTGGGCTGCAGTAAGGCACGCTCAACCTGTTCCGCCGTGGTGGAATATAAGGCCAATTTTAATTCAGCTTGAGGAATACCTTTGAAGACATCAATAAAACTCATCACTTAATCCACTGTTTATAAGGTATAATTTAAAAACTAATGAGCTAAAAACTTCATTAAGCTCTATTTATTTGACACTATCGTCATTTAAAAAAGTGACTCATGTCTCACTAAACTTTCTCACTAAACTAGCCTTGCTTTAAAAACCCCGTCAATGGACTGGTATTGACTGCATGGGTCGAGACCGCGCCGAGTCCTGCCATATAGGCTTCTCTTCCGGTTTTCACCGCATTAGCAAAGCAGCGCGCCATCACCTCAGGCTGAGGGCTACTGGCAATGGCGGTATTAACCAATACTGCATCGGCCCCCATCTCCATGGCTTGACAGGCCTGAGAAGGCGCACCGATCCCCGCGTCCACAATCACAGGCACACTCGATTGTTCAATAATAATGCGTAAAAAATCCTCAGTCCTTAAGCCTTGATTTGAGCCAATGGGACTGCCCAGTGGCATCACTGCGGCGCAGCCGACTTCCTCTAAACGGCGGCATAATACCGGATCGGCATGAATATAAGGCAACACCACAAAACCCTTATCGCATAATATTCGAGCCGCTTCTAAAGTTTCGATAGGATCGGGCATCAAGTATTTAGGATCCGGGTGAATTTCAAGCTTCACCCAATGCGTACCCAATACCTCTTTGGCCAATTCGGCAGCAAACACTGCCTCTTTAGCGTTGCGTGCCCCCGCCGTATTAGGCAATAACTTCACTCCACTTTGCTTTAGGGGTGCTAATATATCCTCCGAGCCTTCCACTAAATCCAAACGCTTCATGGCCATGGTCACCAGTTCAGAGCGAGACGCATTTAAGGACGCCAGCATATCTCTGCTGGAGCGAAACTTACCTGTTCCGGTTAATAAGCGTGAATGAAACATCACATCGGCAATTTTTAACATATTACCCTCCCGCGACAACAGTAAACACATCAATTCGGTCCTCATTCTGGCAAACTTGAGTCTGCCAAAGACTGCGAGGTACCACGCCTTGATTAACGACGAGCGCAACACTCAGTGGATCAATACTTTGCTGCTTAAGCAATTGCATTAACGTGAACTGGGCTTGAATATTGACAGCCTTATCATTGAAATAGATCATTTTTTCAAGAATGTTATTCTCATTCATCATGCACTCCTTCGTTCACTTTGCGTATGATTTTCTCTCTTGGCTGAATTTTCAGCGATTGGCTCGGTTATATGAGACGCTACCCCTTCCGTGTCTTCTGCTAATGAGGCTGACGGCGCTTGGGGATTCGCCGATAAGTCACTCCATAGGTACGTTGCACAGACCGGACAGTGAGGATCCCGCTGCCGCTTGGCCACTTGCCAGTCTAAGGTTTTACCATTGAGCCGCCATAATTGACTGAGGCTTTCTGGCTCAGGGCTGCTTCTTAACTGAAAAGAGCGCTCAAGGCTGGGCTCAATACCCAGTAAGGTATTGACCGCAAGCAGCGTTTGCATCGACGCCATCACGCCCACCATAGGCCCTAACACCCCCACAGTGCTGCAGGTTTGACTGACTTGCATCTCACTGGGAAATAAACAATGATAACAACCCGCACTCGGTGATCTCACTATATCCACTTGTAGCAGCTGACCTTGAAAGTGCGCAGCAGACGCCGAAATGAGTGGCGTCTGGGATTGAACACATAAACGATTAACAAGATGGCGAGTAGTAAAATTATCTGTACAATCCAGTACTAGGTCAGCATTGGCTAACCCCGAGCGAATGGATGGAAGATCAACCGCCTCCTCATCCAAATAACATTCGATTGCCTCAATATCACAATCCACATAAGCACGTTGCAACTTGACTTGAGCGCAGCGAGCTTTGTATTGCCCTAGATCCGAATCACTAAAAAGTAACTGACGAGGTAAATTAGACACTTCGACCTTATCACCATCAATCAGGGTTAAGCGCCCAACACCTGCCGCAGCCAGATATTGCGCCGCCAAATGCCCAAGACCGCCAACCCCCACGATAATCACATGACTATGTTGCAGCTGACATTGCCCCGCTTCACCCACTTCAGGTAATAACACTTGACGAGAATAGCGAATAAAATCTTTGGCACTCAGCCCCTTTGGAGGCGATGAGTGTGAACTAGACTGCTTTAAATTTACTTTACTTATGCCTTCCTTGTCCTTGCCTGCTTCATTCACGACTGTTTTGTTCATGACTGTTTTACTCATGGCTGCTTTGTTCATGATTGGGCCCACCGTTGAGATAAACGAGTAAAAGCCGTTGCAGGTGATGACGCTTGGGTAATCGCTCTGACCACCGCAATATCATCCACACCCGTTGCTTTCACTTGCTCAAGTCGATCATCATCGATACCGCCGATGGCCACCAGCGGATAATGCCCTTTCATCAAAGACACATAACAACTAAGCTTATTTAGCCCTTGTGGCAATGACGGCATCACTTTCGTCGTGGTGGGGAAAATATGCCCCAGCGCTAAGTACGACGGTGCCAATTGACTGGCTAGCAGCAATTCAAAATAGCTGTGACTGGACACGCCAAGGGCAATATTGGCCTCACTCAATGCAGGTAAGTCCACAAAAGCCAGATCTTCTTGACCTAAATGCACCCCATAAGCACCATGCTTGATAGCTAATTGCCAGTGATCATTAATGAATACTCGTGCCTCATATTGCTGACCTAATGCCACGGCCTGCATGATTTTTTCTTCAAGCAAAGGATCGTCTTGTTCACTGGTACATTTAATGCGAAGCTGAATGGTTTGCGTGCCTGCCGCTAATAAACTGGCGAGCATATCCACATCATCCACCACAGGATATAACCCCAACGGGCCCTCGATAACGTTAAAAGGTTTATCGATTGTGGTGAGCTTATTGGCAACTCGCTCATTTAACCTAAGCTCATTGAGATGAGCATAGCGCGAAGCCATTAATGCCGCTGTCATATATTGCCGGGGATCTTCACTGTTCAACGAATAAGGGGGCAATTTGAGAATACTGGGGAAATCGCTCAAATGACTCGGCCAACCCATTCTGGCTAACACGCCAGGACCGACTCCAAGCTGCTCACTGTCTTTGAGCCCTGCACTGACGTAAGCCTTAGCCAGCACGATGGCATCATGCAGGACAAAACCTGATGCCATTGTTGCTGCAATTGCAGAAGATAGCGTGCAACCCGTACCATGGTTATTAATGGTATCAATTCGCTGGCCTGTCAATAAAAAGCGACTATTTTGATGATCAAGTGACACTTCAGGCACTTGACCACAAACAAAAATATCATGGGCCCAATCACTATCCCATGTCCCGCCTTTATCGCCCCCTTTCGCTAACACGGCGCAATCTAAGTCCATCGCCAATTGCTGAGCTGCCAGTAAGCAGGCGGCAATATTGGTTAACCCTGTGCTTTCATCCACCCCCTCACCTGCCAATACGCTTAATTCTGCTCCATTTGGGGTAATTAAGGTCAATAGGCCTTTAAAACAACTAAAGTCGAGCGACTCAAGCGCTGGTGTAGAGAGTGTATCACCACAACTGGCAAACATGACAGGATCTAAAATAACGGGCACAAACTGCTCAGTATGTGCCTGATATACAGCCAATGTCTCCCTAAGCCAATTGGCCACCAGCAACAATTGTGCTTGATCACTCAGCAAACCAATTTTAATGGCCTTAGGCGGCAAATCATCCAGCAAGGTGTTGAGCTGGGCCAGCAGCATCGCCTCTGACACCCCTTCGACTAAGCTCACCGCCACTGAACTTTGCGCCGTGATGGTGCTTATAACAGAGCAAGCATGACAACCTAAGTCTTGCATGCAAGCAAGATCCGCTTGAATACCCGCTCCGCCACCACTGTCTGAACCGGCAATGGTCCAGACGATAGGTTTAGGCTCAGATAAATCTGCCTTGACCATGGTTATACCTCATCAACAGCAAGCGCTTGGGATTTTTCAGCCTGTTTTACATCAGTATCTTTTTCACAGTGCTGATTACCCAAGTGCTCATCAGAAAAGACGGCTTTTCCAGCTTCATGATAAAGCTCGGCGCCTTGAGCCTTAAACGCTTTTGACATTTGTGCCATCCCCTGCTCAGCCAGGTCTTGCGTGCTCACTTTCGCTTTAAAATCGCTATGACTCTCAATCGATACCGTTTGAACCACCTGCTCAGTACTGGCATTAGCTTCAAGGGTCGCCGCATAATCACGCACATCTTGAGTGATCTTCATCGAGCAAAATTTTGGGCCACACATGGAGCAAAAATGTGCGACTTTCGCCGACTCTTGCGGCAATGACTCATCGTGGTAGGCTCTGGCCGTATCAGGATCAAGCCCTAAGTTATATTGATCTTCCCAGCGAAACTCAAAACGGGCTTTGGACAAGGCATTGTCTCGTACCTGCGCGCCTGGATGACCTTTCGCCACATCGGCAGCATGGGCCGCAATTTTATAAGCAATCAATCCTTGCTTTACATCTTCTTTATTTGGCAGGCCTAAATGCTCTTTAGGCGTGACATAACACAGCATAGCGCAGCCGTACCAACCTATCATGGCCGCACCAATACCTGAGGTAAAATGATCGTATCCCGGGGCAATATCTGTGGTTTGTGGGCCTAAAGTATAAAACGGCGCTTCATCACAATGCTCAAGCTGCTTGTCCATGTTCTCTTTGATGAGGTTCATGGGAATATGACCAGGGCCTTCGATAATGGTTTGCACATCGTATTCCCAAGCGATTTTAACCAACTCGCCTAAGGTTTCTAGCTCAGCAAATTGCGCTTCATCGTTAGCGTCTGCTATGCAGCCTGGACGCATGCCATCCCCAAGGGATAAAGACACATCATAGGCAGCACAAAGCTCACAAATTTCTCTAAAATGTTCGTAAAGGAAGCTTTCTTTATGGTGTGATAAGCACCACTTGGCCATAATCGAGCCACCCCGTGACACCATGCCCGTTAAGCGCTTAGCGGTCATGGGTACATAACGCAGCAACACACCCGCATGGATAGTGAAATAATCCACCCCTTGCTCAGCTTGCTCAATAAGCGTGTCCCTAAACACTTCCCAGGTTAAGTCTTCGGCCACACCATTGACTTTTTCAAGGGCTTGGTAGATAGGCACAGTACCGATAGGCACAGGCGAGTTGCGAATGATCCATTCACGGGTTTCATGAATATAACGCCCCGTTGATAAGTCCATCACCGTATCGGCGCCCCAACGGGTTGACCATACCAACTTTTCCACTTCTTCTTCAATGGATGACGTCACCGCCGAATTACCAATATTGGCATTCACTTTCACTAAAAAGTTACGGCCAATGATCATCGGCTCCGCTTCAGGGTGATTAATATTAAGCGGAATAATCGCGCGACCGCGAGCCACTTCGCTGCGGACAAATTCAGGGGTGATCAGCTCACCAATGACGGCGCCAAAACTCTCACCTTTATCTTTTTTAATAAGAATGGGATCCGTGACCTCCGCTCGTGCCATGTTTTCACGTAAGGCAATATACTCCATCTCTGGAGTAATAATACCTTGACGCGCATAATGCAATTGCGTCACGCATTTGCCCACTTTGGCCTTACGGGGCGGTAATAAGGTTTCAAATCTTAAGTGATCGAGTCCATCGTCAGCGAGGCGTTGCTGGGTAAAACCTGAGCTAACTGAATCCAGTTGTTCAGTATCATCACGCTCATCTATCCAAGTTTCACGAAACTTATTTAAGCCCGCACGCACATTAATTTGTGCATCAGGATCTGAGTAGGCGCCGGCACAATCATACACAGTGATCGGTGGGTTTGCCTCAAACACAGGCGCATCTTCGGTGCCACTCACTAAGGTATCTGTTTGGTGAATTTGACGCATGCCCACACGGAGATCATCACGACTGCCGCTTAAATATATTTTTTCAGAATTAGGGTGTTGCAGTGGCTTAAGAGAATCAATAAAAGCTTGTGCATTGGCACGGGTTTCACGACGATTTGACATTAGCAATCTCACTTTAAAGTAGAAATGAAGTTGCTTGTCAGGAGGGGTGAGAGTTGATCAGCGGGCGCATTGTAAAAATGACACCAAAATAATTGCTACCTAAATTTTCCGTCTATGGCCTTATTGGCTCAATTAAAGCGTGCTCATTAGCATGCCTACAACATAGCGTAAAGCTTACATCTTACATAGCGTAATAGTAAGGCTTAGGAAGAAAAACAATTATACAGCTTGTTTCCTTCGCAGGTTTCAGCCTGATCAGGTTCAACGGATCCCGAATAAACGGTCTCAGCCATAAAGGCACTCCGACAAGATGCAGGCAGTATAGGCCTAAACCATTAAGCTTCACAAGGTTTTATTTACCTCTTCAAAAATATAACCAATCAATATTAATGAATCATAACAGTCTAATAAATAATAATAAAAATGTATAATATAAATAAATAATAATTTTTTAATCAAAATAATTCATATCAATTAATCTCGACATCTTGTTGTTTCAATCGCTGATTAATTAAATTTTGAACATTTTTCTTATCCTCATCAGCGCTGCAACGATAGCCGATGGTTGATACGATTTCCGCATTAGGGTTGATTTGTGTTGGTGTTTTAATCATGCGATAACAAAAATCCCCCTTTTGAACAATACGATTAGGCGCCATCAATTGACCATGCACTTGAGGCAAGCCAGTTAATGGCTCAGTGGATGGAGGCACATTCAGCTCATGTGGCGCTGGCGTCATATCACTTAAACTTGCTTGACTTGTCGCCAATGCGGCTTGCTCCTCAGCAAGCTGACTCAGACGACTAGCTTGTTGCTGTTGTAAATAAGCCAAGCTATTGTCATCAAGTAAACTCCCTTGACTCACCCGTTGATCTCGCGCGTCTAAGTCCCCAAGCACTTGGGCTGTTCGTTGCGCTAATGACGTCCTATCATCAAATCTAAAACCCTCAGCTTGAGAGATAAGTTCTCTATTTTCAAGCCAATCTTTTTTATGTGTTTTCTCAGCTTCATGTTTTACCTCTTTCTTATTCGCATCTTGTTTATGATCTTGTTTATGAAGTGGATGAATAGCATTGGTGGGCACAACAACGTTTAGATCACTGGATTCAACAAAAGTCTCCACTTTTTGAGTGATACTTGACTCATCCTCTTGTGGCAAGATCTCCTTTGAACTTGAAGATATGCTTATCTGAGTCTCAACGAGAAGCGGTTTAGACTTAAGATTGGGATTAGAAATGGTATTTGAATTGGGCGAAGTATGTAAGTAGCTTTTTATGGCTGCTTGCTTCTTTTTGGCCCCCTTATTATCGACATTTTGTTGCCATAATTGATTTAGGCCTAACAATAACAGCACATGAAACAGACCAACGATGAATAAGATCCCATACAACTCTCCCCATACAAGCTCTTGCTTCGTACTATTTTTAGCAGTAAAAGTCCATGTATTCATCTGCCCCAATGATTGATAGGCTACTTGTTTTTGATTCTGATTTACTTGTATTATAGGGAGATCCTCAGAGCCTTCATGTTGCATAAATGATTCTATCCATGATCAATTTTAAACTAATAGGATCATTTAGAACAAAAACCTTATATTAAGTTCCTTTATTAATATTTGAAATAAAAAAAGTAAAGCATGCTGCAGTCAATACCTTTAACTACAGCATGCAATCAATATAAATAAAAATCTTACTCATGATTGTGATAAAAGATAAAACTGGGACTTGTACCAGTCGCTATATAATCTAACGCTGACATGACATCAATCCCGCCATTTTCACTGAACATCCAAGAATTGGTTTCAATATCGAAAATATCGAGACTCAATGCATCACCGTTCGAACTATCACTGAATACTAACCACACGTTGTCATTATCAAACACAATTCTAGGGCCATAAGCGGTCAAATATGGAGTGTTGGTGAGCTTTCCCCAAGCGCTTCTATTCATCGGCTCATCAGATACCTTGAGCTTAATCTGTGTCGGTAAACCTTCTTCGGATTTAACCCTAAACGCCATATACATATGATCCTGCGTGTCATTAACTCCTAACGATGGCCCATCATGTGGATTAAACGAGAGAAATTGACATAATTGTTGTTCAATATGACATAACTCCATGTAGTTTGGATCCCTTGGCATGGCTAAATAAGTGCCATCTTGATAACTTACTGTGGAAATATAATCACTTGCTCGTTGTTTCGATGCCGAAAATATATCATGCTGTCCTTCATATAAAGCAAACTTTCCATCACCAATACCCACAGATGAAAAGTGTTGTACTTCAATAAAAGACGAAGCGGGCACCATATTCACTTGATGCAAAGTAGGAACGGAGTAAGGGGCAAACACTATCTTTGTCTGCGAATAAAGCCCTTCAGCCTCGATAACCTGAACAGGCTCTGTCCAACTATCCAGTTTATTTAGCTCATGAAGATCACGTGTTGTTCGTATGTAATATTGGCCATCAGTTGCATCCTGCCACATAACAGCAATACCGGTATGATACTGCACAATATTAGCGGGGGAGACTTTACCGCTCTCATCCATGTATGACTCACCAAAAGGTAACGTAATGGTTTCCCAATAATGTGTAAGTACGTATTGAGTATCACTTGAGGTGTCAACATTATCAATATTTTTCATTAATCGATGAATTTTAAGCTTATTGCCATCATTTACATCGGGTAATAATATCATTAAATGACGGCTAGACTCTGGGCTAGTGGGTAAATCACAACCCGCTAATGAACAGCCAACACCACTAGGCTTAAACATCACAGGCCTGTGTTTCGATAACCCCAATGAAATATCTAAACTAGTGATCATTCCAGTAGCAGGATAAAAAGAGACAAAGTTGGACATATCAGGCACAGATTGTGCGTGTACTTGAGTGAAAATTTGACCGCAATGACTTTGAAGACGGCACACCTCAAATGTTCCATCCCCTAAATCAGTACTCGATATAACAGAAATATCACCTGAGCCATTACTAAGCCCTATGTCACAGCTAGGAGCACTAACACACTGCTCCCCTTTCAGTAATGACCTATCATAATCATCCCGATCACGTACAGTTTGTGTACCGGACCAAAGTTCAGTTGCAACACCATAATGTTGACCAAACAAAGTCGTCAAACTGAACATATCCCCACGAACACCATTATTATCTGTGATATTAAGCTCAGTAGATGCCCATGTTTCTCCTAAATCATCGCTATGAAACTGTATTGATATTCCACTTTGAATAAGATGCGAATCTTGTCGCAAGCTTAGATAAAGGGCTAAATTATCGGTTTGAGCAAATGATAACCCCATAGGAAAGTGCCCCGAATTAACATTAAGGTTATTCACATTCCAATTATTTTCAACGGGATTACTGCTTGACAATACCTTAACCATATTTAATGTTTGCACAGCCAAAAAAACACGATCCGTACCATCAGCATCCATCACTTGGACATCTGAGGACGTCGCGCCCAATCCACTCAGTTCGTACAATAATACCCATTCATGTGTCGCGCTACCATTAACAGCTTGTAATTGAAAAAACGCTAAGGTATCACAACGTTGAATATTATCGTAATGTTGCGCTCTTCTGTAATATTCCACTGTCCAGTAGTGATGTGGCCCATCCCAATCATTCTCGGCACAATCTGCGCCCAATACAGAAAAAATCTGCCCATTTGCCTCAAATAAACTAGCAAAATTCACCTGGTCATTTTCATAAGGGAAACGTAAACTTTTCCATTGGTTACCATCAACACTTGTATAAGAATAAGTCTTTGTATGGAGACCATAACCAATGGCAATTAAATGATTAGTATTATTTAACTGTGTACTGAGTACACTACGTTGCCTATACTTTTCTTCTACGTCATCGTCAAATCCAATACCATTCATGGACTCCCAAAGCTCTTGTTGATGTAAATGAGTTTCTGTCGTTCTAAAATAATGTACTCCAGACCTATTTTCTGCCATGGGGAAAAAATAAGCACATTCATTGTCATCACACTCTGATGCTTTCGCAAGATTGATAGATTGGAAAATAACAAGAAAAGCAAGCAATAACAATATTTTAAGCATAATAAATGAAGAATTATATTTTTTATTTAAGTTATTCATAACATCACCCTCAAACCGATTGAATTTAATATCAACAACCTATTTATTTTTATTTAAAAGAGTTCTTCTTTATATGATAAATAAAGTCACTGATAAAGATCATTAATTTAATTAATTAACGAAATAATAAAAATAATTAGAAATTGTTTTTATTATATTGTTCCACTCAAGTTAATCGCTTTATTTCTATATCAATATAACAACATCCAGTTTTACATCAAATAATTTACAAAGGTTAATTTAATTTAATGTTTAAAAAAATATCGCTCAAAACTGTATTGCTAGCCTCAACCAAAAGTATTAAATATTACCCCCTCAAATAGCTATTTACTTAACACAACATACAACTTAATGACTATAAAGCACTGTTTAGCTCCCTAACTTTTCTTTTTATTATTAATATGTAAACGCTAACACCCCATTTATAGCATACACCTGTACGCTTAAATGGTATTCAAACTGATTGAATGCTGTTACACTGCTCAATAACAGGTCAAACCAGAAAACACTATGCCTATAAAGCAGTTAGCCAAAAAAGCGTCCCACTCCCCTTATTCAGTAAGTGATCCCCAATTACAAAACAACATGCCCCCAGTTGGGGAGTACAGTCTGAATGAAGAAAGAGCCAATACACTCAGTCATGGACTCGGTGTGCTAGGTGGTATCGTTGCGTTATTTTTAAGTGTCTATAAAGGGTATGATACACTCAGTCCCTTACCACTTAGTGGGGTCATATTATATTGTTTTAGCATTATTTTTTTGTTTCTCTGCTCCACGTTATACCACAATGCCAAAACTCAATATTGGAAACGTCAATTTAAAATTGCCGATCATTGTGCCATTTATATTCTCATTGCAGGCACATATACCCCCTTAATGTTGATCAGCATTAAAGGCATTCAATCCGATCTCATTTTACTGGCCATTTGGCTATTAGCCCTCGTAGGGGTCTTGTTCAAGATTTTTTTTACTGGCCGCTTTAAAGTATTCAGTTTGTCTTTATATTTAGGCATGGGGTGGTTGTGTATCACCATACTCAGTGAACTCATTGCACAATTAACACCGCTAGGTTTTAACTTACTCATCGCAGGTGGGGTATTTTATACTCTAGGGGTTATTTTTTACGTCATCAAAACAATCCCTTTTAATCATGCCATTTGGCACCTATTTGTGCTGGGTGGTGCCACCAGCCATTTCTTCTGCATCTATTTAACCGTTATTTAATCTCGATACCCATGATACTTCAAGATGCCTGTTTTTAGAGTACGTCATTCAAGGCGTACTCTTGTAAAAGAAAAAATGCCTTCTAATCCTCTTCTCACAAACAAACAACCTTATGATATGTAAAAATACGTCTAACGCCTTTAGTCTAGGCAAAAAGCAGTCAAACAAACTAAACTATAATATAAATTTAGAATTAAACTCTAAATTATCCGATTGTTTTCTTTTTATTAGTATTAAATTCCATTTATTTACAACTTAACATGAATAAAATACTTTCAAAAATAGCGGTTTTTCGTTATGGTCTCGCTATATACCGTGAAGTCGAACATTTTGGCTTTATATTTTTTTTGCATTTTCGAGGTGTAAATGCGCCCAATCATCAAATCCAACAAGCTGGATGCTGTTTGTTACGACCTTCGTGGACCAGTTCATAAAGAAGCAAAGCGACTCGAAGATGAAGGTCATCGGATCTTAAAGCTCAATATCGGCAACCCTGCCCCCTTTGGTTTTGAAGCACCAGAAGAGATCGTTCGCGATGTCATCGCCAATTTACCCAGTGCCCAAGGTTACAGTGAATCAAAAGGGTTATTTTCTGCTCGCAAAGCCATTGTTCAGCATTATCAATCACAATCTATTTTTGGTGTAGATATAGACGACATTTATATCGGCAATGGTGTGTCCGAGCTTATTGTCATGGCCATGCAAGGGTTACTCAATAATGGGGATGAAGTCCTAGTGCCTTCTCCTGATTATCCTTTATGGACGGCCGCAGTGCACCTTTGTGGTGGCAATGCCGCTCATTATCGCTGTGATGAGAGCTCAGATTGGTTTCCTGATCTTGATGATATTAAGAAAAAAATAACACCTAGAACCCGTGGATTAGTCTTAATTAATCCCAATAACCCAACAGGGGCGGTGTACTCCAAAGCAGTGTTACTTGATATTGTTGAGCTGTGCAGACAGCATGATCTGATTTTATTTGCTGATGAGATTTACGATAAAATTCTATTTGATGATGCCGTTCATATTCCCGCAGCCAGTTTGTCGGATGATATTTTAACCGTCACCTTTAACGGCCTGTCTAAAAGCTACCGCGCTGCTGGCTTTCGAGTTGGATGGATGATGCTAACTGGGAATCTCAAAGCGGCAAAAAGCTATAAAGAAGGCCTAGACATGCTCGCTTCCATGCGGTTATGCTCCAATGTACCCAACCAACATGCGATTCAAACGGCACTGGGCGGTTATCAAAGTATTAAAGAATTAGTCCAACCCGGTGGGCGGCTCTGCCTTCAGCGAGATACTTGTTATGAATTATTAAATCAGATCCCTGGGGTCAGTGTGACCAAGCCCAAGGGGGCTTTGTACGCTTTTCCTAAATTTGACAACAAGAAGTTTAATATTCGCGATGATGAACGCCTAGTATTGGATTTATTGAAAGAGAAAAAAATCTTACTCGCTCAAGGTACTGCCTTCAATTGGCCTGAGCCAGATCACTTGCGTGTGGTATTCTTACCTTATAAAGAAGAACTCGAAAAAGCCCTAACTGACTTTGGAGACTTTATGAGCGAATATCGCCAATAATTGGCTTTTATGGCGCGCATTTGAAAAAAGCGATGATATTCATCGCTTTTTTCGTGGCTTGACTTGGCTTTTTTTCATCAAGATGTGCTAGGGTATTAGATAAGCTTTCACTGCTATTAGAGGCATGTAATGAGTCATCTTTTTGCTCACCTTGCACGCATGAAGTTAATCCAACGCTGGCCACTCATGTACAATGTCCGCACCGAAAATGTGCAGGAACATTCTTTACAAGTCGCCATGGTCGCCCATGTGCTTGCTCTTATTAGCAACAAAAAATTTGATGGGAATATAAACCCTGAACATGCTGCAACACTAGCCCTATTTCATGATGCCAGTGAAGTGATCACCGGAGATCTTCCTACTCCTGTGAAATATTTTAATAAAGATATCGAAGCAGAATATAAAAAAATTGAAGCCATTGCAGAACATAGACTCTTAGAGATGGTACCCGATGAATTTAAATCTGATTATCAACCCCTGCTGTGCAGTGAATTTCAAGATGAAGCCTATCGACCTTTGATTAAAGCGGCTGACAAATTATGTGCTTACCTTAAATGTTTAGAAGAACAGCGAGCAGGTAACACTGAATTTGACAGCGCAAAAAAGCGCCTCGAACACTCTCTGGCACAAACACATTTACCTGAAGTACATTATTTCATTGAACACTTTATTCCGAGCTTTACACTCAACTTTGATGAAATTAACCGACTTTTATAAGGAGCGCACATGTCTTACTCTCCTTGGCATGACAGACGATTAACCGAAGATAAACTGAGACGAAATGATCACCGCAGTCCTTTTCAGCGTGATCGCGCTCGTATTTTGCATTCTGCTGCTTTTAGACGGTTACAAGCAAAAACCCAAGTATTAGGTGTTGGGATGAATGACTTTTATCGCACACGCCTCACCCACTCTTTAGAAGTCTCACAAATTGGCACGGGGATTCGTGCCCAACTGAAACGTAAACACCCCGAACTCAGCCAACTTTTGGATTCAACCAGTCTAATAGAATCATTATGCTTAGCCCATGATATCGGCCATCCTCCTTATGGCCACGGTGGAGAAATCGCCCTCAATTATATGATGCGTGATTACGGTGGATTTGAAGGTAATGGACAAACCTTTCGTATTTTATCTCGGCTAGAGCCTTATACTCAGCACTATGGCATGAATTTATGCAGGCGAACGTTATTGGGCGTGCTTAAGTATCCTTCCCCCTATTCCGCACTTTATCAAAACAACGGCGCGGTACCTGTCAATAATCATCGTCAACTGCAACCCGCTCAATGGCCACCAGTAAAAGGCATATTTGATGATGATCTCGATATTTTACATTGGGTTATCGCACCACTTTGCGAAAGCGATAAACAGCGCTTTTTACAAAGCCACTTAACCGCTGAGCATCAACATAAAAGAACCCAATTTAAATCTTTCGATTGCTCCATTATGGAACTTGCTGACGATACTGCCTATGCGGTTCATGATCTTGAAGACGCTATAGTCATGGGAATAGTCAGCTTAAATCAATGGCAAAATGATGTGGCTACGCCCCTATCAAGAAGCCTAGATCCCTGGGTGGCTAATGAGTTCGCTTCCATTGGCGATAAATTATTTTCATCCCATCATCACTTAAGGAAAGACGCAATTGGCACGCTCGTTAATGGATTTGTCACTGCAATTTATTTGGACGACAATCCACAATTTGAAGAACCTTTACTCAAATTTAATGCCAAATTAGAGCCAGAATTTGCTCATGCTTTGGATATACTAAAGCAATTCGTCTTTAAATATGTGATCAGAAAGCCTGAAGTGCAAATGCTAGAATATAAAGGCCAACAAATTGTCATGGAGCTGTTTGAAGCCTTTGAGTCCGATCCAATGCGATTATTGCCAATGAATACTCAAGAACGATGGCAATACAGCCTAGATAATGGACTGAATCCACACCGAGTTTTATCTGACTACATTTCAGGAATGACCGATGAATTTGCTGCAAGGTTGCATCAACAACTCTTCAGTACCCATTTAGATAACATGATGGAATTAAATAACCTGAACGTGGGTTAAGCAGCCCCGTTAAATATCGACATTTAGCAAAAAATGACATAAACAAAAAATTAATTTAATGCATTGATTTTAAATATAATTGGGCTTAAACCTGAGCTCATTATCCCGAGTTCAGGTTAAGTAAAAAGATTAAAAGACTCAATACCACCTTCTTAATTACAATTAAAACACGTTTATTTTAATTAAATGTAATCCATGCAAAATAATCCGCTCTAATACTATTATTTATCATTCCATTTATTAATTATAATTAATTATTTATTTTAATAAAAACATACAATTAATTTTTGATACAAAGAAGTAATACGAACAAAAAAAATAACGCATGATTGATAACAAAAACAACATAAAATGTTATCAAAAATAAGTTTATTCCTCTTTTTATTCTTATTTTACAGCTAATTTCCAGCAAAGTTGTGGTTCTAATATGAATATGTAACGCTAATCAAACGTTTTTATCACACATCAAATGGAGAGTGTAATGATATTCAGTAGAGCCTCTTACCCTAGTAATATAAAAAATACATTAATTGCATTTACAACAATAATGACTGTTCACTTTTCGGCTTTTGCTAGCGATAATATCAAAACAGAAACTAATCTTAACGAAGATAAACTGCTTACTATGGAAAGCAATATTGGAGTCAGTGGGAATGAGGTACCTGCATTTTTTAGCGGTTTTGTTCTAAACGTCGACTCAAATGCGTTAGATAAGCTGATGATTAATTATGGTGTTGCCAATGTTGATATTGGGTATCTCCTACTCGATAAGGATCAAGCGTGTAACTTCAGTCATGTCACCGATGGCTCTGGCGTTAACCCTGTAACAGGACATGAAGCTGAATATCAAAGATTTGTCGCCAATGGAGGCAGCCTTGGCCTCATCATCAGCGGCGATATTGGTAGTACCACTCAAGATCCTTTATTAGCCTGTAATGAGAATGAATTAACCAGTTTCATTATTAATGCCATAGAAGCTGCACCTGTCACCATTGATCGCATCACATTTGATATAGAAGGCTCAGCATTTTATACCGGCCAATTCGGTAGCGAAATTTACAACAAATTAGCAGGTGTCATTACGTCATTACATCAACACTTTCCTTCTCTAGACATTGATCTGACTATTCCAGGAGCCACCCAGGTATGGTCAGGTGGTTATAATACCGCTTTAATTAACTTTTTTAAGCACCTTAAGCAGCAAATAGATATTGGCAAAGGAATAAGAAAATTTTACATCATGACTGAAATGCATTCAGATGTGCAAATAAAAAACAATTGGGTCATTCCCACTCAACAGCAATTGCTTACACCCACTGAGTTTCCAGCATCCCATACAGGCATTTTATTTGTAAACGGCTCAAGGTTTGTTGATGCTTCAGCAATGAGAAGCTATTTTCCAGAATATTCAGACATGACAGTTCTTGTTACTAAACATGAAACAGTACAAGCAGAGACTGCAGCCTTATACCAAACTTTCAATAACACTGTACCAAGAGATGATATCGAACTAGAACCCGAACAAGGTGAAATGTCTTTAACCCTATCAAACCAGTCTGCCGATATCGGGGTAAACATTTACATCAGAGATGACTCTACAAATACTTTGTTATTCTCAAGTGATTACTTAAGTCCACTGGCAAGTAAAACTTATACTGCTTCATCCTATTCCAGTACATCGAGTCTATTAGGTCAATCTGTCAATGTCTACATTGCTTTTTATGGTCGTGATGCTGATAACGCAGTTCAGTGTCACTCCCTTAATAATTTAGCAATTGAAGGTGACAAAGAGATCTATATTGATATCACCGATCCTAATGCTGGAACCGTTTCTTGTTGGTAAATGGATAAACCCAAGTAAAATCTAACAGCCCCTTTTAGTACTGTCTAAAAGGGGCTATAGATTGTTAAGCAACCATAACGAATTTAAATCCAATTTTATCCCATTCACTTAAGATAAAACAACTACTACCGAACTGTTACCATATTTAAAATCAATAATTTATCGATATGTTTATTGTGTTCTTTTCCTTAAAGCAAACCGTAATATTAATAATTTAACTTAGTTAATAATCATAATTTAAAAGTGAAAAAGAAAAACATGAATAAAACAAATAACACAATTAATATTATATTTTCATTATTTTAAAACATTCCCATCTAGTTATTATGCCAATCTTTGTAAATAAAAGTATTTGAATTGTCAACACAATCATATTGTGCAAATGTGCCGTTACTATTAACTTATAAAAATTAAGATAATGATGAACGTCAATAAGAAACATCTATATTCAATCACCTCTTTCAACAGTAAATCCTTAATGTTTACATTAGCCGCAACGGCTGCACTCACATTAAGTTTGCCCTCTTTTGCAGCAACGCCAACAAGCAGTGAAACAGCACAAAGCGACATGGGGGGTCCTTATGTTATTGGTGGAAATGACAATGAAAATAGCCTCTCAACTAATGCAGGAAAAGTCGCTGAATTTGGGGCTTATTATGCAAAAAATCTTTTTTATACCCAAATCGTTCCATTAACGCCTTCCCTTCTCAGGCAATCAATGAAAGCGAATATAACATACGATACAAATGGTGAACCTGAACCACAAATGTATAATTATGTTATTGAAAATAATATTATTTATGTCGCTATTTGGGAGCCAAGAGAAAATATTTCTGACATGGACCCTGATTGTACTCTCGATATTGATGCATTATCAGGTTATATGCCCGATGCCTATGAAGCTGATGAAAAAGACTGTCCAATCAACGTTTATAGTGGAAAAGACGTTGGCATTGAAGATGCCGTCAGTAAACATTTCCTCATTTCCCAACTTGGAGGAGAATCCGGCAAACTTGAAAACTATGTCCCTAAAGAATGGATAAAAACGACCGTTGACTATGCGGGTGAAATCCACGTTTATCCAACTTACAATAATGCCAAGCGTCGTTATCATTATCAGTACACCATTAATGCCAATAGTGGTACTTACCGTCCAAATAATGGCGATGACACCTTATGTGATAACTCACAAGTCAATCTTAATTATTTAAACGGTGCCGCTAGCGTTTTCAATCGTATTTTAAATAAGTCACCATCAGATTTAGATGTCATTGACTACAGTGATGATGGTGAAGTAACAACATCGATCGCGTACCCTTTGACACAAACTTGTTATACCATTAATTAATCTAAAAATGGATTAAATAGTTTATTTTACATGTCAAAAATAGCGCTCATGGTGATTTCAATATGAGCGTTATCCTTTACTCTGTTATGGATTCAAAACTGATTGAGTGAAAATCTATTGGGCCATTCATTATCTCTACATTAAGCAAAGATTGCCAAATCAATACTTATCTTGATAAGCCCTCCCTACTATAAATAACAATATTTAATATTCATCCGAGTAAACTATTTAAAAATATCCACATTAATATAAACCTCACTTAAAATAACTTTTTCCATATATTACACAGTTTAAATTAGTCTCACTAACCCAATAGTCATTAACTCATTATTTAATCAGCCATGGTGGTTTTGATTATTTCTCCTTCCCTTTATCAAAACACTTTAACATTAAACAATATTAAAAATTATTTATGAGACAAGTTATATATTGATTTAATTTCAAACAAAAATATGTCTACCAAACTGTTGCAAAAACAAGCATGTAACAAATAAAGACAAAAAATCCATAAGTAACTGAAATTCACATTAAAGCCAAAAAACCAATAAAAGCAACTCTCTAACATAAGTTTATAAAAGTTCATTTGTATTGATATGCTAAAAATAGAACATATTGAAAGTTAACCACTATCTGATATGGTCAGTATTAAGACGTTGACATTAATTTACGAATAAAAATAAACAGGTACACGATTCACTCACCAAAGATTAACTGGCCCTAATAACAATTTAAAAATAAATAGCAATTGATGAGGTAATAATATGGCCCAATATGATGTTAATAAACCCGCTAACGGGCAAGCAGAACATTCTTTTAACCATAAAGGATATAAAATTGTTGCCAGTCAAGCTTATTCTTTTACTTTAGGGGCGAAAGAAGCTGTTGTTCTCGGCGCAAATATATCGATTAAAGCAGGAAGTGATTCCAGTGCTAATTTAGGTTTTAAGCATTCTTTCTTTCTAGGAGCTAAAACCGATGTCAATGTCTCATACAATCTCAGTTACACCTCTAAACGAACTGATGTAAAGCTGGAAGATTACTCGGCAAAAGCAATAGAAAAAAAAGCCATTGCAGAACATAAGTCAGTATTGGCAGATAATATGTCGGCGGTACTCGCCAATATCCATTTGATCCAACAACACCTTGGTGCAACAGACCTAAACGTTACGGCAAACACAACGAATATTGCCACGAATGTCAATAACCTCGAAACAGCTAATAACCGCATAGATACAACAAATAATCGTATACGCACCACCAATACTCATATCGAAGAAGTCAATGCTCGTATGGATACAGCGCAAGTGCACATGGGGCTAAACTCTATGTGCATTAGACAAAATCAAATCGCCATCGAGGAAGCAGAAACGATAAGAATGTTAGAAAGTCCATTATTAATGCTTGATTAATCATATAAAAAGCGGAATACCGATCATTCCGCTTTTCTTTTTATCCTCCAACAACTCAGGGTTTCTTACTCACAAACTCACATCAGCGACATCCTCATCACCTCTATCAGTAGCCTATAACAGGCTTCCTTTCCTTTGGCCACAATGAATATTTTTCTACAAACATGCGTTATTAATTCCTTTCTTTTCCCTAAAACTAACATGTTATTACCAAAGTGTTTTAATCACATGCAGGATATCGGCATCATATTATGACCACAGAATATTGCCCAGCTCCCTTGTTAACTATCATCGACTAAACACCCTTTAATTTTATATCCCTTACACACTTCTCATGATATCGATAACTTTTTCAGCAAAATCCTTCCGTTTAATCTAACCCTATTAACCTTGCTTTTTATGTGTGATTTTGTTCACAGTTATTATTCCTGAATCAAGGTATTTTTCCTATAGTCAATAAGGCGACGAGGGCATGATCCCCCTTCATTCCTTCTAAGTTGTCGATATTATTATTGGAGAAGTTATGACTGTCACTAACGAGCAAACACTCAATCACCTAATTAAAGAAGTCAAAATAGCTCAAGCTCATTTTGCCACATTCAGTCAAAAACAAGTCGATACCATATTCAGAGCCGCTGCATTAGCGGCTGCCAACGCAAGGATCCCATTAGCAAAACTCGCTGTAGAAGAAACAAAAATGGGAGTAATGGAAGATAAAGTGATCAAAAATCACTTTGCATCAGAGTATATTTATCATAAATACAAAGATGACAAAACCTGTGGCATTCTAGAAGAAGATCCCACCTTTGGCACCATCACACTGGCCGAACCGGTAGGTCTGATCTGTGGTATTATTCCCACAACAAACCCCACATCAACCGCCATTTTTAAAGCCTTAATTAGTCTTAAAACCCGCAATGGCATTATTTTCTCCCCACATCCTCGTGCTAAACAAGCCACTATTATGGCTGCCCGTATAGTGTTAGAGGCTGCCATTGAAGCTGGTGCGCCTAAAGACATAATAGGTTGGATTGATGAGCCAAGTGTCCCTCTGTCACATCAATTGATGACACACCCAGATCTTAACCTTATTCTGGCCACTGGCGGACCCGGTATGGTCAAAGCCGCCTACTCTTCTGGTAAACCCGCCATTGGTGTCGGCGCAGGAAACACACCGATTGTGATTGATGAAACCGCCGATTTAAAACGCGCGGTGAGCTCAATTATTATGTCAAAAACATTTGACAATGGAGTGGTATGTGCCTCAGAGCAAGCCATAGTCGTCGTTGATGAAGTCTATGACGCCGTGAAACACCGTTTCGCCGAACATGGTGGCTATATTCTGGATCAAGCAGAGCATGATGCCCTGCAGCAAGTCATTCTACACAATGGTGGACTCAATGCCGACATTGTCGGTCAAAGTGCTATCGACATTGCCGCAATGGCAAAATTAACCGTGCCTTCACATACACGTATTTTAATTGCAGAAGTTATTGATATTGATAATGAAGAGGCGTTTGCTCATGAAAAACTTTCTCCTTTACTCGGCATGTATCGTGCGGCTGACTTTAATGATGCCGTTGATAAAGCCGATGCTTTAGTTAAACTCGGTGGCATAGGCCATACGTCTGGTTTATATACCAATCAGGATACGCAAGCACAGCGCATTAAAGAGTTCGGTTTTAAAATGAAAACCGCACGTATTTTAATTAATACACCAGCGTCACAAGGGGGGATTGGCGATTTATACAATTTCAAACTTGCCCCTTCACTCACATTAGGCTGTGGTTCATGGGGTGGTAATTCTATTTCTGAAAATGTGGGGCCGAGTCACTTAATTAACAAAAAAATGATCGCTAAGAGGGCTGAAAACATGTTGTGGCACAAACTTCCCGCCTCTATTTATTTTCGCAGAGGTTGCTTACCCATCGCCCTTGAAGAAATTAGTGATAAAAAACGTGCCTTAATCATAACTGATAAGCACCTGTTTAATAATGGTTACTGTGATGAAACTTTGAGTATTTTAAAGGCACAAGGGTTGACCACTGATGTGTTTTATAACGTCGAGGCCGATCCCACCATGGCAACCGTTGAGCAAGGTGCTAAAATGGCGCAAAATTTTCAACCCGATGTCATCATCGCATTAGGGGGCGGCTCCCCAATGGACGCGGCTAAAATTATCTGGGTCATGTATGAACACCCTGATGTGCATTTTGCCGACTTAGCCCGCCGCTTTATGGATATTCGTAAGCGTATTTACGCCTTTCCTAAAATGGGTGAAAAAGCCATGATGATCGCTATTCCAACTACATCAGGTACAGGCTCAGAAGTCACCCCTTTTGCTGTCGTCACCGATGAAAAATCAGGGATGAAATACCCGATTGCCGATTACCAACTGACCCCCAATATGGCCATTGTTGATCCTAATTTAGTCATGAACATGCCTAAAGCACTCACCGCTTTTGGTGGTATCGATGCTGTCACCCACGCATTGGAAGCGTATGTTAGTGTGATGGCCAATGAATACAGTGACGGTCAGGCATTACAAGCCCTCAATCTCCTCTTTGAACACCTGCCCGATGCCTATGAACAAGGTGCTAAGGCGCCCATTGCTCGTGAAAAAGTCCATAATGCCGCAACCGTTGCAGGCATCGCTTTTGCCAATGCTTTTTTAGGCGTATGCCACTCACTCGCCCATAAAATTGGCGCAGAATTTCACCTTGCACATGGATTAGCCAATGCGCTACTCATCACTAATGTCATTCGTTTCAATGCCACTGATATCCCCACCAAGCAAGCTGCTTTTAGTCAATATGATAGACCCAAAGCCCTTTGCCGTTATGGAGAAATTGCCGATCACCTCAAATTAGGCGGTAATAACGCTCAAGACAAATTACAATTACTCATTGATAAAATAGAGCGATTAAAATCTCAAATAGGGATCCCAGTGTCTATTCAAGCCGCTGGCGTTGATGAAACCTTATTTATGATCAAATTAGATGAACTGGCCGAAGAAGCATTTGACGATCAATGTACGGGAGCAAACCCGCGTTATCCATTAATTTCTGAGCTGAAAGCCATTCTTATTGCCAGCTATTATGGACAAGCCTATCAAGATGAATAATCACGTTGGGTACGTTTAACACCCATTTTATTTGAGGTTTTCAGAAATAAGCCTTCAAAGTATCTCAGAACGGAACACACTCTAAAACAAAGCCCGCCGTATTGTACGGCAGGCTTTTTTACCTCAATCAGAGAGACTTAATGGCTATAAGTACATTTTCATCATCCTTGATGGTCAGCTGAATTGATAACCTAGTGATCCTAAGCTGATATTCAATAACACAGTATAAAACGCTTTCCTCTTTAGGAATAAGCATCAGCCTGTTGGTCACCGCTTATCACTTGACTATACGTGCCTTTGCCTCGATTCGATATTGATGTAAGAGCGGTTCGGTATAGCCTGATGGTTGTAGCGTGCCTTTAAAAATGAGATCCCTTGCAGCTTGAAACGCAAGTCCTGTAAAATCAGGAGACATAGGCTGGTATAGGGGATCATCCCCATTTTGCTCATCAACCACAGCCGCCATACGTTTTAGTGCTGATAACACTTGTTCTTGAGTACAAATACCATGTAGTAACCAATTGGCCATATGTTGCGAAGAAATTCTTAATGTTGCTCTATCTTCCATCAAGCCTACGTTATTAATATCTAATACTTTTGAACAACCAATACCTTGGTCAACCCAACGGACAACATACCCTAAAATGCTCTGAGCATTATTATCCAATTCCTGTTGCACTTGCTCTTGGGTCAACGTATTGTCAGCTGACATTAAAGGTAACGTCAATAATGCATCTAAACTGGCACGAGTATTTTGCTTAATCCTATTTTGGTACGCCTTAACATTAACGAGATGATAGTGGGTCGAATGTAAAATAGCTGCATTGGGTGAAGGTACCCAAGCAGTATTCGCCCCCGCTCTAGGATGAGCAATTTTATCAGCCAGCATTGCAGCCATTTCATCGGGCATGGCCCACATGCCCTTACCAATTTGTCCATGACCTTGCAAACCACAAGCAAGACCCACATCCACATTCCAGTCTTCATAAGCATTAAGCCAAGCAGATTGCTTCATTTGAGATTTTGGCACCATAGCGCCTGCATACATAGAAGTGTGAATTTCATCTCCAGTGCGGTCTAAGAAGCCAGTATTAATAAACACAACTCGGTGTTTCGCCTCATAAATACAAGCTTTCAAATTGAGTGTGGTTCTACGCTCTTCATCCATGATCCCAAGCTTTATGGTATAACGCATCAAACCTAACGCCGCTTCAATACGATCAAATAAGGTACAGGTAAACGCCACTTCTTCTGGTCCATGCATTTTAGGCTTAACAATATTAATGGAACCCGCTCGACTGTTTATTCGACCATTATTAAGACCTTGCAAGTCATGCATGGCTGCTAACGTCGTCAACATACCATCCAATAACCCTTCTGGTATCGCTTCATTATCCTTATTGAGGACGACATTTGTCGCCATTAAATGCCCAACATTACGCACAAACAATAAACTTCGTCCCGGTAACGTTAATCTGTCGCCATTAGGGGTAAAATAGTGGCGATCATCACATAAGCTTCGAGTGATTGTGTCGCCATTTTTATTCACTTTAGCACTCAATATGCCTTGCATTAACCCCAACCAGTTTTGGTAAACCTCGATTTTATCTTCACTGTCTACCGCAGCAACCGAATCTTCGCAATCCATTATTGTTGTGACAGCCGCTTCAACCAATAAATCTTTTACATTCGCCTTATCTATTCGGCCAATATCGTTATAACTGTCTATTTGTATTTCGACATGAAGCCCATGATTTTTCAATAAAATAGAATCAGGCTGATGGATATTCCCGGTATAACCAACAAACTTGTCTGGCTCAACTAACGCCGTAATACAACCATCATCTAAGGCAATTTGTAATAATCCCTCTTCGACAAAGTACCGAGTGGCATTTGCATGACTTCTGTCTTCCAAAGGGGCAACAATGTCCAAATGTTGTTTGGCAAATTGAATCACCTTCTCGCCTCTAACAGGGTTGTATAAGGCGCCTTTTTCCGCCCCCCCCGCTTCACTAATCGCATCCGTACCGTACAAAGCATCATATAAACTGCCCCAACGGGCATTGGCCGCATTTAATGCAAATCGCGCATTTTTCACTGGTACCACTAGCTGAGGCCCTGCTTGATGGGTAATTTCGGTATCGATATTGCGGGTCTCAACAGAAAAGTTATCCACTGACGGCAATAAATAACCAATCTCTTTTAAAAAGGCCTTATAAAGAGCAGGATCAACATTTTTCCCTTGATGCATACGATGCCAATCATCCAATTGAAGTTGGAGTTTTTCTCTTTTAGCTAATAACGCGTTATTGATTGGGCTTAGTTCATTGACAATATTTTCAAACTTGGACCAAAAGTCCTTAGACTTCATGTTGATCCCACTTAACATTCGCTCTTCGACTAATTGCCATAACCCTGTAGCAACCTTTAATCCACCTACTTGTACACGTGTCGTCATAAAACCATCCCAGATTTAAAAGGAAAATGTCAAAAAAGATGAATGTCATCCATTAACTGCATTCATCCTGTTGAAATATCAGCTTTGTCGTATTTCAGTCTATCTCAAAGCACTTTCATTTCACTAATTTATCATGGTTATGGCTAGCATTTATCAAATGAATAGTGAACCAATAATCAGTGAAGAATGACCTTGAAACCAAAGTCACCCCAATTTAGGGTCAATGTTCATTGAACTTACTTTTCCTCATTTTAAAAATAATGACAATACAAACCTGCCAAGCTACATGGGCTTGAATTTAAATCAATGATTGTCTGGTGACGAGACATCATATATGACTAAAGCGATATAAAGTGGCACACTCAGCAGGAATGAAAAGTGATTCAGCGATATGACACGTCACTTAGGGATAAATTGTAAAGTTATGTCTATTTTCATCATGACTTGGTAAAGTTTAATAATGTTAATAACAAGAAGGTAAAGTTAATTTTTAATGATTTATATAAATTTTTTTTTACTTTAACCTCGATAATGTAAATAATTTTCTGGGAAAAATAGATGAAAAAAAATAAAATAACACTGCTATTGGTACCTTTACTCTCTTTATTTCTCTTTGCTTGTGGTGGTAATGATGCAAACGAACAAACAGACTCAAATACAGAAACATCCAGCAATGCTTCAAGTACATTAAGTCTTATCGTCGGCGACGATCAAAGCGTCGAGGCTGGCGATAATGTCTCATTAACCGCCAGTGTTATCACCGACAGTGATGATATCAACATTAATTGGACTCAAACGGGTGGACCATCAGTAACACTAAGCCAAATCAACAATGGCAATACAAGCAGTATTCACTTTACAGCACCCACCCTTGACGAAACAGAGGTACTGATATTTGCTGTCACAGCAAATGACGACAGCAGCAGTGATTCAAAGACAGTGAATATTACAGTCAATAGTCTCGAAGAAACCAATGATGATACCAGCATTCTATCTCAGTGGATTATCAATAATGACACCACATCAGCCTATATATATCAAAGTAATGGCACAGGTATTTTTGAAGATGTGCAAAGCGCAGAAGTCGTTGCTATCGACGTTAACAGTACTGACCTTGATTATGTTTATGTACAAGCCTCTGGGATCCCTAAATATGACATAACCATGACCCAGAATATCATTGACGCGCTCAATGATAGGCCCAAGGCAACTTCTGATTTTTTCGATGGTGCAACAACCACAGAAGTAGGCGAATTAATCGCATTTGGCCAAGATATCGGCTACAAAAGCAGTAATGAAAACTGTGACACAACCGGTGGTGCAGGCCATTGGCCCCCTGGTCCTGGTTGCCCAACCGTTCAAGATAAACAAGCCTATTTTCCTGTTACTCCAACTGAAACAGAGTCCACTTGTGCAACTGGACTGGGTATGGTTGGCTTAATGGTTAATGGAACCAGTATTTATAATTGGGGAGATGGTCAAACAGAAGGAAATGGCATTTGGTATAACTTAGCCCCTGTCGCTGAGCAATATGATGTGGATATTTGCGGCGGTCACGCTGCCAATGGCGATTATCACCACCACTTTTACACTTCATGTTTAGCGGATCTGGTTGGTGATGATGCGAGTGAACATTCACCTATATACGGTTATTCTGCAGACGGTTACCCTGTTTATGGCCCTTATGAAGATGCCGATATGCTTGCGGTAAGTGGCTGGGTCGTGCGCGACTATGGTAGCGATGTCAGTGAAGGAGGCTGTGGCACTGAAGGCTCAAGAACCTGTACTTTAGTGAACGAATACGATATATCACAAGGCGTAGAACAAGCCGAAACGGGTCCCGCTATCGGTGAAACAGTCACCAGCTTATCTGGCAATACTTTTCAAGCCGATGCTGGGTATTTCTATGAAGATTACTATTATGCAGGTTACCCAGTTGAAGGCGCTCAATTGGATGAACATAATGGTCATAATACTGGTGACGGTAAAGGTTACCATTATCACATTACCTTAATTCGAGATGATGATAACTCACTATCAGTCACCTTCCCTTATACCATTGGCCCTAACTTTAAAGGTGAGCTGGCTGATAACTCAATTGCAAAGTGCGACTCTGGAGTGCTTCCTCCTATGCGAGGAATATAAATCATGAAAAACTGTGTCTATTTATGCTTAACCTTATTGATTTTAGGCCTATCGACGCCAATACAGGCCAAATTGGCTTCAAACGCTATGGCGACTAGAATGAATATGATGGATCACTCCCATACCCCCATTGAGGTACCAGAAGCGACCCCAATCCCAGCACTCAGTCTGAGCCTGAGTAAAGATATTATGACGGGTTATAACGTCCATCTTATCATTGATAATTTCTCCATCACCCCGCCGCCTGTTGATGCTAAAGGCATGGATGATTTAGCAATAACACAAGTAGATAAAAAAACAGGAATACTGGAAGGTCATGCACATTTATACATCAATGGCATCAAAACTCAGCGGCTCTATGGTCAAGATGTTCATATATCAGGAAACTTACTGAAACAAGGCATCAATAGTATTTCTGTCACCTTAAATAATCATCGGCATATGTATTGGACCGTGAGTCAACAGAAAGTCGTGGCAACGCTCTATATCGATACGCAATCACCAAAGCTCATTAAATATCAATTTGAGGGCTTTCCAGTTCAATCAACATTAAAGCAATAATTAATCGATAAATAGACACAAACAATACCATCGAAAATCCCTTACTCGGCCCTTTATTCGATGGTATTGTGCATTTTAAAAATGAAAACTACTCACAATATAACATCACACTCTTTTTGCCATGGGGTGATCAGGAGCCAATTGCAACAAATCCCATAAATTACCATAAAGATCTTCAAATACTGCAACCACACCGTACTCTTGCTCGGCGGGTTCACGAACAAATGTGATCCCTTCAGCGACCATTCGATGATAGTCTCGCCAAAAATCATCGGTGCTTAAAAATAAAAACACTCTTCCCGCTGTTTGTTGTCCAACGACTTGCACTTGTTCAGGCTTAGATGCTTTAGCCAATAACAAGGTCGCTCCTTGCGATCCTGGTGGAGAGACCACCACCCAACGTTTGTCTTGCTCAGCTTGATAGGTATCTTCAATCAAATTAAATTTAAGTTTATTAACATAAAAATCAATCGCTTCATCATAGTCTTTAACCACTAATGCCACATGAATAAGTGCTTGCTGCATATTATTACGACCTTCAGCCTTTTATTATAGAGGCTGGATAATATCAATAAATAGTCCACAAAAAAGGGACTCGCATCACTCATTTGGCTCAAAGCCTCTCAACGGCCATTTAGTCGCCTGTAACCAATTTTCTTTCGCAAACACACAACGTCCATCAGTCACATGTAAAGTATATGCTTGCCGAGAGCGAGCAGAACGATTTGCCGCGCTATAATGCGGCAGCAATCCATGAAATACGACTAAACTCCCAGCGTTAACTTCAAGCGGAACACCAGTCTTGCTTAGCCAAGGCATATCGCTTAATACTTGCATCGATGTTTGCTTGCCGTCTCGATTAAACCTTTCTCTTAATGGCCCTTTATGCCCTTGAGGTTCCACCCATAAACAACCATTTTGTAATGTCGCATCTTCAATGGCAAACCAAAATGTGATCACACTTTGTGGAAGCGTATAAAAAAAACTGGCATCTTGGTGCCAATTCACTTCGCCACCGATATTGGGCTGTTTATAGATATACATAGATTGCCGAATTTGAGGTTGTTTTTGTCCAAGTGTTTGAGCAATATCCCCCCAGATAGCTTGATGACTAAAAGTGTTAAAGATAGGATCGAGTTCATGAAGGGCATGACCTATTTTGTTAATACACAACTCTTTTGCTTGTACAAATTGGCCTTTATCATCAAAAGCATCTTCTTCAAAAAAACAACGTACATCTTCAGCCGAATCCAAGAAATAATCATCGCCACTACGATTATTGTTCTTAGTAGTAAAGGTATGTGCGCTATCAGTATCTTGCCATTGCTTAACCCAAGTCGCTGCTTGCGTCTTAAGCTTCGTTAACCAGTCTGGTTCGATAACCCCTGGCAACACGACAAAGCCTTGTTGTTGATAGTGCGCTTTTTGCTGTTCCGTTAACATGTTTCATTAAGCCTCTTGAAAATCCATATTTTCATAATCAATCTCTTATGACTTATAAAAATACTCTTTTGAATTCATGGATGATGAAAAGATCGCTCCCTAGTAATTGAGAGTACAGCAAAGTGGCGTACCTGTATAACTCTTTAAGAGTAAGACACTATTAAGAGACACAAACTATAGTGATATCAAGTCCTAGGCGTTGCTAACTTAATCAAATAAGCCAAAGTCATTATGCCGTTAACAGGAAATAAAAGAATAACAAAGAGGAGGAATAGAATAATAAATTACCGTAAAATACTCCCTCAATCCTTTTAACCGGGAGTATTTAGCAATCACTTATTTCATATACATGACTTTCACTTGTGAAGGTGCTAACGTCACTCCCGGACAGTTCGGCGACATCCCGT
>NZ_CANMWS010000041.1 GCF_947501665.1 uncultured Shewanella sp. | reverse complement strand
TGGAGCGACATATCGGGTTCGAACCGATGACCTATACCTTGGCAAGGTATCGCTCTACCAACTGAGCTAATGTCGCACTGTCTCATTCGTCTAACTTAGTAAGAATCTTTTCGCCTGACCTATCATCACAGCGTGTTTTACTTCGTTTGCTCTTGAGTACGGGATGGCATTCTACCGATTTGTTTTTCAGAGTCAATCAACAAACGGTTTTTCCGCTTCTGTTTGCTGCCAAATCAACCAAGTTGTTGTTTATTTGATTTTTTCGATTAAATATAAAACGCCTCCATAGAATGAGGCGTTCAATAATCACTCAAGATATCTTAAAAACCATGTAGACTTTACAGTTGAGGCAAAGATTGGTAATTCAACTCCAACATTTTTTGCATCACACCGACAACTTGGCAGCTATAGCCAAACTCATTGTCATACCAAACATATAAAATAGCACGCTTTCCATCTGCAATAGTTGCTTGAGAATCCAATACACCAGCAAAACGAGAGCCAACAAGATCGCTCGACACAATTTCGGTGGACTCTGTAAAGTCTATTTGATTTTGCAGATCAGAGTGTAGGGCTTTATTGCGCAAGTAGTCATTGATATCAGCTTTATCGGTATCAATATTGAGATTTAAACTAATAATCGCCATTGACACATTGGGAGTGGGTACCCTTATCGCATTCCCCGTTAACTTACCTTCTAACACAGGTAATGCTTTAGCAACTGCCTTCGCAGCGCCCGTTTCCGTAATCACCATATTCAAAGGAGCACTGCGCCCGCGCCTATCAGCTTTATGATAATTATCAATTAAGTTTTGATCATTAGTATAAGAATGAATCGTTTCTACATGACCATTAACAATACCGTATTCATCATTCACCGCCTTTAATACTGGCGTAATGGCATTCGTTGTACAACTCGCTGCAGAAATAATGGTATCTTCAGACAAAATATCGCCTTCATTAACACCATAAACAATATTCTTAATTTTTCCTTTTGCGGGTGCCGTTAATAAGACTTTTGCAGCCCCTTTCGATTTGAGATGTAAACCTAATCCTGCTTCATCTTTCCAAATCCCAGTATTGTCAACAATAAGTGCATCTTCAATACCGTACTGAGTATAATCAATTTCATCTGGAGAATTCGCATTAATGATCTGAATATAGGTTCCGTTAGCAATAATCGCATTATTTTCTTCATCAACCGACACTGAGCCATTGAACGGACCATGTACAGAATCTCGGCGAAGTAAACTGGCACGCTTCTCTAGATCACCTTTACGACCACCACGTAACACTATCGCGCGTAATCTTAGTTTATTACTCACACCACTTCTTTCAATCAATAAGCGGGCTAACAAGCGACCAATACGACCAAATCCGTAAAGCACGACATCTTTTGCTTCATCATCATGCTCTTCATTAATCGCAGGAGCCAAGACATCACTCATATAAGCATCAATTTGAGTCTCATCAGAGTGTTCGCGCCAATAATTCACTGCCACTTTACCAATATCCACTTTACATTGCTTCACTGCTAATCGAGTCAGTGCTTCAATAAAAGGCAGGCTCTCTCGTAAGCGCAATTTTTCACCCACATGATGGCGGACTAAACGGTGCGCTTTAATAATATCAATGGTCGAAGCATTTAATAACGGCTTACCATAGACAACCACTTCAACACCTTGGTTACGGTATAATTTTCCTAACAAAGGCTGCATCGCCTCAGCCATTTCAAAACGTTCTTGCCAACTTTGTAGGTGTTTATCAGCGCTCATTTATAAATCCTTGATCTCATATCTCTGCTAAAAACAGAACTCTTTGAGTAACAAAAAGAAAGAAGATTATTCATGTAAAAACGGCCTTATTGTAATGAAAATCACCTTTGCTTTCTAGTCGAAGGATTTTAGTAAACATGTAATTTAATTAGAAATAAATGAATAATAAAACCTCTTTTACGCCGAATGTTGTAATGTTTACATCATTTATTCATTTTCAAGTAAAAATCTCGGCTTTAAATACACCATTACGCCTTTTTCTTTCATTTAATAAAAATAAAAAAAGCCATTTTATTGTGCTTGAATAAGTACAATTAAGCCTGATCGGCTAAATTTCATGCCACATCCCCCTATTTTAAAGGCAACTCAGTACCAGCGCATTGCTATCCACTCTCATTTTCTACGCCAGTTAATTCTATTCCTATCCCTTTTATTGATCTTAAACAGGGCAAACATAAACAAAATACGCTTTAATCTAGTCTCAACCAACTAAACTTATTAGCAAGGGCCTGATAACTTTCAATGGTGATCATAAGCAGCTTATCTTCTTTCCTTGTTCTAATAAAAATGCAAAAAATGTGCTCAATGTAATAAAAAATCGTCTTTTTCGCGCAAATATGCGGAAATAAGCCGATAAAACTTGACGATTTCTGTCAGTTTGGTAATTTTACAACTAATTTCGAATTAAACATGACTTGAGGGATATCGAATGACTATCCGCGTTGCAATAAATGGCTATGGCCGTATCGGTCGCAATATTTTACGTGCACTTTATGAAAGTGAAAAAGATTACCCTATCCAAATCGTTGCTATCAATGATCTCGGTGATGCGTCAATTAATGCGCATTTAACCAAGTATGATTCTGTTCATGGGCGTTTCAATGCAAAAGTTGAACATTCAGACAATGCTATTTTTATCAATGAAGATAAAATAGCGACTTTCCAAGAACGCGATCCGGCGAACCTCCCTTGGGCAGAACTCAACGTTGACGTTGTTTATGAATGTACTGGTATTTTCACATCTAAAGAAGCCGTTCAGCCTCATTTAAACGCAGGTGCAAAAAAAGTCATTATTTCGGCTCCAGGTAAAAATGTTGATGCGACTGTTGTTTATGGTGTCAATAACGATATCATCACTTCTGATATGACCGTCATTTCAAATGCTTCTTGTACGACTAACTGCTTGGCACCTTTTGCTAAACCACTCAATGATGAAATTGGTATTGAATCAGGTTTGATGACAACCATTCACGCTTACACTAATGATCAACGTCTTTCTGATGTCTATCATACCGATCTTCGCCGCGCTCGCGCAGCTGCAGCTTCGATGATCCCAACACAAACCGGCGCAGCAGCGGCTGTTGGTTTAGTTGTACCAGAATTAAAAGGAAAGTTTGATGGACTAGCCGTTCGCGTGCCAACGATTAATGTTTCTTTAGTGGATCTGTCCTTTATCGCTGCACGTGATACAAGCGTTGAAGAGATTAACGCTATTATTGAAAAAGCCGCACAAAGTTCACCTCTCAGTGAAGTACTGGCTGTTAATCATGAGCCGTTAGTGTCTATCGATTTTAACCATAACCCTTATTCATCTAACTTTGATGCCACACAAACCCGCGTAAGTGGTCGTCTTGTGAAAGTCATGGCATGGTATGACAATGAATGGGGCTTTAGCAATCGCATGCTCGATAACACATTGGCATTAATGAACGCTTAATGTTTGATCCCATAAAATAATATGAATCACTCATATAAAAAAACCTGTCACAGACAGGTTTTTTAGTTTAAGACAATAATGATAATTAACTTCAAAATACTGTATTCATGATCTCTTTATACGAACGATTTTAAAAATATCAATATCAAAACCCGCCACTTGCTCTACATCACTATAATAGGTCAAATTGACCCGCGCCCCCGTTAAACTTTTATATTGTTGAGTACGGCGGAACTTAAAAGGCGTTTCACATCCTTCGGCCATCAATGTATGTTGGACCCACTCTTCCTTTTCTCTTTGGGTATGGCTCATAATTTTCATGTCTTGTGAATGAATTAATTTATCATGTTTTTTCAGCATTTTATCTAGTTTTTTTGACACCATAACATAACACCTCATTCAAATAATAAACCAATACCAACCTCAATATACAATCATTCCCTGCTTAAATTCCACCCCATTATAGGCTATTTAATACACAATTTGAAATGACCTTTACCCACACTTATCTTTTAACCAAGCATAATGATAATACGCCCACTGACCCGCCCTTCTTGCCCTAGGGAAAGGAAAAGCCGGTAAGGCTTGTGTGTATAATGGCAAATCAGGCACACTTTCACCTGCTATTTGTTGAGCCAATCGAAAAGCGGCCTGCGCACTAAAAGACACCCCAGCCCCGCAATAACCTAAACTGTAACCCACGCCATTACTGGCATAAACATGAGGCATATCATCCATAGCTGCTGCTATCCATCCCGTCCAATTATAAGCAATATTAATAGATGAAAGACTGGGAAAACATTGCAACATCGCTAAGTGTAAACGTTGTAAATACTGTGGCTTATGAGCATCTTTACCGTAAATAGCCCCTCTTCCACCAAACAATAATCGATTATCTGGCAACAATCGGTAATAGTATTTTAAAATACGGGTATCCATTGTGACTTGATTGGTCTTCAATCCTGACAAGGCTAACTGCTCCTGAGTTAAGGGCTCAGTCACAAATATCTGACTTAAGATCGGTAAAAAATGATTATCGACACGCTCATTAAACCTTTTAGGTGTGTAGGCATTTCCTAAGGTCACCACTTTCTTCGCCAGCACCTCTCCAGCCTCAGTCACTAACCTGTGTTTCCCAAATTCTTCAATCCATTGGGTGACACAAGTCTTTTCGTAAATAGGGACATGTTGATTTTGTACAAGCTTTTTATAGCCTAATAATAATTTTAAAGGATTAACGCCAAAGCCATCTTTTAATCTTAGGGCACCATAAGCTTGTTGATGGTCCATCAGCTCAGTCGATAATTGTTCACGAGAAATAAACGCCGCATCTTCACCCAAATGATCTCGAATAAAACCTGCTGCACTCGTCAGTTGTGCCATGGCCTTTTCATTATGCGCAATTTTGAGATAGCCCTTTTGTTGGGGCTCACAATCAATATGATTATCTTGAATAAGCCCATCAACTCGAGACACGGCATCACTGAATTCTCGATAAATGCCTTTTGCCGTATCCAAATCCCAGCGCTTCGCCATTTGCTGATAACCTAAACGCCCAGAGCCTTTTAATACAAACCCTGCATTACGCGCACTAGCACCAAAGCCCACTTGATTGGCTTCTAATACACAACAATCAATATTAAATTGATTGGCTAAATAATAAGCCGTCAATAATCCAGAATACCCGCCACCTATGATGGCCACCTCAGTTTGCAGTGTCCCTGATAAACTTGAGCACAAAGCGGGTAATGCCTGTCTGCTAGCCCAATAAGAATCGGGCGCCCCCAAATGAGAAGGAAAAGACTGAACAAGCGGATCAAAATTAACATGATGCATCGACATAAAACGATAACTCCAACAATGAATAAAGTAGACTATGATCCAAATCGCAATATCATTTCACATGCACTGCATTCACAGGGTGAGCCACATAACACACACTCATAGTCGGCATATTCCACAGGATCGCTCCATCGCTTCGAATGGATTGCAACCAATTCCCCGCCAGCTTTCGTAAAATACTTCACTGCAGCATTATTCGGGCTTTGCTGCCAAAGATGGCTGATCCCGCCCAAGCCACCTTGTTTTTTAACGGCCTGAATAGCCGCTGTTAATAACTGGCCACCACCACCTTGCCCCTGAAATTGCGGTGCGATGGTATTACATTTGAAATAACATAAATCTTTCACGGGGATCCCCCACTGCTTTGGCGAACACCATTGATCCACTTGCCATTGTTCAGGCGCATAAGTTAATCTAAATCCGGCCAATGCCTCTCCTTGATACAATACAAAACTGGCATTAACCCCAGCCTTAATCCCCATATTTCGCATACACATCAAACTGGATGGCGTCAAATAACCTGCACCATGGACGCGATTACCTAATGCAATAACAGCACTAAAATCTTCTTTTTCTAATGGCTTAATCACCGAGTGAATATCTAAGCTCTGACTCACTTTCCACACCTTCTTTACAACAAAACGGACACCACTAATAATCACACAATAGAAACCCAATATAAATCAAAAACCTCATGTAATAACCAAAAAGTAACAAAAGTAAGCATTAAAAAGCTAAAAACACAGCAAACAAACCTTATCCGTGCAAAATACGCACAGATTAACTTTATTATTACTGCGACAAGATGTAGATTACTCTCGTTATATGTAAACAACTACAATGAAAATGGAGAGCTCCCCTTGATCAAACCTACACTGATTTCACTTGTCATGATTGGCCTATTAAATGGTTGCTCGAAACCAGAAGATCCTACCAGTACTGAAGCCCCTTATACGCAAATGGCCCAAAACTACCAGCATATGCTCGATCGCTTTGTTGATATCGACATGCAAGCCGATTTGTCAACGGTCTCCGATCAAGATATCCAAGTCCTCAAGAAACTTATTCAAGTCGCTGATATTCTAGACATCATCTATTTAAAGCAAACTTATGAAGATAACCCCAAAATCCGCCAAACTATTCAAGATTCAACAAGTCCTCATCAACAAGCCTTGCTCGCATTATATGATCTACATTATGGCCCTTGGGATACATTAGAAGCAGATAAACCTTTCTTTGGCCAAGTGAAGCGACCTGACGGAGCAGGTGTTTACCCAGTTGATATGACTCGAGATGAGTTTAACCAATGGATTGCAAGCCATCCAGAAGATGAAACCGCCTTTAAAAGTGGCTACACGGTCATTGTTAGAGATGCAGATAAACTCAAAGCCATCCCCTACAGCCAGTATTATGCCAAAGAGCTTCAAGCTGCGGCGAAATTAATGCAAGAAGCGGCAGCCTTAACGCAAGATAAAAGTTTACGCATATTTTTATTAAAACGTGCCGATGCCTTTTTAAATGATCAATATCGCGACTCAGAAATGGCTTGGATGGACCTTAATGGCAGCCTTGAAGTCGCTATCGGCCCTTATGAAACATACACAGATAAACTATTTGGGTATAAGACATTTTTTGAAGCATTCATTACCGTTAGAAATCCTGAAGACAGTGCAAAACTGGCTGTCTATAAAAAATATTTAACGCAGATGGAGTTAAACCTTCCGATCCAAGACGAGTACAAAAACCTACAACGCGGCGCTGAATCCCCCATTTCAGTAGTTGATCAAGTTGCTGGCGGCGGTGATAACAAACCGGGTGTACAAACCGTAGCTTTTAACCTTCCCAATGACGAGTATGTCAGAGAAATAAAGGGAAGCAAAAAGGTCATGCTCAAAAATGTACTTAATGCTAAATACCAAGCCATTATGCAGCCCATCTCTTCACTCATTATCAATAAAGCACAACAGCCTTTGTTAATGGAAAAGTACTTCTTCAATGAAACCTTATTTCATGAGCTGTCTCATGGGTTAGGTCCTGGTAACATCACACTTAATGGACAACAAACCAGTGTTAGTGAACAATTAAAAGAAACCTATTCTAAAATAGAAGAAGGCAAAGCTGATGTTATGGGCGCCTATAACATGCTATTCTTAATGGATAAAGGCGAGCTCCCTAATGCCGAACGTCAGAATATGTTAGTCACTTATTTTGCTGGGCTGTTCCGCTCAATGCGATTTGGTGTCCATGAAGCCCATGGCGCTGGCGCAGCATTTCAATATAATTTCTTTAAAGAAAAGCAAGCTTTTACTTTCGATAAACAAACACAAACCTATCATGTTAATTTTGTTGAATTAGAAATGGCCATTCGCGATCTTGTCAAAGAAGTCACCATGATCCAAGCACTCGGTGATTACCAAGCCGCTAACGCTTTTTTAACCCAATATGCCGTACTTGCTGATGAAGTCGCTGACATTAATCAAAAAATGGCCAGTATTCCAACCGATATCAAACCCCATTACCCAAAACTGTAATGACAAAGTAAAATAATAACAAGTATCTTGGCCACATTCAGTGGCCGCGATACTTCTCCTTCTTCTTTAAATCTTCCATTGATTTAATTAAAAGTCATAATCAGTGCAGTAACTGTGAAACACAGGTAAAACCCCCAACCTGTACAAAAAACAACCTAAAAGTCATTATTTTTATTAATAATACTGAAAAATGACCAATTAGTGCAGAAATGAAATCACTAAGCGTATAGAGTAGAAAAAAACATGCCATAAGAGGATGCATTATGCCCATAACCCCTCTCAGCAGTGAGCAGCTTTATCGTCGCTCTGAACTTAATGAATTAGATGTGAAATGCACATCAACAAAACACTTACCCCCTTTAGATGAAATTGTCGGTCAAGCCCGTGCTCAACAAGCTGTTGAATTTGCACTATCGATGAAAGAAAAAGGCTATAATATTTACGCATTAGGTCGAAATGGCTTAGGCAAACGAACCATGATATTACGCCATTTAAATAAACAATATTTACCAGAGAGCCTGCCAGAAAACGAACGCCCTCCTTTATTTGATTGGTGCTATGTCGTGAACTTCGAGGATGAAAGACAACCTAACGTACTTATTTTACCTTCTCAACTGGGGCCTAAGTTTAAAAAAGACATTGAGAAATTAGTGCAAAAATTGCTAAAGGCATTGCCATTAGCGTTTGATAATGAAATGTATTATTCTCGAGCCGATAAACTGAAAAATCAACTCGCATCAAAACAAGAACACGCCATTATTACGCTGACAGAAGACGCGAAAAAACTCGGGGTCAGTTTAAGTATTTCAGCCAAAGGAAATTATGAACTTGTTGCATTAAATGGGGATGAACCCCATACCGAAGAGTCTTATAGTCAACTTAGCCAAACTCAACAAAAACGACTACAGACGGCCATCAGTAAACTTGAAGCGAAACTAAGAGGATTAATCAGAAAAATTACCGTTTGGGAAGAAGAATATACCGATCAACAACAAAAACACGATGAACAAGTCGCTGCTGATGTGTTAGCGCACAGTTTTCAGAAATTACTTCAAAAATACCATGCTTTGCCACAAGTCAAACAATACCTAACGGCAATGCAAAAAGATATATTGGATAATCTCGATATTTTTCTGGAAGAGAATGAAGAACAAATTGCGTTAGCTTACGCAGCAATGAGCAAGAAAATGCCTCGACGATACCAAGTCAATGTGCTCGTATCACAAGAAAAAAAGACCCCACCCATTATTGTTGAAGACAGCCCTAATTATCATACTTTATTTGGCTATGTAGAAAATGCCACATACAAAGGCACCGTTATCACGGATTTTTCATTTATTCGTGCAGGCAGTTTACATAAAGCCAATGGCGGCGTATTGATGATCGATGCCGTCAAAGTGCTCGAGCACCCCTATGTTTGGGATGGCCTAAAGCGTGCGTTGCGTTCAAAAAAGTTGAGTCTAAGTTCTCTTGAAAAAGAAGTGACCTTATCAGGCGCTATTTCGCTGGATCCAGAAGCTATTCCACTGAACATCAAGATTATTTTATTTGGCGATCATCGTACTTATCAATTGCTACAACGATTTGACCCTGAGTTTTGTGAGTTATTTAAAGTCACCGCCGACTTTGAAGATAGAATGCCTCGCACATCTCAATCAGAACATCATTATGCCCAATTTATTTCCAGCATTGTCCATAGTAATAAAATGTTGCATTGCGATCGAGCCGCCATCGCAAGGATCATCGAATTTAGTGCTAGACAGGCTGATAATCAAAACCAGCTGTCTTTACACTCCGTTGATACCGCTAATTTACTCAGAGAAGCCAACTACTGCGCGCGCAGTATGAAAGCAACTCTTATTCGAGCAAGCCATGTTGAACAAGCATTACAGAATAAAGAACTGCGAATTTGCCGTGCTAAAGATGAATTCATGCAAAGCTTCATTAACGGTTCCACCTTATTGGATACCCAAGGCAAAGCCATAGGCCAAGTCAATGCACTATCCGTTATGTCGACATCAGAATACTTATTTGGGGCGCCAAGCAGGATCACCGCAACGACATCGTTTGGAGAAGGGAAAGTATTTGATATTGAAAGAAAAGTTGACTTAAGTGGCAGTATTCACTCAAAAGGCGTCATGATTTTAACCGCTTTTATTGCCTCCATACTGGGTAAAACTGATAAAATTCCTCTGTCGACACATCTCACTTTTGAACAATCCTATGGCGGTGTCGATGGCGACAGTGCCACTATGGCTGAATTGTGTAGCATATTGTCATCAATCTCTGAACTCCCCCTAAGACAAGATATTGCCATTACCGGATCCATGAATCAGTTTGGTGAATCTCAGCCCATAGGTGGCGTGAATGAAAAAATTGAAGGCTTTTTTGATGTGTGCCAAATAAAAGGGGCCAAACACACTCAAGGGGTCATTATCCCTCATTCCAATATCCAAAACCTAATGTTGCGAAAAGATATCATTCAAGCCGTTAACAAAGGGCACTTTCATATTTGGGCCATAAAAAACGTTGGCCAAGCGATTGAATTATTGACAGGTACTCCTTTAGGAAAACGTCATTCTCAAGAACAGTATCCAAAAAAGTCCTTGCTAGGCGTAGCTCAAGCTAAACTGGATGCATTACGTTCTCAAGCTGATACGCTCAAAAAGTCGTAATAATAATGCCAGTCAATAGCAATGACTGGCATAAAATCAAGTGGAATGAATAACAGCTTAACTAAAAACGGCTTGCAAAGGTGGGACAACCTGTTTTTTACGACTCAGCACACCATCAAGCCAGACCTTTCCATCAGTCAACCCTTTACCATAGGCTTGCTCTATCAATCCTGCATCATCACTACTGACTAACAACTCAGAACCTTCTTTCATGATATCTGTCAATAATAATAAAACACTATGGCGATCACCTTCCACTTTTAAGGCAGCAATATCCGCTTCTAGTTCCGCTTTAAAATCATCAAATACTGATAGGTCGATAACTTCAAGTTGACCAATACCAACTTTATGGCCATTCATATTAAAGTCTTTAAAGTCACGCATAACCAAATCACGGACAGGCGTGCCTTCCACCGCTGATTTCACTTTAAACATTTCCATGCCAAGAGCTTTAAAATCTTCAATTTCAGCAATTTCAGCTAAGGCTTCAACGCAACGGATATCTGCAGTGGTACAAGTGGGAGATTTAAAAATCACTGTATCACTCAAAATAGCGCACATCATGATACCCGCTATGGCTTTTGGGATCACAACATTATGAAAATCATACATCATTTTAATGATAGTGTTACTGCAACCCACAGGACGGATCCAACATTCAAGCGGAGTTGACGTGGTGAGATCGCCTAATTTATGATGATCAACAATGCCGACAATTGTCGCATCAGCAATATCATCAGGCGCCTGAGTCACTTCAGAATGATCAACAATATACACTTCTTCGCCAGCATAACTGAGTTTAAGCTCCGGCGCTTCAAAACCAAATTTATCTAAAATAAAAGCAGTTTCTGGCGATAATTCCCCCAAACGAGCCGCAATTGAATCTTCACCAATCTGATTTCTTAAATAGGTTAAAGCAATCGCCCCACAGATAGAATCTGAATCTGGGATTTTATGGCCCACAACATAAACTGACATATACACATCTCTCCGATAATTTTCTCTATTTTAACAAAAGTCAATAACCGACGAAATACTATTAATCACTATGATGGTTATATTATAGCCACAAAGCAGACTTTATTCTTAAAAGGATGACTCCCGCAGCTGATCTGTCACCAGCTTCCCTTGAAAATATCCTCAAATCAGTCAGCTTCACACAATCTAAAGCACTCCTTACTCAGGTCTGTCCACTTTATAGAAATACTCGATAAAAATGATAGTGGTTTATTCGTAATATAATGATAATTACATTAATCAACCTTGTTTAACAACAAGTTAAATTAAATTTAGCGCAATTGAACTCATCCTTATAAATCGGTAATATTGCCCTGTTTTAGGGGTATTAACGCAATGGAAATTTATGCCAACTCTTTCTCTTATTCATCCTAAAGTCACTATTCCTCATAGCCAATTAGACACTTCTGAACAAAATGCTAAAGACGTGTCATTGGGTAAACAGCGGCTCACCGCCTTTATCAAAGGAGACATTGATAATGTTACTCAGCTCGGCTGCTTTGATAAATCCTTTGACCGATTATTTTGTGACAGTAAAAAAGACAATGCCATGAAAGTCATTGATGCCATGGTCGAACTCGACTTTACTCATGACACTATGAGTCAAACTAAGCAAGTCATTGCCATGGAGCATAACTTCAAACAATTAAAAGATCTTGCTGGAGAGGGTAATAGTGGCCTTTTTCAAATCAAACGAAATGAAGTTGACAGCAACACCACTTTTATTGTGGACGGGCAGATCATTGCCAAGGTCAACGCCGTTTGTGGTGGCTTTGAAAACAGTCAAGATTTATCAGCCTCTGGCGCTTGGGTTGCAGAAGAGCTCTGAGACTAATGTGTAGACTCACTCCGAACACGCATTAAATCGCCTCCAATATCCGACTTGGAGTGGGGTTTGACGACTCCCCCACTCTTTATCATGAAGCAATACTCGACTTTAGACTACCTGGTCATACCTCTTTCGCACTGCAATGTTAAAAATTGATAGTCATCCCTTACTAACCTAATCAATAATAACCACCCAATTAATTGATTATGATCTTCTCCCTCCTCATAAGATCATGACAATCACTCAATTTACAGAGAGAACAAAATGACTATTTTTGCTTCAGCAACATTGAATACATCACGTTTTATTGATTATCCACAAGGCGAAAAGAAGGAATTTTCAGATATTTCCATCGGAAAAAATCGCGCAGAAGCCATAATAAATGGCGATATGGATAAAGCAACTAAACTCAACATTTTTGAAAAAATCATCGACGTTATCTTTTGCGGTAGTCAAAAACAAGACGCTTTAGATCTTCTTAAAGACATGTTTTTCATGGAAAAAACAAGCGAAGATTTAAGTGAGAAAGAAAAACTCGAAATCATGGAAAATAACTTTGAAAAGTTGAAACAAATGGCGGGTCCAGGATATGCCGATCAATTTGACAGAGTACAGGATGAGGCCCACAGCCAAACCTCTTACTACATGGGCAACACCCTCATTACCAGTGTTAATACTGTTTCCGGTGGCTCAGGAGATGGGCAATGGTATGCTGTAAACTTGAATGTTTAATTTGCTCAACTCTCTTACCTGGCGATATGAGTAAACCTTATATAGAAATCACTAAGTCACATTAGACTATTCAATACAAAGAACCACAAACGCTTTTGTGGTCCTTTAACTCACCTCTTTATGCCCTACTACACATGAACACTAAATAGATCGTCTTCTTTGTACTGGTCCAAATATCATTCTCCTCATTAAGCGCAACATTTGCCAAAATAGCATTAACACACATTCAGCCACTGCTGCAAGTAAGCCACCAGCTATCACGCCAATGACAATCGCTTGACTATTTAATACAATAGAATAGGTGTACTGGGCTAACACTTGGGTTTTAATATCCGACATGGGATCAAAGATGAATTGCACATAAGGACTATATTCATTTGCCGAAAATTGCTGCCAAGCGGTTGATAATGCGATTTGTCGAAGCATCAATTGCTCAACATTCTTGCCTGCATCATTAAATACTGGATCATCATTACCTTGATAATAAGCAATCAGTTTATCAATACTGCCACCAAAATAACGATCCGCATCCCCTTGAAAAGCACTTAAACTTAATTTTGATTCCGTTAATTGAGATTGTAAACGTTTACCGTATTGATCCACCACACTTGGCGCTTGGATCCCCACCAATACCCCAATCATAAATAAAATTAAACGCAAATATTCAATGATTTTTTTCATTTTTATCCACTGTTATTATGTTTCGTCTATTTATCATACGGTATAAAAGCGGCAATAGGGAAAGGAATATAAAGAAGGAGGTAACTTAACCACTTATCATAACGAATAGAAAACAAGATATGACTTAAGAGATATTAATAACACGAACAAGATCAATCAGTTGTCCATAGTGACTCACATCAATTTTGGCGCTGCATACTTGCTGCACTAAACACGCATTTTTTTTCACTAATAATAACAATTCAGCAAACAAAATAAACCCATCACTATCAAGCAAAAATAATTGACCATTATACTCTGTCATATCATAAAGGCGACCACTTGAATCAATAAGCTTGTCTCCTTCAGTTAGCATTGGCGCCTCATCACAATACACCAACCAATCCATTTTATTAGCAAGATAAACCAGTTCATCATCTCCTTGATAACAAACGACTGCCGGCCAATGAATATCTTTCGATACCCCCTTATCAACCACACTACTACGATCTTGAGTCATTTTTTCTCTAACAAAGATGATGAACCACATTCAACACACATTTTCAAGAACAACCTCAATCATTAACAGGATTTCTGATAATCGTGACATTATCGATCAAGCTCATGTTTGCTATAACAAGGAAGTGAGGTTTCAATGCTGCCCCAACAAACTTTAAAATGGGATTTCCCATAACCGCGACATTATCGACCAGGCTCATGTTTGCTATAACAAGGCAGAGAGGTTTCAATGCTGTCCCAACAAGCTTTTGAATCAATAAAATTATGCGACACTGGACGCTCATCAATCGAAGAGTCTAACAACCCTAAACGTAAACGATAGCGGTTAGGATCAGCTAAGTTTTCACTGTATAAAGGAGAGGCACAACGACGACAAAAATAACGTTTCTTTCCTGGTGTCACTTCATAGTAATCAATCCATTCATGTCCTTTTACCACATGAAAGTCAGATTGTTGAACAAAACCATTCGTCGCATAAGCGGTACCACTGGATTTTCGACACAAAGAGCAATGGCAATGAATAATCTGCGTAATAGCTCCTTGTAACGTCACTTCAATCCCTTTGCAAAGACAACTTCCCTAATACATAGTTTTCCTTAAAATATAAAATAAATGACACAATCTACAGACAATTAAAGCAACTTTCTCTGACTCACAACATGAAACAGATATCGCTAATAGGGCAATTATAAATAACTCACCCCAAGCTCAGCAAGGTATATTTTTGCATAGGGTTCAATATCTTCTGGAGCATGATTCACCTGTACCACACTGATAAAATAATACTTATCTCGATATTGGAATAATTTAGCCCCCCGCAACAAAATAGAGTCCTCATAAATCACTTCCTGATCACTTCTTGATTTCAAAGTAAAACGAGTGTAATTTTCAGAAAAACCATTGGTGTGAATAGTAAAAGGCAGTTTTGAATGCATATCAATCCCTTGCTTAGCACCAAAAGTCGCCACTTCAAAAGGCCTTAAGCGCATGTCCACTTTATTAAAAAAACCTAATTCCTTAAGCTCAACGCGAGGTAATGTCCCCATAATATGTTGTGCATTATCATCAACAGAGACCACCAAATTGCCCTCATTTTGATGTAAATTCAGTGGACGATGAAGATTAAAATCACTTAAAACCGCAAATGACGGCGCTAAATGTTGTTGATGGTGATGAGGGAAATTTAATGATACCGGCTTACCTGTTTCTGTACTCACCGCATACCAAGTGTCCGCCATCGGGCTCACATCTTTGCTCAAGTCAAATACAGGAGTCTTAGTGGGAACCGCTGGCATAAACCCTTTTAATTCTTCATTCGCCCACCAAGCAACAAAAATAAGGATCGCTGCAGATCCAGTCACTTTTAATGCTCCTATTGTGAAAGACGCATTATACACGCCCCCTAAAAATCGGTACAAAAGAGATGCAACAGCAATACCCAAAAAAATAGCAATAATAGGCGGGGGGACCAAGATAGGATTTTCTAAAGACCATAACATGGTCAGTACTGGTGCTAATAATAGCGTTATAACAATCGCAATAATGACGACGATATCTTCTGCAGATAAAGTATGAGGCCTTTTTTGTCTATCCGCTGGGAGCCTTGTCCTTCCTCCTTCTATGACGTGAGATTGTACAGGCTGAATATGAGGAGCCTCGGAGTCAATCTCATCCGCTACTGAATCCTGTGATGTTGAATGAGGCTGATTACGCTTATTTGCATTAACCATTACATTATCATTCCTTTGCATTGTTCCAATATTAACATTAAAAAAATTATTCTTCTTTAATGATTGAATTACGTTCGAGACCTTCGAGATAAACACGTTATAATAGTAACTTAGAAGGTGTTACTATAAGAGCCTTTATGTAATAAAAGAGGCTAAAACAAAGAATAAAGGCATTATTTCATGCCGTAAAAACCGACAAAGATTATAAGAAAATATACATACCAAAATGGTGCCCTTGATTGCTCCATGCCTCAATGACACTATGATTTACGGTGCTATGGTTTACGGCACCATAATTTACTATGCCATCAATACCCTTTTAAATTTTACTCGCTGATGAAGACGCCAATGGCCGAAACATAAAGGTATATGAACAAGGCTGCTCATTAATTCGAAACATATCCTCTATTTCACCTCCCACTCTAAAGCCATATTTTTCATATAAATTAATGGCAGTTTGATTATGAGAGAGCACCCATAAATCCAGATAGGCAATCTGAGGAAACTGGATTAACCAAGTGACTAAGGTGTCCAATAACAATTTCCCTAATCCTTTTTGTCGATGCTCAGTGGCAACCCCCATGCCTAACAGGACTCTATGCTGAGTATAAGCTTGTATATGACCACGAATTTCTATATGCCCAACCACTTGCCCCTCTTCAAAAGCTAACCAAAGTCTTCGCCAATCAGTCTCTTCAAAGGTCTTTTTAATACCATGATAAAACTGGGATTTAGTCAAGGTGGTTACATTGGACTCGGCACTGGATAGAGACTGAAATAAATGTGTATCGCCTGCACTATCATCGGATAAATGCGCTTCTAAATACTGAAAAAAAGCATTGATATCATCAGGTTTTGCCAGTCGAATATCCATTATTAGCCTCGTTATTAATGAGTACAGTTTTATTCAGTGTACCCTTTTCTTTGCTCAGGATAAATCCTTCCATTCATTTTGCATGTTTAGGGCTTTTAGGGCTATTTGTAATAAAACTAATTTGATTTGATATTAAAGAAAATGGCATAAAGTGTGGGAACCACCAGCATAGTCAATACTGTTGCAAAGCCGAGCCCCGCCATAATCGTAATTGACATATTAACAAAAAACACATCTGGCAATAACGGGATCATGCCTAAAATGGTGGTCGCAGCAGCCAATACAACTGGACGTAAACGACTCAATGATGAATCAATAATAGCGGGTAATCCCGGTTTTCCAGAGCGAATTTGCTGATCGATTTCATCAATTAATACAATCGCATTTTTGATCAATAACCCAACTAAAGATAAAGCACCCAATATTGACATAAAATCAAATGCGCCGCCGGTGGACAACAGCCCCGCTGTGATCCCAATAATGGCCAATGGCACTGTCAACCAAATAATAAGCGGCTGGCGCAATTGTCCAAACAATAATATCGACGTTAATATCATCAATAAAAACCCCACAGGCAACGCCCCCGCTAATCCCGCTTGGGCTTTTTGTGAATCCTCATATTCTCCTCCCCAAGCCAAATAATAACCTGGCGGTAATGGCATCGCCTCTATTTTAGGTTTAAGGCGAGCAAATAACGGCTCTGTTAATTCTCCTTTTGGATTACATGAGGCAATAATGGTTTGAATGCGATTTCTCCCTCGCAGCACCGTATTTTCCCAGCGAGTTTGGTATTCACTCACGACTTGAGATGCGGGAATGGTCCTTTCCAAGACGGGACTCCAAACTTGCACATCACGTAAATTTGCCACATCCCCCCTTTCATTTTCCGTCGCCCTTAATTTTATCGGCAATGAACGATTATTATCTCGGTATTTTCCCGCAATATTACCTTCCCCAGCATATTGCAATGCCAAAGATAATTCTTCACGAGTGATCCCAAGCTGCCGTCCCACTTGTTCATTAAAAACTGGCGTGATCACTTTAACCGGATTACGCCAATCATCTCGAATATCTTTCGCTTCATTATCACTGCGCATAATCGCTTGCGCTTGAACAGCCAACTCTCTAAGGATACTGGGATCAGGTCCACTGAATCTGGCTTCAATTTTACCATCACGACCCGGCCCTATGCGTAATGCCTTAATAATAGGATCATTAGATAAGGTATTTTCCCGCATAAAATCTTCAACTTGCTGCCATACTTGTGGAATGACTTCTCGAGATTCTGTTTGTACAATAATTTGAGCATACGCAGCAGCAGGCTCTTTTGAGTCATAGACCAAAGTAAAGCGTTGATGAGCGCCGCCAATGACAGTGCTGGTTTGTAACACCTCCGGTAAATTATTTAAATATTGGCTAATTTTTAAAACAGTATCTCGAGTATGACGAATATCACTGCCTTCAGGTTCCCATACATCAATAAAAAACATCGGCGTATTGGATTCTGGAAAAAAACCACTCTTTACCGATCCAAACCCAATCACTGCAGCAATAAATAATACCACCACGCTGCCCACCGTTATCCAACGATGGGTAATCGCCGCAGTGACTAATTGACGGTAACCGGTGAAGAAAATACCTTGATAAGGTGCATTATCCGTTGCTGATCCCTCACCTTTTTTCATTAATAAAGCACACAATAATGGCGTAGAACTAATGGCCGTTAACCAAGATAACGACAAAGAAATCAAGATGACATAAAATAGAGAGCCAGCAAATTCTCCCGTTGAGTCAGGGGATAACCCAATGGCTGAAAAGGCTAAAATGCCAATCAATGTTCCTCCAAGCAATGCCCAAATTGTCGAACCAACGGTTTCAGATGCAGCCTGAGTCGCACTAAGCCCTTTTTGCATCCTCACCATCATACCTTCTGCCACAACAATGGCATTATCCACCAGCATACCTAACGCAATCACAAGGGCACCCAGAGAAATTCTTTGCAAGTCAATCGAGAATAACTCCATAAAAAATAAAGTCCCCGCAACGGTAATAAGCAGCACACTGCCAATAATGAGGCCAACCCGTAACCCCATAAACAGTAATAACACCACAATCACAATCGCTACAGCTTGACCCACACTGACAATAAAACCGCTTACCGATTTTTCCACCTCTTGGGGCTGGTTATAAATCAGCTTAAAAGACATACCAATAGGAATAATGGACTGTAACGCCTCAAAACGTTGACTTAACCGTTTCCCCACTTCAACAACATTTTCTCCTGGTAACATAGACACACCAATGGCAAGACCTGGCTCTCCATCTACATAGTAAAGCTTATTCGGCACATCATCATAAGCGCGAGTGATCTTGGCAATATCTTTGAGGTAAACCAATTTCTTATTTTTAGCACTAATTAATACATCCCCAATCGATTGCACCGACTGAAACGTACCTGTAGGACTAATACGTAAATAATCCCCACCAACACGAATACTGCCCGCATCTATGACCTCATTTTGCGACGCTAAAATACTGGCAATGTGTTGCAATGAAATACCAAGCTCGCCCAGTTGAGAGCGAGAGATCTCCACATACACCACTTCTTTTTGCTCGCCATCAATGACAATTTTCCTCACACCAGGCACTTGCACCATCTGTTTTTTGACATTATCTGCGGTATCAAATAGATCCCGCCAAGAATAACCCGCACCAGTTAAAATGCCATATACACCATAGACGTCACCAAAGTCATCAATCACCATAGGAGCTTGTGCTCCAGAAGGTAATAATGGCGTGACGTCCGCTATTTTTCGGCGTAACTCATCAAAAATATTAGGAAAATCTTTTTGTCTAAATTTATCTTTAAACTCTATAGTTATATCAGAAAGTCCCGGACGAGAGACTGACATTTTAATCCACTTCACTTGCGGTAATTTTTGGATCGCATCTTCAATATGATAAGTCACTTCATCTTGCACTTCTTGCGCCGTTGCTCCGGGATATAAAGTAATCACTTTAGCCAACTTAATGGTAAATTCAGGATCTTCTAATCGTCCCATTTTATTAAACGCAATCATGCCCCCCACTAACAACACCAGAATAAGCAACCAAGAGATCACTTTATTATTCACTGAATACTCGCCAATATTCATCCATTATTCTCCTTGGCTAAATTGAGGCTGAGTATCATCCTCACGAGGCACCGCTTGCTCCGTTTGCGCCATGCGTGACACTTTCATGCCCTCCGCTAAATACGTAGCACCAACAGCCACCACCTCCTCATTAGCAGTTACCCCTTGAGTCACTTGTATTTCATCCCCTCTCATACGTCCTATTTTGACTGCTTGAGAAGATACTGTCATGGTTGCGGGATCCAATACCCATACACGAGAGTCCAATACAGGATCAGCCACTACAGCAGAAGCTGGCAACCAATAAACAGGCTTTGATTGAGTAAACTTTGAAAAATCAATGACCACATTCACTGTCATGCCGGGCAATACAGTAAACGCTTTAGGCGAAGGCATAGTGAAGCGGACTTGAAACGTTTGCGTATCGGGATCTGCTTTAGTGGCGATTTCTTTGGTTTGCAATGGAAAATGATGTTCTTTTTGGCCCTCAAATTCCGCATAAACCGCCATCCCTTGCTTTCTATTCTCAACTTCACTGGCTTGTAAATTACGCACAATAGATTCAGGAATATTAATCACTACATCTAAACTATTCACGCCTTGTAGCGCAAAAATCGCCTCCTTCGCAGCCACTTCTTCAAAGTTATCCACAAACCGACGGGCTATTTGTCCCGAAAAAGGTGCCCTTAATTGGGTGTAATCCAGCTGTTGCTCAGCATTAACCAAGGCCGCTTTATCTTTTTTAGCATCCGACTCCATTCGGTCATAGTCCATTTTTGAAATATATCCCGAAGTAATAAGCTCTTTGGCCCGTTCGAAATTACGCTGCGTCTTATCAAAACTGGCTTGTTTATCTTGAACTGCAATTTTAAAGTCTGTATCGTCTAGCTCAGCTAAAATTTGATTTTGGCTCACCATATCACCTTCTTTCACGGCTATATGATGTAACGTACCACTGACTCTAAACGCCAAATCGGCTTGTTGGGACGCTTCAACTCGCCCGGGGAAGTGACGAATGGCCCCCGCTTCGCTCATTTTAACGGTAAAAAGTTTAACCGGACGAATAACAGGTGCTATTGGCGCGGAGATTTGCTTATCACAAGCCGAAACACTCAAGACCATAATTAACAGGCTGGTGAACCTCAGCCCCTTTACTCTTTTGTTCCCCATAAAAGACATTGCTTTTCCTTAACATATTCCTTGTTATATTAGGCCTAAGCTTAGGTGGGATAATGTGAACGTGCTGATTTTTCTGTCATGCTTGTTATAATACCAATCTAAGTAAATATTATTCAGCGACGTTGACGTTGGTAATTGACTTTAAAACCCTTATTATCTTCACCGGAAACGAAAACAGTGATCTTATTAGGATTAATGAACTGGTAGATAATTTTTTGCGGGAAATCATGATGTTTATTTTCAAATATAAGACGATCACTCTCACAATGAGTCAATTTAAAAGCAATCGGTAGCGAATTACTTGCTACTTTCGCGAAATAGAAGACTTCACCGGACATCACCACAATCCTTAACGTTTCACGGCTTGTCATAGTATTGGAAATCGATACGCCATGTCCCTCCATGGTATTGGAGCTAACCACTAACCAGTATTCACGTATCTCTTGTTTAGCATCTTTATATTCCCAATCTCCGCTGAGCCAATGCATTGTATCTAATGACTGACAAGGTTGCGCCTCAGCAGTCATCAAACACAAGCTGAATAATCCCATTAAGACTAGTCGTCTATTATCAATAAAAGAGCCAATAACAATCTGTTCCCACTTTATAAAGGACAAAACTAAAATAATACCCAACTAAAATAGTACAAAACTAAAATTATAGCCAAGTGTTCCAATATCCTGCTGACTTTACAACTTTCCAGCGAGTAACAAAATCCAGTATGGCTATACAAAAAAACCAAACGTAGCACTGTATAAATAAACAGTGCTACGTTTTACATCGCACACTCACTACTAAAAATGCACCATAATGCTCAATAAAACCTCACCAGCCAATGAGACAAATACAAAATAAAATATTGTTTTTAACGCCTTATTTTATTTGCAAGCTTAATTAATCGACAAAGCATGTTTAAAAATGCGCGCAAAGCTTAATTTAAACAAGTACTGTTTTTATATACAGCATCATAGTGTTGTTCATTGTTGTTCATAGTCGTGCAACGTTATTCATTTCGCCTCACTGATAAACTCATCAGTGTTTCATCGCATCATATTGAACACTCAATAAACAAATTAAAAAATCCCTTTTGATTTACACAATAAATTAACAGCTATTATTCTTGTCTATACTTATCTCGTCATCATTCGATCTTGCATGAATATGGAGAGACCATGTATAAGGAATTTAAAGAGAATTTACACAGCGAAAAAGATTCAATGGAAAGTTCAGGAATTCCTATCAGTGACAATACGTTGAAAGACTATAAAGAGCTGTATTATGAAGGTGGCTTCCCTTGCCCAGCATGCTTTATCCGTAAAAGTAAAATGGTATCAATGCAATGCACAGCCCATGACTGGGAACAAAGAATGAAACACGATCTATTTGAATGCCCTGAGTGTGACGGATTTATTGAGGTTTGCCCATAAAGCACAACATCGGTAGTCAGATAACTGCCGATCATGATCAATCTTTGTATTCCTGAGAAAATTTTATCTCCTTTAAAAAGAGATAATTAAAAGTTTTCAAAAGATATTTCCATCAATACTTGATAGAAAAGTATCCATAGCATGGTTAAATGCATTAGCCCGCTCCCAGAACATCATATGTTTACCCATATAGACGGCGGTAGCGGAAGGGGTATTTGCTTGGATCCATTGACTTGCGACCCCTTTCATTTCATCTCTTACCACATACAATAATGGTATTTTACCTTCTAATGCTTTTAAATCTTCACTGTAATCAAGATAAAAGCCGGTCCCATTGGTCAATGCTGCAACACTACTCGGTGTCTGCTCTGCAATACTTGATACCCAAGCGACACTATCTGAAGTAGGCTCTTCAAGCATCCACCGACTAAACTCTGCAATTACTTGAGCTCGATGTTCAATGATCCCTTCTGTAAATGAGCGCGAATAGCCATCCGCATCATCCTTTAAATACCACACCCACTCATCACGAGAGTTTCCGGCTATTTTAGGGCCTGTATCGATCATAATCATGGCCTTGACCTTATCGATACCAAATTGATTAATATAAGCAAGTTGCTCAGTGACCCCATATGACCACCCCACCAAAATAACCTTTTTTAAAGCCAATTTTTGAATCAATTGTGCCAAATCACGAGCATGCTGTTGATAAGTTTGCCCCTCTACCCATTTTGATGACAGACCTTGCCCACGAGGATCATAAGCTAGGGCTCGATACTGCTTTGACCCTTTAAAATGAGCTAATTGATGCTCGAAAACCTGCGATGACATCATCCAACCGGGAATAAAAATAATGGTTGTATCACCACTCCCTGCTTGTTCGTAATGTATGGTAAGGTTCTTATTGATAATGACTTCTTCTGCCATCACACGACCCACCAAAAAAATCATGCTAGCAATGATTATTGCAAGATTAATTACTCTCATCATCTTTCTCATCCCTCAAATTATCCTTAAGGTAAACGTAAGCGAAATAAAATATGCTCACTTAAGATCTCAAAATAAGTGCAGCATCCTGATAGTGAGTGAGCAGCAATACGTTAGCCCATAAAATTAAAACAGGCTTTCATCATGACACTCTTTTTTAAAGAAATAACGCCGCTTATTAGCCTCTTTCCATTAGCTGTAGCCGTATTCGGTATTCCCTTGGCGTGATATTAGCAATGTGTTTAAACTCTCGATTCATATGGGCTTGATCGGTAAAACCTTGATTGGTTGCTATCGCCACCAGTGATAGTTCAGATCTCTCCTTTAACACTTTCATCGCACTTTTAACTCGTAAAATGCGTTGATAATACTTCGGTGTCATATTCATCCAAGTCTTAAATTGACGTTCTGTTTGACGTTGACTCAGAGAAACATATTCGCGAAGCGATCCCACCGCAATATTTTGACTCAAAGCATTTAGCGCTGTCATTAATGACAAAGGAATACCATTGACAGATTCAATGGTGTGCAATAACCAGCGATAAAGTGCGGTAATCTTCGCATAATGTCCCTGCCGTTTTCCAAGTCCACAATAAAGTCCATTGAGATCAGCACTAAAATGCTCACCAATATTCAGCGGTACATACTTTGGCTGCCGATAAAGCGTGCCAAAAAAACTAAAGCTAATACCTGGGTGAAAGCGTACTCCCACTAACTGAGTCCTAGGTGGCATACGTATCAACTGCGCCTTTTTACTCACAGGCAATAACAGCACCCCTTTGGAAAATGAAGTATCATCTAAGTCAATATCACTCCCCAAAATAAACAACATGCCGCTACAGGCATCACTGTTGAGCCATCGCTCCACAGGCTGTTCACTTCGCGAGACAACAGACGCTGACCATAGGGCTTGCACATCATTCACAAAGCGTTTTTGAGGCTGAAATAAGGTAAAATCAAGCGCAGTTCTCATAAATAAAACTCCTTTAACGGGATGTTAATTGCGCTAACTGGGCGTATAGTGACCCACATTCGGTTTAAACGCTTTAGCAATCCGATTCCAGCTGTTAATGGCATTCACGGCAACGGTTAAATCCACCAAGCCTTGTTCCCCTAAAATATTCAACGTATCTTGATATTGTATATCGCTCACTGGCACGTCTGAAATAATCAGCTCTACCCAGCCTAACGCACTTTTCTCCATTTCAGAATAAAATGGCATATCCTGCCAAGCACTTAAACCATAAATTCGCTCAATAGTTTCTCCTTGGCTCAGTGCATCTTTACTATGCATATCAATGCAGTAAGCACATTGATTAATTTGAGAAACTCTCAACTTAACCAATTCCCAAAGCGCCACTTTATCTTTAAACTGTTGACCCAGATATTCCTCCTGCGCCAATAATACTTCCATCGCTTTTGGCGCAGCCGTAAAATAATTTATCCTTTGACTCATGGTACGCTTCCTTCTTTAATATTGGTTATAGAGCAGTAATATAAACTTAGCGAGACAGCATTTATTGAAAAAATTCGACATCCAATAGCAATAGAAGAAAACCAAGTAAAATCTAGATAGCGATATGAGTAGTGATATGAGTAAGTGCTGAAATATTGATAATCTAACAAATAGCCACTACGCTGCTATGTCAGCCCTTTTGACATATACAGGCTATTGGGATCCAACGGATAATCACCAAAAGGTGCACAAACATAAAAACCAAACTGCCGATAAAGTGCCGATAAAGCTTATGTGCGGGTAGATGGGCTATTGCTTGACTAAATACTCTCAAAATCATTTCCAAAAAATAGAATGTAGGTAGCTATTTATATTGCGGAATCAAATAACAATCCGCTAATTTAGTGTGTTAATCCCGATACTGATGCTGAATTAAGCACTTTCATGTCCGCCTTTTCAAAAATCCTTGAATATTGACAATTTTGCTTGGTTTTACTTGGATGATTTAATAATTTAATGAATAATATTAATTTTTTAGTTCAAAAAAGTGGATAATAATCCTTTGAAGAGTTTACTCATAATTGAAGATGATAAAAAACTGGCAAATTTATTGACCGTTTTTTTTGAAAAATACCATTTTAATGTCACAGTCAAACATACAGGCGATACCGGACTCGCTTACGCATTAGCTTCACAGCCCGATTTTATTTTACTTGATCTCATGTTACCTATAATGGATGGGTTTTCCGTTTGTCGAGGGCTACAAAACCGCTATGAGGGTATTATTTTAGTATTAACAGCCAGTGATGAAGAAATGGATCATGTCAGCCTGCTAGAGATGGGAGCAAGCGGCGAAAGAAAAACAACATTCAGCATGGTCAGCTAACACTCAACCCAACACTAAGATGTGCTTACCTCGCTCAGCAAAGCCTAACACTAACAGATTCAGAATTTGATGTGCTTTGGATGTTAGCTAACCAAGCTGATGATATCGTCTCCCGCGATGACCTTTATCAACACCTACTTGGCCGTGCCTTTGATGGTTTAGATCGCGCTATCGATAATAAGATCATGAATATCCGTAAAAAAGTGCATGATAATACTGGCCACCATAAGCGCATTATCACAGTGCGAGGCAAGGGATATTTATTTGTGTCTCATGCTTGGGCCTAATTATCTATGTTAAAGCGATTTTCACTCTTATACTTAAGTTTTCTATTGTTTTTTGCAATCAGTTATCCATTAACCGATCTGCTAATGAATATCCTTTTTTCTGATACGTTAGCAGAAGATATTACAGGAGATTATCAAGCCTATATTTACCCCTTGAAAGCAGCTTATCCTTATTTAACTCATCATGAATGGCAATCATTACTTCAGCAAATCTCTAATCAAAGTAACTTGCTTATCAATATTGCTAATGACGATATTTTACTGCTCAATGAGCAAGCACGCCAAACCATAGATCTAGGCAAGATGGTCATTCAACATCCTTATGATCGAGATAAAATGGCAGTATTTGCCCGTATATCTGACACAGTAGTAATAAAATTGAGTGCCTTACAAGTCAAAGAAGAACTCTATCTCAGTCTCATTTTTATTCAGTTCATTGCCCCTTTAGGGCTCATCGCCCTGTTTACACTTGGTGTGATGCTTTGGCAGCAATACCGTTTAAATCACTTAGAAAAAACAAGTTTAAAGCTCGCTCAAGGAAAACTCAATGCTCGAGCAGCCACAGGTTGGCTGGCGGTCGGGGAAATAAATCAAGGTTTTAATGATATGGCTGAAAAACTTGAACGCATGTTTAATAGCCAAAAACACATGATAACAGCAGTTTCCCATGAATTGAAAACCCCATTATTTAGATTACAAATGCAACTCAATCTGGCTAAAGACGAGCCCCACACGCAGAAAATCGGTGATTACCTAACCCAAATGCACGAAGATATAGACGAAATGAATACCCTCATTCGTGAATTATTGAGTGTCAGTAAAATGGAGCAAATGGATCATTTTGACGATATGCTGCAAACGAATTTAGTACAATGGCTAACAGTCCACACTGAGCAACTCGCCAAGCATTGTCAGCAGCCTGTAAAACTTAACATTGCCAATGACATACCCGACGTCATAGTCATGCAAGCTATCAACAGCAAACAACTAAAACGTGCGTTAAGTAACCTCGTATTTAACGCCGATCGTTTTGCGCAAACGACGATTCAACTCAAAGTATACACACAAGATCAACGACTTTGCTTATCTATTGAAGACGATGGTATCGGCATAGCCGGATCAGAGCGACAGCGAATTTTTGAGCCCTTTTCCCGTATTGATAGCGATAGAAACCGTGATAGTGGTGGATTTGGCTTAGGTTTGGCCATCGTCAAGGAAATTATTCGATGTCATGGCGCGAGTATTTCGGTTATTCAGAGTCAATTAGGCGGTGCCAGTTTTGTGATTAGCTTTCCAATACAAAGATGACAATACACTGACACATCACGACAATAACCGACAAACATTCCCATTATAGTGTGCGTATCAAATTGATAATCGCACACCTATAATAGGAAATATCATGCGCTTGATTAACGCCATATTATCCACCGCCCTTTTGTTAAGCTTAACGGCTTGTCATTCAGATCATAATAACAAAACCAGCATGGACGCTGACTCCTTGAATACTGAATTAGAAGGGATCTGGTATTCCCGTGATTATGGCGAAATTAAGCAGATTGAAGCAGAAACAGTCACGACATTACAAGTGAGCAATCATGCCTGCATGCTGGCGATCACCATCGATCCCGATGCCTTAATCTCAGCCAATCATGAGCTAACCGAAACAGGTTTGCTGTATCAGCGTCCCTATGATTCTGCTGGCGTAGAGTACGTTCGTCTCGACGATATTCATCAAGTGTGCCCTGAAGGTATGATAACGTCTGCCGCCGATGGTGAAGATTATGTGTTTGATGCGCAAAAGGTATTTTCTTCTTTCTGGCATGATATGAATACCCATTATGCTTTTTTTAAGCAACGAAAGATCAACTGGGAACAGATCTACAGCCTTTATTACGATAACTTAGCTGGCACCAGCGAGGAGGAGTTAAAAGCTGTATTTAGTGACATACTGGCACAACTCAAAGACGGCCATACCGCAGTGGTACTGGATTTTGAAGGCAATGATAATGATATTTCATTTTCAACAAAACCCTCTCTCGAAGAGCAACTCTATCAAGATGCGATTGAACTGGGCTTCACAGAAGAACAAAGAGCGCCATATGTACAGGAACAATTAAATCGCATTGTAAACAATATCAGTGATTACTTAACCGACGAGTCGAAAGCTGAATTTTTAACTCGCGATAATATCAATCAAACCAATGAAGAACACAATATCAACTGGGGGATCATGGAACAAAAAGGCAAACGTATTGGTTATTTGGTATTAGAAAATTTCATTAACTTTGATGATCATCAGGGCATAGAGCGCACAGATATTACCCCTTATAATCGTAAATTTGATCACTTGATAGAAAAAATATTAATACAACTTACCGATACCGATGAACTGATCTTAGACATCAGAAATAACGGTGGTGGCTATGATATGCAAGGGTTACAGTTAGCAAGACGCTTTCTTACACAAGAGATCACTGCCTGGAATATTAGTGTATCTTACCAAGGTGAATTGAGCTTCCAAAAACAGGTGAAGGCTCAGCCACATGAAGGAACACGCTACCTTAATCCTGTTTCAGTCTTAATTTCACCCAGTACCTTTAGCGCCGCCGAAACCTTTGCGATGGTCATGCATAACTTACCCCAAGTCACTATGGTAGGTGAAGAAACCGGTGGTGCCACATCCGACACTATGCCAAGACTATTACCCAATCACTGGTTTTTTAATTTAAGCAATGAATATTATCAAGACAGTGAAGGTAACAACTATGAAATTATGGGCATCCAACCCGATCTCAAGGTCGCCGCTTATGATCCCGAGCTGCGCACCCAAGGAAGAGATAGCGCCATAGAAGCTGCCCTTCATTGGTAAAATAGAGACACATCCAGCCCGTTATATCAGGTTCACACCAGTGGATCTGGCATATTAACCCAACATATTTAACGTCTAAAGTGATTATTTAGCCATTTAATAGCCACTTTAGACATGAAAAACGGACGTATTTGTAATAATGTCAGTACGCAACAGCATGAAAGAATACCTATCGCTATCTTCACGGTTTAATCGACTCAGTCCAGAAATCATTATTTTATTCCTTGCCATTTACTTTGCCGCAGTCCTTAACTTTCCAGTCAATAAAGCACTATACCAATTAGCTGGGCAACCCGCCTTTTTTATTACCTCAGCGTTGATGCTCACAGGCTGCTTCATCATTATTTTTAGTCTTATTTTATGGCGATTCACCTGTAAGCCAATCATGATCTTGCTTATCATATCATCAGCAACCACCTTGTATGCGACATTAGAATATAACGTGTTTTTTGATTATTCTATGATTGAGAACATCGTTGAGACCCATACTGGCGAGGCTTTTTCATATGTGAATACCCACGCTATTGTATTTGTCACTGTATTTGGAGTCTTACCCTGCTTTTGGTTACTTCATCTCAACATGTTAAGCCCACATCCTTGGTATATGAGTCTGTTACGTCGTGTGATACTGATCTGTATCGGTGTGATGATCCTTGCCATCACGGCCATCTTTTTTTATAAAGATTACGTCTCAATAGGCAGGAATAACCCCTATCTAAAAAAGATGATTAACCCTGCACATGTCTACAATGCAATCAAATACATTAACAAGCGCTATTTCACCAAGGCACCACTTTATCGAACGCAAGGAATAGACGCAAAGATCCTCCCCACAACGAACGCAAAACCGACACTATTGGTGCTAGTCTATTGGTGCTAGTGGCTGGCGAAACTGCACGAGCACAAAATATGGCACATAATGGCTATGCAAGAAATACCAATCCCTACACAGGAAATCTCGGTATTGTTTCTCTGCAGCATGTCACGTCATGTGGCACGGCAACGGCACACTCTTTGCCTTGTATGTTTTCAAGTTTACCTCAACAGCAATACAGTCGAGAACAAGCGAATGCGCAAGATAATATCCTCGATATTTTGGGGTATGCCGGTGTGGATATTACTTGGTATGAAAATGATGGCGGTGACAAAGCTATCGCGCGAAATGTAACTAAACATGAGATAGCCAACGACAATCGCAGTCCATTTTGTGATGGAACGACCTGCTACGATGAAATATTAGTACAACGACTCTCTCAGCAGCTGAAGCAACAAGTACAAACGGAGGGAGAAATGAGCAATCAACTCATTGTACTGCACACCATAGGGAGTCATGGTCCAACATATTGGCGGCGTTACCCTGCTGAACAAGAAGCATTTTCCCCTGCTTGCAGACGCAGTGATCTTCAACATTGCACCGATGAAGAAATCGTTAATGTATATGACAATACATTAGTGTACACCGACTACTTACTCTCATTAATCATCACGCAATTACGTGATTATTCAGAGCACTATAACGTGGCCATGCTTTATATATCCGATCATGGCGAGTCCCTTGGTGAAAAAGGGGTTTATTTACATGGAACACCTTATGCCTTTGCCCCTAAAGAACAAACACACATCCCTTGGTTTATGTGGTTACCTGAGCAGTATCTTGAAGCAACACAATTAGACTATTCTTGTCTCCAGAATCGTGCAAAAAAAGATGCATTTTCCCATGACAATTTGTTTCACTCATTGTTAGCTATGTTCAATGTGAAAACTCACTTAAAAAATGAAAAACTCGATATATTCAGCCAGTGTAGAATAGAATGAGTCTAGTCGCACACTGAATTTGTGCTATTTGGTCATGTCTATCGCCATAATACGTTTATATCCAAGTGAAATGAAATAAATCTGCATTTCATTTGGATATGTAAAAGAGTAACAGCCTTCAAACGTTAAACCACAGCCTATTGGTTATTTGCAGTTTTTAAGCTTTACTTCCTGATCCCCATTAACACGCCGCCAAATGATATTGAAAATAATATAAATAAAAATAGCAGACTCTCTATATTTGAACTGTTCAGCCCTGGGCTCCCTATTACAGCAAAGGTATTGATGAATAAAAGCACAAGACTGGATTGTAAATACCTTTTATAGCCAATCACCCCAGCAAAAATCAGCATCATCAATGAAACACCAATCGCGGGTGTAAAAGCCGCGTATGCCAATAACATACAAACGAAAGACAATAAAATAGAAAAACTAACGGTTAACTTAAACACTGACACCTCTATGATATATTATCTCTAGATAACACGCTAAAATTTCATACTTTACAAAGTACAAATACACTTTTATTCCATTAATAACAGCATACTTAATATACTGTTTTAAAAATAATTTATGCAACAAGACTAAAGTCGACATAGTACATATTTAGTGCTAAATAGAAAAACGAGGGCGTTCACTATTCTGTGTCAGTGATATCATTTTCTTTAAGTATTAAAGTTCAGCCCGTAGCCTTATCATATCAATACAACGTATACCATTTTCAAATATGGGTTCAGGGTACGTCGCAAAAAAGTCCGATTCAATACTGTATACTCTGAAGCCACACTTTTGGTAAAGTGCAAGCTGAGACAAACTCGAATTCCCTGTTCCCACCTCAAGTGTTGTAGCACCCATTGCTTTCGCCTGTTGCTTGACCTTACCAATCATTATTTTGGCAATCCCTTTACCTTGATAGTCTTTTAATACCGCAATATTCTTCAATTCAGCGATACCCGCTATTTCAACGAGTACAGCAACCCCCACAAATAAGCTGTTATCCTTACAAACGAATATTGTTGCTCCCGACAAGTAAGATAATATCGATTGTTTATCGGGATCGGCACTTAATAATAATGCCATCAATTCAGGCACGATGGCGTTATCATACACTTCAATATTCATGTTGAGTTATCACTTTTGTTTTTGCTCTTTATACCTTAGCCTCTTCTTTTAACGATACTTTGCTGAGGTAATAAACTCACCAAATGCCTCACACCAAACAACAATCGTATTATATTGAGAAGGATCAATATTGGGTGGCACTTTCACCACAAAGTTGTTAAAGGTCTGAACATCCCCCACACTTATCATCGTAGCCTTCAAGCGATTAAAGTCGCCTTCAGTTTCGACAAATGTGGGTGAGAGATAAAGCTTATAGTTGGGCCCTGGGGCAAGCTTCCCCTTTAATGTAATAAATGATGGGCTAATGGAAACCTTACCTTCTCCCCAATGAAGTAAATCACTCCCTTTAAGGGATTTTTTAAACTCAGTAGTGTATTGCGCGTTAGCGGAAATAACAGCAAGCTCTGAGGTTGTAGGGGCTGTAGGCGCCGTCAGAATAGGCAGAGCATAAATCCCTAGTAAAAATCCAACACCTCCCACAAATACATGTGTCACCATCAAGATTATCAGCGTTTTTATTTTCATGATCTCATCTCTAATCTGTCCAAGTCAGTTACAACCAAATCAACGCACTTATAACAAATTAAAAGAAGCATATCCATAAGCAATCTTATTGGGAAACGAAAACAAAGTGGATCACGACTCCCAATATTGATCCACGCTCATTTTCAATAAGTGCATTTCTCTCTTTACAACTGATAGCGATGAAACTCTATAGCTTCTACCTTGCTTTGATTGTATGCTTCGCCTTAAGGCTTAGCCATGATTTCTCGACTTAAAAATCACCAATAAACAATTCAACATTTTACCATTAGCGAGATTTAGCAAATACTTGTGTCCAATAATAGCGATAATTAGCATCACTGTTTGCACTACAGGCTAAGCCCATTTCCGTCACATTTGCACTCATTATGTTCTGACAATGTCCGACACTGCCCATCCATCCATCTACGACAGACTGTGCCGTCGTCTGACCTGCAGCAATATTTTCTGCCACATAAGACCAAGTGTAGCCTTGAGCGGTCACTCTAGTCGCAATTGTGCTTCCATCAAGGCCCGTATGGCTGAAAAAATTATAATTAGCCATATTATTGGAATGCTCTTGAGCTGCAGACGTTAATAAGGCACTCCAAGTTAATTCATCTACTGGGCCATAGCTTTCACTGCCACACATTTGAGCCTGTTTACGTTTTTCATTAATCAAAGCCAAAACCGTTGTCAAATCATCACTGCAGTTAATTTGGCTATAGTTGGTATCTCCACCACTGTCTTTGCCGCTAGAAGCATCAGAGCCTCCATCATTCTCAGCCGTTTCATCAGAGACTTGATCGTTGCTCACTCCCCCATCACTACTATTACAACCCGCAATCAAGCCCAAACAAAATAACCCCACTAATCCATAACGCATACTGCCATCCAACTATTGTTAATTAAAACGGCCATTATAGTAACAAAAGTTTTAAACTTTTAAAGTTATCGAGTTAAAATTTACATAAAAAAGATATTAATAATCAATGTATTATTTTAGTTTTGGTCAGCTTATATTCAGATAACACTCACCTTTACCTCGAACTGACCAAGCAAAGTCTCAAATGATCATACTGCTTTGTACTGCATATACAAAAAGTAATTAAATGATATCCACAGATAGAAGAAAGATAAATGCTTGTCGCTAAGTCCTATTCTAACAAGCACTAAAAGCCCGCGGTTGCAATTCCCTTAATCTTGTCGTCGTTTTACCCAAAGCACTCACGTTATTGACGAGCAATACGCTCTAAAAAACCATTAATGTTAGTTTTTAAACACCCTAATAAAAACAAACCATGATTATGCCAATCTATAAACTGGAAGCGAGTGAGTTACGATAATTATTAAGTATTACTTAATAATTATTTTAAACAAAGTGGGTTTTTCATCTTTGCACATCGTCATAAGATAGCTTGACACTCTGAGTTGGCCTTATCTAAAAGTGCCATCTGACGACAATTCATTAGGAGAATAAATAATGAAAGCGGTTAATCCTTATTCTTTTCTAATGACTTCATCAATTCAATAAAACTACTAATAGGCTGATATAAGGCTTCGGGGGATTTTTCAACTCTTGATTTCACTCGCAATCCCTGAAAAAAAACAGAAAAAACCTCACTAATTTCTTGAGTATTCATACTTGTTGCCAATCTGCCATTACTCACATACTCATCAAAAAAAGCATAAATCGTATTTTGAATCAACTGAAAGCGGCGCGTTGTTTCTGCGTACAATATTAGTTCATTCGATGCTAACTCTAGTATGCTGTTTGTCATCATGCAGCCTTTATTTAATTGCTTAATATCTATTTCTAAAAAAATTTTTTTCAATAAAAAATCTAAATTGTCCGTCATAGATTTTCTAGTATCAAGCTGGTCAATGATATCGCCATAGGTATTGGAAAGATAATAATCCAACGATTTCAAAAATATCGCTTCTTTATTGCCAAACGCATTGTATAAGCTGGTTTTAGTCAACCCCGTCAACGCTGCTAGCTTATCGACTTTGGTCGCACCATAGCCATGCTCCCAGAAGCATTCAGTTATTTGATTTAATACATTATTTTCATTGAATTGACGTTGTTTTCCCATTGATATCTTCAATATAAGTAAGTGATTTGACACTTAATGTACTAACTGGTACATTAAAAATCAATTGTACTAAATAGTACAATTGATTTTTAAACTTGAAAGAGGATAAGAAAATGAAAAATAATTTTAAGCAAAAGTACGGTAAATGGGCATTGATAACGGGCGCAACATCAGGAATTGGAGCAGAACTTGCCAACCAATTGGCCAATAAAGGGATAAATATTTTATTGGTTGCACGAAATGAAGCGGATTTGAAAAAACATGCTAATCAAATACAACAGAAATACGGCAATAAAACCGACTACATTGCCGCTGATTTATCCACCGCTGATGGCATTGAGAAAGTCAAAGCAACACCTCTTGAAATTGATTTGTTGATACCAGCAGCAGGTATGGAAATCAATGGAGCATTCGAAAAAAACCACTTAGAATCAGAAAAAAAACTCATACACCTCAATGTAATATCAACCTTTGAGCTATTGCATCACTTTAGCGCTGCAATGATAAACAGAGGCAAAGGGGGGATTTTATTATTAGCCAGTACGGCTGCTCACATGCCGAATCCGTATTTTTCCAATTATGCAGGTAGTAAGGCCTATATCATGAATTTAGGTAAATCAGTGTATGCCGAATTTAAGCGCAAAGGCGTTGATGTTTCAATACTTTCTCCAGGGCTAACCGACACCCCTATGACTCTGAATAATGGTATAAATTGGAGTAAAACCCCTATGCTTGCAATGAAGCCAGAAAAAGTAGCCGCTATGGGCATTGCGGGGTTGGGTAATAAAATGGTCATAGTGCCAGGCTTGTTAAATCGAGTGCTGATCTTTTTAATGAATATCACCCCGATCAAATTGGGAGCAATTATCAATGAAAAAATAATCCGCAACGCCATCGATACAAACAAAGTATAAATAGGGTAAACATCATGTATAGTTTGAATTATCAAGTATTAACGAAAATCGTATTGGTTTGGATTTGGGTCATGATTGGATTTGAAGCAATGGATGCTTTTAATTGGATGATTCGAACGGAACAAATGTATATGCAACACCCAGCAATGGGAACATTTCAAGGTTATAAGATAGCATTAGCAGGAGAAGGAGCATTACAACGATTACCCATTATTATGGGAAAATGGGTGGGTATGTGCAAGTTTTTTTGGGTCGGTACATTATTGGCTGTCGCATTTTTTGGCAATAATCGACTTCGCACGTTTATAAATGGGTGGAATGCGGTATTTCTTGGTGTCATGAGTTTAGGCTTATATCCAACATTGGATAATATCGCTGCACAATACCCTAAAGATTTTTCAAATGGATTTAACAGTATGTGGGCAATGGAAACCCTATTTTGTTTGCTTAGTGCACTTGTGTTTTTCATTGGTATAATAGCAGAAATAAAGCGCAAAAAGGATGCCTACAATCCTTAATTTTAAGTCTTATAGTGGCATAGTGAATTTTGTCACCTAGTTAGAGGTGATATCATTCACCTCATAAGTTAACAGGTGACATTATGACAAAGCGTACAAGAAGACTTTTTGGTGCAGAATGCAAACTTCAATATAAGTTAAAATCAATCCCGGAATAAACAGCTGGTGGACAGGTGAAAGCACGGATTGCCAATCGTGGGGTTGATTGACAATTTCTAGGGCAATATTTGCTCCCGCAAACATATCGGCAGTATCACGATAAATACTACGAGGAAATTGATCAACAAGGATCATTAACCCTAAACCCCCCGCCAAGGGTTACATCCAATGAATGTAGCTAATGGCTGAGAAACGTCAAACTTCAACTGCTACTCACCTCACACAATCATAATAAGTACCTGAGTATAAAATTACCAACAATTAGAATGATATTTGAGCGTTAGATTACCAATGACTGATGCTTGCATT
>NZ_CANMWS010000040.1 GCF_947501665.1 uncultured Shewanella sp. | reverse complement strand
GTGACTGATGGGGCTCGAACCCACGACAACCGGAATCACAATCCGGGGCTCTACCAACTGAGCTACAATCACCACTGGATTTTCTCTTACTATCACTAACCTTGACATACTCCAACTGGTGCGCCCAGAAGGATTCGAACCTTCGGCCTCACCCTCCGGAGGGGTACGCTCTATCCAGCTGAGCTATGGGCGCCTGCCTTGGTTAGCGACGCATATAGTAGGGATAAATCACGCCTACGTCTAGTTCTGTTTTCATTTTTTTGTTCGTTTGATTAAGTTTTAACAGATCCGAGTGAATATTTACCGAAATAATCCACTGCTTGCCATTAAGTATCACTTGGAAGCGATGCCATTTCATGCTATCAATATAACTAATAGATATAAATTTCTTTAATTTGATAACCGACTTACTGCTTGAATTAGCATGACAAATAAACCATAAAAATACTTAAATTGGCGAGATCAATGTTTAGGGATAAAACACCAGAAGCCAGAGAAGTTGCACGCTTACATAAACGCATTGCTCGCTTAAAAGCACTAGCGAGGATCTATAAACGCGCAGAGGTCACTCAAAATGCATTATTAGCCATATCAAATTTAGCGGCCTCAGTCACTTCTCAAGAAGAGTTTTATGGTATTGTATATGACTCAATTGACACGTTAGTCCCCACCGATAATTTTTTTATTGCCACACTCAATGCAAAAACCAATAAAATTGAAATCCCTTTTTTTGCTGATGAAAAAGATGCTCACCCACAAGATTTATACCCAACCGATACCCTCTCTGAAACCTTAGCATCTGGACTAACAGGCTATGTTTTTAGAACTGGAAAAAGCTTACTGTGTGACAATCAAAAATATCAAGAATTGCTCGATAATAACGAAATTGTTAGCTTAGGTTCTGATTGCCATCAATGGCTTGGTGTCCCCATCAAGAATAACGGCATCACTTCAGGTGTCATTGTTGTTCAAAGTTATGATCAAAAAATTAGTTATGGTGATATTGATCTCGAATTAATGAACTTTATTAGTCATCATATTTCAACGGTAGCTGAGCACCTCCAACATCAAGAGCAACTGGAACAAGCCATCAATAAGCGCACTCAAGAACTCAGCGTTGCTTATGAAAAACTCAAGCAAGAAGTCAGCGAGCGTCGCCGAGCAGAAACGTTACAAAAAGCATTATTTGAAATTGCCGATCTCGCTACCTCTAATATTGATAATGTTCGCTTTTATGCAGAAATACATAATGTTATCAGCAGATTATTAGCGGCTAACAATTGCTTTATCGCCTTACTCAATAAACAACATACAGCCCTAAACTTCCCATTTTACGTATCACAATTTAACTCTCCATCACCGAAATCAAGACCACTGCAAGATGGCTTAACCGAGTTTATTATTCAGCATCAAAAACCCAGACTGCTACATAAAAAAGATATCGATGAATTAATTTCATCTCTATCTGTCTATACTCAAGCTCCAGAGTTAAATAATACTCGGCAAATTCATCAGTGGATTGGGATCCCTCTCTTTATTCAAGGAAAAGTGATTGGCGCATTAACCATCTATAGTTTTAATGCCAATCAGAACTACCATGAAAAAGATCTTGAGTTACTGACGTTTGTTTCTCAACATATTGCAACCGCAATCGAAAGGAAGTTATCAGCTGAATCCTTAAGAGCCAGCTACGAGCAGCTCGAAGAAAAAGTCGTTCAACGTACCCAAGCATTAGCCATGCTAAACCAAAACCTAGAACAAGAAATCACCCAACGTAAACAAATAGAGAATCAATTACAACACGATGCCAAACATGATAATCTCACAGGCTTACCCAATCGAGCCATGTTTATGGCGCAACTCTCTCAAGCAATTAAGCATTTACGTCGTCATCCACAGGATAAATTTGCCTTACTCTTTATTGATATGGATAGGTTTAAACTCTTAAATGATACCTTAGGGCATTTAGAAGGCGATCGGTTTTTAATTGAAACAGCAAGACGGCTCAAAAAATGCATCAGGCTCAATGACAATTTAGCTAGGTTAGGTGGCGATGAATTTGTCATATTATTAGATAGCATTAATAAAGAACAAGATGCTATTGAAGTTGCTGAACGCGTACTCACAGCCTTAGCACATCCTTATAAATTAACCCAAAAAGTATTTTATTCATCAGCCAGTATTGGTATTGCACTCAGTGATAACCAACAAGTTGATACCAGTGAGTCCATACTCAAAAATGCTGATACAGCCATGTATCAAGCCAAGTCCGATGGTAAAGGATGCTATGTTGTATTTCAAAAACAATCACATCAGCAAGTAAAAAATATCGAATTAGAACAGGAATTAAAACATGCAATCAACCACAATGAACTGCAGCTAAGCTATTTACCCATTATCGATCTCACCGATCAAACACTCATTGCCTTTGAACCTAGATTGTTTTGGCTACACCCTCAATTGGGTAAAATTAAGCAAGTTCAACTCAATAACATTGCCCAACAATGCGATTTAAACATTGAACTAGATAAATACACATTAAATCAGCTCAACTTAGATATGACTCATTTACAAGCATATTGCGCACATCCAGTGCAAATTCATCTATCACTTTCTAGCCAACACCTTAAACATAAGCACGCACTTCGCAGCCTCAAAAACCAATTAAAAAAATGCCAATTTAGCTTAGAGCAATTATTTCTCTTTTTTAATGAAAAAGCCTTTGTCCAAGACAATAATGCACACATTAATGCGTTTGAATCCTTAGCCCAATTAACCGTTAAATTAGGGATCAATGATTATGGGAGCGCCCATGGCGCAATAAACAGTCTGACATTTTTACCTATTAGTGCATTAAAGCTGGATCCCAGTTATTGCTCACATTTAGAAAGTGAACCTCATTTCAAGCTTGCAAAAGCTTATTTCTTAGTAGCACATACTCTCGGGATCACCCTCAATGCCACAGGCATAAAACATTATGATCAAATGAGCAAACTCACTGAAATAGGGATCACAGTAGGGCAAGGCCTTGCCCTAGGCAAGGTCTTAGTGCTTCCTAAAGAAGTAGCACTAGACTGTGCTTAGCAATCAACTACTTGCTTTTAAGCATATTTCTTAAATTAGCGATATTGCTTTTGCCTGTCGCTTGTTGCTGCTCTGGTGAGGCTTGAGGCTTACGGTTTTCCCAAATAAGATCATCTTGAGGTAATTCCATTAAAAAGCGACTCGGCTCACAGCGCATTGTTTCACCAAATTGTCGACGTTCTCGACAGAGCATAAACCATAATTCTTTTTGAGCTCGCGTGATCCCCACATAAGCCAGTCGACGCTCTTCTTCAACATTGCCTTCATCAATACTCGTTTGATGGGGTAAAATTCGCTCCTCAGAGCCAACCATAAAGACATAGGGAAATTCCAATCCTTTAGAGGCATGAAGTGTCATCAATTGCACTTGATCCCCTTCCTCATCTTCACTATTACGCTCCATCATGTCTCTTAACGTTAAACGTGTCACCACCTCAGGTAAGGTCATCGGTTCGTCCAACTCATCTCCAGCCAACATTTCAGTTACCCATCGATAAAGTTCAGAAATATTTTTCATCCGCATTTCTGCCGCTTTTGCGCTAGTACTATTTTCATAGAGATAATCTTCATAGTTGATCTTTCGTACTAACGTCTTGACTGCATCGACGGGATCGCCTCGTGTCACGGCTTCTTCAGTATCAACAATAAACCGCCCAAATTGATACAATGAGGACATCGCGCTAGGCGATAAATGATGATTTAAATCTGCTTCAAAAATAGCTTCAAACATAGAAATATGACGCTGATTGGCATAATTACCTAATGCTTCTAACGTCGCAGGGCCAATCCCGCGCTTTGGCAAGTTAACAATTCGCAGAAACGCATTGTCATCATCTGGGTTCACCACTAAACGCAAATAGGCCATCATATCTTTAATTTCAGCACGACTGAAAAAAGAGGTCCCTCCACTTAATTTATAAGGGATCCTATTCGTCATCAAAGCTCGTTCAAGTAATCTTGACTGGTGATTACCTCGATATAAAATAGCGTAATCACCAAACTGTGTTCTCCCAACAAACTTATGCCGAATAATCTCAGCAATGACTCGCTCAGCTTCTTGTTCTTCATTAGCTGCAACCAACACCCTCAGTGGCTCCCCATAAGCTAATTCACTAAAAAGAGCTTTATCATAAACATGAGGATTATTAGCAATTAAAATATTAGCGGCACGTAGAATTCGTTGGCTCGAACGGTAATTTTGCTCTAATTTTATTAATTTGAGTTTAGGAAAATCCTGCCCAAGTAAGACTAAGTTTTGAGGTTTCGCTCCGCGCCAAGAATAAATAGATTGATCATCATCCCCCACCACAGTAAAACGCGCCCGTTGACCGACTAATAATTTAACCAATTCATATTGGCTGGTATTCGTGTCTTGATACTCATCTACCAGCAAGTAACGGATCTTAGCTTGCCAGCGCTCACGAACAGCTTCATTGTGCCTTAGTAATAATGTAGGGATCAGAATTAAATCATCAAAATCAAGTGCGTTATAGGCTTTCATATGTTGAGCATAACGCTGATATAATAAAGCAAATAATTGTGATTGTTCATCTTTGGCTGTTTTTCTAGCTTGTTCTGGGATCACCAAATCCCCTTTCCAGTTAGAAATTGAGCTTGCCAATGCTTTTAATAAGTCTTTATCTTCTTCTAGTTCATTTTGCGTCAGTTCTTTCAATAACGCTAAACTGTCTTGGTCATCAAATAATGAAAAACCCGCTTTTAAACCCAGTACTTTATATTCTTTCTTAATGATCGCTAAACCTAAAGTATGAAAAGTCGAAATCCACAAGCCTCGGGCCTCTTTACGCCCCATAGATTGAGATACCCGCTCCTTCATCTCGCGCGCCGCTTTATTGGTAAAAGTAACAGCGGCAATGTGACGCGATTGATAACCACAATCTTTTACTAAGTGTGCAATTTTATTAATAATTACACGTGTTTTACCACTACCTGCTCCCGCCAATACTAAGCAAGGACCAGTCACATAGTGAACGGCATCGTTTTGTCCAGGATTTAGCTTCATCTGTAAGTGACAACCAGTACATAAGAAATAACAGGCAAGCATGATACCAGAAATACACTACACCATAAGTGAAAAACATCATTGGTGATCAAACACCACAATATAAAGCTAAATAAATATAAATTTACAGTTAATCTCTCCCGATTCAGCAAAAAAAAAGCTAATATCATTAATAATTAATCATGGTAATCTACCATGATATTGAGCAAGAATTATGCACATAAGCTACAGTGCAACGTAAGTTTTACAGAAGTAGAAAAATTTTAAAAATATCGACTAATATTAATATTAATCAAGTACCTTTATCATAACAATTCAATTACAGGGCAGTCAGGCACATGAAAAAATGGTTTACAGTCATGCTCATCATTGCGGTTCTCGTCTTTGGCTCCGTTATCGGATTTAACCTCTTCATTAAGAAAAAAATATCAACTTTTATCGCTAATATGCCAGAACCTGAATTTCCGGTAACAGCCATCAGTATCAAACCCACAACGTGGCAACCTAAACTCCATGCCATTGGATATGTTGAACCCAATCAAGGAGGAACCTTATCCAACCAAGATGCAGGTGTTGTCAGTTCAATTAATTTTGAAAATGGTGCCAAGGTTAAAAAAGGCCAATTACTGATCTCTCTTAACACTGAGGTCGAAAAAGCCAACCTTGAAAATAGCGTCGTGCAACTACCTGCCGCAAAAGCAGACTATGAACGTAATCTAGCACTGTATAAACAAAACTCGGTTTCAAAACAAGATGTGGACAGCAGTCAATCAACCTATCTTGCCCTAGTCGCCAGTATTGAAAGCTTAAAGGCCACCATAAGCCGCCGTGAAATTAGAGCCCCTTTTGATGGCATTATGGGCATAAGAGAGGTCAACCTTGGTGACTATATTAATATTGGCACTGACGTCGTTGGCATTGAAGATCTGAGTGATATGAAAATTCGCTTTACCATTCCTCAAACACAACTCTCTAAAGTCTTCGTTGGGCAAGAAATAAACACCTTTGTTGACAGTTACCCTAAAGTCCCCTTTTCTGGCACCATTACTGCGATTGAGCCCGCAGTCTTTGAGCAAAGCGGGCTCATACAAATCCAAGCGCAAATACCTAATGCTGAAAATAAACTGCGTAATGGCATGTTTGCCGAAGTCGATATTCTTCTTCCTCTGATGAAAAATCAAATAGTACTGCCACGAACCGCTATCACTTATACTCTCTATGGCAATTCAATTTATATCATAAATAACAAAACGGAAAACAAAAAAACAGTAGAACGAGTCAATCAAGTCGACGTGCAAGTACTTGAGCGCAGCGACGGTAAAGCACTCGTCAAAGGTAAACTTAAAGCGGGTGATAGAATTGTCACTTCTGGACAAGTTCGCTTAAGTAACAACAGTAAAGTCAAAGTGACGGAGAGCAAAGCCTTACCCACTCCAACCACTATGCCACAACTATAACAGGAGGAAATGGCGATGCGCTTTACTGATACTTTTATACGTCGGCCAATTTTGGCCATTTCAATTAGTCTGCTCTTGTTATTATTGGGTGTGTATTCTTACTTAGGTATGCAAGTACGTGAATACCCAAAAATGACAAATACCGTTGTGACTGTAACCACGAATTATTATGGTGCTGACGCTAACCTCATTCAAGGATTTATTACCCAACCCATTGAGCAAGCTATTGCACAGGCAGATAATATTGACTACATGACTTCAACCAGTATTTTGGGTACTTCAACCATTACTGTCACCATGAAACTCAATACCGACCCTAATGGTGCTCTGGCTGAGGTCTTATCAAAAGTCAACTCTGTGGGGTCTCAAATCCCCAGTGAGGCACAAGACCCCACCATCGCCATGTCCACAGGTTCTCAGACCTCTGTACTGTATATTTCGTTTAATAGCCAAGAACTCAACGCAAGCCAAATAACCGATTATTTAAATCGAGTGGTCACCCCCCAGTTATTCACTATTTCAGGTGTGGCTAAAGTTAACTTATATGGTGGTGTGACTTATGGTATGCGAGTCTGGCTTGATCCAGCAAGAATGGGGGCCTTTAACATTTCATCCAGTGATGTCATGAATATCTTACAGGCGAATAACTATCAATCAGCAGCAGGCCAAGCGAACAGTTATTACACCACATTAAACAGTACTATTAACACGCAAGTCACCACCGCCGATGAACTCAATCAACTGGTCGTCTCAACCACCAGCGACGGTAAAGTGATTCGCTTGGAAGATATTGGACATGCCAGTTTAGCTAAAAGTCGTGACACAATTAGGGGGATGGCTGATGGTAAAGAAGCCGTCGTTGTCGCCATTGATGTCACCCCAACAGCAAACCCTTTATTAGTCGCTGCTGATGCTAGAAATATGATGCCGGATATTCTCAATAACTTGCCGCCATCCATGAATGCAAAAATACTTTATGATTCTTCATTGGCTATTGATGAGTCCATCAATGAAGTCATCAAAACCATCGGTGAAGCATCAGTTATTGTTATCATTGTGATTACCTTATTCTTAGGATCACTTAGAGCCGTCGTTATTCCGGTGGTAACCATTCCCCTTTCCCTCATTGGCGTCGGAATGGTAATGGCGATGTTTGGTTTTTCAATTAACTTGATGACCTTACTCGCCATGGTACTCGCCATCGGTCTAGTTGTTGATGACGCCATTGTGGTGGTGGAAAATGTCGACCGGCATATTAAGCTGGGTGAAACACCTTTTCGAGCCGCTATTATTGGTACTCGGGAAATTGCGGTGCCTGTGATCTCCATGACGATTACGCTCGCCGCAGTATACTCCCCCATCGCATTGATGGGCGGGATAACAGGCTCCTTATTCAAAGAGTTTGCCCTCACACTAGCCGGCTCAGTCGTCATTTCAGGCCTCATTGCCCTGACGCTCTCCCCCATGATGTGTTCTAAAGTATTGTTATCAAAACATGAACCTAAACGATTTGAGAAAACGGTTGATTCCATATTACACAGTATAACCAATCGCTATAATAAAATGCTTGCCGCCGTTTTAGACCACAAACCCGTTATTCTTGCTTTTGCTGCGATTGTATTAGTGTCATTACCTATTATGTTCAGCTTTATTCCATCAGAACTTGCACCAAAAGAAGATAATGGCGTTGTGATGATGATGGGTACAGCCCCTTCAACAGGCAACTTAGATTATATACAATCCAATATGAAACTGGTTACCGACATGATAAGCAAACAACCTGCAGCCGCGGCTTCTCTTGCCTTCATCGGTATACCAGCAACTAACCAATCTTTTGGTATTGCCCCTTTAGTGCCTTGGAGTCAACGCAGTGAGAGTCAAAAACAAGTACAAAAAGCATTAGGGGAAGAGGTCAAAACCATTCCTGGCATGGCCATTACCACTTTTGAAATGCCACAACTGCCAGGCAGTTCCAGTGGTCTTCCTATTCAATTTGTTATCACCACTTCAAATCCATTTGAAAGTTTATTTGAAATCGGTATGGGCGTGTTTGAAAAAGTGAAGAAAAGCCCCTTATTTGTTTTCTCTCAAGTCGATCTAAAATACGATTCGGGTAATATTAATATTCAAATCAAGAAAGATATTGCAGGAAGTTACGGAATAACCATGCAAGATATTGGTCAAACATTATCCACCATGATGGGAGATGGATATGTTAACCGTATTAATTTAGAAGGTCGCTCTTATGAAGTCATTCCGCAAGTTGCACGTAAAAATAGAACTGGCCCAGAGTCTTTAGAAGGTTATTACCTCACCGCCTCAGATGGACGTTCTGTGCCTTTATCGAGCTTAGTGGATATCACAGTCACATCAGAGCCACGTTCCTTACCACACTTTGATCAAATGAACTCAATGACAATTAGTGGGGTTGCACCTCCTGGTACCCCCATTGGTGGAGCAATTACTTTCTTAAAAAATATTGGTGAAAATGAACTTCCAAAAGGCTATACCTACAGTTTTCTTGGCGAAGCAAGACAATATGTTGAAGAAGGTAACGCGCTTTACGTGACGTTTGCACTGGCAATTGCCATTATTTTTCTTGTCCTATCGAGCCAATTTGAAAGTTTACGAGATCCTTTAGTCATATTAGTTTCTGTTCCTTTGGCCATTAGTGGTGCACTTATCGCATTAAGTTGGACCCATGTCTTTGGACTCACCTCGATGAATATCTATTCCCAGGTGGGATTAATCACTCTAGTAGGGCTTATCTGTAAACATGGAATATTAATTTGTGAAGTCGCCAAAGAAGAGCAACTCAATAATGGATTAGATAAATTGGCAGCCATTAAACTGGCAACATCCATACGCTTGCGTCCCATTTTAATGACCACAGCGGCTATGGTAGCAGGACTCATTCCATTACTATTTGCCTCAGGTTCTGGAGCCATTTCACGCTTTAATATTGGGCTCGTCATTGTCGCTGGGCTATCCATTGGTACACTTTTCACGTTATTTGTACTACCTGTCATGTATATGTACCTCGCACAAACTCATAACCCCTTACCAGAGTTTGACGAATCTATTGCCCCTAAAGAAGCGGAAATAAAAGCTTAATGAAACAAAGCTGCGCCTTAGCATTGAAAACTAAGGCGCTAACTTTGGCATATCTACCATCCCTCAGGTACAATTATTATTAACAGCACATCGATAAAAAAAGAGCCCAAATGATTAACCCAAAAAAAATTGAAGAAATGGCTAAACAGCTAACTGACAATCTCCCTAGCGGGTTAAAACAATTTGCAGGGGAATTTGAAGAGCGCACTAAACAAGTTCTTCAAAATCAACTCATGAAACTTGATTTAGTTTCACGTGAAGAATTTGAAGTTCAACAACATGTTCTGGTTAAAACACGAGAAAAGCTAACAGCACTTCAAGAACAAGTTGATGCTTTAGAGCAAAAACTAGCTAAACCAGAAGAGTAAAATATCAGATGCCACCAATAAAAAAGATCCTCTAAGGATCTTTTTTAAAATTGAGCCTCACACTCCCAAAAAACTCTTTCTCCCGTTACCGGATGATCAAATTCTAATCGTGAGGCATGTAATAATAAACGATTGGCCATTGCTTGAGTCTCCATGTTACCGTATAAATCACAACCTAAAATAGAATGCCCAATTCCGTGACTGTGGATCCGTAACTGATGTGTACGCCCAGTAACAGGAGTAAAACAAACCTGAGTGCTTAATGGTGAAAATAAACGTGTTATTACCTTATATCGGGTCTTCGCTATTTTTCCTGTGTCAAAGCAGATTTTTTGTCGTGGAAAATGGGCCTTATCTTTTGCTATGGGAAAATTGATTTCACCTTCATCCTCTTTCAGGTGTCCATTAAGAATACTGGTATAATGTTTAACAATGGTTCTCGCTTGAAACTGTTTTGTCAACGCGGCATTAACCGTTTTATTCAGTGCTATAACCATCAAGCCAGATGTACCAAAGTCCAATCGGTGCACCATTAGAGCCGTAGGGAAATCTTTAACCAAACGATAATGTACAGAATCTTTATTTAATGGGTTTTTACCTGACAAACTTAACAAACCACTGGGCTTATTAATTAGTAAAATAGAGTCATCTTTAAACAAGATATCAATATTTTTAAAGCATGGAGGCGCTATAAACGTATCAATCACTGCTGCCATCTTTATCGCTCTCACTAAAAAGAAGTTATCAGTTTACCATTAAGCTATTCTCATTCAAATTTGGTGGTTATAGTATCCACACAAAATTTACGTATTAACTCTTGATCATTAAAGCCTAAGGTGTCCTTTGCAATATCGAAACACCTATTGATTTGAATCACATAATCATTAAACAATGCGCTCGCCGATGCCAATGGCAATGAAGTTAACTTGTCGATAAAATGGCGAGAACCGACTTGAAAATGCATGTAATCAACTGGCCTATCCCAATCTCCTCCCCAAACAATAAAACCGTGTTTAGCAAACTCAATCACGACTTCTTCAGCCATACCCGATCGCGTCACTTTACCCGGCCGATATTTTGCTCTATTTAAGTATTGCCCCACAGCACTTTTGGGGATCACTAATGCACTAGGATCGTCACCAATATAAATATAAGGATTTTGAAAAGGATTAATATCTATTGCTACGCCATAAGCATGCTCTGACCATGCCGTACTATTCGTCATTAAGCGGGAATCAAAAGCATAGCTATTATTGAGATGATCATTGAGTTTTTCTCGCTCACTAAAATACTCTACCGGTATAGCCTGCTTAAGTGGAAACTGAAATTGATATAATACGTTAAATAATGATAGAACTTCTTCAGCTAAAACATCAAGCACAACCAAGGTTCCCATTTGACTCATTTGTTCATCAACTTCACTTGGTATATCAACAGTTTTAGATGCTTTATTCACCAAAGGGGAAAAAGGGAAAACAACCTTTTTCAATCTATCACACTTTATGGGTGAATCACTATGAAGTACCTGACTTGTATACATCAATTGACATTCTTCAGTTGATATCAAATAAATCCCCTCACGGGCTTCAGCAACAAAGTGGTTCGAGTTAATATGACTCGAGTCAATCATCGAACACGATGACAACATCACGCTCAAGGACAAAACTAACACTTGATCTAATCTCATACCGCCTCCTTCATGCCATTCTAGTGATCTGTGTCCTGCATATTCATACCACTTAGGTATATACTATAAAAAAAATCGTAATGAGAGCCTTCATGAAATTCCAATACATACTGATCTGGATAAACAGCATCTTCTTTATATTATATGGCCTAGGCTTTATTTTTTTCCCCGATACACTGTTTTCATTTATTACAGATTCACAACTGACAAGTGCCTCAGCCCTCATCGACATACGAGCCACCTTTGGCGGCATGTCTCTTGGATTAGGTCTAGTACTTGCCTTATTTACACTTGAGCCCTCAAATTATCGCCTTGGCTTATGGGCAATTTTAGTGATTATGTTAGGCATGGCTTGCTCTCGATCTCTTGGACTTTTACAGGAAAACTCAGCCAATAATATGATGTTCATTTATCTTGTTTGTGAAACTATTGTCGCATTACTTGCACTAATTGCACTGGGATATGATAAAAAAATGATGCAAACAAAAAAATAACCGTTTAATTTAAAACAATTCACTCAAACTATATCTATTATTAAATTAATTCCTGAAGAAATTGACTTTATCAATTATCAAGCTACGGCCCACGGAAGGGAAGTCTCACTTAAATTGAATATTCGAGTTGCTGGCATTGATAATGATAACGGGTTCATCCCCCTTTCTTCAGTACACAAAAACGGTAATATAGAGGCCTTAGAGTGAAAACGAAAATCATCAAAAGATCAAGCATTGCTCAAGCTTGGATACTCATCTCATCTGTCATATTAATTTCTCTAACCTCTTTTATGCTAATGGGTGATATACGCTTTTTTCCATCACTGGACCTCTCCTCTAGCGTTGCACAGTTTTACTACTGGATTACGGTGACGGCATCCTTTCCTTTCGGTGCTATCACTACACTCATCATTATTTCATTTTGCTTTATCAGAATACCTAAGCCATTGTTCAAAAAACTTATTATGGCTCTCATTTTAAGCTTGATACTTGCTTTAGGAATCGGACAACTCATCAAAATTATCACCAAAGAAGTCAGACCCGACATCGCGTTAATGTCACAATATCATCTACTAGATATGGATACCTTTCGCCATCAAGATACAAAGGCCCGTCAACAAACCATTGCTCAGGCTATTCCCAAATTGGAAAGCATAGATCCTAATATTCAATTATCACCCAACATTAAAAAGCACTGGCAACAAACAACCAATTATGCTTTTCCCTCTGGACATATGCTGTTTGCTGTGACTCTGACTTTAATCGTTAATTACTATTTAATCATATCGGGAGCCGTTATTATCCCCATATTACTGATGATTTGGAGTGTCTTAATGGGCCTAAGCAGGCTGTTTTTAGGCTTACATTGGCCTCAAGATATTTTAGCTGCTACCTTATTATCAATCATTTCCATAACCCTATGTCTTTATCTCACTGAGAAATACTTTCACCAAAAACCTGTGGATAACAAGGAGCCCTAATGAGTTCAAGTCATCAAACCCATTTCAAGTCAAGAATGGGTTTCATTTTGGCTGCGGCTGGCTACGCTTTAGGGGGCCGCAATATCTGGGGATTTCCAACTCAAGCTGCAAGTCACGGTGGTGGCGCTTTCTTATTAATGTATATTATACCCGTGAGACTTCAAAATACGTGTTTTTGGAGTGCGTAAAAAGTGCATAATTCAAGGCATATTATTACTGAAATACTATGGCCTTTTAAGATAATACAATTCAGAAATAAGTCTTTTTACACATTCCCAACGGGCTCGCTCTTATGAGTAAAGAGGAAAGTCTTTTATAGCAATTTAATTAGATAGGTGGTCATTCAGCGGAAAATCAAAATATAATAGACAAGGTCGTTAGTTGCCCCTGCTTTAACAAGCATTCCACTTCGGTGTTGCATAACTTCACTAGGGAAGAATCATTCTTTCATTCATGTGTCTTGAATTGAAACGCCTGAGAGGCTCTAAATTGAGCAACGATTTAATCAATTTGATATTACCCCTTAACACTTTCTGAATAAGGCAGTAATAAACATGAGCACTATTGACACCACAAATACTTTAATAAATACTGATATATTCCAACATAAACGACACTTTTAATTACTCAATAACCATCAAAATTAAGTAATTAAATCAAAAAGAAAGTGTGATATTAAAATCAGTTTGAGGTTTATATGCTGAATCAATATAATTTCTTATTTCATTATAAAATAGCACGACTCACTCTTTTTATCAGTTTTATTCTCATTAGTTTCTCATTTCAAACCCAGGCTTCACCAAATTGTGAAAATTTAATCGGCTGTAAACAAAAGTATTGTGAAATCAACCAACAGCTAACCCTTGCTAAAAAGTATAACAATATCAATAAAGTCAATGAATTAAATACAGCACTACAACAAGCTAAAGCGAATTGTACTAATACAAAACTTAAAGCAGAGTTAACCAAAAAAATAACCAAAGAAAAAGAAAAACTTGCCGAATACGATGCAGATCTTATTTCAGCCGAATCTGCGGGAAAAAAAGATAAAATCCATAAATATCAAAATAAGATTTCTGAAAAAGAATATGAAATAAAACAATTTGAAATGGAATTGTCTAAACTAAAATCTCAATCACCACCAAATAAATAATCACCACTGTTGAGCCTAATATCAAATCAGGGAAACTACCGTCTTTCATTATAAATTCAATACCTAGACAACATTATAATGCCGTGATTTATACAAGCTTCACGGCTCATCAACTACGTATATTGCTTCATTATCATTTGTACCGTCATGTCAGCAATTGAGTGAAGCTGCTCACTGCTAGGAACTGGTGAGTTTTGAATGAGCTGCGGCCAAAAACAAAACCCTTTAATCACTGATACAAACTGCATCGCAACTTGCTGGGGCACTTGAGTGATAATGGCGCCTTGTTCTGCTGCATTTTCAAACCAATGAATTAAAGGCGACCCTTTCTTATCAAACTCTTTAACCGCATGCTGAACTAAATGAGGAGAATGAATTGACTCAGCAAAAATGACTTTTGCCATGGCAATAAATTCAGGCGTCGTTAATAACTTAATTTCATATTCAACCAGTTGCTTTAGCTGTATTTCAAGCTCGACATCATGAAGAAAAGGCATCAGATCTGCGGTAAAATAATAATCCAACATTCGATCGATAATCGCATTAAATAAGGTTTCTTTGCTCGGAAAGTGATTATAAACCGTCCGCTTAGACACCGAAGCATTTAAAGCAATATCATCCATACTAGTGGCCTGAAAACCTTTATGTTGAAACTCATCCATCGCCGCATCTAAAATTGATACACGCTTAAGCTCTGAACGGGTTAACTTTTTTTCTTTCAATTCCACTTAACTCCTCCTCCCATATGTCATTAATTACCACAATATTACACTCAGTAGTTTACTTATTCAAAAAACAAGAGTAAATTACACTGATAAGTTTACTTTTATATTGATGATGAAATTGATCCCTTACATTCCAGTTATCTTATTCTTAGGAGGCGCAGTACTGCTTATGTCACATCTAACCAGCCCACAAGCCGAGTCCATTAACCGAGATCAACATTCACCATTCCAGAATGTAAGAACACACCATAACCCTAAAGGTGGTTTTTTTAATACCGCCACAGACTTTAATAATAGTACGCCCATTTTACCTTTACTCATGCGTTATGCCACTGAAAAGAAAATAGATTCAATACCCGATAACACCATTCCAATTCAAGCAGTGACAAAAGAACAACTCAATAACCTACAAACGGATACCCTTATCCGCTTGGGGCATTCAAGCCTTTTTATGCAACTAAATGGACAAAAATGGCTGATTGATCCTGTGTTCAGTGATAGAGCTTCTCCCTTTAGCTTCATTGGCCCTAAACGTTTCCATCAGCCTCCTATTGCGCTTAATGACTTACCTAATATCGATGGCATATTAATCTCTCACGATCATTATGACCATCTCGATGAAGCCAGTATAAAAGCCTTAGCTAGAAAAACTAAACACTTTGTTGTCCCTTTAGGCGTCGATACTTATTTAAAAAAGTGGAAAGTGCCTGCTGAAGCCATTCATGTATTAGACTGGTGGCAATCAATCACTATTAATGACGTCACTTTAACGGCGACTCCTACGCAACATTTCTCAGGCCGCGGTTTATTTGATAAAAATGAAACTTTATGGGCGTCATATGTCATTAAAACACCCAAATCATCCCTCTTTTTTAGTGGCGACTCCGGTTATTTTGACGGCTTTAAAACCATTGGCGATCGTTTTGGGCCTTTTGATATTACAATGATTGAAACTGGAGCTTATGATAAAGACTGGGCTAATATTCATATGACTCCCGAACAAAGTTTACAAGCCCATAAAGATTTAAAAGGGAGCAATATGCTCCCCATTCACAACGGCACCTTTGATCTTGCTTTTCATGCTTGGTATGAACCCTTTAACCGAATAACTCAACTTGCAAAGCAAGCAAAAGTCCCCCTATTAACCCCGATAATGGGGCAGGAGGTCACGCTCAATAATCTGCCTACAACCTTAGATTGGTGGACACCACTCCACACTCAATCATTGATAATGAATGTCAGTCAAAACGACTAAAAACCCTCAAACCCTTCACAGCTAATATCATGTTTAATATGGGTGATGGGATCAGTAAAACACAAACGTTTGGCCATTAACTTCAATGGCCGAGTAAAATTATCCGGGGCTTTATCTTGAAGATTAGGATATAAAGTGTCATGAATTAAACTCATTCCTAAACTGGCCATATGAACGCGTAATTGGTGAGTTTTTCCTGTGATCGGTTTTAATAGAAATAACCCAACTGTACCTTTAACAGCAATTAAACTGATTATTGAATGGCTATTAGGCTCACCTTCAATAATTTTCATCATAAAGCTCGGCTCGCTCTTACCCATGCGATTTTTAATACTCCAATGCCGAGGCAAAACGAGGCGACCATTATGATATTCATTTAATAATTCTGGCGTTAAATAAGCTAGCGCATGATACTCTTTTAAAATATTACCCGTTTTAAAAAGCTGATGGTAATCATGGCGCGTGGCTTTATTCAGCGACATTAACATCAATCCAGACGTTGCTCTATCTAATCGATGTGTTGCAATAAGATCCGGACACGATATCCTGTTGCGAAGACGATTAACTAAACACTCATTCACAAATTGCCCGCTAGGATTCACCGCTAAGAAAGCCGGTTTATAGGCGATTAGGATCTGCTCATCTTGGTAAAGAATGCGCTCAGTAAAAGGGATCAAACTTTCTTGAATAACTTCACGATAATAGTAAACACGCTCTCGAGGAACAAAAGCTGTTTCAAGATCAATTAAATCTCCATTACGCCAATGTACTTTACCTTCAACAATCCGTTGACGCCAAATATCAGCTGGGATCTGCTTAAAATGCCAAACTAAAAAAGCCAGTACTGTGTTTTTATCTGTGACATTCTCAGGAAGAACAACATACGAAGCTTGACTTGCACGAGCACTGAACGACGGCATGAAAATTCCTAGAACAATAAAAAGGGGGTGTTAGTACGCATGAAAAGAGTCAAAACTCAATCATGATATCAACACTTAAATATGATGTAATCAACCTTTATTTTACGGTCAAGGACAAGAACACTCAATAAAAACTAGCGCATTTTTTTCACATCAAGATCGGTCAAACTACTATTTTCTTGTTTGTTAACATGCGACTGAATTAACTTAAACACGTACTCTAAAGTACGGTGACAATTGGGTTGACACACCAATCTCAACTTTTCATTATTATAAAGGGGTAATACTTCAAGCCAACGCTGACTCACCCAAGTCGCATCTTCTAAATTAATTTGAGTATATAGCTTTGACAACTCTTCATTCGCTTGAAAAAAATGCTCTAAAGCTGCGCTTAATATTTCATATTTCTCTGTAATAAGCTCAGTTCCCCAATTATCATAACGACGAGCTTGAGCCAGCCAAATCTTATCTTTTTGTTGTAAAGCAGAGACTATTTTTACTTTTTGAACCCCCTCTAACACTAACTCTAATGCGCCATCTTTTTGCTGATTAAAGTCAATCACATCGCACTGAGTAGCATAAGGATAACAAGGTAATTTACCATGTACTCTATGCATACCAAATATTAATGGATAACTTCCTTTTAACACTTCAGCTACCATCTTCAGATAATGAGGCTCGACAATTCTAACTTTTATCCTTCCCTGTGGTAATAATAAAGCATCACGGGTGAGTATTACCATTTCTTCTGTTTGCATAAGCCTTTTCCCATGAATGGGCAAGTAAGCTGCCACCTATCTTATAAAGTGTAGCAGCTAGGCTTATAATTATTTGTTGAAATACTGATTCAAAGCCTTTCAAGTTTATTTGCAATCGTTCCAGAGTGAATTACCTTATCAAAATCATCAGCTAAAGCATGACTCATCATGGCTGCATTTTTCCAATATTGAATTCTTTTCTCAGTATTTAACGATCTAAAGTCTCGTCTATCGGGTAGCTTAGAAAAAGGTAATCGCTCAATAAATTTATCCGTCGGTGTTAAAATTAATGCATTGTCATAATTACGCTTAGCTTGGCGCCAAGCCAGCGACTTATCAAACCAACCCGGCTTCATCATCGAATAAAAATGTGGATATATCGTCATTCCTTTTGCTTGCGTCAAAGTTAAATCAAAATGGTAATCTGTAATGCCACCATCATAATATTTTCCCTTTGGCGCTCCCTTGATATCTCTTACTGGCGCTAATACCCATGGAATGGCCCCACTCGCCACTAATACATGATTAATATTTTCGTTATGTAACGCAATATGTCGACTCGGTAAATCTTTTAATGCGCAAAAAGGGGAAGATAAATCATCCACCCCAAAAACACAGCGCTCAAAATGCCAAGCTAAACTCTTTCGACTTAATAAATTACTGGCCGCTGTCGCAGCCAGTCCCGCAGCCAATGCCATACGATTATCACCTGCATTTAAGTGTCGCGCTCGGCAGGTCACAAAATGACTCTTAATAACGGGATGAGCAATAATATCTGCGCCTTTATGGGAACCCAATAACTCCTTAATAATACCAGTCACATTCTTAGTAATAAAATCTGGTGTAGGTTTACCTTCGTAAACTTGATTAATATAAAGCTCTTCCAGCTTTTGATGCGCTTTTAGGGGATTTTCCTGCGCTAAACTCGCTAAGCGCCATGCACCAGAAGAGGCGCCGATAGTATATAAAGGCACTGTTCTATGCTTAAAGAATTCACCAAAAAGATAACGATCTAAACTTGCAAGACCTAACCACTTAGGTCCTCCTGATGCGGCAAACACTTGTGTAAAATCGTCAGCATCAAGCCCTCTTTCTAATATCGTTTTAAATGCAGTAGGCCCAGCTATAAAGCGTAGAGAAGACAAGACGACTCCTTATTGACACAATATTGATATCGGCCACGTTCAGGATACAATATCAATTTATCCAGCAACATTTCCAGAGCATTTTACTCCTAAAAAAGGCTTAAACTCGAGTATTCACTATGCTTTATGGAATAATAATCTAAAAACAGTTTTTTAATACCTGAGCGTATTAATAATACATTCCGTGATGAAACCAAAATGAATTAAAAAATACCATATCCCGTTAGAATAAAAACCATAAAAACCATAAAAACCATTACAATCAATTAATTATCTAAATTAGAATCGATGAATATCTTCTAATGTTTGCCGCTTTGTCTCATGAATATAACGAAAAATAAGTAACATAGAACATAAGGTAAAAATACAGTATAAACTGTAAGTTTCTGCCAATCCTATGTACGTTAATAACAAAGGAAAGCTCCTTATCATCGCAAAATGCACTAACCACAAAGTACAACCACTTAATGCCATTCCCAAGCCCCTCATTCTTTGAGGAAACATTTCAACCAATAATGCCCAAATAACCGGTCCCCAAGATAAGCTAAAAAAGAACACATACACATTAGCCGATATTAAAGCTAACCAATCATAAGCCCCTAAATTTAACTCTCCATTGAGACCAAATTCAGCATTAGCAAACGCATAAACCATTAAACCTAATGTTAGTGTCATTCCCAATGAACCAATAATTAAAAATGGTTTTCGCCCACATTTATCGATAAAGCAAAGTGTCAAACAACACCCAGCGATACTCACCATGCCAGTTATAATATTAATAAATAAAGTATCCGTTTCAGAAAAACCAACACCTTGCCATAAAACCGCACCATAATAATAAATCACATTGATCCCCATTAACTGTTGAAGCGCTGCCAACGTCAATGCTAACCAAAGCACATGTTTTATTTTCCCCCGACCCTCTTGCATCAAATCAGCAAAGCCCGGCTGTTGAGTAAAAGGCAATGATAATTTCAACTTCGCCACGACACTAGCCGCTTTTTGCTGCCCATGAAGCCGAATAAGTACTGAATGAGCAGCTCTTTGATTACCAATAGCAGCAAGAAATCGAGGACTTTCAGGAATAAAAAATAATAAAAATAGAAAAATAAATGCAGGTAACAATTCAATCCAAAACATCCAGCGCCATGCCTCAGCATCAAGCCAAAGTAGTTCGGTGGATTTCCCTGCTATATTAAGAAGCATATCATTGCTTAAACTTGCAGATAATAGTCCCAATAAAATTGCCATATATTGCAAACTAATTAAGCCCCCTCTGTATCGAGAAGGTGCGATTTCTGCAATATAAATTGGCGTAATGACAGACAGGACACCAATGGCTACTCCGCCTAACATTCGATAAAGAATAAAGCCAATAGAAGAGTCAGTAATACCAGCTCCCCAAGCACTGATCACGAGAAAGTTCGCTGCAATAATCAACAAAGAACGCCGACCTAAACGATCAACAAACATACCAGACATCAATGCACCCGCAGCGCCACCCAATAAAATAGCGGTAACATTAAAGCCACTGGCAATATGATTGCTTCCAAAAACAGAATACAAGCCATCGAAAGTGCCATTTATCACCCCAGTATCAAAGCCAACTAAAAAGCCACCCAGTGAACTAATCAGGCAAACAAAAATAACAAAGCTTATATTTTCAATACGATGAGGTAAATGGATTCGACTTGATTGAGTGGTGTGTTTATGACTCGAAATTTGTTGACTCACATTCACACTCCTTTAACTCTACTGACTAAAAAGAGTAAATTTTACCTTAACTCTATGACGATTTGAGTCCAAACTGCATCATCCCCATAAAATTTCTATAAATGACCGCTCTTTATTAATTAAAGTTAACCAAAAAAATCAATATTAACAACAAAAAACAACTAAAGAACAACAAGTATAATATCAATCATTTGACAATCGAATGATAACTGTTGACCCTTGATGCCTGAATCATCAAGGGCACTTTACAGAGACATTTAGTAAAAGTAATCGACTTGCTCAGTTAACTCTGTCGATAACTGCTGTAAGTTTTCAGCATTTTTTGCCGTTTTCGCCGCAATATTTTGGCTGTCTTGATTTAAACGACTAATTTCTGTGGCATTGACAGCAACCTCTTGAGTCACTTGAGCTTGCTCTTCTGCTGTTGCAGCAATCACTTCCGATTTACAAGCGATATCCGTCACTTGATCGGTAATTTGATCTAAGGCGACTCCAGCTTGCTGGGCTTGCTCTGTAACCTTTTTGCCTTTCAGTTGACTTTCTGACATCAAGCTCACAGCGCTCGTCGTATAATCCCTTAATTGAGCAATGATAGTCACCACTTCTTTCACTGAACCTTGGGTTCGATGTGCTAATGTTCGCACCTCATCGGCAACCACAGCAAAACCACGCCCTTGCTCACCCGCTCTTGCCGCTTCAATCGCTGCATTTAACGCTAATAAGTTTGTTTGTTCAGCCACTTCATCAATCATACGCGTCACCGCTTGTATACTTTCACTTTGACGGCTCACCATATCAATTGCTTCTGCTGATTGACGTAATTGGGTATTTAAATCTGCAATTTCCGCTCTTACCTCTTTAACCAATTGTGATCCAGATAAACTCACTTCATTAGCAGAGCGAACACTCACCGCAATACTTTCAACTTGTTCAGCAACAGATTGTGCCGATGAAGCCATTTGCTCAATCGCTGTAACCACTAATTCGACTTGTTGATGCTGTACATCAGATTGCAATAAACTCTCTTTAGCATCGGCGGCAACATGTTCTGCACGAGTTTGAACTTGCGCGCTCGCTTCTCGTATATTGGACACCAGTCCATTAAACTTAAATGCCATCACATGAAAACCATGAGTCAATTGCTTAATCTCATTATTTGAGTTGTCTTCCACTTCAGGAATACACAAACTTACTTGGCCTTGGCTAAGTTGTGCCATATAACCCGTTAGATCTTGTAAAGGCCTAGTCATTCGATACAGGAAAATGCTCAATAAGGTAAAAATAATCAGGGTCACAACCCCAGAGACTCCCATCACTAGCATCAATAAATGATTACTGCCCTTTGTCACTTCTTCAATATAAGATCCACCAATCAAGGTCCAATCCCAACCAGGAACTTGGGTATAAACTGCGTATTTCTCTTTCGTCTCACCCTTAATATTTTCAAAATAGCGGATCACACCATTTTCATTACTCACTATTTCTGAAAAAACTTTATCTCCATAGCTATCTTTGAGATCAAGTATCGATTCGCCTTGACGTTTCTTTTGTGGATGATAAAGATATTCACCCAAATAATCAGGATGGTGATTCGCTACTATGGTATAACCGCTATCTCCCCAACCAAGTAAAGCCAGATTAGCAAAAATGGTTTCAGAGGCATCTTCAATCGGTAAAGCGACGGCAGAAACCCCCCGCACGCGATGAAACTCATCTTTTATTGGCGAATAGTAACTGATGTACTCACGACCAAACAAACGCACTTTATCGTAATAAGGCTTACCATTCAGTAACTTAGCATAAGCAGGGTGACCTTGCCCTAATATGGCCCCGGATCCTCTATCACTTGTATCTGTTTTCAAGGTAGTAGCCACACGAACAAATTCATTATCTGAAGCAAGGAAGATGGTCGCAGTCACATCTGTATCATGAGTGAATCTATCAACAATACTCGTATCACCAATAATAGACTGCCCGTTAATCACAGCATTATTGACCGCTTTACCGCCATAAACCACATCATCATTAGTGAAGGTCAACCCATATAAATATCCCGAACGAAAAGTGACTTCCAAATCTTTTGCCACATCAATATAACTCACAAATTGGCTCGCAATAGTATCTGATAATACACTGAGTTTAGATTGATGCTCTTTTAAGGTTTGCTGCATCAATAAAGCCGATGCTTGTTGATAAACAACGGCTGCAATCGATACACAAGCTATGATCAAAAACAAGCTCATCGCTAGTCTCAATTGAAAACGTATACTCTGATTTTTTATCTTATTCCACATGTTCCATTTACAGAGAAAAGCCCCTTCTCTGCCTCGCACCTATATAATGCTGCGGATTATGTATTCGAAACATATTGGTGTAAACACAGCTATTTAGCGCATATGGATAAGAAAACAGTCAAAATAGGTAAGTAAGAAAGGTCATATCACTAAAAAAAGAATTCAAATAATGCATTTTCGCAGTCACATTTATCATCACGAATATTGTAGTAAGCCCCGTAGAATAAGGAATACATGAATAAGTCATATTTTCTTGCAAGCAAATATGCTTCAAACACGATGAAAATCATTGGCAATGAATTTCATTCAAACAGTTAAGCCTAAACTAGACCTATGTCTAAACGTAAAAAAGTTTACTCACCACTATCTGTTTGTAAAAAAAAGCGGCCATGTTGGCCGCCAATGATATTCATCCTATCACTTCAGGATAATTCACTAGGTTTCGCTAATAGGCTCACGTCGCTTACCACTATATAACCAACGATAGATAGTCGGTAATACCAATAAAGTAAGCGCTGTTGCCGTAAATAAACCACCAATAATCACCACAGCAAGGGGTTTTTGAATTTCACTTCCCGTACCGTTAGAGATGAGAATAGGAATTAAGCCTAACGAAGACGTTAACGCTGTCATTAATACCGGGCGTAAGCGTCCTACTGTACCTTCATAAACCGCTTCATATAAGCTCTCATCGGTTTCATACTCGAGTCCACGTCGCCGCTGATTTATCGAGTCAACCAACACCACCCCATTCAGAACGGCAACCCCAAATAGGGTAATAAAGCCAATGGAGCTTGGCACCGACAAATAAGTCCCACTGATATATAACGCCACAATGCCACCAATCAATGCTAAAGGCACATTAACCATAATCAAGGCAACTTGCTTGAGAGAACCAAAAGAAAAGAATAACAATAATCCAATCAATGCAATTGACATAGGCACAACCACCATCAATTTAGCTTGAGCACGTAGCTGACTTTCATATTGCCCACCAACGACCACAGTGTACCCCGGCTTTAAGTCAAGTTTAGGCACCAAAGCATAGATATCTTTTACCACCGACCCCATATCTCTGCCCGATACATTGGCCAATACCACAACTCGCCTTTGTACATCATCACGACGAATATTAGGCGGAGCCATCTCAACAGTCACATCAGCCACCTCCGCAAGACGAATGGTCGAACCTTTTGGACCACTTAATAATAAATTACTAATTGCATTTGGGGAGTTACGATATTTTTCTGCTAATCGCACATTTACATTATAACGAGCATTACCATCTAATACTTGTCCCGCATTCACACTACCAATGCTATCACTGACCACTTTTAAGACCTGATCCGCACTGATCCCATATCGCGCTAACGCATCACGTTTTGGCCTAACCACCAGTTGTGCCTCACCACTCACTTGCTCTAAAGACACATCAACAGCACCTGGAACTGAAGCAACTAAATCAGTAAAGTCTTTACCTTTATTAGCAAGTTCGGTGAGATCAGGGCCAAATATCTTAATCGCCAGCTGCGCTTTCACACCTGATAATAACTCATCCACTCGAGTCGCAATCGGTTGCGAAAAGTTAAATAAGAGACCGGGGTAAACACTCAACTTTTCCTGCATTTTTCTTTGTAATTCAATACGAGATTTTGCCGTAGTCCACTCTTCTATTGGTTTAAGACCGACATAAATTTCGACATTACTCATCGCCTCAGGATCGCCCCCCAACTCAGCCGCACCAATACGACTCAGAGCATAGGTAACTTCAGGAAACTCAAGTAACAAATTTTCTAATTTAGACGCCACAGCTAAGGACGTATCTAAACTGGATGTCGGTGCTAAGGTTACCCTTAAATTAATGGTTCCCTCTTCAAGCTCTGGCACAAACTCAGTCCCTAATTTGGGCAATAACATAATACTGCCAACAAAAAGCAATACCGCAGCACTCACCACCGTTTTAGGTCTGGCCATCACAAAAGTCAGTAACTTGCGATAGGCATTATCAATAGGCCTTAACACCACACTTTCTTTCATGGTGACGCCACGTTTAAATAAATACACAGCAATTGCAGGCACAACCAAAAGGGCTGATACTAAAGATCCAATCATTGCTAAAATGATACTGATGGCCATGGGCTGAAATAATTTACCTTCCACCCCTTCCAGCGCAAACAACGGAGCAAAAACAACGATAATAATGGCGGTTGCAAAGAAAATAGGGCTACATACTTCTTTGGCTGCCAATAATACTCGCATCGTGATCCCTTCACTGCCACCAGCAAGACTGGCGTCTTCGTCTGCGTGATGAGGGTCAAACTCACCATCTGAGCGCTCTCTCGCTTCAGATAAATGCCGCCTGTCAGGTTGCGTTAAGTGCTTAAAGATGTTTTCAACCATCACCACAGAGCCATCGACTAACATACCGATAGCCACCGCCAGTCCCCCTAATGACATCAAGTTTGCCGACATGCCATAAAATGACATAATCAGCAATGCCATCCCCACAGAGATAGGAATTGAAACCAATACTAAGAATGTTGCTCGAATATTGACTAAAAATAAAGCCAGAATGATGATGATGAAAATAAACGCCATCACTAAAGCTTCAATAACGGTTTGTACGGCCTTATTCACCAATTCAGCTTGATCATAATAGACATCAAACTGCACACCCTCTGGCAAAGCTTGTTTCACTAAAGCAATTCTGTCTTCTACGTCATTAATGGTTTCTTTGGTATTAGCGCCAACGCGTTTAAGTACGATACCCGCAACCACCTCACCAAGATTCACCGGCTTACCCGTTTCATCTCGCTCGGCCATGCTCACAGCACCCACACGTATTTCAGTACCGAAACCCACAGTGGCTAAATCACTAATATAAACAGGGGTACCATCAACTTCTGTGACAGGAATTTCTCTAATGGCTTTAAGTCCCGGTTTCCCTGGCGGTAATAAACCATATCCCCGCACCACTAGCTGTTCTTGACCTTGCTCCATATACCAACCACCAGTATTGCGGTTGTTACTTTCCAGCGCATCCGTCACTTGCTTCATGGTCAATCCGTAACTGCGCATCTTGTTCGGATCCACCTTCACTTGATATTGCAACACTTCGCCACCAAAGGACAAAATATCGGTCACACCACCAGCAGGCATTAGAATCAATTTGATCAAGTAATCATTTAAACTGCGCAATTCAGCTGTATTGATGTCAGAACCCGGTTTGGGCCTCAACACATACTGAAATATTTGTCCTAACCCTGTACTGTTTGGACCCATTTGAGGAATACCCACGCCAGGCGGGATCATACTCTTAGCCGCTTGTAACTGTTCTAAAACCAACTGACGAGCAAAATAAATATCCGTTGATTCTGAAAATATAACCGTCACAACCGACAAACCTGTTCGAGACAACGATCGCACTTGTGTCACACCAGGTAGGGCATACATTGCCGACTCAACGGGATAACTAATCAGTTTTTCCACTTCTTCCGCTGCAAGACCCGCTGCTTGAGTATTAATGGTAACCTGAACATTCGTCACATCAGGAAAAGCATCAAGATTCAATTTGGGTAACATAATAAAACAAGCAATCGCCAGCCCAAATAAGCTTAAGATCACCATTAGGCGATTACGCACCGCCCCATCAATTAACTTCTGTAGCATAATTAAAACCCTTAATGACCGTCGGCGTCAAAACCTGTCTTAGAACGTTCAGAAGCAAGGAAAAAAGCGCCTGAAATGACAACATTTGAATCAGGCTTAATACCTCTGATCAAATTCATACCTCTTTGGCTCTCAATAAGTTTGATTTCATGTGACACAAATCCTTCAGGCTCTTCGGTATACACTTGCCAATCACCGTCATTACTGCGGGTCAGCGCAGAATCAGGCACAACAATACCGCCTTCTTTTGCATCGGGCAGGTAAATCTCAGCAAATTGTCCGGCATGTAACTCATGGCCTGTATTATCAAAACTCAGTACCACTTTTTCAGTACGCGTTTGACTATTAAATTCGTGAGACCGGCCAATAATTTTAGCTTCTACGGTTTTTTTACCCACTTTGACCAAAGCAACATTACCGACGCTAATCCCTTCTGCTTGATCTGGCGTCAACTGTGCATCCACCCAAAGATAAGACTCATCAGTTAACTGCATTAACGGCGTCCCTCCCACAATCACCTGACCTAATTCAGCAATATCTTGCTGCACTCGACCGTTTATTGGGGCTAACAGTTGATAGCGACCGATAGTATTTGGGTTTTTCTCTAAACCTGTGATTTGCTCATCTGTCATTTGCAGTGCTTGTAGTGTGGCACGCGCCAATTCAGCAGATACTTGAGACTGTAATCGACGACTCGCACTAACCGCATTCTTACTCATACTTTTAATACGATTCCAATCCGCTGCAGCAGTGACATAAGTAGATTGTGCTTGTGCAACAGCAGAGCCACCTAAGGTCAATAATGGTTCCCCCTTCACCACTTCTTGACCCGGTAACACATGACGCTTTTCAACCAACACTTCAAGTTGTGGCGCAAGTACAACAGTGCGATTTCTATCAACCACCAAACTTGCTGTCGCAACGGCTTCCAAACTAAAAGTTTGACTTGCCAATTTAACCACTTCAATACCAGCCATTGCACGCTGTGCAGGAGTTAACTGTACCGGCTCTAAGCCATGCTCTGCTTCACTATCAAGGCCTTTTTTACTCTGGTTTACAGTGCTCGCCACAGAGTCTGCTTGCTCATTACTTGGCTTGTCATTATTTGCCGCCATTGCTGGAAAAGTAACCCAGACTCCTAAGCTCAGCATAACCGACAAACTAACGGCTTTACTCAATTCATTTAATTTCATATATTGGCGCGTCTTCACAACATTTGAGTTATCTTGCATATTAGCTTGAGTGTTCATATTCATCTTATTTTTAAAATCAAAAGAGTGTGTCATAGTCAATTCATTCCTATTTACTCGCAGAAGCTGGAAGTTGCTGATCAATAAAACGTTCTAATTGTCCACTCTCCCCCATCCACCCTAACCAAATTTGATATAAAGCCCCTTCAAGTGTTAAGCCAGCCGTATAACTACTGGTTAATTGACGTTGCCCTTGTAAATAATCACTGGTACTGATATCCCCGGTTTTCCATTGCTGACTGATGGATATGGCCGCATCTCGCGCCGAGTTTTGCACCACATCACGCCAATCCACATAACGCTCCATCAACCGAGGTAAACTACGTTCAAATTGTTTTTGTTGCTGGGTAAGTACCCGTTCTTTGCCTAAGTAAACTTGCTCAGATACTGCGATTTTTTGACTGGCAACTTCTAAATTTTTACTGTAGTTATTACGGATCTGCAGTGGCACTGATACTCCAACCCCCACAAGGCTTCCACTCCCTTCTCGACCCGCTGTTAAACTTAATGTGGGATCCGCTGCTGTTTGTGCTTTAACTTTATCGACACCTAATTTTGCTAGCATCACTTGCTGGTATGCACTTTTTAAAGCCGGTAGATCAGGCGTCACTTCAGTTACACTCGCACTCGCTGAAAGCGCATTAACAAAATCCTCAAATGGTAAATCAACATCTCCAAACAACGCCAACACTTTACCGTCTGCGGCCAGTGAAGCTTGTTCTGCCATCGCAAAATTTGCGGCATTATTAGCAAGATCTAATTCCATCATTTTGACTTCAACATTAGACAAATCTCCAGTTTGCAAACGCTGTTTGGCAATCGCTAACTGTGCTTTAGCAAGGTTATATTGCTGTTGTTGAAATTTAAGTTTTTTCTTGGCGAGATTCTGAGTAGCTAATGCTTGTAGCCGCGTTGATAACATTTGATTACGCTCAAGGGTAATCGTTGACAGTAATACCTCAGCTTGAAGTTGAGCCATGCGAGTAGCCGCACCACGTTTATCACCCCAATCTATAGTTTGATTCAAACCTAAACTGTATTGAGTATCAATCCCTTTTTGATAGTTCGCCCCAACTTCAGGGTTATATACCGCCTTATCAGCCGCTTGAATACTCAATTTGGCTTCCTGCTGTCTTGCAATTTGAGCCTGCACTTCGGGTAATGCATTAAAACGTTGCATCACTTTAGGTAACCAGTCACTCAGCCCCTTGGTGTTTGTTGTGGGATCAATACTGGGACTCACTTGAGCGGCTGATAATATATTATCTTCAGCAGCAAATACCTGAACACTAAAAGCATTCATGGATAAATACCCCATCAACAAACTTGATATTAAGGTTTTTTTCATCTCGCATCCTATAAATACAAACACTTAAATATGGTTCCGTTTTGATTAATCATAATTTAGCTTGCATAAAATCAAGCTTATTAAACGGATTGGGTGATAAGCAACATCATAAAAAGACGCAAGGTATCTGCAAATTGAACACACAAAAAACCTAACTTAACGTCAATGATGCCGAGTTAAATGATCATGGTTTAAAAAGTATTAACGCTTTTAAATGAAACTGCGAAATTAAAAGCTAAATTAAATTTCTTTTTTCATAAAATCATCACTTAACTCAATTAGTTCAGGCAATTGGAGGTTTTTCAAGTAATAAAATAGCTGGAGGTAAATATTGTGGGTTTTGCGTGTTCACAGGAACACTAAAAAAATGGAAAGCCACAAACTTAAAGGTAGAAGTAAAAATGATGTGCCCACCATGACACTTACATTCATCACATAAGTCATTATCAATGAAACACTTATCGACATCGAATCCAGAAAACTCACAGGCTATGACTTCATTCTGAGGGTGTAATTGCTCCCTTAAATTTATTACATTTTGTTTATCAAGGGACGTATGCATTAAAGAGTAAGTTGAAAGTTGAAAAGCGAACTTATTAATTAGTTCTGTATGATTTAAATCAGTATCATAATAGTTGTTCTGATAGCTAAGTCCCCATAACGACTCCACATCAAAAGTCTTTGCTTCAACATTTACGGCAACAAATTGCAGTAGCGTAATAGCAAAAAAGACTCTGACTATGGAGTAAATATTCTGAGACTGAAATAAACGCAAAAAACACCTTTAATATTTAATTGAGTTCTCTAATCTATGAGCGCCATTGTATATAAAAGTTCATCTATAGCAAACTTTCACTTAATGTGTGTTATCAACATGTAAAGTTATAAAGCTGGGTTTTTTACGCTAATTAAAAATACAATGTTTCGCATAATCAGCAGCTTCATTAGCAGTCCAATCACCTGATGGCTTATTACTCATTTGTTTACACCAATCTTCACTTCCTACTTTAGGAGTACAAGCTGTTAAAAGCAAAGCAATAAAAATAATTCCACTTTTAAGTATAGACATTTAAATTCCTTTCAATATTCAAAAAATAATTTTTAGTTATCATTTTCGCTAACATTACCTTTGCAATAGCGACAATTAAATTCTCATTTAAAAAATATTCTAACTCATTTTATCTCTTTGAGACTGACATAAAATTGATATTAACAAAATAAATTATATTAAAAAATAAAACAATGACTTAAACTCAAGCTTAAATATTAATAATCAAAAAACGCTATATAATAAATGTATACTCACAATTTATGTTTTAAAAAAGCATAAAAAGTTAAAATAAGAAACAAAAATAAAACATAACAACTCACCTAAATCAAAATAAAATACATAAGAGTCAAAGAGTGGCGTCATATTAAAATTAGAAACAGAAAAGCCGTCCACTTCAAACATTCCAGTATTAAATTCAAAAAAAATGCTATGATGTCATCACTAACGTACTCAATTAGCGTATAAATGATAAAAATATCCAACTCTGTATATATTGCTGAACATGAAATTGAATGGCAATTTATTCGCTCTAGCGGTGCAGGAGGCCAGCACCTCAATAAAGTGTCCACTGCCGCACAATTAATCTTCGACATTAAATCATCATCTTTACCGCCTTTTTATCAGCATGCCCTTCTTAACAAAGCCGATCATCGTATTAGTAAAAGCGGTAAAATCATTATAAAATGTCAACAAAGTCGCAGCCAAGATGCCAACCGTCAAACAGCCCTCGCACAATTTATCGAACTTGTTTCCAGTGCAGGAAAAATACAAAAAAAACGGATTGCCACTAAACCGACAAAAAATAGTCAACAGCGACGTATTACTGCAAAAAAACAAAAAGGACTCACAAAAAGCCTAAGACAAAGTAAGTCAGATTACTAAATGTAATTTAATCCACTTATACTCGACAAATTCTCTGTTATTTGCTGAAATTAGATATAGACACTCTCCCCCGATTAAAAGGCAGTTCCCATGGTTGTGCAACACAAAATTCTATTAGTCAATGGACCTAATTTAAATTTATTAGGTAAACGAGAACCTGGGCACTATGGCCACCATACACTCCATGAAATTGTGGACGAACTCACTAAAGAAGCCGCATTAAATCATATTGAGATAGAACACATTCAATCTAATGCCGAACATGAATTAATCGCTGCTATTCATAACACCACTGCAGAATTTGTTATTATTAATCCTGCTGCTTTTACCCATACCAGTGTTGCACTAAGAGATGCTTTACTCGGCGTCGCACTCCCCTTTATTGAAGTTCATTTATCCAACGTCCACAGCAGAGAATCCTTTAGACATCACTCTTATTTTTCAGATAAAGCCATTGGCGTCATTTGCGGCCTAGGGGCTCAAGGTTACTATTTTGCACTTCAATCAGCAGTAACGCACCTTCAAGCTAACAAATAACGCTATCGTTTTAAAAGGATCAGCTATGATAATGATCACAGGTGCAAGTAGTGGCTTGGGCGCAGCGCTCGCAAAAAACTATGCGCTCGATAATGAACATTTATTTTTAACAGGAAGAAACCCCCAACGTCTTAAACAAATAGCACAGCAGTTACAATCGACTCAACCCATCAATATATATCCAGCAGATTTATCAAACCCGCAGGATATTAAACCGTTATTTGATGCACTGCCCTGCACACCAGCAAAGCTTATTCATTGTGCTGGAAGTGGCCTTTTTGGTGCAATCGAAACACAAGACCCCACCGACATTAAGCAGTTGATTGATAATAATGTCACATCTTGTATTTATGTATTACAAGAAGCTGTTAAGCGCTATAAAGACAAGCCACTTTCACTGGTTATTATCATGTCTAGCGCAGCGCAAACTGCCAAAGCAAATGAATCAACCTATTGCGCAGCAAAATGGGCAGTCAAAGGCTTCATCAGTGCCTTAAAACTCGAGCTTAAAGCCAGTCCCATAAACATTATTGCGGTATACCCAGGTGGAATGGATACCTCATTTTGGTCAACCAGCGGAACCCAACAAGACACTCGTACTTTTATGCAAGCAAGCGAAGCGGCTTTAATGCTTAAACACGCTTTAATTGATACTGAAAAAGGCTACATTTCAGAGATCAGTATTGATAGATATTAGCCTTTATCCCCCAAGTGAAATGAAGGGCAAGTTTCAATGCCTTCATGTCACTTGGGGATAGCGAGGTAGAATCCCACTTCAACTTTATGTCAACTTATTTATATGCTTGAATTGTCTAACAAACTAAGGTATTCGGCTATCACACCACACACGGCTTGATTGCCTCCACTGTTGCATTGAGCTTGCATTTCATTATCAGCTTCACCGATATCGGCAATCCAAACATTATCGACTAACTGATAATTCACCCATATATTCTCATCAAAATTCAACATCCCTCTCACATTTAGCAATTGATCTAGTTCAACTTTATTACGAGGTGTTGCAAAAACATACTCACCATCAGACAAGGCTGAACAAGCATTTTCAGCATCAAAAAAATTCACATTGCTATCTGTTAATGCCCATTGTGCTGTGACTCGTGCACCATTGATATCAACAAGTTTTCGACAAGCAGCAATATAAGAATGACTACAATTAGCATCATAAAAACGATCTGATCCCTCATTCAATTTCGCACAAGACCCAGAACCATTGGGCTGTCGAGTTAGCTCATCCCAGCTCCAAATCAAATCTTTTGCGGCAACAGGTAACTCTCCGTCAACTTTCCAGTCATCCCCATTTGCCCCAAAGCCATAAGTTTCAAAAATATTCAAGCCAGCGGTCAAAAAGTCTGTAACATTACTCGGCTTCAGTTTAAGTGGCTTAACATCTAATATCCCTAAATTATAAAGCACACCTCCTTTTGTCATACCATCCTTAACTCGCGTCATATCAGTCGATGTTGACCGAGTCAGTGCAATATCATCAACGTATTTATAGTCTTCCATCATGCTTTGTGAAGTAAAAACCATGCTGTTAAAGGTATTATTGCTATAGCAATCACTACTAAAAAGGACAATATTCTTGCCAGATGCTAATACTTTACTTTTTGTTAATACGCTTGGTAATACACTACAACCATCACTGGGTGAAAGCATAAAGGCACTGGGCAAATAATACTCATCATAAATATTATCTAATTGTTTATGCACTTTATTAATATTTTCTTCACCCGATTCAGCTAACTCCACTTTCAATAGGATCACTTCCCCACGATGACCATCATCCAACCACTCAACAAGATCATCCAATGCATTAGTCAGCTTTCGATTACCAGTATAACTATCAACACAAGATCCATAACCCCAAAGCTGAAAACCAGTATTATTATGACAGAGTCGCACTGCATCATCATCGTAGTGAATGTCAAAAACTAACTCTCTAATACCACTATCAAGTTGCTGCTTGAGTGACATACTCTGATTAGTCCAATCACTATACAAATTATCGTCATCAGCATTAGAAAATGAATTATGTGTTCCAGCCCAAGTCGTTTCATAAAAAGGCGCGTCATTATCAATGTGAGCCTGAATATTCAACGCCCTCATCCCCCACTCTTGAGCAGTTTCAGCTTGTACCCCTCCAAATTGACAACAAATTGCCAATATCCCTCCTACTTTAATAAAGTGAAAAATACCTTTATGCATAATGAGTCCCTCTACATATTTATTATTATTATTTTTACTCGTAAAAATACGAATCAAAGCGTTCAAAAACAAACCAAATAAATAACTTTTAATACTAAAAAGCAACATAAATTAAATAAAATACATATTATTTGTCACTTTACAGCTTATTAGACTAGTGAATAACCATGCAAAAATTGTAAAAAACAAAACATACTCACTAAATCAATTAAGCTATTTAGTGTATTTATTCTAGTTATTGTTAACTTGAGAAAATATTGGACTAAAATTTAGTCCACCACCTTAAGTAGGCTAATAAATAAGCAAAAGATAGGCTAGGCAAATAAAAGGTGAAACTAAACAATAAGCAAATCAATTAACGCTTGATCTCGCTAAGCACAATAAAAGCAAGGTATAAAAGAAGAAAACCAATAAGCCTCCTTCTTTGATATCAATCAGAGTTAAAAATTAAAGACTTGTACCATCGAGTAATTGCCTATAACTATCGATGACACTGCATATATTTAACTGACTATTGACCTCACACATGGCAACCATTTCATCATCAGCTTCTCCAATATCTGCCACCCATACGCCATCTAGCAACTGATAGTTTAGCCAAAGGTGAGTAGTAATCTCGGCATTATTCCTAACCTGTAATAACGCATCCAATTCAACTTTATTGCGAGGAGTGGCAAAAACATATTCACCATTATCCAAAGCTAAACACGCATTTTCGGCATCACTAAAATTAACTAAGGTATCCGTTAACGCCCACATCTTAGACACCCTCTCAGCGCTATCATCGACCAATTTACGGCAAGCGGCAATATAACCTATAGAACAACTAACATCATGAAAACGATCGGTACTGCCACCTAAAATGGCACAATTTCCTGATCCATCCGGTTCTAAACTATTATCATCCCAGCTCCATACTAAATCTTTAGCAGAAACGGGATATTCTCCATCGGCTTTCCATGAAGAGCCATCGGCTTCAAATCCGTAAGTTTCAAAAATATTCAATCCCGCACTTAAATAATCTCCAACAGTGCTGGGACGTAATTTGGTTTTTCCACTATCAAGTGCTCCAGAACCATAGAGCACACCACCCTTGGTGTAGCCATCTTTAACACGAGTCATATCCGTTGTATGAATGCGCGTATCATAAACATCATCAGGATCAGTATAATCTTCCATCAAGCCTTCAGTTGAGAAAACCATGTCATGAAAACCATTATTGTCATAACAATCTCCACCAAAAACCACAATATTTTTCCCAGATGCGAGCACTTTACTCTTGGTCAGTGTCACTGGTAGAGCTGTACAGCCATATTCAGTTTCTTCGTGATAAGAGACCTCACTAGGTAAATAATATTCTTCATCAATGTTGTCGATTTTTTTACGCACTTTATTAATATTATTTTTACCTGATTTTGCTAGCTCAATTTTTAATAAAATCACTTCATCTCTATGGCCATCATCTAACCACTCAACCAGGTCGTCCAGCGCCTTTGATAACTTTCGATTGCCCGTATAGCCATCAATACATTCACCAATCCCTAAGACTTGTACACCAGAATTGTTATGGCAAACTCTCACTGCACTGTCATCATAATGCACATCAAAAACGAGCTCTCGAATACCACTGTCTAGTTGCTGCTTGATGGACATGCTTTGATTAGTCCAATCGGCGTTTAAATTATCATCATCTGCATTAGCAAAAGAATTATGAGTTCCCGGCCAAGTCGTTTCATAAAAAGGCGCATCATGATCAATTCGATTTTGAATATTCAGCGCCCTTTTCCCCCATTCTTCAACCGTTTCAGCGTGAGCTAGCGGTATAATATTCATCGATGCAACTAACACAGTGCCCAATGCTCTTCCAATTTTTCTTTTGAATAATAAAGCCATTTTTATCTTCCTTTTTATTATTTTTAATAGGTATCTCCAAATAAATTAATAACATAAACAGAGCAAATAAAAACCAAATTGATCACTTAAGAAACAATAATATGACCAATTGAAACAAATTAAGAAAAGGTAAAGATAAATAACTCACAAACCTTGCGTATAATCCATTATATATTGTCAATTGAATAGCAGACTTCACTAGCGCCCTCAACAACAGATGAGTAATTACTCTAAATTTATTTTTCTATATGCAGATGGCATGCAAAGAACTCTTTTTCTATTCCTTAATGGAATAAAACAAAAAAAAAATAAAATAACCCAAATTAGAAACAAATAGCAAACATAAAAACCCATTTTAAATAACACTGAGAAGGGTTGAGGCTGGAACAGTTAGAATATTATTTTCAGCTGCATTATGTAGCGCGGAGAAAGGATGAATAAGCAATAAAGGGAATATTTTGACAAAATAAAAGTGGTTGCGTGAAGCTGGATTACTCTCTATAAATGCTTTGGCAACGACCTTCGCCAATCTCATCATAAAAAAGTTGAGCCCGACGAGCGACCAAACTGCTCCATTCACGAATCCGATTTTATTCGCTAGATTGATTCATCACTAAAAATCATAGTAACAAAATCATAGTAATAAACTAAAAGTAGAAATAATGAAAAATATAGACAAAGAAGATAAATAGAGGGAAGTAAAAATAGAAATAAAAAGTGGTTGCGGGAGCTGGATTTGAACCAACGACCTTCGGGTTATGAGCCCGACGAGCTACCAAACTGCTCCATCC
>NZ_CANMWS010000039.1 GCF_947501665.1 uncultured Shewanella sp. | reverse complement strand
TGCGCTTAAAAAGAGTGTAAAAAGCATCATGGATAATTACCCATCAAAATATACGATAACTTTTAGTTAAGCACTTACATTGCTAGTATTTTTTTTCCAAATGAAACCACAATCAATGGACTGTTAGCAGCTTTTGCAGTTGGCTATCTTGCGCGCCCATTAGGGGGCATTATTTTTGGACATTTTGGCGATACCTATGGACGTAAATGGGCATTCACCTATTCCGTTTTCATCATGGCTATCGCCACTTTTTGTATTGGTTTAATCCCCAGTTACCACACCATTCGTATCATAGCTCCCATTCTATTGATATTGTTTAAAATTTTACAAGGTACGTCAATTGGAGGAGAAATCCCCGGCGCAATGACCTATATCAGTGAGTTTTACCCACAAAATCCAGCACGGGCAACCAGTGTTATTTTTTGTTTTCTTATTAGTGGAATGAGTATTGCCTACCTAGTTCAAGGAAGTTTAATGGTAATATACTCACGCCAAGAAATTATTAACTGGGCTTGGAGATTGCCTTTTTTCTTAGGCGGGGTCTTTGGTATCATCGCGTTTTACTTAAGAAAAAAATTAACTGAGATCCCTCAGTTTACCCCTTATATTAATCCTAAACAGCCTTTTCCAATGGTAGAGGTATTGAAAAAGCATTGGCAAAGTGTCATATTGACCACCATTATCACAGGGTTTGGAGCGATAATTATTGTCAGTTTATTCACCTTTTTACCTGCCTACCTGATAAAACTACTTCATTATAATCCCAAAAATATGATTTGGATAAGCGCCTTTTCCGTATTCAGTGCAGGCTTAAGTTGCCTTATATTTGGTTGGTTATCCGATAAAACACAAAGGCTTTGGCTCTTAGTCAGCCTCATCATTGCAATATTCATTTTTGCCTTTCCCATTTTCTATATTTATAGTCACGAGATCATTTTATATCCTATATCATTAGCAGTAAGTGCCTTGCTTGTGGGGCTTTGTTGGGGAAATATTCCCGCGATTTTATCGAACGCTTTTCCAAGTGCAATAAGGTATTCTGGCATTGGCCTTTCTTACAATTTGGGATTTGGTATTATTGGGGGCTTGTCGCCGCTGATTTTACTTAGCAGCATTAAATGGAGCCAATCAACAATGGCACCAGCTTATGTGCTGATCATTGCATCGCTAATTTGTTTGCTCATTTTGATTATATTAAAAAGACATCTACAAGCTAAAAATTGATTGAAAGGCAAAGCAATGTCATATATGACTTCTAATATGCGAATCTTAATTTTATGCGGTTTAGAAGGTCTGCTTGAGTTTTTCGATTTCATGATATTTGTATTATTTTCAAATAAAATAGCTCAAATTTTTTCTGGTTCAAAATAAAATTAATGCACTTTTTGTAACGTTTTCAATATTAATGATGGCCATCTCAACGGACTCATCCCCTTATTATTACTGGGTTATATTGTAAAGCCTTTGACACAATTATGACTTCAGCTTATGTATTATTGCTTTAGTTCTTCTGAACGGAGTTTTTATTTAACTACATAAAAAATACAAAGGATAGTACAATTAAACCTATTCTGTATTGACGTTTTTTTATTTAAATTATTAAAAAATTAGAATGTAGGTAGCGATTTTTACCGTCAGAAATAGAGTGTCTTTTGAAAAAATCATTCATTTTCTGGACGTTTACTCAATGTGGATGTGTACCACTATCATGAAAATAAGACCAAAACTTAATTCTAAACTCTTCTGTTTTTGCCATTCGTTTAAAGTAATTACAGTAAAGTGGCCACATATCTTTCTTCTTAACGTTAAACAACCCACTATGATACTGATTGAACATATGCTCTAATTGACTAGGAGATAAGTCATCAATAAAACGAGCTAAGGCAAGATCGATTTGCATTTTCATTTGTTCATTACTGCTAACTGGGACGTTTTGAGAATAGACAACCCCTTCTGCGTATTGAGTCTGGTGTTCAACGATATCAGGAAAAGACAGTATTTGGTTATTGGCAATAAAAGAGGCAGAATTATCTATCTCACTTTGATTATCGATACTCGAAGAACCATCAACAGCTCTTTCATAGGTATCTTGATATGTTTGATCTTCATAAAAAGTAAATTCAGAGGCTGGCACTTGATTTTTAAAAGGATCGGGATCAATATCGTCAAAGTTTAAAGTAATATCTTCTTTCTTTTTCAATGAAACAGCTTCTTTAAGAGGCTTAATAAAAGGATCGACTTGTACCTGATTATCAACATCATTGCTCAAATCGTTTATTGTCATATCTTGAGGGTCTTCAGAAATACCCTCACTTTTGATATCAGCCTCTTGCATAAAGGGATCACAATAAGATTGCAGATCAGAACGATCAACCACTTCCCTATCTCTCACGTTAATTTTATTTTTAAACGGATCTTCGACCTTTTTATCTAAGGTTTTCTCCAACGGTTTTGCTTTACTTAATAGAGGGTCAAAACATGACACTAATAAACGATAGGCTCCAATATCCAATAAATCCCCATCACGAATTAACACTTCATTTTGATAGCCTACGGCTTTTTGTGCGCCATTGACCACCACACCGGATTGACTAATATCCTCTAGAATATATTCATTATTTTCTTTACGTACTAACGCATGTACTGATGAAATCGTTTCAGTTTCATCGGGTAACATAAAACTATTACTCTCTCCTCGCCCTATGCTCCCCCCTTCTTCAGGTAAGTTAAAACTCATGCAGCCCAACGATTCTGCATCAGGTGCAACAATGACATGAAAAGAGATCCCCATAACAACTCCCTTTAAATTTCCATAACGATGACATAAGCCCAATCGCACTCATTTGAGTATAAACCAATAATCTATCAAACACCCAAAAGCATTAACCATAAAATATAAAAATAACGATTTACCCCCTCATAAAGGTAGATCAAGTCGATTTTATGAGCACACAAAGAAAGATGAAAATACCAATGGATTAGCAAGAAAGTATAATGAGTACACTTTTCGTACTAAAGAGGAGCAAAATGATTAATATTGTAGCAATTAACCTGACATACAAAAAAACCTGTACAAATATACAGGTGTTTTTGTATGTTAAGCTCATAAGATAAAATTGGATAAATTGAAGCTAGGGCTTATGTCTTAATAGACTCAGCAATACCATTTCCTCCTCGAGCAATATTCAGTGCCATTTTATAATAATAATCAAAACGCGCAGCTTTATTTTCACCATCGGGTAATATGGCACATAAATTAACGGCGCCAGCCACAGCTTTCGCATATAAATACAATGGTGGCTCCGTACTGGGCTCTCCTTTGGGGGTAATACTCCCTCCAGACCAAAAAACCGCTTGCGCTATCCAACCAGGAGCCGCATCTAATCCGACATTTTTAATCATTAATTCAGCATGACGACGATAATGCTCATCTGGACTTTCAACCCATAACTTTGCTGATAAAATCGCATGGTGCTCATCATGATCCCAATCATCTCTTGAAGAAAGACATTGATAGCCCCACCAAATGGCCTCTCTTAAAGGTAATGCATGGGCAAAAAACATAGTGAGCTCTATATAAGATTCATTTTCTCGCATTTGTTCAATAAAATCGATAATAGCATCATGAGATTGGGCAAGTTCAATAACCTCTTCATCGGGGTCAAACAATGCTAAAACATCTAACGCACTGGCATAAGGGATTTTAATATAATTATTCATTAGATTATCTTTAAAGGGTCTAGTGACATAAGAATAGCCAATATAATCCTATTCAGCTTACTTAAACCCCAAATTCAACGCTTATGTGGCATCAATAGATATACAATTCTCCCTCTAATGATCCATTGACCCACCAGCCATTCTATTTAAGGAGTGCGAAAAGGTAAGTCAATATCAGTATCGTCACAATCAGAAGGTAACATTTCAAAACAATTCAATGTCATTGCAACATAACTATAGTATCCAAAAATACCAATAAGCTCGACTAATGCGGCTTCACCAAAAAGTGATAATGCTTCTTGATATAGACAAGTGTTAATACGCTTAGTTTGATATAAAGATTGACCAATTTGATAAATAAGGCGCTCTTCTTTTATCGTAAAAATAGGTTCATTTCCAACACGAATATCCTCAACTATGTTTTTATCCAAGCCTTCGGCTAATGCAATAGGCGCATGAATAAGCCACTCAGATTGAGATTGCCACCAAGCTGCTGTTACCAAAATGGCCAATTCAGATAATCGTTTAGAAAACCCAGTATGGTATCGACAAAACACGCCTAATTTCTGGCTATGTTGCGCTAATTCAGGACTATGGAGCCAAGCAAGAAAGGGGCCTTTTACATTCCCTCTTGCCTGTTTTATTTCTTGAAGAACAATAGATTGCTCTATAGTCAAACTGTCTTCATCTAATTCACTTAAACGAGATTTCATTCTATTCCTCAGCTAATTAGGTTTAGCATAAAAAGCATGACTTATTGACATTTAATCCTCTATGATGGATTACTGGAGCCAACAACACATCTATTCTTTCAATACCTGAAACAGCGTGTCTTTTAATATCTGTATCATTTCGTCAATATGATTATCTTCAACAATAAAGGGAGGAGCCAAGAGAATATGATCTCCCACTCGTCCATCTACCGTTCCTCCCATGGGATAGCACATTAATCCTTTCTCCATTGCCACTTTTTTAATACGAGCATGGATATTTAATTGAGGATCAAAAGACAGTTTTAACTCTTTATTTGCCACCAATTCTATCCCCATAAAAAGCCCTCTTCCTCGTATATCTCCCACATAAGGATGCGTTAAGAAGGCTTGACTTAATGTTTGATGTAAGTACTGGCCTTGCTGATGAACTTGAGTGAGTAATTGCCTTTCCTCAATGGTTTTTTGTACCGCCAATGCAGCTGCACAAGCCATTGTATGCCCTATATAGGTATGACCATGTTGAAAAAAACCACTCCCTTTTTCAATAGTACGATAAATCGTATCACTGACTAATGTCGCTCCAATAGGTTGATATCCAGCTCCTAAGCCTTTAGCAATGCAAAGTAAATCAGGTGAAATTTGCTCATATTCAGCAGCAAACAATTCCCCACTCCGCCCCATACCACACATCACTTCATCTAAAATAAGCAAAATACCATACCGATCACAAATGGCCCTCACGCCTTGAAAATAATGCTCCACAGCAGGAACTGCTCCCATCGTCGCTCCCACAATAGGCTCAGCAATGAAAGCCATCACTTTATCTTCACCAATTTCAATAATTTTTTGTTCAAGTTCGGTTAATAATCGCTGACAATATTGAGTTGTCGTTTCATTTTCTTCCTGAAAACGATAAGCATAACAGGGACTCACATGATGAGTTTCAATCAATAAAGGAGAGAAAGACTCCCTACGCCAAGCATTCCCCCCAGCAGCCAAAGCACCAAGTGTATTGCCATGATAACTTTGCTGACGCGCAATAATATGACACCGTTGAGGTGCTTCATTTTCTATATGGTATTGACGGGCTAATTTTAAAGCGGCTTCCACCGCTTCTGAGCCCCCTGAAACAAAATACGCATAATCTAATCCATCGGGCGCTCTTGCCGTCAGAAAATCCGCTAACGCCTCCATAGGCTCAGTCGAAAAAAAACCACTATGCGCATAACACAGTTTATCGGCTTGAGATTTCAATGCTTCAATAACATAAGGATCAGAATGGCCTAAACAAGAAACTGCCGCACCTCCACATGCATCTAAATAGTATTTTCCATCACTATCGATAAGGTAAACCCCTTCTCCAGTAACCGCAGTTGGGTATTGAGAACGCAAATTTCGATGAAATACATGACTCATAATCTACAACCCTTTGTGTTTAACAAGCTTATAAGGAAAAAATTAAACGCTAACCACACTGACAATGAACAAATAAGAAAGTAAAATTAAATACCCTATGCTTCAATCCATTTTACTCAAGATCCAGCTACTCACTCTTTTGATAAACTAAAAGATACATAAACAAAACAAGTAGAATACAAATCAAAGCATAATAAACAACCTGAATTCAGATTAACAGGCATAAAAAGATAGCTAACTTTCACTTTAAAATCATAACATTAAATCAAAACATTGCTTTTGGCTAATTTGTTAAATTGCTAAATGCTGGCATTTTATCAATATCAAGGCTAATTTTCAGACCTAGCTCATTTTACTTCAACCCATTTATCATTTTCTTTCTATACTCTTATTACTTCTATTCTATATTCCTCAATGAATATATATCACTCACTCGTATTCAATCATTTAATAAGGATATTTTCATGATCATTAAACCTTATCACTTTAATAGGCGATATCTGATCCCTATTCTCAGTATTCTTGGACTCGCCTCCACATCATTATTTGCCGAAGAAAAGCCCAATATTTTAGTTATTTGGGGAGACGATATCGGTCAAACAAATGTCAGTGCATACAGTTTTGGTCTAATGGGATATAAAACTCCAAACATAGACAGTATTGCAAAAGATGGCATGATGTTTACTGATTATTATGCTGAACAATCTTGTACCGCGGGCCGTTCTACTTTCATAACAGGGCAAACGGTTTTACGCACAGGGTTAAGTAAAGTCGGCTTACCGGGGGCAGATATCGGCTTACAAGCCAAAGATGCCACCATTGCCGAAGTCCTTAAACCTTTAGGTTATGCAACAGGTCAATTTGGTAAAAATCACTTAGGTGATAAAGATGAGTTTTTACCAACTAATCATGGTTTTGATGAATTTTTTGGTAATTTATATCACCTCAATGCAGAAGAAGAGCCTGAAAATGTTGATTACCCTAAAGATCCAGAATTTAGGAAAAAATTTGGTCCACGGGGTGTGATTAAATCATCAGCAAATGGCGATATTGTTGATACTGGCGCATTAACCAAAAAACGCATGGAAACCATTGATGACGAAACTGTCTCTGCCGCTCTTACGTTCATGGAGAAAAATGTTAAAGCCAACAAACCCTTTTTCATCTGGTGGAATGCCACTCGAATGCATTTTCGCACCCATGTTAAACCCGAGTCACAAGGCATGTCAGGGATCAGTAATTATGCCGATGGCATGATTGAACATGACAAGCATGTTGGTCAGTTACTGGACAAAGTTGATCAACTCGGTATAGAAGATAACACCATTGTCTTCTATTCCACCGATAATGGCCCTCACATGAATACTTGGCCAGATGCAGCCACAACCCCGTTTAGAAGCGAGAAAAATACCAACTGGGAAGGGGCATTTCGCGTCCCTGCTATGGTTAAATGGCCAGGGAAAATCAAAGCAGGTCAAATCTCTAATGAAATTATGCACCATATGGACTGGTTTCCCACTTTTGCCGCAATTGCAGGTAACGACAAGATAAAAGAAGAACTGCTTAAAGGTTATAAAGCCAATGGAAAAACCTTTAAAAACCATTTAGACGGTTATAATTTCTTACCTTACTTAACAGGCAAAGAAGACAAAGGACGTCGAAGCGAAGTCTTTTATTTCACTGACGACGGAGACTTATCCGCATTACGTTACAACAATTGGAAAGCTGTATTTATGGAGCAAAGGATCACAGGAACACTGCAAATTTGGGCAGAGCCTTTTGTCACATTGCGTGTACCGAAACTCTTTAATTTACGCATGGATCCCTATGAAGTGGCTGATAAAACATCAAACACATACTATGATTGGCTCATTGATCGCGCCTATATGTTTGTACCGGCACAAACATATGTGGCTAACTTCCTTAAGACATTTAAAGAGTTCCCTCCAAGCCAAAAAGCCGCAAGCTTTAATTTAGAACAAGTTATGAACATGCTGGAAGAGCCAGCTCAAAATTAGTGAATTTGATTTAACAAACTTATCGATTTCAATAGCACTCATTTAAAGAGTCATCATTATGATGGCTCTTTTGTATTTGAGCATTAATCAATAAATCACTGGATTTTTATGATTAAATGAAGGATGTTACGAAAATATAACCTTAAACAACATAACAGTGTCTTGATACTTAAATGACGACTAACCATCCCCAAATTATCAATGCAGACTTAATGACATCGAATCGCTCACGATTTATATTACTATTCATTTACTATTTTCTTCTAACTATCCAAGCTGCATACTCCACACCCAATACTGTTAATGACTTAAGTCCAAAGATCAACACCGAAAGTGAAACCTGCAAGCAATGTCACGCCACACAAGTGAAACAATGGCAAGACTCTCACCATGCTAAAGCCATGCAGATCGCAAATAATGACACCGTATTGGGAGATTTTAATCAATATTTATTTACAAATGGTAAGAGCTGGACGCGTTTCAATCATGATAGCACTGGTTTTTACATGGAAACTGGGCTCACAGATCAACAAGGTCAACGTTATCCCGTTCCTTTTGTTTTTGGCTTTGACCCATTACAACAACTCCTTGTCGATATTGGTGACGGTAGACTACAAGCGTATACTGTCGCTTGGGATGCACGCCCCAAGGACAAAGGTGGTCAAATCTGGTATGACTTATATGAAGATGCCCACCAGCCTAACAGTCCTTTTTACTGGAAAGGGCAATTTAATAATTGGAATACTCGCTGCGCGCAATGCCACTCGACAGACTTAACTCGAGGCTACGATCTCACAACAGATAGTTATAATACACAGTGGAGTCAACCCAATGTCAGTTGTGAAGCTTGTCATGGCTCTGCATCTGACCACCTAACATTACAAAATAGCTTAAAAGATGATAACAAACCTGAACTCCCCCCCCATTCAGGTTTTAACAAGCCGCTAGAACGTAAACCATTGTTCACCTTAACTCCAGAAGAGAGTACTGCCAGCCTAACCACATTATTAACTTCAACATTAGCATTCAATACATCCCTACATTCCCAAACAATAACAGAAGACATAGCCCCTACTGATCCATCTCATTCAAATCGCTTCCCTCTTTCACTGGATAAAGGTCAAGCCAGCCAATGTATCCTTTGCCATAGCCGACGTCATACTCTTATAGAAGGACAAGGAGACAATAACATCCACCAAGAGATCATCCCTCGACTCGCCTTACCTCGCTTATATCATAGAGATGGGCAAATACAAGATGAGGTCTTTGTTTATGGCTCATTCAGCCAAAGTAAAATGGCCGCAGCAGGGGTTGTTTGTAGCCATTGCCATAACCCACACAGTAATAAACTCATTAGCCAGAACAACTCACTTTGTACACAATGTCATCAAAGCCAAATATTTAATTCACAAGCCCATACTTTACATCCTACACCATCAGAAGTAGCCCATAAAGAAGTAGCCCATAAGAACACTCCTATGTGCATCGACTGCCACATGCCAAGTGAGATTTATATGGGGGTCGATACAAGGCGAGATCATCGTTTTCAAATCCCAAACCCTTGGGTAAATGAAGCACTCAAGACCCCTAATGTATGTTTAAGCTGTCATCAAGATAAAGATGATCATTGGGCTCAACTTGCGCTAGCCGCCAAAAAAACAGCCATTTTCACCAATAATTCCGGTATTGGCACCGCCACCTTACTTAATGAGACCGACCCCGAGCACGCAAAGACATTTATTGAAAAATGGGTCCTCGATCCTCATCAGCCCCCCATGCGGCGCGCTGTCTTACTTGATTTATTAGATTTATCACAGCCTAGGCATGTTAACGCACTTAATATCGCTGCCAATGACAGCGAAGCATTAGTCAAACTCGGGGTATTGCATAAACTCAGTTCAGCGCCTTTTGCTATGCAACTGCAAATTGGTTTTGGTTTACTCTACGATGAAAATAAAAATGTCAGACTAGAAGCCATTAAATTACTCTCTCCAGCCTTTAAAACGAATATTCCCATGGCAGCACAAGAAAAACTCACAACAGTATTAAAAGAAGCCGTAGAAACCTATCAAACCCAGCAAGATCTTTTATCCGGTCAATTATCTCTTGCTGACTTAGCGTACAATGTGGGCGATATTGCTCAAGCTAAAGTGCACTATCAAAATGCCTTACAATTACAGCCTCAGTTTCTCCCCGCTAAATTAAATTTAGCAAGCCTTTATCGTGAAACAGGCCAATACCCCCAAGCAAAAAAATTATTACAAGCAATCTTAGCCATTGATAGCCATCATAGTTTAGCCCAATATAATTTAGGGTTAATTTTCGTGATTGAAAAGCAATGGCCTCAAGCACTCCACGCATTGAAAATTGCCGCTGATGATTCCCCTGATAACTTACAATTCGCCTTTGTCTATTTGCTGACATTAGAAGCCAGTGGACGAATAGATGAAGCGCTCATTCAATTAGAAAAATTAGCCATACTGACTCCTCACGATCCTGCGTTGATTGAAATCAAGAGTAGACTCATCCAATCACACTAACACTGACACAAAACGCGGAAATGAACATAAAACACAAATGGTGATAAAACTTAACAGTAACAGTAGTAATCCTTCTGACATTCACTATTCTTAATTTAATTAAGTCATTGCTAATGCACTTTATTAAATACTCCCTTTTCACACATGATGTAATAACAAATGTCACCCCAAATCTTGTTGTTACAGTATTAACGTCACGATTGGACATCTTATGCAAAAATGGATCATCACAACTTTTACCCGCCCTTGCGTAAAAATTCTACCACTAATACTCCTTTACAGCTCAAGTACAGCCCAAGCGAACACACAAAACACTCAAACAGCAACGACACCCAAACTCATTTTACAAATAACCGTCGATGCGTTGAGAGGCGATTTACTGTCACGCTATATTAAACACAGAGCAAAAGGAGGGTTTAACTACTTACTCAACGAAGGGATTGTCTATAACAATGCCCATTACCAACATGCCAATACCGAAACCATTGTGGGTCATGTATCGCTTGCAACAGGTGCCCCACCAGCTGTGCATGGCATGATTGGCAATATTTGGTATGAACGAAGTCAACACCGCATTGTGTATAATATTGAAGATCCCAACTTTACATTGCTAACCAAAGGCGCTGATGTTGATAATCAAAATGAAATTGATCCCACACAAAAAGCGGCTAAAAATGAAGGACGCTCTCCTTTGGCGATATTATCAAGCACCATTAGCGATGAAATCGCAACAGCCTTTCCTCAAGCAAAAGTGTTTGCCGTCTCAGTCAAAGACAGAGGCGCCGTCTCCTTTGCGGGACAATACGGAAAAGCCTTCTGGTTTTCAAAAGCCAGCGCACAATTTGTCACCAGTAACTATTATTATCAGGCCTATCCTGATTGGGTAAACCAATGGAATAATGATAATCCTACCCAAAAATACCACAATACCCAATGGACTCGCAGCCTCAACCCGCATCAATATCATAATAAAGAAGAAAATGACCCCGCTTTTAATACAGATTATAAAACAGACATTGCAGGCTTCTCCACTCGCTTTCCCCACCCTTATGGCCCATCAAATGATAAATATTTCACCACTAAATTAACCTTAAGTCCTGCAGGCGATGCCTTAACCCTGTCATTTGCGAAAGCCCTCATTGAAAACGAACACCTAGGTAAAGATGAAGTCCCTGATTACCTTTCCATTAGCTTCTCTTCAAATGATTATGTATTACATTTATTCGGGCCATCAAGCCAAGAAGCAGAAGATAACTTATTCAAATTAGATCTAACATTAAAAAAACTTTTTCAATATATTGATGAAAAGGTTGGATTAGATAACACGTTAATTGTCTTATCAGCCGATCATGGCGCGCCTGAAATACCAGAGTATTTAGTCAGAAAATTAGCCACCCAGTCAGCACAAAAAAACAGTAATAACAAAGCCCACTATTTTTCTTTAGCCCAACTTCAGGATGAAACCTTATTCTCCACGATTGAATACACTTTTGGGTTGAAAAAAGGACAAGGTAAAACACTCATACAACGCTACGCACATCCTTATCTGTACTTAGATCATTCACTCATAAAAAAATATAACTTAAACCTCAAGCAAGTCCAACTCAGTATTGCTAACGAAATAATGAAACTTAAGGGTATTGAATATGCCATTCCCAGTACTCAAATCGCCACAGGACAACTGCCTCAAACACACCTCATGCAATTAGTCACCAATAACTATCATCCATCTCGCTCTGGTGATATTCACATTATTTTCTCTCCACAGGTGTTCATCAATGAATTTGATGATCTCAATGTGGCCTCAATGCACGGCTCTCCATGGCAATATGATACCTACGTGCCAGTCATATTTGTCGGTGAAACGCTCAGCCCCAAAGCCATTAGCCGCTTCATCACCCCCTATGACATCGCGCCCACTATCGCCTCTTATTTAGGTATTACCCCTCCTTCGGGGACATCTGCACCATTACTACAAGAAGTACTGCAAGAAAAATTGGCCGCTCAATAGCAATAGAGGTGTAACCGTTGATTAATGGAACTTAAGGAAAATCTATGCTCAAAAAAATTGCAGTCATGTTCATCCTCTGTGCCACACTGTCTAATTCACTCCTATTCAATCCACAATCAGGCTACGCGAGCGAATTACTACCTATTATTCGATTTACAGCAGGCTTATTAAATAAAGGCATTTTCCCACAATCTGATGCATACAGTACCGATGATAATATCCTTATTATTGCAGAAGATAATATTGAATTAACAGCCAACATTTTTATTCCTTCGAATTTAAATGCCTCCGCTCCAGCGATTATTTTCATCAATAGTTGGGGCCTCAATGAATATGAATATTTACAACAAGCAGCCGAATTGGCTGAAAAAGGATATGCCGTTTTAAGTTATACAACTCGAGGTTTTGGTAAATCGGAAGGGACAGTGGATACAGCTGGTCCTAACGATATCTCCGATTTAACCCAAGTCATTGATTACTTAATAGAGCAATACCCAGTGAACCCTCAGGCTATTGGTTGTGCCGGTATTTCTTATGGTTCTGGCATTTGTTTACTCGGCGCAGCACAAGATCCACGTATCAAAGCTGTCTCAGCAATGAGCAGTTGGGGAAGTCTTGTAGAAGCGCTTTACGGAAATCAAACCCCCCGATTAGTCTGGGGAGAATTACTCACTCTCAGTGGCGAATTAACTGGACAGCTTGATCCTATTCTTCATCAATATTGGGACAGTATAAAATCACAACAACTTGAAGCTATCCCAGAGATTATAGAATGGGCAAAATTACGTTCACCCTCTGAATATGTTGATGATCTCAATCAAAATGGTACTGCTATTTACTTTGGTAAAGCTTACGGTGACAACCTTTTTCAACCCAACAGCGTGCTCAACCTCTTTAGCCAATTGACGGGGCCAAAACATATCGATTTAGTCCCCGGTACCCATGGCAGCGCGGAGTTTATTCCAAGTCTATTTAATATCGGAGAAAACCGACTCTGGGAAAATACTTATCAATGGTTTGATCATCATCTAAAAGGAGAACTGACTGACATTGCCACCAGCCTCCCTGTTCAAATGCAAATTAAGTTCACTCAGAAAGTGGAGAGTTTTGAAGAGTATCCTTTGCCTAACGTGCAATACCATCCGTTTTATCTTCACCCTCGATTTCTTGGTGGAGCAGGTGCACTCAAATCAATCCCTTATACAGGTATTTTCATGCAAGATGATACAATCAATGCATGGGCAGGTTCATTATTTACGACAAAAATACCACTTTTATCTCAATTACTTGAACAGGTTCATATTCCAATCACTGCCAATATTCCGTTAGCATCTTCGATTCGCAGCGTATATTACCAAACTGACAGTCTTGCTCATTCAATGCAGATCCGCGGTACCCCAAATATCCAATTACAAATCAAACCACATTTTGATCAAGTACAATTAATCGCTTACTTATACGATATGTCACCTTCAGGTATAGGCACCTTAATCACACATGGTATGATGACATTACCCAATACCCTTGAATATGAACCTCAAACATTGAATTTTGAGCTCATTACCACCGCTTATGACATACCGCAAGGGCATCAGCTCGTTTTCGCCATTGATACCTTTGATCCCCAATATCAACCTCCAACGTCGATAAATTACCATTTGGACTTTATTTTTTCCGATTCTCTTTCATCCATACTGACCATTCCTTCACTCTAAAATCAGTTAACAATATCCAATAGACTCACTGTCATGTTTTAAACACACTCTCGAACAGATAAAGAAGCAAAGAATCATATCGAACACTTGTTTATATGAATATTTCAAGATATGTTTAGTCGATAATCTGCTTTACTTAAATTGAGCGATACAAAAATTAAATAAAAACAGCATTGTCGCTCAAGCTTTATTTATTTTTAAGGAAAATACAGTGAAAAAAGTTGTGATAAGCGGTACCGGTCTTTACACTCCAGAACAATCTATCTCAAATGATGAATTAGTCACCGCCTTTAATACTTACGTGACCCAATTTAATGAACAACATCGTACTGAAATTGAGGCGGGAGAAATAACAGCCTTAGAAAAAAGTGATAGCGCATTTATTGAAAAAGCATCCGGCGTCAAAAGCCGCTATGTGATCAATAAAGAAGGGATCTTGGACCCCATCCGTATGAAGCCTTATATTCCTGAGCGCCGCAATAATGAAGCTTCCTTACAATGTGAGATGTCCGTCATTGCCGCTAAAGAAGCCCTTGAACAAGCGGGTAAATCCGCCCGGGATGTCGACATGGTTATCGTTGCCTGCTCGAATTTACAACGTGCTTATCCTGCTATCGCCATTGAGGTGCAAACTCAGCTTGATATTCAAGGTTTCGCCTATGATATGAATGTTGCTTGCAGCTCAGCCACTTTTGGTATTCAAGCGGCGATGAATGCCATTCAAACTGGCAGTGCCCGCTGTGTACTCATGCTCAATCCAGAAATTTGCAGCAGTCATTTGAATTTTCGTGACCGTGACAGCCACTTTATTTTTGGTGATGCTTGTACCGCAGTGTTAATAGAAGATGCTGAACAGGCCACAAGCAATCAACAATATGAAATCCTTGGCACTAAACTGCAAACCATTTTTTCTAATAATATTCGTAATAATGCAGGGTTTCTTAATCGATGTGACGAGTCAGGCTTAAATAGCCCTGATAAGCTGTTTATTCAAAACGGTCGTAAAGTCTTTAAAGAAGTTTGCCCTATGGTTGCTGATCATATAACAGCGCACATTAACTCACTTTCCTTAACTCCTGAGACAATTCAACGATTATGGCTACATCAAGCCAATTTAACGATGAATCAGCTTATTGCAAAGCGCGTGTTAGGGCGAGAAGCCGATATTAAAGAGGCCCCCGTTATTTTAGATCGTTACGCAAATACCAGCTCTGCGGGCTCCATTATTGCCTACCATACGCATAAAAATGACTTACCGGTTGGCAGTATAGGGATCATCAGTAGTTTTGGCGCAGGGTATTCTATTGGTAGTGTTATTCTCAAAAAATATTAATCCGATTAACGTTGAGCTCAGTACTGTCTTTAATACTGACTGGGCTCAATATGTCCCTCTTATATCGTTTATTTAAGAAGTAAGCTGGGTTGATTCTATAAATTCATTAATCGCCTTTTTTTGTTGCTCATCACTCAACAGGTTTAAATATTGAATGGGATCACCTAATTCTAATTCAAGTAAGAGTAATTGTTGTGTTTGTTCACAACGGATCATATCAATTCGAAATTTGTGCGCTTTTTCTCCGGTCAAATGCACTATGCTTTCCAACACGTTTTTCACCGCTTTTAGATCATCATCACAAGGCGTAACTAATTGAGATGTGCCACCATGCATTTGATGCGTACGGTGATCCCATTTTGAAGGCACTTTTAATACCGAATGTGATATTTTATTATTATAAATAATAAAACTGTATTCTCCTTCAATCCTCACATTCGGCATAAATTTTTGCACAATAATACCTGGTGGGATCTCGCTAATAAGTAAATTGTAGTCATCCTCAATTAAATTCACTAAAAAATTGTTTTCCCCAAATGTTGCATAAATAGGTTTAACGACCACAACATCACCCAAATGATATTGCTCAGCAATTTGCATAAGCATTGCTCGATTGCTAATGGATCCGCTCAAAAAATGAGTGGGAATAACAGGGATCCCAAGAGAGGCTAACGAAGTTAAATATTTTTGTTTATCCGTGTAGAGTTTTAATGTTTCCAAGCCATTAAATAATGTCACTCCCGCCGATTTTACTTTATCACACCAAGTTCTAAACTTGTCATAACCACTGGGATGGCCCACTTCACCAATATAAATAGCCTTAAACTCTTGCCAATTCACATCCTCATCTTTATCCCAATTGACATCTTTAACGTTAACATTTTTTGCTGTTAGACCTTGCTTTAAAAGCAAAATTTCTTTTTGCCATAACTCCGATGCTTGACTAAACACCTCAGAGTTACCAATCACAGCCACATTATCCATCGCTTGTCCCTATCATCAGCCTTTTCATAAGCATAGTCTGTCAAACTGCAAGCATACAGGTAAGCCACTCTAGAAAATCAATAATCAATCACTTAAAATGTTGACTCTAACACAGCCGGTGTTTCAAATGTCGGTCTCGCCCCTCCTCCCACAGAACGATATAACTCCACCATCGCCAGTAATTTGTCACGTTGAATTTGACTTAACGATAACTGGGCACTAAATAAATTTCGCTGTGCGTCCATAAAATCAAGGGAACTGGCCACACCATTAATATAACGTAATCGAGCCAAATGCGTATATTTAGCAGCGGCATCAACTAACGTTGTTTGCATTAAAATAGAAGCTTCTGCCCGCTTATAGCTCTGAATGGCATCATTCACTTCAAAATAAGCCGTTAGTAATGTATTGCGATACGTCAATTGTGCCTGAATCGCGACTTGCCTTGCAATCTCCACATCTGCACTTAAACTTCCAGCATTATAGATTGGTGCCACAATGTCCGATAATAAAGACCAAAAAATACCTTTTTGGGTAAATAAATCTGCTAACGAAAGCGCTTCAAGACCATAGGTACCTGTTATCGTAAAACTTGGAAATAATGCCGATTCAGCAAGACCAATATCGGCATTAGCGGCAATAAGCGCTTGCTCAGCGGCCCTGACATCTGGACGAAATTTCAATAACTGAGAAGGCACTCCCAGTGCAAACCAATTTGGAAATTGCTGCGTATTCATCAACACTTGAGCATTAGCAAGAGTCACTGCATTTTGTGCTGAATCCTTGCGATCTTTCTTACTAAGCTGCTTGTTTTGAGAAGAAAAATGAGTACTGGTCTTATTTGCTTCCTTTTGTACATGCATTGAATTATTAAATACATCAGTAACGATGGTATCAACAATACTATCCATCTCAAGGGGAGGCTCTAAAGGAAAATCAAACTCGCCCAGTAAAATTCGCAGCTGGCTCTCTGCAAGCTTTTTCTCCAAAATGAGATCAGGGAGTGTGGCTAAGGCCGTTTGATATTCAACCTCGGATTGTTGTACCTCTAAGCCAGAAATGACACCATTTTTATGACGTAATTGCGCTAAATCATAGGCTTTTTTACGTAATTTAACCGTATTTTCCGAAATGAGGTGTCGCTGATGTGAATCTAACCATTCATAGTAATTCGTCGCCAAATCGCCAATTAAACTCACATAGCTATAATGCAGTAATTCTCGCGTTGATAACATTGTCGCAAAAGCCGACTCACTGCCACGTTCAAAGCCCCCCCACAAGTCCAGTTCCCAAGCTAATACTCCAGATAAATCAATAATTGTTTTATTTAACGGAGGTGAATTCGTTTCGCCACTTAACCGTTCAGGCTCAACAGAGCCTTCAAGGTCAAACGTCGGATACCGCTCTGCATCTGTTGCAATAAACGTCGCCCTCGCTTCCAATAATTGAGATTGCATATTCTTAACGGTTAAATTCTTATCTATTGCATGTTGTATTAGCGAACGTAAATAAGGATCCAGATAAAAGTCTTCCCACCTAAAATTGGCAAGGTATGGCGGTAAGCTATTCATTTGTAACTTTGCTTCAGTGTATAAATGAGTTGAATAGGTATTGTGAAAATGATTTGACGGTAATACCGAATCCACATCTAAATAATGTTGTGCAGGATTGAGCTCAGGTCGCACATAATCAGGCCCCACAACACAAGCACTCAGGCTGCCAAATAACACAATATTGAATAACAAGGCTCTGTATAGACAATAACCTGAATATCTTTTATGGTTAACTAACACTAACAAACTTAGCCTCCTTGCTATGATACCGCTCCCGCACTGTTCATCATGGTCCACATGAGCCAAAAACGAATATTTACAATGAGAAATATAAACATCCTCAAGTTAGCTCTTTAGAGTGTAGCACCTCATAGGATTACTTATTGACACTAATAGGGAGCTGTTTTACCCAACTCTTTACTGTAACAAAAAATAATGGAACAAAAGTAATCCCCACTGTCGTGGCAAAAATCATCCCATAAAAAATAGGTATAGAAATAGATTGACGACTTACCGAACCCGGCCCTGAAGAAATAACAAGAGGTAATACCCCCAATATAAAGGCAAACGATGTCATCAAAATAGGACGAAAACGCATTTGCGCAGCTCTCACTGCTGAGTTCAATAAATTGTGGCCCTTCTTATTCTGCTGCACAGCAAACTCGACAATTAAAATGGAATTTTTTGCAGCCATACCTATGAGCGCAATAAAAGCCACCTGAAAAAATAAATTACTGTCCATGCCACTAAACCAAGTGCCCAAAGAAGCCCCAAACATAGCGATTGGCGTAATGAGTAATACCGCAATAGGGGTCGTCCAGCTTTCATAAAGCGCCGCTAAAAAAAGAAAAACAAAGACAACCGCCAGTGAAATGGCAATGGCTGTTTGCCCTGATGCTTTCACTTCTTGATAAGTCAAACCTGTCCATTCATATTTAAATTCATTCGGCAATACCGTTGCAGCTAAGTCTTCAATCACCTCAATGACATCACCAGTAGCGTAGCCTGCTGCAGGACTCACACTAATTGCAGCGCTGGAAAATAAATTATAATGTGTCACCGCTGCTGGCCCCACAGCATAGTCATATTTTACCAAGACACTGATGGGCACCATAGCCCCCGTATTTGAACGCACATAGTAACTTTCAATTTGATTAGGGTAACGTCGATACTCCCCTTCAGCTTGTAGCCTCACTCGATATACTCGGCCAAATAAATTAAAGTCATTCACCGTCGTAGAGTCAGTAAATGTCTTAATCGTGCTATAAATATCAGCTAACTCGACACCAATGGCCAATGCTTTGGTTTTGTCAACCGTCAACGCTAATTGGGGAATGGAATCTTGAAGTGCCAATGTGGCACTGCCGATTTCAGGCTGATCATTTAACTGATCAATTAACTCATTGGCAGATGCTAATAAACCATCAAAATTAGCCCCAGAGCTATCTTGCAATTCAAATTCAACTCCCGCGCTATTACCAAGACCTGGCACAGCGGGAGGAAGATAAGCATTAAACTCAGCCTCTAATATATTCTCTAATTCCCCTCTTAACTCCTTCATGACTTTTTGCACAGTATCATTGCTTTCTTTACGCTTATCCCAAGGTTGTAAAATCACTTCAAGTTCACCATTAGCTTGATTGGAACCTAAACTTTGACTCTCCCCCGCCAAAGAAAAACAATAAGCAACTGCCTTATGAGCTAAAATGTACTTTTCTGCTTTTTCAAGCACGGCTTGTGTACGATTAACCGTTGAACCATCTGGCAAAGTAACATCGATAAAAAATTGCCCTTGATCTTCATCAGGCATAAAACTGCTGGGTAAATGACTCATCAATAAATACACGCACAAAATAATTACCCCCAAAATAGCATAACTGCGCTTATAATGTTGATTTGCGATGATCACGCCAAACACATAACGCCTTGAATTAACATCCAACTGTTTATTCATCCAATGAAAAAAACCCTTCTGAGCGACAGGTGTATGAGTTAACAAAATTGCACATAGAGCTGGACTTAAAGTTAATGCTACTAAGGTTGAAATCAATACCGCAACGGTAATAGAAATCGCAAATTCACGATACATAATCCCAGTAATCCCAGGTAAAAAAGACACGGGCACAAACACAGCACAAAGCACAAGGCTTGTCGCAACGATAGCACCAGATAGCTCTTTCATCGCCTGACGCGTTGCAGGAATGGGCTTCATGCCTTCCTCATTTATCAAACGTTCTACATTTTCAACAACCACAATGGCATCATCCACCACAATGCCGATAGCTAATACTAATGCCAATAAACTCACTGTATTTAATGTAAAACCAAAAGCCAATAACGCAGACAAGGTTCCAATAAGTGATACCGGTACCGCAATAGCTGGGATCACTGTGGCCCGAAAGTTTTGTAAAAAAATAAACACCACAAAGATAACTAAAATTAATGATTCGATTAGGGTTACCACAACCTCTTTAATCGACTCCTCAACAAAAATAGACATGTCATAAAATATTTCCCATTCAACACCTTGTGGAAACTTAGAGGCTAAGTCAATCATCTCTTGTTTCACTAATTTAGTGACATTGAGTGCGTTAGCACCGGGTAGCATATACACTTGCAAAATCGTTGCACTATTACCATTTAACGCTGACTGCAAAGTATATGCCGCGGATCCCAATTCAACGCGTGCAATATCCCTTAACCGAATAAGTGAGCCATCCTTTGCCGCACGTACAACAATTTCATTAAATTCATATACACTGCTAAGCCTCCCTGGAGCCGTTATAGGCAAAGTAACACTAATAGCATCGGTATTGGGCTGAGTACCAATCGTCCCTGCTGGTGATTCCGTATTTTGCGCTGTAATGGCATTAATCACGTCGTTAGTGGTCAGCTTATAGCCCGCCATTTGATCTGGCCGCAACCAAATTCGCATTGAATAACTGCGAGAACCAGTATTACGTGTCCCTCCCACACCAGGTATTCGCCGAAGTGCCGATTCAATATTGATACTGGTATAATTACTTAAATAAATTTCATCATAGCGCGAATCTTTAGAAGTCAGTGCCAATTTTAATAATTGAATAGGTGCTTCTTTATAAACCGATACCCCTTCATTTTGAACTTCAATCGGCAAATTCATCATTGCTTGCTGCGTCGCATTTTGTACATCTACTGCCGCTAAATCAGGGTTTGTACCAACATCAAACGTGATACTGATCACCACATTACCTGAATTTGTGCTTTTTGATTCCATATAAATCATATTCGGCACACCATTGATTTCTTCTTCTATGGGTGTCGCTACAGAATCTGCCGCAGTTGTTGAAGTCGCACCTGGATAAGAGGCTGAAATTTGTACCTGAGGCGGTGTAATATATGGATATTGATCTATGGGTAATAAAAACATTGCCACCACACCAATCAATACGATGACAATCGAAATGACACTGGCAAAAACAGGACGATTAACAAAAAACTGCGCCATAATTAATGCTCCGAGTCCGCACTTTTAGGTGCTGTAGGTACCATGTTCTTATCAGGCTGTATCTGCTTTTGCTCTGTATTTTCAAGCTTCAAATATTCTTCTTCTGTTATAGGGATAGTTAAATCACCATGATTGACACGGTTCATCCCTTCACTAATAACCCTTTCACCAGCTTTTAACCCACTTTTAACGATCATCCCTTCCTTGCCCTGATGTTCAATCACGATAAAACGACGCTCAACACGGTTATTGGGTAATACCACCATCACATAAACACCACCTTGATCCACCTGAGTCGCTTTTTGAGGAATAACAATGGCATTTTCCAGCTCACTTAATTTAATCCTCACATTAGTATATTGGCCAGGCAACAACTCTTTATCTGGATTAGGTAATACCGCTCTTACCTCAAACGTGCCCGTTTCAGGATTGACCGAAGGCTCAGTAAAACTCACTTTGCCAGGATAATTATATTCACTGTGATCCGGTAATGTCACTCGCACAAAGCCTGCTAACACTTTGCCTTCATTCTCAGCCGCTTTTTCTTCAGAACGATTCACCATACGTCTACGAGCATTTAAATAATCCAGTGCAGACATATTAAACATGACATAAATAGGGTTCACTTTTTGCACTTTAGTCAATAGTGATTGTCCCTTGCTGCCAACCAATGCACCTACATCGACTTGAGTCTGGCTCACTAACCCATCGATCGGCGCAGTAATGCGTGTGTAGCTTAATTCTAATTCGGCAGACTCAAGCGCGGCTTGACTGGCCACTAACTCAGATTTTGCCTGAGCCAAATTTGACATCGCATTGTCTAAGTCTAATTGGCTCGCAGCATCTTGATCATACAAAGGCTTAAGTCTTGCCACATCCCTTTTTGCTTTATCCACTACCGCTTGCTGAGATGTTCGCTGCGCTTTGACCCTATTAACTTCAGCAACATAAGGTTTACTGTCTATTTGATATAATAAGTCCCCTTTTTTCACTGCGCTGCCTTCAACAAAGGCCCTTTTTTCAACAAACCCATCAATGCGAGCACGCACTTCAACATTTAAAGATGCTTCGGTTACCCCAACATAATAACCGTAAATAGGAACCGTTGATTTAACCACATTGGCAACCACCACTCTTTTTGCTTGAAAAGATTTCTCTTTCTTATCACAGGCTGATAGGATGAGCGCCACCAACAAGAGAAAAGTATATTGCGCGCTTCTTTTCTGTAAAAAGAAGGCTCGTTGAACAGCTAGAATCATAGATAAAATCAATGCCATTAATCGCTTCCTGCCGATATCAATGAACAAATATTGAACCTAAGCTGACAAGTCTAGTAATACGGCTTGAATTTAACGACAGTCATTCTTTACGTTATAAGAGATAAATTTGATGCTCCCTTAATGTATGTCAGTGTTAGCATTTTATATTGACTTGCATAAAGTGTAGACTGTCCTTGTCTGCTTTAGCCACTTAGTCACCGTTATCACATATCACTTTTTATAAATGACTAACTTGATCGTTTAACTAACCAGAACTTGGGATAATGAGTGTCAAAGAACATTGGTCATCCATTTAAAGTCAATAGGTCAAATCTGTCCCGTTATCCTTTATTGTTTCATTTGGCTAAATACCGCTATGTGTCTAATAGTGGGCTATTAGTAGAAAACACAACATAGATAAGGGCCAAAATAGTGATATTTAATGGCGCTGCTTATCCCTATTTCAGGTTAACTAGGGTCTGTTAATTGTTCATGATTTTATCTGCAGCAGTTTTGAGATTTTTATACAAGGCAGAGCTTATTCTGTGTTGGTATTCTCCTCTACCTCATCCATCCATGGCATCTCCAGAGGTCTCTCTCTCCCCCATCTGATGTTTACGGATAAAAAATGTCATGCTCATTATAGAGGTAAAGGAGCAACAAGCCCTGCTCTTATTCGGTTATAAATCTTTTTATATTGACTTTATCGCCGCTTGATAGGCTTGTTCAAAATCAGCTCTTCTATTGCTAAGTGGTACCAATGACGCCTCACTTTTTTGACTGCGCCCATACAATGATGATTCCACAAACAACGCAAACCAAGCCATTAACGCCTTTGCATTATTCTGTTCACCATTCGCCGCAAGGGCCAACGCAGCCACCTCGCATGTCCCTAACTGAAAATCATGACTGCCTTTGCGTAATGCATATTGCGCAGTGTGCTCAGCACTAAACGATAATAAAGGTAAATGATGTAAATATGGACTCTTTCGAAACATTTTAATGGCTTCACGCCAGCTACCGTCAAGCATAATAAATAAAGGGGGTTTATGTGCTGACTGCGTCATTTTATCGGTTTGACAAGATAATTCATTCGGTAAACGGGTGACAATCGCTTGACCATCCATCGCATATTCACTGGGAAAAATCACATACGCTTGATAAGTTGGATTATTTATCAGCGCAAGCATTTCTCGGTTCCCTTGTACTCTCGACCAAATATAAGCATGAGTATTCGGGACTAAATCTGCGATCAGTCGACCACTATTACTCGGTTTGAGCACTTCATCGTCATACATAACCAACAGAAATTGTGACTGCGTTTTTAAATTCTTTCTCGATGCACAAGTACAAAGGCTTTGTTCAAGTAAGCATTGCTGACAACGCACAACATTCTTGCCTCTCGCATTATAAGCTTTCGTTGAAATAGCCTTGCGATATTGGTAAAGCCTATGTACTGCATGTAAATTTGGAAGCATGGTCATCGCTTATTAAGACTCATTATAAAAATGCTCACCCCCAAACACATTGGGCATGTTGCACTTGTTAACTTAACAATAAAAATCAAAAACCGGCTCATTAAGCCGGTTTATTGTATAAAACAGAAGTGTAAATCGACTACAAAATACGTCTCAATAAAAAATCTGCTTTTAAGCGCTTAATTCGCTTCATTATTTTCTTTACCCCAGGAGGATAATGTTGCAATGTTTGAATTTGGCTATAATGATACAGTCGCTCAGTATGCTCCAAAATATGCGCTTGTTCTTGCTCAAATTGAGCTTTCCAGCCACCAGTTTCATCTTGGAAGAGTAGACCATTTTCAAGATCAAGTGCAAATGCCCGCGGATTCAAATTACTGCCGGTTATTAAATGCCGTTTACCATCAGCACTGATCCCTTTCAAATGAAAGCTGTTTCTCTCATGTTTCCATAAGTGAATATTGAGCAAACCTTTCTCTATCGCCCACTGTTGTCTTTTAGCAAATTTTCGAAGTGATTGTTCATACATATAGGGCAATGCCCCGATAGTTGAAAAGGTTTCCTCGGGAGGAATATAAAAATCATTCGCCGTTTTATCACCCACCACGATATCTATTTTTTTCCCTTTGCGTAAATGCTTAGACAATGCACGGGACAAAATATAGGGCGGATTAAAATAAGGAGTACAAATAAACAAAGCATCTTCTGATTCTTCAATTAAAGCAATAACGGTTTTATTAAGCACATTCTTCTTACGTCCCAACCCCACAATCGGCGTCACTCGGTTGCCCGTATTCACTTTATCAAATCGATAACTGGCTCGAGCCAATCGCTGTTTTAAGCCAGTGATCTCACTTTTATTCGGTAAACGCTCTGTTTCTTTACTTTCAGACAGTGAATTAACGGCTTCATCATTAACCAGATACACTTGGATCATATCTCGCATGCTGTCGGCCAATGCTTGAGACACAACTTGATGATAGCGATCAAATCGATACTTATCATGTTGATGTAAATAAATATTATTAATACTCGCACCGCTAAATATCACGGTATCATCGATGATAAAACCTTTAAGGTGTAACACTCCCATAAATTCACGTGACTTAACGGGTACCCCTAAAATATCGATGCCATATTCAGCTTCCTGCATGACCTTTCGATACATTAGGTAATTGCCACTATCACCCTTTTGACCAATCAAGCCTCGCCTTGCACGATGAAAATCGACCAATACTTTAATATCGAGTTGAGGATTGCGCGCTTTAGCCGCCATTAATGCCGATAAAATTTCACCTCCTGCGTCATCATCTTCCAAATAAAGCGCCGCAATATAGATTGAATGCACTGCATTAGCAATACGCATCAACAAGGTTTCTTTTAAAGCACAGGGTGTTAATAACCAGCTTAATGCCTCTGGTTGGATCGGTATTCCACCTAGCTTTTTCAGCAAGGTCTATCTCCTTTAATCATTAAACGTTGAGTCAGTCATAGGCACTGAGTCATCATCAATCAATTTCAAGCTTCTTAAAAAGACGCAGAAACGGCCTATTCAACCTACTCAGAATATTATAACGTTATGAGAAAAAGCCGTTAATTCCATCAGCTTTGCTTAATTTAGCACCTTCTTCCGATAAAGGGGATTTGATATATGATATTCTCAAAACATGAAGCCATAGAAATTACCTATTTACGTGCAACTGAGCAAGTGTTATTTTCTTTAACAGTCCTATAAGTGACGTGTCGGGTTATTTTATCGCCATTTTGATTAAAATCTTTAAACGCTTGTGCCAATTTATCTGCTTGTGTTTGCATTCCTTTAAGACGAAATAAAAACTGAATACATTCAATGGTACAAAAGCCCCCTTCAATTTGATTGCGCCGTAAGGTAAATTGCGACAACTGACTGGCAATGATTTGCTGAGGTAATGCATATTTTTGAGCCTGCTTTAAATAATCACTTCGCCGACACATTTTTCGAGCTTCTTGCCAAGTTGCATCAAGAATAACAAGCACATTAGGCACATCTAATGTGTTAATGTCATTGGTTTTATTATCTTTTTCTTCACGCATTTCTGTCTGCTCAAATGGCGTCTCAAACGCTATTTCATCTGGAAACAGTAACGCCGCTTGACCACGGTTTAACCAATCCACTAATTTGGGTTCAGGATTGACTCTTGACCAAATCACACGTTGGCAATATTCCGGATAACAATGAAGGGCAATGCTCCCAGTATTCGACTGTCGACTGACTTCTCTCTCATGGGTTAGTAATATTATTTGAAAAGGTTCAATCATCAAGGTGCTCAATCATTAAAAACGGGGTGTATTTGGCACATCTCATTTATCACAGGCATGACCTCTTTACGGTTAGCATTCATGATAAAAGGATCTCTCTAGGCTTTAACGGCTGGAGTATAACGTAAAATGACAGTGTTAACATCATTAGACATATCCTATGCACCATAAAATATCACGGTGATATACTCCCTAGACTAAACAAGCTCTGCTTGCCATTTTTTAACTTTTTTTAAGGCTATTTTTTGTTTCAGTTCTGAAAGGTGATCAATAAACACAACACCATTGAGATGATCAATTTCATGCTGTAATACCACAGACAGAAACTCATCAGTTTCAACCTCAAAAGGCTCCCCTTCACGATTTAACGCCGTGACTTTTACCTGTTTATACCGTATAACACGATTACGAAAATTGGGTATCGAAAGACACCCTTCAATACCTTCATATTCACCGATTTGTTCGACAAGCTCAGGATTAATAAATATAACAGGCTTATCTCGAGTAGAAGACAAATCAATGATCATTATCGCATGTTGACTTCCCACTTGAGTAGCAGCAATACCGATCCCTTTACCTGTACTGTATAAGGTATCAATCAAATCATCGATAAAAGGTTGTACAGCATGAATATTAACTACCCTTTTCGCTTTTCGTTTCAACCTTTCATCTGGTATGGTTAAAATATCTAAAACAGCCATGGTTTTCTACCCATAACAACAAGACTTCATACTTTAGTATGAGAGTTATTTTCTAAAAGGTAAAATGAAAAGTGATACTTTTTCACTGTCACATCAGCCTTAACGCGAACGATTCCCTTTAAAAAAAGGCCACTCTTTAAATTCCCTTCAGTCCCTGCTGTGCAATTGAAATGATAAATCACAATGACAGCCTTATTATTCAAAAAAACAAATATTTTTAACACGGATATTTCATTAGTAAAGTACTTGATTTTTATCCCCGAGCTTACGTTTTCAGCACTATACTCTAAAGGTAAAAATATGATAAAAAAAACAAGGAACCATTATGTTACATGTTAAAACGACAGGAATAGAGAGTATTGACAAAAGCATTTTCACTTCTGAAGATACCTTAAAAAGTTTACCCAAATATACTATGCCCGATGCCACCCATAGAGGTGATGTGATAAAACAACTGATCCATGATGAATTATTATTAGATGGCAACTCAAGACAAAATTTAGCAACTTTCTGCCAAACATGGTTTGAACCAGAAATTCAAGATCTAATGGCCTTAGCCATAGACAAAAATATGGTCGATAAAGATGAATACCCACAAACAGCAGAAATTGAACGCCGTTGTGTTCATATACTTGCCGACTTATGGAATGCACCTCAAGCCAAACAGAGCATAGGCACATCCACAACAGGTTCGAGCGAAGCTGCGATGTTAGGAGGCATGGCCTTATTATGGAAATGGCGAGATAGACAAAAAAAACAAGGAAAAGACCATCAAACACCTAACCTCATTACTGGCCCCGTACAAGTTTGTTGGCATAAATTTGCACGCTATTGGAATGTAGAGTTAAGAGAGATCCCAATGGAAGGCGACCGTTACATTATGAATAGCGATGAAGTCATTAAACGTTGTGATGAAAACACCATTGGCGTAGTGCCGACATTAGGTGTCACCTTTACAGGGCAATATGAGCCCGTAGAAAGTGTTTGTGATGCGTTAGATAAACTCGAAAAACAAAGTGGACTCGATATTCCCGTCCATGTTGATGCCGCCAGTGGTGGATTTGTCGCCCCTTTTTTACATCCAGATTTAAAATGGGATTTTAGACAGCCCCGCGTTCGCTCAATTAATGCCTCAGGACATAAGTTTGGTCTATCGCCACTAGGTGTCGGCTGGATTATTTGGCACGAACAAGAAGATTTGCATCCTGATCTAGTGTTTCACGTTAATTATCTTGGGGGAGATATGCCTGATTTTGCGCTCAACTTTTCCAGGCCCAGTGGTCAAGTGATTGCTCAATATTATAATTTCATACGCTTAGGCCGTGAAGGTTACACACAAGTCCATCAACATTGCCAAAAAATTGCAATCTACCTCGCAGAAGAAATCAGTAAAATGGGACACTTTGAGATTATTTATAATGGCAGCGATGGTATTCCAGCATTGAGTTGGAAGCTCAACGATAACCCCCATGACTTTAATTTATTTGATCTGGCCGATAGGCTCAGAACAAAAGGTTGGCTGGTACCAGCTTATGCCATGCCTAAAAATCGACAAGATTTGGTGATCCAGCGCATTCTCGTTAAAAGGGGATTTAGCCAAGATTTAGCAGAATTGCTTATCAAAGATTATAAAGACGCATTAACACACTTAAGCAAACACCCATTAAATGCATCATTAACGGAAGCAGAAGCGGGTGGGTTTAAGCACGGATAATGGCAAAAACACAACGCGATTTCCCCCATTACCCTAAACATTGGCAGCAAACTTATCGCCATGTATTAGGTCGTTTTGTAACAGATATAGAATTTCATACCCATTTAGGGCAAGTTCGACACTGGAATTCGCGGCACCATAGAAAAGGCTTGGGTATGGATCACCATACCCATATTGAACCCACGCTAACATTCTTGGGGTTTATTCACCATCTGCAGACCAATCTAACACACCAACAAAGTACTTCACACTTTAACTTACTTAATTTCTATATTGGACTGTCTTTTATCATAGGTGCGAGCCATTTTATTATTGCCAGTCTTCTCACTCTAGGATCTGCACTGTCAGTCACAACACTTACCAGTCTGTATTTTATTGGATCATTATTTTTTACCCTTGCGGCTTATTTACAGTACTTCCAATCCATCAATTCAGGAGAGTCCATTAATAACAAGCCTAAAAATAACGCCATAAAATGGATCGCTTGGCAACCACATCGATTAGATTTTTACGTCACTTTTAGTCAATTTATCGGCACGTTATTATTCAATTTAAATACCTTCAATGGTTATTTTACGCTAACAGAACTGGAGTTATCCCTCTTCATTTGGTTACCTAATCTCCTAGGCTCTTTGTGTTTTCAATTATCAGGCAGTTTAGCTCTTTATGAAACCAGTCATACTTTTTGGCTTTGGTCGCCCAAACGATTAGAACAAAAAATGGCTGTCATTAATCATTTAGGTTGTTTGTTCTTTCTCGGTTCGGCTTTTTCATCGTCGTCTGCAGCGCAAGCTTTCTCTAGCGAAATGTTAACCATCAGTATTATCTTAACATGCTTAGGCGGTATGTGTTTTTTCAGTGCTGCAATCCTTTTATGTAGAGAATCAATACAAATTGAACAGCCCATTATTAATCCGTTACCCTAAATAAACCGCAATTCGAGTTTAAATCAGACACTCATTATCCCAAGTTCGAATTAAATTAGGTAGACTCAATCAAACATAAAAAAGCCATTGACGTCATCCAATGGCTGTCAACACACTTTTCACACACTCTACCTTGAAAACATAATCATCCTTTTAATACATTATTAATCAAAATGCTCGCTTCGCTCAGCACTTGCTCAAGATGTGCTTGACTGACAAAACTTTCTGCGTAAATTTTAAACAAAGCTTCAGTACCTGACGGCCTAGCTGCAAACCATGCATTTTTAGTGATAACTTTAATGCCACCAATCGCGGCATGATTACCCGGCGCGTGAGTTAGCACCTCGGTAATGGCTTCATCAGCCAATGTTGTAGCACTAAAAGTATCAGGTGAAAGCTCGGTAAATTTGGCTTTTTTCTTTAATGAAATAGGGCTGTCTACACGCTGATAATAACTCTGACCAAACTCGGCTTCTAATGCGTCATAATAGGCTTGAGGTGTTTTTCCTGTTACTGCCACAATCTCAGCAGCCAATAATGCTAAAATAAACCCATCTTTATCTGTGCACCAAGTGGTGCCATCACGCCTTAAAAAAGCCGCTCCCGCACTCTCCTCCCCGCCAAAAGCTAAGCTTGCATCGGCCAAGCCATCAACAAACCACTTGAAACCAACGGGCACTTCTTTCATCACTCGCCCATGTTTAGCACACACTTTATCAATCATGGCACTCGAGACTAAGGTTTTTCCTATGACTAAATTCTCCTGCCAGTGAGAGCGATGACTGAGTAAATAATCAATCGCTACCGCTAAAAAATGATTTGGGTTCATCAAACCTGTACCTGGACACACAATACCGTGACGATCATAATCAGCATCATTTCCCACACACAAATCAAAGGCATCTTGATGTTTTAAAAGTCCTGCCATCGCAAAAGGCGATGAACAGTCCATACGAATTTTGCCATCTTTATCTAGAGTCATAAAGCGAAAGCTAGGATCAACATTATCATTAACAAGCTGAATATCAAGATTATAATGCTTTGCAATCGGCTGCCAATAATCAATACCTGCACCGCCTAATGGATCAACCCCAATACGCACTTTAGCAGCACTAATTGCCTGCATATCAATAATACTGCCCAGTTCATTCACATAAGGAGTCACTAAATCTGTTTCAAACACTAAACGGGTTTGCATTGCAATTTGATAAGTCAGACGTTTAACCTCACTGAGCTGTGAAGATAAATACTCATTAGCCCGAGCTTCAATCCAAGCAGTAATTTCACCTTCAGCAGGGCCGCCATGAGGAGGATTATATTTAATCCCACCATCTTGTGGTGGATTGTGAGAAGGTGTAATAATCAATCCATCTGCTAATGCACTTTCTTCCCCATCACTTTGTTGATTTAACGTCTTATTATTATGCGTAATAATGGCATGTGAAATAACAGGAGTCGGCGTAAAACCTTCTCCTTGCTGAATAATCACTTGTACTTGGTTTGCCGTCATGACCTCAATCACACTCATGCTCGCCGGTTGCGATAAGGCATGGGTATCAATACCAATGAATAAAGGTCCTTTGATGCCAGCATGCTGACGATAATCCACCACAGCTTGGGCAATCGCTAAAATATGCGCTTCATTAAAGCTACCTTGCAACGCACTCCCTCTATGGCCTGAAGTGCCAAAAGTCACTCGCTGAGAAACGTCATTAATATTGGGTTTACAACGATAATACAAACTAATGAGCTTTGGAATATTGATTAAGTCTGCTTGTATCGCAAGGGTGCCTGCACGAGGATGTATTGGCAAAGTTCGCTCCTTTAAACCATTAAATAACGATGCCCAAAATCTAAGCCGAAACAGGGGTAACGGCTTAGCCAATGAGTGGGCATTTAAACATATAAAAACTAAATGCTATCAATTACCTGTATAGCTTCAGTTTCATCAATATTAAACTGTTCTAACACTTCAGTTAAGATCGTTCGCTTCTTAGCAGTATTGTTATTGCTGGTCACCCAATAACCACTTTGCCCTATTTCTTTTGGATTGGCCGTTTTGCTTGACTCCAATAAGGCTTCTTTTGAGGTCGCAAAGTACAAACGTCCACGCCCTTGCACCTGTAATACTTGGCCAAATTGCTCAGGTGAAAGTTGATACAAGGTTTCTAACAGAAAAAGAAACCGTCCGACGGCCCCCTTTTGCTCTGCCAATGCCTGCTTATCGATATGCTTGGCAAAATCTTTAATCGAAGAAATGGCTCTCGAAGGCACAATGACTTGTGGGAGAGGCTGAAGCGATTCAGTGCTTTCCTTACTGGGTTGGCTGACAGTTTTAGGGGCCAATGATTGCGCTGCTACCGAAGTATTATCAAGACTTAATCCAAGTAATCGGCGTAGGATCTCAGAAGCACTCTCACCGATCCTCTCAGTTTTACCGGCTATATGACGGTAAAGTTCTTCATCAATCTCGATATATTTCATTATCTTAATCTTCCTTAAGCTAAATTATGACATGATCTGGCATCCAATTTTTTACCATGATCAGATCAAATATGCCTCCAGTGTAACGGGGTTTAGGCTCTTGATAAAGCATCAATAAATCAATTTTGTATTGATTATCACCAAACACACCCTTTAGCCGCTCTCAATCGATTGAAAAACAACCAAATCAGTCCCGCTATTTAGAACGATACTTGTCAACAGGGAAACCGACAGGCACACTGAAGCTCTCTTTTTGCTTTCAATTGATTTTCAGGTAACAAAATGCATTTTATTTCCAGCTCACAGGGCCCTGTCGTCGTGTTGATCCATGGCTTATTTGGCGATCTTGATAATTTAAAAGCATTAGCCAAAACCCTTGAGCCCCATTACCGCGTTATCCGTCTTGATGTGCCTAATCATGGTAAAAGTGAACACGGTGTCGCCATGAACTACCCTCTTCTCGCTGACAAAGTCATCACGTTATTAAACGATGAAGGAATTGACCAAGCTCATCTTGTTGGCCATTCAATGGGAGGCAAAATTGCAATGGCCATGGCATTAGACCACCCTACTCGTATTAAAAGTGTCGTCATTGCCGATATCGCCCCTATTGCCTATTCCACATCCAACACGCAACAGGTATTAGACACGATATTATCCTTACCCTTAGCGCAAATCAAAGATAGGCGCGAAGCCCAAGCTTACTTGATGAACAAGGGTATCGATGAACATACGGCTTTATTTTTATTAAAAAGTCTTATTCGCCAAGCAAACCAATTTGTTTGGAAAATGGATGTGAAACAACTGAGACTGTCCTACGCCAATATCATTGGTTGGCCCTATCAAGATAAAAGCTATACTGGGCCAAGCTTATGCATACGTGGAGAAAAGTCTGATTATGTAAAAAAAGAGTACACTCAAGATATTATTCGTCAATTTCCAGCAATTGAAGCCAGAACCATTCTAGAGGCAGGTCATTGGCTACATGCACAAAAACCAAGCCTTTTTAATCGACTGGTCAAAGACTTCCTCGATAAGCAAGCTAACTGATTTAGCTCACAAGTCTATACAAACAACCTAGCAGCACGTGTTTTTATATGCTATATTTCGCGCTCTTTTTACCTTATTGGGAACTGTCACATGCTAATGCAGTATATGGAACAAATTGAAGCACTTGGATTAAATTTGTTTTTTGCTTCTATTTTCTTCTTTATCGGCATGGCGATACATGATGTACTTAAACAAGGTAAAGTACCGAAATTTGGCCAATATATCGTATGGTTAGTTTTGTTCCTAGGCTGCTCTGGCTTCATTGCAAAAGGCATCATACAAATGACTTGGGAAACCACTGGCATAGGTTAAAGGCTCATCCAATGGCTAAAGAAACCTTTGATAGAACCACGATAGACTTATTTGCCACTGAAAAACGTCGTGGCCGACCTCGCAGTAATCCACTGCCGCGAGATCAACAACTTAAAATGAACAAGCGCAATCAAATTTTGCGGGATAAAGAAAAAGGCTTAAAGCGCATTGAATTAAAGATCTCACAAGATGTGTATAATGCCTTGAATGAACAAGCCATGGCCAGTAATATGAGCCGCAGCCAATTAATCGAGTCTATACTGCATAAGCATTTGAACGATTAATCCCTCTTGAATGACGCATCAACAAACATGCACTGAAAATGAAAGGAACAACAATGGCAACAGTAGGTCTTTTTTTCGGATCTGATACAGGTAATACCGAAGCCATCGCCAAGATGATCCAGAAAAAACTGGGTAAAAAAATGGTGGACGTGAAAGATATTGCCAAAAGCACTAAAGAACAGATCGCCGAATATGATCTGTTAATGTTTGGGATCCCAACTTGGTATTATGGTGAAGCCCAGTGTGATTGGGATGATTTCTTTCCAGAATTAGAGCAAATTGATTTTCAAGATAAATTAATTGCTATTTTTGGTTGTGGCGATCAAGAAGATTATGCCGAATATTTCTTAGATGCCATGGGCATGGTCAATGAAATAGTAGAAAGCCGTGGCGGTATTGTTATAGGACACTGGCCAAGCGAAAGCTATGATTTTGAAGCATCAAAAGGCATGGCTGATGACAAGCATTTTGTCGGCCTAGGTATCGATGAAGATCGTCAGCCCGAACTCACAGAAGAACGTGTTGATCAGTGGGTTAAGCAAGTTTATGAAGAAATGTGCTTAGCTGAGCTTGAAGATTAATCCTAAATAAGTGCACTCTGTTCGCATTAGCTTCAAATCCATTATACTTTTAAAGCGGCTTATTGCCGCTTTTTCATCTTAGCGACCCCCGCACATGATACGTTCCTTCACTCATTCATTTTCTCACTGGGATATTTTTTGTACCGTTATCGATAATTTCGGAGATATCGGTGTCACTTGGCGGCTTGCAAAACAGCTATCCGATGATTTTAATATTCAAGTCACCCTCTGGGTTGACTGCCTTGACAGTTTCCAGTGTATTTTACCTTCTCTGGATCCCAATCTGACCACGCAACATCATCAAGGGATCACTATAGAACATTGGCAAAGCCCCTTCGTAAAAACTTGGCGACCAGGTCAAGTGCTCATTGAAGCCTTTGCCTGTGAATTACCAGAGAGCCTTATTCGTCACCGTCATACTCTTACTCAGCCACCGGTTTGGATAAACCTCGATTATTTAACCGCAGAGTCTTGGATTGATGATTGTCATGGACTGGCTTCATTACTCAGTGATGGCCAACAACGCTACTTTTTTTTCCCCGGTTTTAGCAGCAAAAGTGGTGGTCTAATCTGCGAACATGAGCTTTTCAAACAGCAAACCATGTGGCTCAATGATGCTCATGCCCAACATCATTGGCTAACCCATTTAGGCTTTACACAGCTTACTCATAAAGAAGTTAACGCCACATACATTAGTGTCTTTAGTTATCCCAGCCCAGCATTAACAGCACTCAGCCATTACTGGCAACAAAGTACAGAACCGACGCATTTATTCGTCCCCTATGGAAAAAGCCTAGAAAGTCTTCAGTGGATCCTCAATGCAGATGAAGCAGAGTTTATTATCGGTCATAGCTATCAAGCCAATAACCTTCATGTGCATGTTTTACCTATGACGACACAAGAAGAATTTGATAAGCTACTGTGGTATTGTGATATCAATATTGTACGAGGGGAAGACTCATTTTTACGCGCCCAATGGGCAAAAAAACCGTTTATCTGGCATATCTACCCTCAAGAAGAAAACGCGCATATCGATAAATTATCGGCTTTTATGACGCATTATTGTGCCTCATTGCCACACAATGCCGCTCAATCTTGGCAGTCCCTTTGCCTTACCTTTAATCAAGGAAACACCCAAGCATCTGTCGATGCTTGGGTGTCATTTATTCAACATCATCAAGTGCTCGAAAAACATGCGAAAAAATGGCCAAAACAGGCATTAAATGAAAGCGATCTCGCCACAAGACTAGTGAACTTTGTTAAAAAAAGCTAATATCACTGCCTAGAGAAAATATTCGTAAATACAGGAATAAACATAATGAAAACAGCTCAGGAAACCCGTGTCGGTAATGTCATTATGGTCGGAAACGATCCCATGGTTGTGCTTAAATCGGAATTCAGCAAATCGGGACGTAGTTCTGCTGTCGTCAAAATGAAGCTTAAAAATTTACTGTCTGGCTCAGGCACTGAAACTGTCTTTAAAGCCGATGATAAATTAGAAGCGATTCTGCTGGATCGTATCGATTGTACTTATTCTTATTTTGCCGATCCTATGTATGTTTTTATGGATGAAGAATTTAACCAATATGACGTAGAAGCTGAAAATTTAGGTGATGTGATCCATTACATTGTTGATGGAATGGAAGATGTTTGCCAAGTCACCTTTTATGAAGGTAAAGCGATTTCTGTTGAACTGCCTACGACCATTGTTCGCGAAGTGGGTTACACAGAGCCTTCTGCCCGTGGTGATACCTCAGGTAAAGTCATGAAACCAGCAACATTATTAGGTACCGAGTACACATTGAGTGTGGCTGACTTCGTGAAAACCGGAGATAAAATTGAAATCGATAGTCGCACAGGCGAATTCAAAAAGCGTGTTTAATAACTAAATGTTGCTTTTTTACTTTATAATGTGAAAGCTATCAAAATACATAAAAAAACCAGTCAACACTGACTGGTTTTTTTATAATTAACGCTTATAAAACGGCAGCAATCGCTTTACAGATCACAGGCATATTGGTTTTAGTCATTCCAGCCACACTGATCCGGCCTGAGCCGACAATATACACACCAAACTCATCACGTAAGCGCCCAACTTGTGTTTTGCTCAAACCTGAAAAGCTAAACATACCATTTTGCTCTGAAATAAAACTAAAGTCTTGGGTTACCCCATAGTCTTTCAATGACTGAACAAACAGTGCTCGCATTTGTGCAATGCGCTCACGCATTTCTTGAAGCTCTGATAGCCATAAGGCCTTTAATTCATTATCGGCCAATATGGTACTGACTATTAATCCGCCATGAGCTGGTGGATTGGAATAAAGGGCTCGAATAGTGCTTTTTATTTGACTGAAACTGTTTGATGCTTGTGTTTCATTATTGCCCACAACGGTAATCGCACCAATACGTTCATTGTAAAGACCAAAGTTTTTAGAAAAAGAATTCGCCACCATTAATTCAGGTACTGTATTCGCCACCAGTCTTAACCCTTGCGCATCTTCATCGACACCTTCACCAAACCCTTGATAAGCGAAATCAAATAAAGGAACTAATGCTTTTTCTAAGCAAAGATCAGCTACCTGCTGCCATTGCATTGAGTTTAAATCAATGCCAGTGGGATTATGACAACATCCATGCAATAACACTAAATCTCCGGCATTTGCAGCAGCTAAATCGCTTAGCATCGCCTCAAAATCTAAACCATGACTCTCCGCTTTATAATAGCGATATTGCTTTACCTCAAGTCCTGCAGAGCCAAATATATTTTGATGATTTGCCCAAGTCGGATTACTCACCCAAATCGTTCTTGAACTTGTATGACGCATAACAAATTCTGCTGCTACGCGTAACGAGCCTGTTCCACCTGGCGCTTGCGCTGTGAACACACGATTATGTTGAATGACATTATGATTTTCGCCAAATAAGAGGCCTTGCACAGCTTTGTTATAAGCCAGTACCCCTTCCATGCCTAAATAGCTTTTACTGCTTTCTTCAGCCAGTAATTTTGCTTCGGCAGCTTTTACAGATTTCAAAATGGGCGTCTGACCTGATTCATCCTTGTAGATCCCCACCCCAAGGTTGACTTTATTCGCGCGCTTATCAGCTTTAAAAGCATCCGTTAAGCCTAAAATCGGATCCGCCGCAGCGCGTTCAACCAGGGAGAATATCATGACAGTGTTCCTCAAAAAAATAATAAAAAGGGCTTGAATTACAGTCTACGTTATAACATTGTCCTGACCTGTCTTAAAGCAGGATTTTAGCCTTCATATGATATTTATTAACAAGTGTTGTTTTAACTATCAAATTTGACTTTATTTTACAAAACAAAAACACTGGAATCACATAAAGACTACTTATAGCTAAATCAATACGGCTCATTCTATTTTAAACAGCATTTTCTTTGTTAATACTCAAAACCAGAATGTAGGTAGTGATATTTATGAGCATAATCATATTCCTTTATCTTCGTTTAAGATAATCGGCTGAGCCATTACCAATGGATATTGACTCATTAACCTTGAATAACATTTACTGAGGAAATGTTTTAAAGATAGGTAACTCGGCTAACTCCTTATACCAAGCTGCACTGCTTGAACCAAATAAATGTGCATTTGGCTTCACTTCAAGAGGCTCATCTAAGCTTCCAGCAGGTACGGCTAATAATTGCCCTTCCATTTGTAAATTAGGCAAGGCAGAGCCACAAATATGACAAAAGCTTTTGACATGTCTGGTGCCAGGTAAATGAAATGTGGTAATCATCCCCTGACCTTGACGCCAAACCAAACTTGCACTTGAAGAAAATAAATTAGCCGCATGGGCAGAGCCAGTATCTTTTTGGCAATATTGACAATGACAAAGAAAAAATTGCTCGAATTCACCGTTAATGTCAAACTTAACTGCCTGACATAAACAACTTCCTGTATATGTTTTACTCATATATTTTAAACTCATGCATATTGTATATAACTTGATAATAATCAATATAGTTACATTAAACAATAATGCCTATTATTAAAGAGTAAAATCACTTATTTCATATACATGACTTTCACTTGTGAAGGTGCTAACGTCACTCCCGGACAGTTCGGCGACATCCCGT
>NZ_CANMWS010000038.1 GCF_947501665.1 uncultured Shewanella sp. | reverse complement strand
AATTGCTTAGTAAGCTGCTTTGCCGTGTCAGTGGGTGCGCATTATAGGGAGATTTGAGATTAGCGCAAGGGCTTTTTAAAGAAAAAAAGCATTTATTTTCACTTTATTTATTAAGCACAACTTCCTAACGATTTACCCCCTAAGTTATCCACAAAGCGCCCTGTAAACGCAGATTTAATCGACAATTGGGAATAATCACTATATACAGATTTGCAGATAGATACCTTTTAATAGCGATTTGATTAAAATAGGTGGTCATTCAATAGAAAATCACAATACGATATACAAACCATAAAGTGATAATTCATTCAGGATCAAAAAAGCCAACCTAAATGAGGTTGGCTTTTTCATTATATCAACACAAGCTAAATGTCTATTTAGGTCAATTTGCCATGACACTGTTTGTATTTACGGCCTGATCCGCAAGGACAAGGATCATTACGACCCACCTTATCACCAGAACGAACAATAGGCGTATGAGCAGCATCCGCTTCAGTTTCATTACTACCAACCAATGCATCTGCAGCCGCATGTTGGTAATCACGCTGAATTTTCGCTTCTTCTTGTCTACGCTGGGCTTCCATTTCTTCAACATCAGCTTGCGCTTGCACCTGAACTTTAGACAAAATAGCAATCACGTCTTGTTTTAAAGATTCCAACATATCTTGAAACAGCTGAAATGATTCACGCTTATATTCTTGCTTAGGGTTCTTTTGAGCATAACCACGTAAATGAATACCTTGACGTAAATGATCCATGGCAGACAAATGCTCTTTCCAAAGACCATCAAGCGTCTGCAACATCACTGCCTTCTCAAACTGACGTAATACTTGCTCACCGACCATCTCTTCTTTTGCTTTATAAGCAGTCACCCAAGAATCAACAATGCGCTCACGTAATGTTTCTTCATGAAGATCATCTTCTTTATCTAGCCATTCTTGTACTGGTAAAGATAAACCATATTCATGATCTAAGCGTTTTTCAAGACCTGGTACATCCCATAGCTCTTCGACAGATTGTGGTGGAATATATTGATCAACAATATCATTAACAACATCACCTTGAATGTTCGTAATAGTGTCTTGAATACTTTCTGCATCCATTAATGCGTTACGTTGGTTATAAACGACTTGGCGTTGATCATTAGCCACATCATCAAACTCAAGTAATTGCTTACGAATATCGAAGTTTCTCGCTTCCACTTTACGTTGCGCATTTTCAATTGCACGAGACACCCAAGGATGTTCAATCGCTTCACCTTCTTCCATACCAAGTTTTTTCATCATTGAAGAAACACGTTCTGAAGCGAAAATACGCATCAAGCTATCTTCCATAGAAAGATAAAAACGAGAAGAACCGGCATCACCTTGACGACCAGAACGACCTCGTAACTGGTTATCAATACGACGTGATTCGTGACGCTCAGTACCTAAAATATGCAATCCGCCTAACCCAACAACTTCATCATGACGTACTTGCCAATCCGCTTTCACCTTGGCTTTTTGCTCGTCACTTGGATCTTTGAGTGCATCAATTTCCATATTCCAGTTACCGCCGAGCACAATATCCGTTCCTCGACCTGCCATATTAGTTGCAATGGTCACAGCCCCTTTACGGCCTGCTTGAGCAACAATATCCGCTTCACGTTCATGGAATTTCGCATTGAGTACTTCATGAGGAATTTTTTCTTTCTTCATTAAGCTATGCAATAATTCTGACTGCTCAATCGATACCGTACCCACCAACACAGGTTGCCCTCTTTCACGGCAATCTCGAATGTCGTCAATAATGGCAGTGTATTTTTCAGCAGCCGTTAGATAGACTAAATCAGCTTTGTCTGCACGAACCATTGGTTTATTTGTTGGTACAACAACGGTATCTAAACTATAGATATGTTGAAATTCAAACGCCTCGGTATCCGCCGTCCCTGTCATTCCCGCCAACTTTTCGTATTGGCGGAAGAAATTTTGAAAGGTAATCGATGCCAGTGTTTGGTTTTCATTCTGAATTTTGGCGTTTTCTTTCGCCTCTACCGCTTGATGTAAACCTTCTGACCAACGACGACCCGGCATGGTCCTGCCGGTATGCTCATCAACAATGATAACTTCATCGTCTTGTACAATATAATCGACATCTTTCTCAAAAAGAGTGTGCGCACGTAAAGCCGCATTAACATGATGAAGTAAAGAAATGTTAGTTGCAGAATACAAGGAATCGCCTTCAGCTAACATGCCACGCTCAGTCAGCAATAACTCCACTTTTTCTTGACCACGCTCAGTCATATGAACTTGCTTGGCTTTCTCATCAATCGAATAATCACCAGTACCGGTATATTCATCACTGTCTTCTTTATCTTGACGAACAAGATTAGGAATTAAGGTATTAATCTTAATATAGAGCTCTGAACTATCTTCAGCTGCACCAGAAATAATAAGGGGGGTTCGAGCTTCATCAATTAAAATGGAATCGACTTCATCAATAAGAGCATAATGTAATGGACGTTGAACGCGCTCAGCAGGCGAAAAAGCCATGTTGTCACGCAAATAATCAAAGCCAAATTCATTATTTGTCCCGTAGGTGATGTCTGCATCATAAGCCGCTTTCTTTTCTGCTTGAGCAAGACCGGCCACATTGATCCCAACACTTAAACCTAAAAATTCAAATAAAGGACGATTGAATTCAGCATCACGAGCAGCAAGGTAATCATTCACAGTAATAACATGAACACCTTTTCCCGTTAAGCCATTAAGGTATGCGGGCAATGTCGCGGTGAGCGTTTTACCTTCACCGGTCCGCATTTCAGCAATACGATTACTGTTTAAAATCATGCCACCAATAAGCTGAACATCAAAATGGCGCATTTCAAACACACGTACAGAGGCTTCACGAACAACAGCAAACGCTTCAGGCATGATACTTTCTAAACTTTCATCTTTCTCTAAGCGCTCACGAAAGGAAGCCGTCTTCGCCTTGAGCTCAGCATCGGTCAGCTTTTGATACGCTTCTTCTAGCTCATTCACTTGCGAAGCTATTTTTTTGAACCCTTTGAGCGTACGCTCATTTCGACTACCAAATATTTTTGTCAGTAATTTACCAAACATCTGAACCACTTATTATGTTGTTGGCCAAGTCCCTTTGCGAGTCTGAAAGCCTATTGATATGATTAACCCGCTTTGCGATAAACAAATGTTTTTGGGTCGATTTGTTTTCCATCACGTAGCACTTCATAATGCACATGGGGCCCAGTTGAACGACCAGTACTCCCCATTACAGCTATATCCTCGCCTTTCGCGACAACATCACCAACATGAACAAGTAACGCTTTATTATGACCGTATCGAGTGCGTAAACCATTGCCATGATCTATCTCGACTAATTCTCCATAACCAAACCGCGGACCTGCCCATGTGACAACACCACCACCGGTTGAGACAACTTCGGATCCATCCTTACCGGCAAAATCAATTCCTTTATGAAACGCTCTACGCCCATTAAAGGGATCAGTTCTAAATCCGAAATGGGATGATAACCAACCTTTGGTGATTGGTCGACCTGAAATATAACGTTCTTTATCTATATGGAGATTCGATGACACAGTTTCAAGTAATGAAAGCTGAACATTGTTCTTATCAATACGTGATACCAAACTATCCATATCGGCAAGCAGCTGCTCTATCTCAATATTCGCGCCAATATCACTTAATCCACCTACGCCCACTTCATCTGAGAAATCAAATTGATCGTCTAATTTATTATTCTGTGCGACTTGCTGGCCCAACGCTTCTAAACGGGTTAATTTAGCCTGCATTCGAGCAACATGGGTTGCCAACATAGAAAGTTGGGATGCGGTAGCATTTTTAAGTTCGACTAATTCTTTTTGTTGTTCTTGTCGAGCGGCTTTTTCGCCATCAACATTCACTTGCTGCTGCCGGTATTGCTGTTCATTATGTTCATAAACACCAATACCGGCAGCAATTAAAAGTGCAGGTAATAATAACCAACGCTTTCCGGGCTGCCAACGTTTCGCACCATTTCGACTTTGAATAAAAACTGTTACACTCATAACCTAACCAAGCCATTTTATTATCATATGAAAAAGCTCCCTCTGGATCTTAGCCAACTGCTTCATCAACAAGGCGGCATGCCACAATTAGCTGAAAAAGCAGAACTCCTATTGCATCTAAATCATCATGTAAAATGTGTACTTAAAGGCCCAGTTGCAGAACAATTAAAAGTCGCAAACTTACGTCAAGGGACACTCGTGATTGAAACGAGTACTTCAGTCTGGGCTACTAGAATTAACTTCCAAAAAATACAAATATTACAACAATTGCAAGCAGAAATGTTGCCTATGCTTACTGCTATTGAAGTTAAAGTCAACCCAAGGTTGCACTCTCAACCTTCAACAGTCACATCAAAAAAGAGACAGATAAGCCAGACTGCTGCATCACATATTGAAGCGATTGCGGAGCAAACCGATGGTTCTCTTGCTCAGAAACTAAAACGGCTGGCTGCATTAGCCAGCCGTTCAAGGCAATCTTAACATCAATAATTAAGCGAAAACGGCTCCGGCGGGTACCGTAAAGTTAACAGGGGCGTCAGCTTCTTCAAAGCTCACAATCTCCCAAGCTTCCTGCTGTGCTAACATTGCTCTAACCAATTGGTTATTTAATGCATGGCCCGTTTTATATGCGCTAAACTCACCCACAATTGCGTGTCCTGCTACATATAAATCACCAAATGCATCTAAAATCTTATGTTTTACAAACTCGTCATCATAACGCAGTCCGTCTGGGTTCAATACTCGATATTCATCTAATACTACGGCATTTTCCATGCTGCCACCCAAAGCTAAATTATTGGCTCTTAAATATTCAATATCGCGCATAAAACCAAACGTTCTAGCTCGGCTAATTTCTTTAATGAAAGCAGCCGAAGAGAAATCCATTATCACGTGTTGTTGGCTACGAGCAATTTCAGGATGATTAAAATCAATAGCAAAATTAACTCTAAAACCTTTGAAAGGTTTTAGTTCAGCCCATTTTTCACCATCTTCCACACGGATAGGTTTGGTAATTCGAATATATTTTTTTACAGCACTTTGATCCGCAATGCCAACTGATTGCAATAAAAAAACAAAAGGACTAGCACTGCCATCCATAATTGGGATCTCAGGTGCATCGACCTCAATGATGGCGTTATCAATTCCTAGACCCGCGAGCGCTGCAAATAAATGCTCAATCGTTGAAATACGCACACCATCATCATTCACTAATGCTGTACACATTGTCGTTTCACGAACCTGATCAGCGACAGCCGGGATCTCAACTGCTGGCGTTAAATCTGTGCGCACAAGCACTATCCCTGTATTGATCGGGGCAGGCCTGATGATCAAAGTGACCTTGTTGCCAGAATGTAATCCAACACCAGTGGTTTTTACCATTTCTTTGACTGTTCTTTGAAAAATCATTTAAACACCTGTCATTTCGCCACAAAAGCATGTACAAAACACAAAAATAGTCCTACTGAGCCAAATAGACTCGGCGAATGATTCTAGCATAGCTTTACCAATTAACCAAAATAAGTAGACATACCTAGCCTCACCAAGTATAGGCGACAATTATTCCAATTAACTTCAGCCAGTTAAAATATTAGTCAGCTTGCTTACGTAAAAAAGCTGGAATATCGAGATAATCTAACTCGTTTTTCTTCTCAGGAGTTGGTACGACAACTTGCTGTTGAGGTACTGGTGCAGCATTTCCTTGAGGAATATTTGGCGTTATCATATCTTCAGCAACAAAGCTTTCTGTACGAGGCTGCTCTGTGGTTGTCACAGCAGGCTCAGCACGTGGTGTAGGCTTAGTCACTAATTGAATATCAGGCTTTTTCTCTGCCCCAATACCTGTGGCAACAACGGTAACACGTAGCTCATCACTCATTTCAGGATCAATAACAGCACCAACAACAACAGTGGCATTATCAGAAGCATAAGCCTTGACATGGTTACCCACAGTCTCAAATTCTTCAATGCTCATGTCCATACCGGCAGTAATATTAACCAACACGCCACGAGCACCTGCTAAGTCAATATCTTCCAGTAATGGGCTTGCAACTGCCGCTTCTGCTGCTTCTTCAGCTCGATCTTCGCCGCTGGCAACACCAGTACCCATCATTGCATTGCCCATTTCGGACATGACGGTTTTCACATCCGCGAAATCGACGTTAATCAGACCTGGACGAGTGATCAGCTCAGCAATACCTTGCACTGCACCTAAAAGCACATTATTTGCCGCAGCAAATGCATCCAGTAGTGAGGTACCACGACCTAACACTTTAAGCAGCTTTTCATTTGGAATAGTGATCAGTGAATCAACATGTTTAGCAAGCTGCTCTATACCAAGCTCAGCAAACCCCATGCGCTTTTTCCCTTCAAAAGGAAAAGGCTTAGTCACTACTGCGACCGTTAAAATACCTTCTTCACGAGCCACTTCAGCAACAACCGGCGCTGCGCCTGTTCCTGTGCCTCCGCCCATACCTGCAGCAATAAAGATCATGTCCGACCCTTTAATTGCATTACGGATACTTTCTTTATCTTCTTCGGCAGCTAAACGGCCAATTTCAGGATTTGCTCCTGCACCCAATCCTTTGGTGACATCTCGTCCCAATTGAATTGTCGTACTCGCAGCCGATTTACGTAATGCTTGTGCATCCGTATTTGTTGCAACAAACTCAACACCTTCGATGTTGTGTTTCACCATATGTTCTACGGCATTACCACCGCCACCACCAACGCCGATGACCTTAATCACCGCTTCGTCTGTATGACTGTCCATGATCTCAAACATGGCCTTCTCTCCGTTATGCATGCGTTAAAAACTAAAACTCACCTTTAAACCAGCTTTGGATTCGAGCCCAAAAACTGGAAACCCCTTGGCGTTCTGGACGCTCGAACTGACGTTCAATTATCCGACGTGCGCCATAATGCAACAAACCAACTCCAGTTGAATAGATAGGGTCATCAACATATTCATACAAGCCTTTTACCGGTAATGGCTGCGCCATGCGCACCGGCATACCAAATGTGGCTTCAGCAATGTCTACCGCCCCTTCTATTGATGCCGTCCCTCCTGTTAACACGATCCCCGCTGCAACCTGATCTTCCAGGCCTGAGTCTCGTAACTGTGTTAATACCAATTCAAACAACTCTTGGTATCTCGGCTCTACTACTTCTGCTAAGGTATGTCTCGACATACTGCGTGAAGGACGTCCTCCCACTGAAGGGACTTCAATGCTGTCTTCTCGACTCACCATGGAACTTCTTGCACTTGCATGTTTAACTTTAATTTGTTCGGCATGAGATAAAGGTGTTCTAAATATTTTAGCGATATCATTGGTCACTTGATTTCCTGCAACAGGAACCACAGCACAGTGACGTAGGGCGCCATTAGTGTAAACCGCAATATCGGTTGTTCCGCCCCCCATATCGACTAAACATACCCCTAAATCTTTCTCATCATCCGTTAATACCGCATCAGCTGAAGCGATTGCAGTAAAGACTAAATCATCGACTTTTAATCCACAGCGTTCGACACTTTTTATAATGTTCTTTGCCATATCGTTAGCACAAGTCACAATATGCACTTTGGCTTCCATCCGCATTCCAGACATGCCAATGGGGCTTCTTATTCCGTCTTGTACGTCAATGGCATACTCCTGGGGAAGCACATGTAAAATACGCCTTTCTGTGGGAATTTTGACAGAACGAGCGGTATGGATCACATTGTCAACATCGTCTTGTGTCACTTCTTCATCATTAATAGACACCATGCCATTTTCATTTTGGCATTCAATATGCTTACCTGAGATGCCTAAATAAACTGAAGAAACCTGGCAATCAGCCATTAATTCAGCTTGATCGAGCGCTCTTTGTACACTACGCACAATAGAGTCAAGATCATTCACACCTCCTTTGTCCATTCCTCTGGAAACATGACTTCCTAGACCCACAATGCTAATTTCACCATCAGGTAAGACTTCGCCGATAATAACTGCGACCTTTGATGTCCCTATGTCTAATCCAACGATCAGATTTCTATCTTGATTTTTGGTCATTAATTCACGGCTCTCTTATGTGCATCTTCCCACCCCACGGCCAGTCCTGTGTCGTAACGTAAATCAACAGTTGCCACTTGCTTAACTTTCTCAGCTAATTTCGGAAATACATCAATAAACCTTTGTATTCTCGCCATTTTATCTTCTCTTCCCAGCTCTAGCTTTATACCGTTATCTAACACAGCATGCCAAGCATGCCTTGGATTCAAGCTCAAATCTGTTAAAAAAAAGCCATTAATACTTAATAATTTACTAACTTGTTGATACGCTTCTAACACTTCTTTAGCTTCATCATTTGGGCCAGTTAATTGCGGTAATGCTGTCATTCCATCCTTTTTAGGAGCTTCAAACACATCACCTTGACTATTCAGCCAAGCCGTTTTATTCCAATGTGCGACGGCTTTTTGTTCAATAAGATATACCTTCAATTTTGAAGGCCACTCTCGCCTAACAGATGCTTGGTAAACCCAAGGTAACGCCTCTAATGCACTCTGAACTTGATTCACATCAGCAGAAAAAAAACTTCGCTGCATTAAATTCTCCAAAGCGGTTTGGATCTCCTTATCACTGGTAAAATGCCGCTCACCTTTAATCGCCACCGCCTCAATAGGCAACGCACTTGCATCATGGATAACAGTATTTAATTTTACTGCTGCAATGCCTAATCCGACCAAAATACTGAATAGAAAAAATACGCCAAATGTGAAATACCAATTGACTTGTTTTACATATTGATCAAATGCTTGCTTTTTATTTATCCATGACACTGAAAATAATCCTTTTTCACTGTGCTAGTATAAAACCGCTTATTATATAGTCCCTTAAGAATGAATCAAAGGGTGATCGATAAGCGGCGCCTCTAAACATGTCCTGAAACATTAACTCATCGTCTTCATTGTTTCAGCAGACGCTAATAATTGATGTACTAAATCTCGAGAAATCGCACCAATATTACCTGCACCTTGTGTTAATAACAGATCCCCATCTGCTAACATTTCGAGTAACAAAGTCTCTAGCATGGCTTTATCTGAAATAAAAACCGGTTCTAATTGCCCACGTTGGCGTATCGAGCGGCAAAGAGAACGACTATCGGCCCCTGCAATGGGGGATTCACCAGCACTGTACACATCAAGTAATAATAAACAGTCGACTTGCGATAACACATCCACAAAATCTTCATACAAATCACGGGTCCGACTAAACCTATGAGGTTGATAAATCATGACAATTCTTTTTTCTGGCCAACCTAGTTTCGCGGCTTTAATTGTTGCTGCAACTTCACTAGGATGATGACCATAATCATCAACCAACTTAATCAAACCTTTATTCGTTTCAAATTCACCGACTTGTTCAAAACGCCTGCCAATACCTTGAAACTCAGCAAGCGCCTTATGAATTGCACTATCTTCAATATCATCCTCACAAGCCACAGCTATTGTAGCTAATGCATTAAGGACATTATGCTGGCCTGGCAAATTGACACTTAAAGACACATCATTATAACCTTGCCTACGTACAGTGAATTGACTTTGATAGCCTTTCTGGCTAAAGTTAATTCCCTGAACATCCGCATCCTCACTAAACCCATAAGTCACCACTTTACGACCAAATCTAGGTAAGAGATCTCGCACGATAGGATCATCGATACACGCCACAACCACACCGTAAAAAGGTAAATTATGAACAAATTCAACGAATGTATTTTTCAATTTTTCTACATCTCCGTCATAAGTATCCATATGATCGGCTTCAATATTGGTAATAACACTCACCATAGGTTGAAGGTGTAAAAAACTGGCATCGCTTTCATCGGCTTCAGCGATAAGATAGCGACTACTGCCTAATCGCGCATTCGTTCCAGCACTATTGAGCAATCCACCAATAACAAAAGTCGGATCACGCTGAGCCTGAGCATACACACTGGCAATCAAACTTGTCGTAGTGGTTTTTCCATGGGTACCTGCAACCGCAACACCATGACGATAACGCATCAACTCAGCCAGCATTTCTGCACGTCGTACAATGGGGATCCTTAATGCCTTAGCCGCAATAATTTCAGGATTTTCCATATCAATTGCAGTAGAAACCACGACAACGTCAGCACCTTCAACTTGCTTGGCCGCATGACCAATATGTACAATCACGCCAAGTGATTCTAATCGAGTCGTTACTGGATTTTTAGCAATATCCGACCCACTCAATTGGTAACCTTCATTCACTAAGACTTCTGCAATCCCTCCCATTCCAGCACCGCCAATACCAACGAAATAAATATGCTTAACTCGTCGCATTTCAGGGATCATGCTTCTTAATTGTGAAGACTTCTGTTCTTTACTACTCATATCAAACCTTTTCCGCCAGCTTAATGCACACATTCGCCACTTGCTCTGTTGCATCAACAACCGCGACATCTCTCGCTCTTTGCCCCATTTGATTTAAGGCTTGTCTTTGCGTCGCGAGTAATACTAATTTACTGGTTAATTTTTCAACTGTCACTATCGGTTGAGGCAATAAAAACGCTGCCCCCGCTTTAACCAACACTTGGGCATTTTTTGTTTGATGATCGTCAACAGCATGGGGGTAAGGAACTAACAAACTCGGTAACCCAACGGCCGCAAGCTCTGACACCGTTAATGCCCCTGCTCGACAAACCACGACATCGGCCCAAGCATAAGCTGCTTCCATATCATCAATAAACTCAGTAACTTTAACGCTACCTTCTAACCCTAGTTGCTGGTATTCATGATGAACGGTTTTTAAATTATTACGTCCTACTTGATGCCACAATGTCATCGAGTGTGTTTTACCTATGTTATCCAGTACACTCGGCATGACATCATTAAACACTTTTGCACCTAGGCTGCCACCGACCACTAGTAACTTCAATGAATCATCTGATGCATATTGTTTATTTTCACCCAATACCACTAATTCACGTCGAATGGGATTACCCACAGTCATCGCTTCAGTCGTTTTAAATGTCCCTTCAAAAGCACAAAGCACTTGGGTAGCAATTTTTGACAATAGTTTATTTGTCATACCCGCTATAGCATTTTGTTCATGTAACACTAAAGGAATACCTGACAACTTTGCCGCTATGCCACCGGGACCACTTGCAAACCCTCCCATACCTAACACAACATCAGGTTTAAAGTGACGAATAACTCTGTGAGCCTGTAAAATAGAACGCATAATTTTAAATGGTGCCGCTAACTTGCGAATAATACCATTGCCTCTTACACCTTTAATATCAATAAACTCAATATCGAATCCATGTTGGGGCACTAATTGCGCCTCCATACGCTCAGCTGTCCCTAACCACTTCACTTGCCAGCCTTGCAAAGCCAGATACTTCGCAACAGCAAGCGCAGGAAAAACATGGCCCCCAGTTCCACCGGCCATGATCAAAATACGCTTTATCGATGTTGCCGACATCACCCTTTTCTCCCTTGTACAGCTTGAATCGAACTCAAACGTCTTTCATAATCAATACGAATTAATATCATCGCGGCGGCTGTCATGACCCAAAGGCTACTGCCTCCATAGCTAATAAAAGGCAAAGTTAACCCTTTCGTTGGTAATATGCCGATACTCGCGCCCACATTGACTACGGTTTGAAAACAAAACCAGATCCCAATCCCATAAGCCAAATAACCATCAAATGCTCTATCTATCATTAGGCATAAATTACCTAATTTAATGGCCTTCAACGCCACAAATAACAACACAGATAAAACAATAACTATGCCAATAAATCCTAACTCTTCCCCGATGACTGCAAAAATAAAATCGGTATGTGCTTCGGGTAAATATTCCAGCTTCTGAATACTGTTACCTAAACCTTGCCCTAACCAATCTCCACGCCCATAAGCCATAAGAGATTGAGTTAACTGGTAACCACTACCAAAAGGATCTTGCCAAGGATCTAAAAATGACGTTACTCGCCTCATACGGTACGGCTCTAATAAAACTAATGCCACAAACGCTAAGATCCCAGTTAAAATAAGGGCGAAAAAGTCCAATAGTCGCGCGCCCGCGAGAAATAATAGGCCAACTGTCCCCACAAATAACACAACAACAGTTCCCAAATCGGGCTGCATTAATATTAAAAAAGCATAAACGGCAAAGACTGCAATGGGCTTATAAAAACCCTTCGCATTTTCTCTTATTTCTTGGTGCCGTCTAACTAGGTAACCCGCCATGTAAATGGCAAAAGCTAACTTTGCTAACTCCGCAACTTGAATTCTTATAGGGCCTACTGATAACCAGCGAGTTGCCCCATTAACCGTTGTGCCTACCACTAGCACTGACACCAGCATGATCCCAACAAGCATCAACAACCAAGGGCTCACACGTTGCCAATACTGCATTTCAATTTGCAATATTACCGTAGCAATAATCACACAACCCAATAGATAAATCATTTGTCTCACGACAAAATGAAATGGATCACCTGTGAGTGTCCTTGCTTCTGGCATTGAAGCTGACATCACCATGACAAAACCAAACCCTAATAACCCAATAATGGCGAACAGCAAACCTCTATCGTATAAACAGTTATTATCATTATTGTCACGCAATAAATTCCATTTAGGCCAATGGAGATTTTGCCCCAATAAATGCATACCTTTAACGACGCTACGCATCTTGCTTCTCTGTAAAAAGTGCACTGTTTGTCATACTTTGCTCATCCAAATTAAGCACTCGCTCTTTAAAATCATCCCCTCGAGCCATAAAATTTTCATACATATCCAAACTCGCACACGCAGGCGATAACAAAACAATATCACCCGGCTGGGCAAGTTCACTGGCTTTTGTAACGGCTTCTTGCATCGATGAACAGGAATGATAACCCGCTTTTAATCGACCAATTTCATCTCCATCTCGGCCTAAGGTAATAAGGCTTTTCACCCTCGCCAACCCTTTCGATAAAGGCGTAAAGTCAGCGCCTTTCCCCTCTCCACCAGCAATCAAAATAACATGGCCATCAAGAGACACTAACCCTTCTAATGCAGCTAATGTTGCTCCCACATTCGTCGCTTTAGAATCATTGATATAGCGCACACCATTAATAAGGCCGACTTGCTCACAGCGATGAGTCACCCCTAAAAATGTTTTCGCAACCTGTTTCATTGCACCATATTCAATTCCAGCCCTATCAGCTAATGCCATGGCTGCAATAATATTTGCTTGATTGTGCTTTCCCACTAACGCAAAATCGCTCACTGGTATAATGGGTGTGTCGCCTTTAACCACATATCCTTCTCTCAATCCCCAATTATCACCTTGTGGTTTATCTAAGCCAAAACTGTTGAGGTCGCCCCATTCATTAGTGAATGTTAATATATCATTTCGATTAAAAAAAGCAGCTTTACTTTGTGCATACAAACTCAGCTTCACTTGTCTATATGCTTCAATCGATGAATATCTATCCATATGATCTTCAGATATATTTAAACAAGTCGCAGCAATGCATCGTAAACTATGGGTGGTTTCTAATTGGAAACTTGAAAGTTCTAAAATATATAAATCAGCAGGCTCAATGAGTAAATCCAGCACTGGAATGCCAATATTCCCCCCAACACAGTAACTCATCCCCGCTGCTCTAGCCATTTCAGCGACTAAGGTCGTCACCGTTGTTTTCCCGTTTGAGCCAGTAATGCCAATGACGCAAGCAGGTTGATGATTAAGCGCTCGAGCAAAGAGTTCGACATCCCCCACCACCTCAACACCAGCCTTAATAGCGCGAGCGATTGCAGGTGTACTTAAGGCAATGCCAGGGCTAATAATAATTTGCTCAGCTTGCATGAGCACCCCAGCATCAAATTCACCTGTGATCAAATCCACATTGGGATACTCTTTAGCGAGTACACTCTCACTGGGCGGTGTTAAACGAGAATCCATGACTAAGGGCACCACACCTTGCGTGCACAAGTAACGCACAACCGATAACCCTGTTGCGCCTAACCCTAATACTATGTGTGAATACGGCTTACTCATATTGTCATGTTTACCTTAACTTTAATGTCGCTAAACCCAGTAAGACTAAAAACAAGGAAATAATCCAAAAGCGCACGATCACTCTCGGTTCTGGCCAACCTTTCAATTCATAATGATGGTGAATAGGCGCCATACGGAAAATACGCTGCCCACGTAATTTATAAGAGCCCACTTGCAAAATGACAGAAATGGTTTCAACAACAAATACTCCCCCCATAATAACAAGTAAAATTTCCTGACGGACCAAAATGGCAATCACACCTAATGCCGCACCCAAAGCGAGTGAACCAACATCCCCCATAAAGACTTGTGCGGGATAGGTATTAAACCACAAGAACCCTAGACCTGCGCCCACAATTGCCGTGCATACAATCACCAACTCAGCCGAACCGGGTAAGTAAGGAATATGCAAATAATTAGCAAATTGAGCATGGCCAGATAAATAAGCAATTAACGCAAAAGCTGCAGAAACCATCACTGTAGGCATGATAGCTAAGCCGTCAAGCCCATCAGTTAAATTCACCGCATTACTGGATCCAACAATGGTAAAATAGGCGAGTAGAATGAAAAAACCACCTAATTGTGGCATCACATCTTTGAAAAAAGGCAATACGAGTTGTGTCTCACCAACAGTTTCAGCCGAGCCATATAAGTAAACTGCTACCAGTAAAGCCGCTAAAGATTGGAAAAAGTATTTCCATCTTGCAATTAGACCTTTAGGATCTTTACGAACAACTTTTCTATAATCATCCACAAAGCCAATCAGACCGAAACTGCCTAAAACAAATAATAATGTCCATACATAACGACTCGATAAATCCCCCCATAGCAGCACACTGATAAAAATACTGCCTAAAATGAGTAATCCACCCATTGTTGGCGTACCGCGTTTACTAAAGTGGGATTCTGGTCCGTCATTGCGAACAACTTGACCAATTTGCATTAACTGTAGGCGCTCGATCATTTTCGGCCCCCACCATAAACTGAATAATAATGCGGTTAACAAGCCCAATATGGCTCGAAAGGTGACATAAGAGAAAACATTGAACCCACTGTAAAACTGGGTTAAATACTCAGTCAAATAGACTAGCATTAAACAAACTCCCCGTGCCCATAGGCAACTGTTAAGGCTTCAACAACACGCTCCATTTGAGCGCTACGAGAGCCTTTAACTAATACAGTCACCTCATCTGGCAACTTATTAATATAATTGATTAAATTATGTGATAGCTGATGAATGTTCAGACAATGTTCACTACCAAACGCTCGACTCGTTTCTTGGGTGAGCTCCCCCACACATAATACGTTTTGAATTCCACGTTCTTTCGCAAGTAATCCAATTTGCTCATGTAAAGCCGATGCATTGTCCCCTAATTCAGCCAAATCGCCCAGAACTAAACACGTATTTCCACCAATTTCTTCTAGCCAGTTTACTGCAGCAGTGACCGAACTGGGGTTCGCATTATAACTGTCATCAATGACACGTACTCTTCCTAAAGTTTTTGGCTGCATTCTCCCTTTAACAGGAGAAAGCAAAAGTAACCCCTCCTTAATATCATTTAAGGATAAACCTAATGCTAAACAAATCGCACTCGCACCCAATGCATTACTGACTTGATGACGCCCCGCTAACGGCAAGGAAATATCACAGATATCTCCGTTATAATGAAGTTCAAAGCGATAACAACCTAAATGATCTGACACCAAAGATTTCGCCATCACATCTGCAGCATGTGCAATACCAAATGTCAGCTGCTGATGATTTTCTGAGGCTGTGTGCATCACCTGAGCAAAATCATCATCGGCATTGATCACCGCAATCCCATCAGGCTCAAGATGATTGAAAATTTCTGATTTCGCTGCTGCAACACCGGCTAATGAGCCAAAGCCTTCTAAATGTGCTGAAGCCACATTGTTTACCATAGCAATACTTGGCTTAACCAATGCTGAGGTATAATCAATTTCACCCTTATGATTTGCCCCTAATTCAAAAACGCCGAATTCATCTCCCATTTCAAGCCGTAACAAGGTTAAAGGTACGCCAATTTCATTATTAAAATTACCAGCTGTATACCTCACACTATGATGCTGAGATAGAATCGTTGCCACCATTTCTTTAACGCTTGTTTTACCATTTGAACCGGTAATTGCCACACTTGTCGGTCCCACAAACTCTCGAACAAAAGCCGCTATTTCCCCCATGGCCGTTTGGGTATCTGGCACCACAATTTGAGGAACATTAATGGGCAGTCTTTTCTCGACTAATAAAGCCACCGCACCATTATCAACCGCAGATTGAGCAAATTGGTGACCATCAAAATTGTCACCTTTCAAGGCGACGAACATACCATATTTAGGAATATGACGACTATCTGTGGTCAATTGATAAATATAGATATCAGAACCTTGTAGCTGAATAGCATCTAACTCATAAGGCTTACTGCAATGCGAACTTTCCCGTAAATGTTCACAAATTTGAGATAAAGTTAACACTATCATGAGGTCCCCTCCGTTAATGCATAAGCTAACTGACGCTCATCGTAATCGTATTTAATCCCTTTCACTTCTTGGTAAGTTTCATGCCCTTTACCCGCTAATAAAATTAAATCGCCTGGTTGCGCCTTCATCGCAACCTGCCTTATGGCTTGCTCTCGGTTAACTTCCACCAATACTTGAGAGGACTCACTTAATCCAGTTAACATGTCTTCGATAATATTATGAGGATCTTCACCTCGAGAATTATCACTGGTTAACATGACATGATCAGCCCCATTCTCAGCCGCTTGAGCCATTAAAGGACGCTTGCCTTTGTCTCTGTCACCCCCACAGCCGATAACGCACCATAACTTTCCATCACAATGCACACGCAGTGCTGACAATGCTTGAGTCACAGCATCGGGAGTATGAGCGTAATCAACCACCAAAGTAACACCATCATGTCGTGTAAAGCGCTCCATTCGCCCAGCGACAGGCGTCAATTGAGGCACTAATGATAACAAGGTCAACATATCCTCATTTAGCCCATATAACGCTGTGAGTGCGGCTAATAAGTTCGATAAATTAAACGCACCTAATAACGGTGATTGAAATTCCGCTTCACCTTCAGGCCATACAAGAGTAGCATTCACACCGAATGCACTAAATCTGATATGTTTTGCATACACCGCGGCATTTTCATCGCCGACTGCACTAAAGTTTAATAAATTTAGTGACTTGCTATTGTCTTGTGCTAACGCCTCTAGCCAAGTTCGACCTAATGCATCATCTTGATTAATCACTGCCGTTTGCACACTAGGAAACTGAAACAATCTCTTTTTCGCAGCGCCGTACTCATCCATACTGCCATGATAATCAAGATGATCTCGGCTTAAATTTGTAAAAATGGCTAAATCAAAAGGCACCGCTTGCACGCGTGCTTGCACTAAACCATGGCTTGACACCTCCATGGCACATAAGTCGGCTCCTTGACGATCAAAATGCTGTAATTGCTGCATTAATGTCACAGCATCTGCCGTCGTATTTTGACTTTGTACTAACTCACCAAATAATCCATTACCTAAGGTCCCCATGACCGCTGATTTTTTACCTTTCAAATGCAAAAGCTGTGCTATAAATTGGCTCACCGATGTCTTACCATTGGTGCCAGTGATCCCTACTATTCTTAATCGCTCACTAGACAGAGGATAAGCGTGAGACGCTAAAGCTGATAACTGATTATTGAGCTGAAAGAATGAAATAATCAGTTGCCCATCATTCAGTACTTTTCCGTGCTCTGTGGGATCATCTGTATGCATCAACACCGCTACAGCCCCAAGGTGAAATGCTGCTTGTATGTAATTTCGACCATCAACAACATGACCTGGGATCGCGATAAAGAGATCCCCCTTTGAAATATGACGGCTGTCTAAAGTCATATTGTTAATATTTTCCGCACCCGAATAATGAAACCAAGGCGCTAATAAATCTTGCAATAACATCTTATTAATTTGTCCTAGCTAAAGTTGCAATTTTCACTTTATCTTTTGATGTAACAGGCTCAACATTTAACATTTGTAAAGAGCCTGACATTACTTTGGCAAAAGGCGGCCCTGCAATATCACCGCCGTAATAACGATCGCCCTTTGGTTCATTAATCATCACAGCAATGGCAAGCCTAGGGTTATTAACCGGTGCAACCCCAGCAAAAGAAGCGACATAATCATCACCATAACCTCCAGCGACCGCTTTACGGCTGGTTCCCGTTTTACCTGCAACGGGGTATCCCTCAATATGGGCTCTTACGGCGGTACCTTCTGCTTGTGTCACGCCTTGTAGCATATTCATCACTTTCCTAGCGACATCTGCCGATAAGACTTGAGTCCCTTGCGGTTTTTTCTTTAATTTCACTATCGATGTGGGGTATAAAACGCCTTCACTGCCTAAGGTCGCGTACATTCTCGCGAGCTGGAGTGCAGTAATCGTCAAACCATAGCCAAAAGATAAGGTTGCCCGTTCAAAATCAGACCACCTATGACTGTCCCTCACCACACCAGTACTTTCACCAATCAAATCAATACCACTGTAAGTCCCTAATCCCAGCGCGGCATAAGTCCCCAACAATTGCTCTATCGGCATAGATAAAGCTACCTTAGAAATACCAACGTTACTTGAATGAACTAAGATATCGGTAAGTGAGATATCACCGTAATTCCTACCATCTCTAACACGCCTTCCACCAAGACGCATCCAGCCCGGTGAAGTATCAATTAATTGATTTTCTTTAATTGTGCCGGCTTCTAATGCCGCCGCCATAACAAAAGGCTTAATCACAGAGCCTGGCTCAAAGGTATCGGTCAACGCTCTGTTACGCATGCGAAATGCTTGTAATTTATCACTTGAATTAGGGTTATAAGACGGCGTATTCGCCATCGCCAGAACTTCACCCGTTCGAATATCTATCACCACGATAGAACCTGAAGTTGCACGATTAATTTCAGTGGCTTTTTTCAATTCTCGATAAGCTAACTGCTGCAAACGTTGATCGATACTCAGTACTAAATCATTTGAGTTTTCGCCTTCTTGCACCATATCAAGGCGTTCAACAACATTCCCATCGCGAGATTTACGCACTTTTTGTTTACTTGGTGTCCCCGTTAGCCAAGTATCATAGGTTTTTTCAATGCCTTCGATACCAAGGCCATCGATATTAGTAATGCCAATTAATTGAGAATCAATTTCGCCTGCGGGGTAATAACGACGTGATTCTGATTTTAAATAAACACCGGGGAGGTTTAACTGCTTGATATAATCAGCAACTGCGGGAGTCACTTGCCTCTTCAAATAGGCAAAGCGTTTTTTGGGATGATTCTGTACACGAGAAAGAATTTTACTTAACGGTTCATGTAATACATCGGCTAATGCTTGCCAACGACGCATATCCTTAAACCCATCACGATCATAAACACGCTTAGGATCCACCCATACGGCTCGAACAGGAACGCTGACTGCTAACATTTCGCCATTACGATCGGTTATCAGTCCCCGCTGAACTTCTCGACTGGTGGTGCGTAACGTCCGCATATCACTTTCATAGCGAAGTTTATCAGGTTCAATGATTTGAATGTAAGCTGCGCGACCCACCAAACTGATAAATAACAGACTCACAAAAACGACAACGACGTATAAACGCCAGTGGATCAGTTGTGGTTTTTGAACTCGCTTTGCTTGTTTATTCATTTCACCCTCACAACCACCTCTTCATTGGGTAATGGACGCTTCATATTCAGATCTTTAGTCGCAATGCGGGTAATTTTGCTATGCTCCGACTGTGACTGTTCTTCTAGTAATAAATTACGCCATTCTATATCTAGCCTATCTCTCTCTTGCAACATTTGATCCCACTGATTGGTATAGCTACGGCTCATGTAACTGGTATATACCACTGCAATAGCATTAAACATCACCAAAGTCGCTAACAATAAAACCCATTTGTACCGCCAAAGATCTTGCAAGATAATACGCGTTAAATCTGACCGTGATTGTGCCACCTTTTATCTCCTTGCATTCTCTTAAAGCACAAATAATAGTAAGCTAACTTAATAATCGTTCGGCAATTCTTAATACTGAGCTTCGCGCCCTCGTGTTTCTCTCTATTTCTTCATTCGATGGCTTTATCGCCTTTCCAATAGGCTTTAATTTACGGGTTTTATTGATTTCATCTTCTGTTATTGGCAATCCATGTGGGACACTTTCCCCTTGACTATGACGACGAATAAAACGTTTCACCATTCTGTCTTCTAAGGAATGAAAACTGATCACCGAAATGCGTCCCTTAGGCGCCAAAACAGCCAGTGCCCCTTCTAACGCTTGGTCAATTTGTTCCAATTCGCTATTGATATAAATTCTAATGGCTTGAAATACTCGAGTCGCTGGGTGTTTATTTCGCTCTTTGCTTTTACTTACTCGAGCAATTAAATCTGCCAATTCTTTTGTTCTTAAAAAAGGGGTTTTCTCTCGATCTGCTGCAATACATCGTGCAATATGGCGTGAATTTTTCTCTTCGCCATAGGTTTTAAATACCCAAGCCATATCCTCAATGTCAGCGCGAGCAATCCACTGTGCCGCTGTTTCGCCCTGAGAGTTATCCATTCTCATATCAAGAGGACCGTCCCTTAAAAAACTAAACCCACGTTCGGCATCATCCAGTTGAGGCGAAGACACACCAAAATCTAGTAGCACACCATCAATTTTGTGCGTCAATCCTAATTCATTAACATAACTGGCTAACTGACCAAAACCGCCATGCACAATTTGAAAACGAGGATCATCTTTAAATTGTTCAGCCGCTTTAATCGCTTGAGGATCCCTATCAATCGCAATTAGTCGCCCCTTAGGACCTAATTGTTTTAGCACTTCTCGAGAATGACCACCTCGGCCAAAAGTACCATCAATATAGACACCTTCGGCGTGTATATTTAATCCTGCAACCGTTTCAGTTAATAAAACGGATAAGTGTGAAAATGCTTCGTTCATTGTGCTCTTCTTCGGTTAATCTCACTATTAAAGAGAGAAATCAGCTAAACCTGGGTTTGCTGCTAAGTCTTCATTTTGAATCGCATCAAGACTGGAAGCGATTTCTTGCTCCCAAGTCACTTCATTCCACAATTCAAATTTATTTAATTGTCCCACTAACATGGCGCGCTTTTCTAAAGCAGCATATTGTCTTAAGGGAGGAGGTAATAATAATCGACCATTAGCATCAAGCTCACATTCATGGGCATAGCCCAAAAGTAAGCGCTTGATTGCTCTTTGTGGAGGCTGAGTGTCGGATAGCACCTGCAATTTTGCTTCTATTTTACGCCATTCTTGCTTGGGGTAAACTAATAAACAAGGCGACTGTATATCGACGGTAATCACTAATTCATTACTATGTTCCACATGCAAGGGCTCTCGGTATCGCTTTGGTATCGCGATCCGACCTTTCACATCAAGGTTAATAGCACTTGCTCCACAAAACACTAAATTCTTCCCTGTTTATTTATATAAGCCAATAAAGCCCACTTATATCCACAATTACCCACTAGACATAAGTTTAGGGATAGAATACAAGTCTTGTCAAGGGATCCAGTAATTTAACAAATCCAGTAACCAAGCGGGTTAGCAAGGAATTTACTCTGTGTGAATAAAATGGGAAGAAGGGGATTTTTGTGGAGATTAACCCCTAAAAACTAACAAAAACAGAAGGAAGTAAGCATTATATACTTATTGATAGTGCATAAAAGTGGAGTAATAATACCTTAGAGGGGGGTGTTTAGTCCCTAAAATGATTTTCAATTGTGGCCCTTTTGATTATTAATAACAAACAATCAAAGTCAATCGGTTTATTTTTCCATATTACCATCATATTAATGCACTAATACAAAAGTCCAGCGTGCTCATCGCCCAATGACTCGAAATGACAATACACTTTCATGAAGCTGTACTGTCATGACATAGATTATCCCTACAACTTATAACTTACCTGTAATCCCACTAACCACACATGACCACTGGCTTCAGCTTGATAATTAATTTGCGCTAAATCCAATAGTGTCATTTTCTCATTAATTGGGGCATCACCTATCGCTTTAATATAGGTTACAGCAAAATCAATCGCGAGTTTAGACGTCACTTGATATTCAGTACCGGTACTAAACCATAATCGATTCGAATCAGGGATCGTCGCCGTTCGATATTCATCATCCGCAGCCGTTTTATCCAGCGCTATTCCCGTACGTAAAGACCAAACATCATTGAATTGATAGGTACTTCCCAGAGCAAAACGCCAATTATCTTTAAAATTTTCTTCTTTCACTAAATCAGCTTCTAACTCGCCTACAGGCTTCACTTCATTGGGAAAGTAAGCAACTAATTCATCAAACACCTTCCATTGTGTCCAATTGATACTGGCCTGCAATGCCCAATTTTCACTTACCTGATGATTCGATGCCAACTCGGCTGTTGCAGGCAATTCTAATAGCAGATATCCTTCAATATTAACCTGTTGTCCACCTGTATAGCTTATTCCTGATGCATTACCTTCCAGTTTAAGATCCACACCACTGTGGTATGCTAACCCCAAACGATGATCTGTATTAAGCTGCCAACTGGCCCCGACTTTCCATCCATAGCCAATATCATCACCTTCCATTCCCTTTAATTCTCTGCCAGAAGCAGGTAATTAATGACTCATACTGGCAGGCAAAGGCAATGCCCCGAGCCAAGAGGGAGTCGATGCACTGATTTTTCCTTCACCATAAACAAGACGTAAGCCAGCTCCGACACTAAAAGTATCATTCACTTTGTAAGCGAGATTAGGATTCAACTCGACAGTTGTAATCGATGTTTCACTGCCAAAAATAGCCGCATTATGATCAACTGATATTTGTGTTTTTAACCCGTAATTAGAATTAATCGCCAGTCCCAATGTCCAATGTTCATTCAATTGACTCGATAAGTAAAAATTAGGTACCACAGCATTATCGGCGACATCAATGGCATCGGCATGAAATTGATAATCTGTTATTCCTAATGTGGGCGCAGATATAGATACATCCCCTTTAACATCCACATCAGGCATCACATAAATTGCCCCAAAAGAGATTTGAGTTCCTTTTAACATGCTCATCATCGCAGGATTTCTCCCCTGCGCTGATGCATTATTGGCCGTCACCGCCTCTCCAGCAAATGCCCGTGATAATCCTGTTGCAGAGTATTCTGCGAGTTGAAATCCTGCTGCATTGACTTGCGTAACAACTCCTGCCATAGCAGCACTCACTGCCACAGTTAACATACGCTTCTTCATTGTGATTCTCTACTGTAACGATACCGTTAACAAAAGTTGTAGAGCTAAAGCTCCATTTTATTGAGGAGCCGCAGTGTACTTATCACAAAAGACTTTACAAGCCATTCAATGAAAACAGAGTAAATAACTATAAAATTAACTTGTTACAGATAATAAATGTAGAATATATTTTTATCTCTACTGTGTTTGGCATAAAAAACAACCCATCTATTATATAGAATGAGATAATCAACTCCTGTCAAAAAGCAAAATTGATTGGTTATTCAATAAAATAAAAACACTGAAAAACAACACAAACGTAAATTTAGTATTACAAACCTTTCCAGCATAAATCACTACCAACACAGTAAATGTTAAGTTTTATCTAAGAGTATTAAATTTAATTTATATATAACAGTGTGTTACACTGGGTGTTTTTTAAGCGAGGAGAAAGAAAGGGCTCACTGGGTGAGCGACGTATTCAGGTAAATAAATGATGTCACAGGTGTACGCTAAACATTATCATTGAAACTCATATTTATTCTGAGCTCCGCCCAAATGAAGACAACTTAACATGACTACTGATATCAGCAGCCATGCTAAAACTGAGAGAAATCAACAGACCCTAGTTAACTGACTTTATGTAGCCAATCAGGCAATTTATCTTCATGGGCTTCGATATGCTCAAGTTCAGATAACGTCAACCCAATTGAATCTAAACCATTAAGTAAATTGTGACGAGAAGCGCTATTAATTTCAAAACTAAAAACAGCCCCTTTAGGTGAGGTTACCGTCAACTGCTCTAAATCAACTGACACATCCCCACCTTCAACCTCTTCTATTTCATCCATTAACTGCTGTACTTGCGCCGCAGTTAACTTAACCGGTAATAATCCATTATTGATGGAATTACCATAAAAAATATCAGCAAAACTTGGGGCGATAATCACTTTAAGACCAAAATCTGCCAATGCCCAAGGCGCATGCTCACGACTTGAACCACAACCAAAATTCTCCTGAGCCACAAGGACCGAAGCCCCATGGTAACGAGGATGATTTAACGTAAAGTCGGGATCATGTTCTTCACCAGCATCATCTAAATAACGCCAATCATGAAATAAATGAACACCAAATCCCTCTCTAGTGACTTTAGATAAAAACTGTTTTGGAATAATTTGATCTGTATCGATATTCGCACTATCGATCATGACGGCTAAGCCGGTATGTACTGTAAAAGGCTCCATGGTTTTCCCCTTAAAATGGATAGCGAATATCAACAAAATGCCCAGCTACCGCTGCAGCAGATGCCATAGCAGGACTGACTAAATGTGTACGGCTGCCTCGCCCTTGACGACCTTCGAAATTACGGTTACTCGTCGAAGCGCAGCGATCACCAACTTCTAATCTATCATCGTTCATTGCAAGGCACATAGAGCACCCAGGTAAACGCCATTCAAAACCGGCGTCAATAAAGATTTTATCTAAACCTTCCTTTTCTGCTTGCTCTTTTACCAATCCAGAACCCGGTACCACGATTGCCGTCACACCATCAGCCACTTTACGTCCTTTAGCATGGACTGCTGCAGCCCGTAAATCTTCTATACGAGAATTCGTGCAAGAACCAATAAAGACTTTATTAATGCTCACATCCGTCATGTTTGTTCCTGCCTTAAGATCAATATAATTTAAGGCTTTTTCAATACTGTCTCTCACCGTTGGGTTGGGCTCATCTTCAGGTGCAGGAACAGGTTTATCAATCGCCACTACTTGGCCAGGATTGGTTCCCCAAGTTAACTGTGGTGCTATTTCTGTCGCATCTAGGAGCACTTCAGCATCAAAAACGGCATCATCATCAGTTTTAAGCTCTTTCCAGTGACTAATGGCCTCTTCCCAAGCTTCACCTTTAGGGGCAAACTCACGTCCTTTTAGATAAGCAAAAGTCGTGTCATCCGGTGCAATCATACCGGCTTTAGCCCCCATTTCGATAGCCATATTACACACAGTCATACGCCCTTCCATAGAGAGCGCTTGAATCGCTTCACCACAAAATTCAACCACATGACCCGTACCGCCATCCATGCCTGTTTTACCGATAATCGCCAACACAATATCTTTTGCTGTGATCCCTTCCGCCACTTGACCACGAACTTCGATTTTCATGGTTTTAGCTTTCGTTTGACGTAACGTTTGTGTGGCCATGACATGCTCAACTTCTGAGGTGCCAATACCAAATGCTAGTGCACCAAACGCGCCATGCGTTGCGGTATGTGAATCACCGCAAACAATCACTGTACCTGGCACAGTAATGCCTAACTCTGGCCCCATCACATGTACAATACCTTGATTTTTGTGTGTAATATCATATAGTTTTACACCAAACTCTTCACAGTTTTCCTTAAGCGTATCCACTTGAATACGCGCCATTGGACTTAAGGCATCTAAGCTTGCACTGCGAGTCGACGTATTGTGATCCATAGTAGCAAAGGTTTTTTCCGGTGCTCTGAGTTGACGACCCGCCGTTCGCAAACCACTAAATGCCTGTGGTGAAGTCACTTCGTGAACTAAATGTCGCCCCACATAGAGAATGGGAGTTTGCCCCTCAACCTCTCTGACCACATGGCTATCCCATACTTTTTCATATAGTGTCTTACCCATTACGCACCTTCCTTTACAGCTTGAGCAATATAATCGCCCATTTCACTTGTCGATTTAGCTTGATCCCGCAGATCGCTAGCCAATAGCTCACCAGTTAAATAACCATTACGTAAAGCTTTTGAAACGGCGACTTCAATCGCAGCGGCTGCAGCTTCCTCTTTTAAACTGTGACGCAGTAGCAAAGCTGCGGATAAGATTTGCGCAACAGGGTTCGCAATACCAAGGCCTGCAATATCTGGGGCACTACCGCCTGCGGGTTCATATAAGCCAAAGCCTTCACTGTTCATGCTCACCGATGACAGTAACCCCATCGAACCCGTTAACATTGCCACTTCATCAGAAATAATATCGCCAAATAAGTTTGAACAAAGCATGACATCAAATTCATTGGGTCGACGTAAAAGCTGCATTGTCGCATTATCAATATAGATATGCTCCAGCTCAACATCAGGGTATTGTGTCGCCACCTCTTCAACAACTTCACGCCACAAAACCGAACAAGCCAATACGTTTGCCTTGTCAACTGATGTCACTTTTTTGCGGCGCCCTTGGGCGGCTTCAAAAGCAATATGCGCAATACGCTCAATCTCCTTACGGCTATAGCGCATGGTATCAAATGCTTCTTCATTCTCACCTTCACCTTGACGCCCTTTCGGTTTACCAAAGTAAATACCGCCTGTGAGTTCGCGTACACAAAGCACGTCAAAGCCTTTCTCTGAAATATCGTTACGCAGCGGTGACATATGCTCTAGGCCCTGATGTAACTTCGCAGGACGAATATTACAAAACAGCTCAAAATGTCCACGCAGTGGTAATAATGCGCCTCGCTCAGGCTGAGAATTAGGGGGTAAATGCTCCCATTTTGGGCCACCTACAGAGCCGAATAAAATCGCATCAGCAGCCTCACAACCTTTTAATGTTGCCTCTGGAAGTGGACAACCATGATTATCAATTGCAGCCCCTCCAACATCAAAAGATGTATATTCAATTGCAAGCGAGAAACGCTCTTCCACGGCACTGAGCACCTTACGTGCTTCAGCCATCACTTCTGGACCTATACCATCTCCTGCCAACACTGCTACTCGATAACTCATACGCTTTCTCGGCTCCACTTACTCTATTTTAGGGTCTTTGTCTGTCGTACTCTATTAACAACATGCTTCATTTATACTGTGGTAAAATCACGACTCTGCTGTCTTTTTTGTTTATTATCAGCCACTTTATCGGCTCTGCGCGCTAGGTTCATCACATGGATCAGCGCTTGTACCGATGCTTCAACCACATCCGTTGCCAATCCAACACCATGAAACCGTTGCTCATTGTAGCTTGCGGTGATATCGACTTGGCCTAGGGCATTTTGTCCCTCACCTTTCGCGCTCAATTGATAACTGGTAATATCAATTTTACAATCACTGGCTTGAGAAATAGCTTGATAAGCCGCATCTACAGGGCCATTTCCCGTTGCCGTTTGTGTTTTTTCCTGCCCATCAACATTTAATGTCACCGTCGCACTTGCCTTTCCAGCAACCGAATCTGACTGCACTGCCAATGCTTGCAAGTTAAAGTAATCATCTTGTTCTGATTGCGCTTCAATAAACACCAATGCTTCAAGATCATAATCAAACACTTGGCCTTTTTTATCGGCTAAATCAAGAAATGCATCATAAAGTACATCCAGATCATAATCTTGATCCGTATAACCCATTTCCATCATACGATGCTTAATAACATGCCTACCTGAACGTGATGTCATATTCAAATTATTGCGATTTAAACCAATACTTTCAGGTGTCATAATTTCATAGGTATTTTGCGATTTCAGCATACCATCTTGATGGATCCCCGATGAATGCGTAAAGGCATTCGATCCCACAATCGCTTTATTAGCTTGCACTGGCATGTTACATAAATTGCTCACCAATGCTGAAGTACGATGAATTTCTTTCGCGTTGATCCCTGTCTCAAGACCAAGCTCACTCTTACGCGTCTCCAAGATCATGGCAATTTCTTCTAGAGAACAATTACCCGCCCGCTCACCAATACCGTTGATAGTACATTCAATTTGACGTGCGCCATGCTGCACTGCCGTAATCGAATTAGCCACAGATAAACCTAAATCATCATGACAATGAACCGAGATCACCGCTTGATCGATATTAGGCACACGATTAAACAATGTTTGAATAATACTGCCAAATTCACTGGGTAAAGTGTAACCAACTGTATCAGGAATATTAATGGTTCGCGCTCCCGCTTTAATCGCTTCTTCAACCATTCTGCACAAGTGATCAATTGGCGTGCGGCCCGCATCTTCACAAGAAAACTCAACATCGTCAGTAAACCGACGTGCATACTTCACCGCGCCAACAGCCATCTCTAACACTTGATCAAAAGAGCGTTTTAGCTTGCTTTCAACATGAATGGTTGAGGTTGAAATAAAGGTATGGATCCTAAACTGTTCTGCCACCGATAATGCTTGTGCCGCCGCATCAATGTCTTTTTCTAGCGCACGGGATAATGCACACACTCGACTATTTTTCACTGTTTGCGCAATCGTTTGTACCGACTGAAAATCCCCCGGCGAGGAAACCGGAAAACCCACTTCCATCACATCTACGCCTAGACGCTCAAGTGCTAACGCAATTTGCAGCTTCTCTTTTACTGTTAAACTTGCCGCTAAAGCTTGTTCACCATCACGCAATGTGGTGTCAAATATCATCACTTGGTTAGACATTTTCATTTCTCCATCGAAAACTTAATTCGATTTATCGGCCACTCAATCAATTGAGCACGTTTAAATAGCAAAAACCCCGCGACTAAGAGCGCGGGGTTTGTGAATGTTGGGTATGCTATCTAGCATTGATGCAACACTAACGCCTCCGCGCAATAACTGCGAGAATGAGGAGGAGGTTAAGGAGTGCATTACGCTGGTTCATCATTATTTATTCAAAAATCCTAGATAACTATATTTAAAACGAGACACTATTAAAGGCGAAATTTATCGCTACAACTAGTTTTTAACCCGTCCACGCTCTGGTGTCAACTGCATTTTTTTCCATAGCCACCAGGTCGTACCAGAATAAAAACTCTCATAAAATAACGTTAAAACATACACTCACATTAATTAACATCGTTCACATTTTAATCTAATTTAATTTAAGCTTATTCAACTAAAAACCCTTCATTTTGAATTACCTTATTTTTTATGCGTTTTTTATGCAAAAGTCAGTATAATTCGCAGCAAATAGCGATAAATAGTATTAAATAAGTGCGGGCATAATAAAAATGGACTTTCGTTACATTTTGTTCAGTCTCATATGTTGGTTAATGCCCATAGAGATCAATAGTGAAGAAATCAACTCTACTCGAAATAGTGCCTTATCTTCAGAACCCGATCGTATCATTCATACCATCAATACCTTCTTGTATAATAAACCTGAAGAGCCACTCAACCGCTTTAATACCTTGCTATATCAATATCCCAATCAAGTCTTAGCAACTGTCGAACACTTAGAAAAAAAATTAAGCCAAAATAGTCTCTCCGATAATGTTCAATTGCGGATCAATTTGCTTAAATGCAATGCATACTTACAAGTCGGGGAAAATGAAGCCGCATTAAACTTAGCCAAATTAAGCGATACCAAAATTAAAAGCCTTAAACATGAGCAAGCAAAACCTTATTTTATGCTATGCATGGCTGAAGCCTATGCCAACCTCAATAACATTCAGCTAGCCTTACCCTTATTGTATTCGGCCATCACTTTAGCTCAACAAGATGAGCAACCCCAAGCACTCATCAGCGGTCTATGGTTGCGAAGTCGGCTTGATTCTCGTATTGAGAATTTCGATCCCGCAAAGGATGATTTAACACTTGCATTAGATCTTTACTCAGAAATAGAACAGCAACACAATCCATGGAGTTGGCCACCCAAAGCCTATTTATATGCCAGTATGGCTAAATTACATCAAAAAACAGGCCAGACAGAAAAAGCAGAAGCCTTCATGCTTCAAGCGCTTAATAGCCCACATGTCACCGGAAAAATAGCCCTTAATTTAGCCTTAGACATGGCTAAAATTACACTTGAAAATAAACAGGAAAAGAAACAAAGAAGTGCATTAAAACAAGCAAGGCTATTATTACCAGAGCTGGGTAGTGAATTAGAACTTGCTTATGCCTATAGCCAGATAGCGTATATTGATTTTCACACTCGCCGTTTTGACAGTGCCACTCAACTGCTCAATTTGAGTATTAAAACCTTTACTAAACGACATAAAACCATTGAAAACATGCGAGCTAAGTGTTTGCTAGCTCAAGTAAAACTCACACGAGGGATTAAAAGCGAAGGCATCAAATTGATGTTAGAGACCATTAATATGGGAATTCAACATCAATTTTACCAAGATCTCGAGCAGGCCTACCGCGTTCTGAGTCAATATTATGCAGAAAACGGCCAGTTCGAACGCGCTTTTTACTATCAAGAACAACGCTTTGAGACACAAAAAAATGAAAATGACTATATTAAACGTATTTGGTTATTACAACTCAAAACAGATGTCAGCCGACAAGAAGCACTAAATGCCAGTAAGACACCACAACCCATAAAATACCTAAAAACGTCTTTCATCTTGCCTCAATCGGGCTATATCATCACTGTCATTCTTTTATTGATACTGCTTCCGATAATAATCTATAAATACTTTTCAAAAACATCTTATATTGCACCCAATATTCAGACTCCAGAAAAATCCCTAACGGCATTATCCGTCATGGAACAAATATTAAGTCTTAGTAAACAAGATAATACACCTTTATCCTTGCTATTATTTAACCCCAGTCATATTCACAAACAACAAGCACCTAATCTAACAACCATATTAAAACAACTCTTAAGAGAACAAGATAAAGTCATTCAACACAATCATCACCAATTACTGATTATGTTACCTCATACTTCAGAAAAAGGAGCACTCAATGTGATCCAGCAATTAACCGATCTTCTCAGCCCTTGGCAAGAAAATCACAAAGTGCATATCGGTCTCAGTACTATGCAACAATTTGATAATTTGGAGTCGATGATAAAACGCGCCAGTATTAATTTACTGAGTAAAATCAAATCTAATTGATGTCCAAGGGGCTATAGAACTCATCATCAAAGCTCAATCGCCCTTACGATTGGGTCAAATACTGAGTAATTTCATCTAAAAACTCTCCCCCAAAGCGCTCTAGTTTGCGCTCCCCCACGCCATTAACAGCCAACAATTCACCAGGACTGGTGGGCAAAATAGCCGCCATTTCCGCCAAGGTTGCATCATTGAATACCAAGTACGGAGGTACATCCAGTTCTTCAGCCAATGAGCGGCGCAGTAATTTTAACTTAGCAAAAAGTTTACGATCATAATCCAGGCGAGTTTTACTCCCTGTACTTCGCCGTCTCGTCGTAGGTAACACCATTCTTGGCTCAGCCAATTGTAATGAAATGTCTCCTTTTAATACGGCTCTCGCAGATGGATTTAAGATCACTGACGACCCTCGAGTAATATCTTGACTGGCGAGTCCTAGATGGATCAATTGACGCGTTACACTCAGCCAATATTCATGACTATTATCTTTACCCACTCCCCAAGTGGATAATTTGTTGTGGCCTCTATCGAGCACATTGGCTGCTTTTGAGCCACGTAAAACATCAATCAGATGATTCACTCCAAAGCCTTGCTTTAAACGGTAAATACATGACAATACTTTTTGCGCATCTTCTATGCCATCGTAACGTTTTGGCGGATCGAGACAAATATCACAGTTCCCACAAGGTTTAAGCGCACTTTCATCAAAATAATGCAGTAACACTTGCCTGCGGCAGGTTTGCGCTTCAGCAAAAGCGGCCATGGTATTCAGTTTATGAAATTCCACTTGCTGTTGCGGCCCCGGCTCTGATTGCTCAATTAAATGCCGAACGCGCCCAATATCATTAGGATCAAACAAAAGTAACGCTTCAGAATCTAGGCCATCTCGTCCTGCTCGTCCTGTTTCTTGATAATAGGCTTCAACGCTTTTAGGAATATCATAATGCACCACATAACGGACATTTGACTTATTAATGCCCATACCAAAAGCCACCGTTGCCACCACAATATCCAACTGATCTTTCAGAAATTTATCTTGAACCTCGGCTCTTTCTTCTTGGGTTTTACCAGCATGGTAAGCTTCGGCTTTAAAGCCTTGCAAGGTTAATCGCTCCGCCACTTCATCGACTCGCCTTCGACTACTGCAATACACAATCCCGCTGTTACCGTTTTGCTGTTCAATAAACTGCCTCAATTGATTCGCAGCACTGAGTTTTTCCGCCACGGTATATCGAATGTTAGGCCTATCAAAACTGGTTAACAGTGAATACGGCGTGATTGTTAATCGCTGACAAATATCATGACGTGTCGCCTGATCCGCTGTTGCCGTCAATGCCATAATAGGAACATGAGCAAAATGCTCACGCAATTTCCCTAATGCTGCATATTCTGGTCTAAAGTCGTGTCCCCACTGAGAAATACAGTGAGCCTCATCAATAGCAAATAATGAAATAGAAAGTGATTTCAAGCGCTCTATAAACTGCCCTTGCAGTAATCGCTCCGGTGATACATAAAGTAGCTTCAATTCTCCATTGTGCATTTGCTGCAGTACTTTTGCACTTTCTTCCCAAGGTAGAGAAGAGTTCAAATAAGCCGCGGCCACTCCCATTTGTGTAAGGCTATCAACTTGATCTTTCATTAAAGAAATTAAGGGGGACACCACTAATGTCAATCCAGGCAAAAGTAAAGCCGGTAGCTGATAGCATAAACTTTTCCCTCCCCCCGTTGGCATGATCACTAAGCAATCTTGGCCGCTACAGATCTGCTCTACGACATCTCGCTGCCCCTCTCTAAAGGCACGATAACCAAAAACGGATTGAAGACAAGATAAAAATTCATCTTGGGGAGTATCGAGAAGTGCTTGTTCCATGTTCTGCCAACGTCAAAAAATGAACTGCTCATTCTAATAGAGGCGTCCGCTCTTGTCTCTGCTTCAGTTTAAAATTAACCGGAAAAATGACATTTATCATTTTACGTTTACGTCAGAAAGAGAAAATAAGTAGACTTTTTACTCTAATTTAGTCATTTTAATGATAATTAGCCAAACTGAATATGTCCCCTAAGGACAACTATGCACTCAAACATCAAAATGGAAACATTACGTCAATTAGCTGAAGTTGTTGATACTCACATCCCTTTTCATAATTTATTAGGAATGCGAGTCTCGAAATACGACTTAGACGGCCTAGAAATGACCGTCAACATGCGCACCGAGCTCGTCGGTAATATTCACCAAAATATTCTTCATGGCGGTGTCGCGGCAGCCGTTTTGGATGTGGTGGGAGGGTTTACTGCGTTTGCAGGCTTAATCGATAGCCGTGATAATTGGAGCATTGATGAACTCAAAGACAGGGTCAAAACCCTCAGTACTATCGATTTACGCATTGACTATTTGCGCCCCGGTCGAGGAGAAATATTCACGGGGACAGGCAGTGTCATCAGAGCGGGCAACCGTGTCTCTGTGTGTCGCATGGAGTTGCATAACGAAAAAGGCGATCATATTGCTTTTGGCACAGGAACTTATATGGTGGGCTAAGCATCATGTGCATTATGCATGGCCCCATGTTTCATCACATTCATCAAAAAGATCGCAAAGATAAAATCAGTAAATGATTGAGTCAACAAGAATAGAGGCATACAATCTGCGTTTCTATTCTCTTTTTGGTTAAATCATATGCATGATACTGAATACCGCAAAGGCATTTTCTATGCCATTGTGGCCTATACGTTGTGGGGAATTGCACCCCTGTATTTTAAATTACTCAGTGATGTGCCTGCCACCGAAATTCTGCTGCATCGGGTCATATGGTCATTTATTTTTGTCACGTTATTAATCAGTTTCTCTGGCAACTTTTCTCGGTTACGTGCTGTTTTAAAAAAGCCCAAGCAGCTGGGGATCTTATGCGCCACTTCAATCTTAATTGCCGCCAATTGGCTAGTGTTCATCTGGGCTGTTAATAATGATCACATGCTCGATGCCAGTTTAGGCTACTTCATTAATCCCTTGGTCAATGTGTTATTAGGCATGTTATTTCTTGGAGAACGATTACGAAAACTGCAATGGCTAGCCTTGTTATTTGCAGCCACAGGGGTATTACTACAACTGATTTCATTTGGCTCAATCCCAACAATTTCATTAGTCTTAGCCCTCACCTTTGCTTTTTATGGTTTGCTGCGCAAAAAAGTCAATGTTGACGCGCAAACTGGGTTATTGATTGAAACGGCGATCCTCGCCCCAATTGCCCTGTTTTATTTATTGCAAAATATCGATGGTTCACTCATCCATTTCATCGAGAGTGATGTCTCTCGTCAATTCCTGCTGATGAGTGCAGGCATTATCACCACAGTGCCCTTACTGTGCTTTGCCGCTTCAGCTGTTAGGATCCCTTTATCTTTATTAGGCTTTTTCCAGTATATCGGTCCTAGCATCATGTTTATTATGGCCATAAGCTTATTTAACGAACCTTTTCATTTAGAAGACGCCACGACCTTTGGCTTTATTTGGGCAGGATTAATCTTATTCACCTTAGATATTTTTTATAAGCGAAAAAAGTCACATTAACCCATTAAAAAGGCCGCAATACGCGGCCTTTAGTGGAAAATGGAAACAAAGGGTTATAATTCCAACAGCAAAATTTTAGATTTACGTTGATAATTATAAAGTTGTTTCTTTTTCTCTGGTAATTCATTCACTTCAACTATCTGAAAACCGTGCTCTAAAAACCAGTGAATACTGCGCGTTGTCAGCGCAAAAAGCCTTGAATAGCCTCTCACCCTCGCCTGACCAATAATGTTATTTAATAATAAACTGCCTCTATCGGCATCACGGTATTCAGGATGCACCACTAAACAAGCAAACTCCCCTGCATTATCTTCTTCAAAGGGATAAAATGCTGCACAGCCTATCACTAAACTGTCTCGCTCAATCAGCATGAATTGCTCAATTTCCATTTCAAGCTGTTCACGTGAACGTCTCACTAAAATACCTTGCTCTTCAAGGGGACGGATCAGATCTAGAATACCGCCGATATCTCGAATCGATGCTCGACGTAAACGTTCGGCACTTTCAGTGACAATTTGCGTCCCAACACCATCACGTGAAAACATTTCTTGTAATAGCGCACCATTATCGAGGTAACTAATAAAATGACATCGCGCCACACCATTACGGCACGCATCAATACTGGCTTGTAAGAATTTCCTTGTGCCAATGCCCATGCCACTGTCATCATCAGCATTGACTAACAGGGTATGAACATCGGTCGGCATCAATTCTGCAAGGACTTCTCCTTGTTCATTTAAAATGCCTTTTTCACCGCTAAAACCTATCATTTTATCCGCTTTTAATTTCACCGCTATTTGTGTCGCCACTTCTTCAGCTGTTAAATTAAAGCTTTCCCCTGTCACAGAAGCCGCAATCGGCCCTAATAACACTATGCCATTATGCTCAAGTTGGCGCGCTAACCCTTGCGTGTCTATGCGCCTCACTTTACCGCTTAAGCAGAAATCGACCCCATCATCGATACCCAACGGCTGGGAAATCACAAAATTTCCGCTCACAACGTTAATTTGTGCTCCTTGTAGAGGAGTATTACTTAAACTCATGGATAAACGTGCGGTAATGTCTAATTGTAATCCCCCCACCACTTGTTTAATCACTTTCAATGAGGCTTCATCCGTGATCCTGACTCCACGATGATACAAAGGCTTAATGTCATGAGTTGATAGCGCCTCATCGATTTGAGGCCGCGCACCATGCACCAGTACAATTTTAATCCCCAAACTATGCAATAAAGCAACATCATTGATAATAGAGTGGAACTGTGTTTGTGCTAAAGCTTCCCCTCCTAACATCACCACGAAAGTTTTCCCCCTATGTGCATTCACATAAGAAGCTGATTGACGAAACCCGTTCACTAATTCTGTGGTACGCACGCTAATATTTCACCTTTAAATATCTATTGCCTGATAATATTCTCAAGAGCATGTTCATTTTTAGACACTCAAATTCACTCAATATAATGAGAAGTAAATGTAATGAAAAGTATAAGACAAACTTTGTCATTCATATGCTCTTCAAAGCATAATATTGCATTTTAATTCATTTAAAAAGCATTTATTTTCACTTTCTCGCAATTAATATCAGCCATCGACATAAAACCTTATAGCGAGATCTATAATTAAAAAAATGAATAATACTGAGAAAATAATGAGGTTAGAAGATTTGAGGCAAAAAAAAAAGCCCCTTAACAAGGAGCTTTTTTCAAAACTAGATTCAAATAATTATTTGATTTTAGCTTCTTTATACATAACGTGCTGACGAATAACTGGATCAAATTTCTTGATTTCCATTTTTTCAGGCATATTACGCTTATTCTTTTCAGTCGTGTAGAAATGACCTGTTTTAGCGCTAGAAACTAGCTTGATCTTCTCACGATTACCTTTAGATTTAGCCATCGTTTATTACACCTTTTCGCCGCGGGCACGAAGTTCTGCAACAACAGTTTCGATGCCTTTTTTATCAATGATACGAATACCTTTAGTTGATACACGTAGCTGTACGAAGCGTTTTTCATCTTCTAACCAGAAACGGTGGTTCTGTAGGTTAGGTAAAAAACGACGACGAGTCGCGTTTTTCGCGTGCGAACGGTTGTTACCAACCATAGGTCGCTTGCCAGTTACTTGGCATACTCTTGACATGTCAATCTTCTCCAAAAACAGTTTTAACGCTCAAGCATTAATGTACCCCGTAAGGCCGTCGCCCGAGGCACACAAAGAGGGCGCATTTTATACAGGATCTTAAATCAAAGATCAAGGAATAGATCAATCTATCCATCCCCGTTCAGCGAAAGAAACACAGTGGTTATCACCAATAACTATATGATCTAATAAAGAAACATCGATAGTTAATAGGGCGTGTTTTAATCGCTCAGTTATTCGCCGATCTGCTTGACTTGGCTCAGCAATCCCAGAAGGATGGTTGTGGCACACAATCACGGCAGCGGCTTTCTTTTCAAGCACTAGGCTAACCACTTCTCGTGGATAGACAGACGCAGAATCTATGGTGCCACGGAATAACTCAACAAACTGAATCACTCTGTGCTGATTATCTAGCAATAAAACGCCAAAGACCTCATAGGCACGATCTGCTAATTGTCTCATTAAATAGTCTCGAGTTAAATCAGGATTTGATAAAATTTTCCCTCTTTTTAGATTTTCTTTAGAAATACGACGACTTAATTCCATAGCAGCCTGCAATTGAGCATATTTTACAGGCCCCATTCCCTTTAATTCACACATCTGTTGTTCTGAAGCAGAAAATAATGCACGTAAACTTCCAAAGTGAGACAAGACTTCGCGACTCAAAGACACTGCACTTTGTCCTTTTAGTCCCACTCTAAGCAAAACCGCCAATAATTCAGCATCAGATAAACTGCTCGCTCCTTTTAGAAGAAGTTTGTCTCTGGGCCCCTCACCCACAGGCCAATCCGATATTCCCATTCATCACTCCATTGGTTAGCCGTCTCTCCTCTCTTTAGTATGGCTGCTCGGCTAAAAATGCTCCAAAATGAAATCGATTATCCTCCCAATAGACTTTTTATGTTATCTTATCGGGTTAAGAAATTTAGTGAATGCTTGGCGATAGATCATGAGTCTGACAAATAAAAATATCCTTTTAGGCATTGGCGGAGGAATTGCCGCTTATAAATCCGCTGAATTAGTACGTCGATTAAAAGAGGACGGGGCCAATGTAAGAATTGTAATGAGCCAAGGCGCTCAGGCGTTTATTACTCCTCTCACATTACAAGCTTTATCAGGACACCCTGTGGCAACCGATTTGCTCGATCCGGCTGCTGAAGCCGCCATGGGACACATAGAACTCGCACGCTGGGCTGACTTAGTGATTATCGCCCCAGCTACCGCCAATTTGCTCGCGCGTATTAATGCGGGCATGGCAGATGAACTGATCACCACCAGCTGTTTAGCGACTAATGCCCCCGTGGTAGTATGCCCAGCCATGAATCAGCAAATGTATCAAAACCAAGCAACACAGGATAATTTACAACAATTACAACGCAAAGGGATCACTATCTGGGGACCAGACAGTGGCAGTCAAGCTTGTGGAGAAATCGGGCCCGGTCGCCTGCTAGAAGCCAATGATATTACTCAGCGAGCCAGTGATTTTTTCGCCCCTAAATTGCTTGACAATATTAACCTCTTGCTTACCGCAGGGCCCACTAGAGAAGCCATTGATCCCGTACGCTATATTTCTAATCACAGCTCAGGAAAAATGGGTTTTGCCCTTGCCAAAGCCGCACGTCACCTTGGGGCTAATGTCACTTTAGTGTCAGGACCGGTTAATCTCAGTACGCCACAAGGCATCACACGTATCGATGTCAATAGTGCAGCAGATATGCAAGCTGCTGTCATGCAGCATATCAATGAACAAGACATTTTTATTGGTTGCGCTGCTGTCGCTGATTACCGTGTCACACACGTTGCCAATGACAAAATTAAAAAAACGTCAGATTCTAATACCATGACCCTCGATTTAATCAAAAACCCCGATATTCTCGCTGCGGTAGCTCAACTGAAAAATAAACCTTTTACGGTGGGGTTCGCAGCCGAAACGCAAGATGTGATCCATTACGCTAAAGACAAACTTATCCGTAAAAAACTCGATATGATTGCAGCAAATGATGTGTCCCAAGCCGAACTAGGGTTTAATGCCGACAGCAATGCACTCAATGTACTTTGGAGTGATGGTCAGCAAAATCTTCCCGCTACAGACAAATACACGCTTGCCAAGCAGCTATTATCGCTTATCGCAAAAAGAAGGCTCAATGAATAAACGTCGAATGACTTAACCATTCTCCCTATTTTAAACATTATTTAAAGAGCTGCGATGAGGCCAATCTTAGGCCTGCAGAACTAGCGATATAATCACGACTATATCCGCTCTAATTCGTGCTCAGTTGTAATCGAGTAAAGGATATTTACATGGCTGTCAGTCCAAAAATAAACCGTCGCGAACACATATTGCAATCATTAGCGACCATGTTAGAAACCCGTCCAGGGCAACGCATTACCACAGCAAAATTAGCCGCTGAAGTGGGCGTATCCGAAGCGGCACTTTATCGACATTTCCCCAGTAAAGCACGTATGTTTGAAGGGTTAATCGAATTTATTGAAGAGTCATTACTGTCACGCATTAATCTCATCATGGAAGAAGAGAAAGATACCATGAAACGCTGCCAGCAATTATTGCAATTATTACTGGTCTTTGCGGAGCGTAACCCGGGGATCTCCAGAGTGCTCAATGGCGATGCACTATTAGGTGAAAATGAGCGCCTTAGAAGCCGAATCAGCCAACTGTTTGCCAAAATAGAAACCCATTTAAAGCAAATTTTACGGGAAAAATCGTTACGAGAAGCCTCCGGCTTCACCTTAGACGAATCCGTATTAGCTAACTTACTCCTCGCCATAGCCGAAGGTCGAATTGCCCAATTTGTTCGTAGTGAGTTTAAAATAAAACCCACTCATAATTTTACTGAGCAGTGGCACTTTATTCAGCAACAACTGCTGCGAAGTTAATGAGGATTTAAAGTAAACATATTCATCCGTATTCGATTGAATCAATATACAGAACTTACATACAAACTCACCAATACTGAAGACAAGGAAGTTGCATGAACCTACTTAAAACGTTCAGTTTTATGACGCTACTCTTATGCGTGACAGCAATTGCTGATCCCGCAGTCGATAGTACACCAATTGATCCTGCCAATCTTTTTAGCCTCTCGAGTGAATATAGCCAAGTTAAAATTTCCCCCAAAGGCGACTACATCAGCGCCATTAAAGTGTTTGAAGGGAAAAAATTACTCGTCACGCTTGACGCAAAAACAAAAAAACTCCTGCATGCAGTCCATTTTCCAGATAATGCCCAAGTCGGGGATTACGCTTGGGCTAATCACGAACGTTTAGTATTACAAAAAGAATACCTTAAAGGCTGGAGTGATACCCCTGAATATCACGGCGAACTCTACGCGGTGAACGCCGATGGAAAAAAAGCGCTCTACCTCTTTGGCTACCAAAGTAACGAAATGCAAACAGGCTCACACATTAAGAAACAAACCCCAATCCGCGCCACTGCATCCATTCTTGATCCTCTGCCTAATGATAATCGCTATATGCTTGTCTCGGCCATTCCTTGGTCTGGCTCCACAGGAAGAACATTAAATACCGAAACCAATAAAATCGTTTATAGTGTCGATATTTACAAAGGATTACGTAAAAAAATCGCACGCTCCCCTATCAATAACGCTCACTTTTTAACGGATAATGAGGGTCAGATTCGCTTCGTCACAGGCACGAAAAACTATATTGATTCCACTCTTTTTTATCGACAAGAGGGTAAGTGGATAGATACCAAACAGTTTAATTTTGGTTTACATGACTTAAAACCCGTCGCCTTTGGTGATAATAACAATCAAGTCTATGTCCTTGGACGAGAGACGGGTCAAACCCGCGGTATTTATCAGCTTAATGTGAAAACCGGTGATAAACAAAAAATCAGTCAAGATACCACGGTCGATCCCACTAACGTGTGGATCAATAATATCAATAAAAAACTCTACGCCGTAGAATATGAAAATGGTTACCCAGAGTATGAATTTGTCGATAAAAATGACATTTACGCCAAATACACCAAACAGCTATTAGCCTCGTTACCCGGCCACCAAATTCGCCTCGTCAGCCAAACCAGTGATAGTCATCTATTAATTATTGACGCGTTCAATGATAGAAATCCCGGTGATTATTATTTATTTGATACCGAAGCCGTCAAACTGGAATACTTATTCTCAAAAAAACCTTGGCTCGATCCTGAGCAAATGGCTGACGTTAAACCCATTAGCTTCACCGCCCGCGATGGAAAAACCATTCACGGTTTTTTAACCTTACCTTTCGGCGTGGATGCTAAAAGCTTACCCCTTGTGGTTAACCCTCATGGCGGCCCTCACGGCCCGAGAGATTGGTGGCGGTTTGACCCACAAAATCAACTCTTCGCTCAACAAGGTATCGCAGTATTACAAGTGAACTTTCGCGGCTCTGGTGGCTACGGCAGCGCTTTTGAAGCATTAGGCCATCA
>NZ_CANMWS010000037.1 GCF_947501665.1 uncultured Shewanella sp. | reverse complement strand
CAAATCTTCACGGTTTTAGGACAACCCCTTACTATTTCCTCCATCACACAGGCAAAAACCGAGTAAAAGGTAATAATGCTTCATAGCAAATAGCTAAAACAAAATATAAAGATAATACTTCAATGAATTTAGAAAATTCTTATCCACATATATACAAAAACAAACAAAGTAAAAGGTAATAGAAAACCAAGTAAAAGGATCTAGTAGGCAAAGTAAAAGGTAATAGAAAACCAAGTAAAAGGTAATATAAAACCCCATATCCATATGATTTTAAAAAATAAAACACACATAGTAGATCTATAGATCATATAGAATAAGATAAAATATAAATTATTATATAGGAGTTGAATATGTGGATAACTCAAAAAACGAGTTAACCACAATCAACTCTAAAATCTCGCTCCGCGATTAATAATTGGTTATTTTCTTATTTAAAAATTCAAACAATGACCTTGGTTTTGCCTACGGCCATCAACTGTGCTGAGGAATCCATAGCGAGCTATAACTGCAAAAGCGTGTCTAGCAGAAAGTGATCATTTTATTTCGTTTGAAATTATCACAATACGAACAGTACTGATCGATATGGCCAACCAGTAACAACAGAGCAAGCCAAAAATCATTGGCTTGGGTATCGCTCCGCTCCCAGCTTTCGCGATGCTCAAAAACGCTAAAAATTAAAAAAATAATTTATATAACACAATGTATTTATTGATAATATCACTGTGTTTTGTTAATATTATGTTGTTCTTTAATAACCCGCCCATTAGGGCAAATCACTAAAAGGATGACAATTGATGAATATCAATGACGCACTTAATATCTTAAATCTTTCTGGTTCTGTTACCCAAAAAGAAATTAAAAAAGCCTATAAAGCTGCCTCTTTAAAATACCACCCTGATCGCAATCCCGCCGAAGCTGAAACCATGAAGCTTGTTAACCTCGCTTACCAATTTTTAAGCGGCTTAACTGAAACTGTAAATGAAGCCATTACCGCTACAGAAGGCTTTACAGAAAATGATTACAGTGAAGAGTTTAACTGCATTCTTAATGCACTTTTTGAATTACAAAGCCGTGAAAATGCCAATTTTATCATAGAAATTTGTGGTAATTGGATTTGGATCACAGGAGAGACAAAACCGTGGGCTAAAGAGTTAGGCCGCAAAGAGGGCGGAATAGGCTGCTATTTTTCCAAGAAAAAAAATGACGGTTGTTGGTACTATCGACCTGCTAAATACAGATCAAAAAATCGCATATCCCATTCAATGAATGAAATTCGTGAGCGTCACGGCTCGCATAAGCCTGTCTATAAGAATAATAAGAAAAAACTAGCGGCTTAGTACCACTGGGACGCGAAAGCGTCCCTAATTCACGTTTAGGGGGCTTTATGACAACAAATCATCAAGATGAAACTATCAAATTGTTAAGAATGGTGTGTACACATCTCAAGGGACATTGGTTTTATAATGACATTAAAACACGAGAATTTATTAAAAATGGTCAAAACGGCTGTGCTTGGCTTGATAATCATAAAGGAATTTTTATTCGGTTGTCATCTGCATATAGAAAAGAGTTACCACAACTTAGCTTATGTTTCGAACAATTAAATTATCGTCATTTATATGTTTTTCATAGTATTGGGTGCAGCTTTAAAAAATCACCTAAAGCGATAGCATCAGATATAAAAAACAGGCTATTGAGTCATTATGATGACGCTCTAAACAAGAGAAATTCAATGCGTAATGAACATCAAAAAAATCTCGCGTCTAATGTTTTACGTAAAAATATAATTCATTCTATATCTCAAATTATGCCATTAGAAAACAGATATCATGGTCGGGGGAATGAATATGAGATCCGTAATGTTGGGAATTTAGAGCATAGATTAAATGATGATGAAAAATTCAGTTTATCGATCCGAACATTAAACGCCGAGCAGCTTATAAAAATTTATCAAATAATGACTAAAAATTGATAAATTAATTAATAATTTTATTGATTTTTTTTGGTCATATATGTATAATTTTTAAAGTGGAGTTAGGAAGTAAAACGTTGTTTTCTCCACTATTTAAACCATTTTGACCCATCAGGGTCTTACCATATAAGGATTATATGAAATGAAAACATTTAACTTCCCTTTTTCTGCTTATACTTTCGATGCGACTTATTCAGTAGAAGACAATAAAATTCGCCTCTATCCTCAACAAGAACTTGATCGCGAGCATTACGATTTTTTAAAAGATTTGGGTTTTAAGTGGGCACCGAAACAAGGCCAAGACAAGACATTTAACGGTCTTATGTTTGCGCTTTGGACAACAACCCGTGAAGACTTCGCGCTATTAGCCTCAAATAGTACTTTTTTGGATATGGAAGAAATGAGCCTTATTGAGCGAGCCGCCGAACGTGCCGCGCGTTTTGAGAGATACGCTAATAACCGCCTACAAGACGCCCATGATTATCATCAACAAGCGAATCAAGCTAGTGAAGCCGTTCCCGCTGGTCAGCCCATCTTAGCGGGGCATCATTCCGAAGCAAAAGCGCGAAAATTACAAAATACGATTAAGCGTTGCTTCCGGAAAAGTGATGATAATATCGCCACATTTAATTATTGGATTGATCGCATCAAAGGGGTGCAATATTTCGCTAATCGTAAAGCCAGCTACAGCACCCGAAGCAATCGAATTAAGGGGTTATTGAAAGAGCTTCGTGATGTTCAGAAAAAGCTGAATAATGCACACTATAGTCTTACATTATTAAATAAATGGCTAGTAGATTTTGATGATGAAACCTTAACGCGCAAAGTTAAGTTCTTGTGTGGTGCGCCATTAAAAGCCACCAATTTAGCGGCAATACCTTATAAAGGTTATAAAGCTTATGAGGGGATGACCGCTGTTGAGATTATTAACGAGTCGATAAAAGGGCATCAACGCACCTTACACAGCCAAAATATTCACCGCTGGATAGCGCATTTATTGGGGCGTATCGGTTACGAGCGCGGCGAATTGGGAGAATGTGAGCGCTTTGAGGGCAAAATGACCGCCGCAGTTTTACAGGCGTTTGCTCGTGAAAATGGCGCATTACAGCCAAAAGCCAAGCAAAATAAAGATACTGGCGAATGGGTATTAACGTCACTTGTTCCGCTACCGTGTCATTTATCAGATAGTAGTGAATTAAGCCTAAGTGATGATGAGTGGCGCGACGTGATGCAGGTACAAGGCTACAGCGTGCCGCCAAAACGTGCGCCACAATTACCGTTATTAAATTTAGATGTAAAAACAATCAGTAGAGCTAAGGGTTATCAACGAGACAAGCTTGAAACATTAACAGTGATACATTTAACTAAAGCTGAATATAAAGCAATTTATGAAGGTTGTCGGGGCGTGACTGTATCGGCCTGTGGACAATTTCGCTCTAAGCTTTGTCATAATCCAAAATTAATAAAACAAAATAGTTATCATTATGAATGGGTCGCGGTTTTTTTCACGGATGCCAAAGCGCATCCCGTGCCGGAGTCTAATGCAATTAATTATATTGCTGAAAGTGAAAAGGTGGCTTAATGAAAATACCCGTTTACCGTCGGCCTAATAAGCCTGCAACGATGGAAATCACTAAACGGGTAAAAGTTGCGCCATTGGCGCAACTTGCTACCGCTTCTGTGATCACCGTTGATAAATTTACCGAATGCCATGTGACGCCCGAGCATGTCGCGCTAAACATGATCAGCTATTTTAATGATATAGGCCGAGTATTAGAGCCGCAATGCGGCACAGGCCAGCTAATACATGCATTGATTGAAAGTGGTTGTGAGCCTGATAGCATTACAGGGGTAGAGCGTCATTGTGCGCTATTTGAAGCGACACAGGCGCGTTTTGAGGGGCAGGGCGTTAACTTAGTCCGTGATTGCTTCTTTGAATTTGCCGAAAAAACACCACAACGTTTTGATAATATTTTGATGAATCCGCCGTTTAAGCTTTATAAGCGCCATTTAAACGCGGCTGTATCGCTGCTTACAGGGCAGGGGGAGATTGTGGCGCTGGTGCCTATCACTTGTAATCTTGACGGCTTCTATGAGTTAGAGCGGCTGCCTAATGATACGTTTTCAACCGCGATTGTTAACACTAAATTGGTGAAATACGATAAGGCGTAAAAACAAACCAGGGGGGCGCTGCCCCCCAACTCAAGAAAAAGCAAAAAGCGCAAAAGGAAGCGCCCCTGAATCCTATTTTTCAAAACGCTACGCTGAAAAATAGGGGGCTAAAATAACATTTACCTTGATTTGCCCATACGGGCGTCGGGGTTGCTGAGTAGCATTGAGCGGGCTATAAAAGCTTGTCTGGCAGGGCGAAAAGCGGTTGAATTTTAAAATAATGAGAAAATAGGTACGTTAATGATAAATATAAGAAAAGAAACCATGTTGCCATTTGATGAATGGCAACGTCCGACCGTTTCAGAAGTTAAATCGTTACTGAATGAATTGGGCTGGCAACATAATGGCGCGAGTGATAAAGAAAATAAATTTCTAGGGGTTGGCGGTCGAACCGTTCGGCGTTGGTTTGATAAAGTGAAAACGTTTCCAGATAATCAGTCGATTATTAACTATCCAGCATGGGCTGTGATGGTATATCTAGCCACGGGAAATATTATTTTTAAGTCCATTGATGGTATAGAGTACCATCGATTACCGACAGAGCATTTAGTGCCGCCAGAGCAATTTACTGTGCCCCCAAAAGCCGATATTTTGTTGTTCATTGGTAAAACATCATTGACTGGCATTACAAGGGGCGAGCTTAAAAAAAATCTTGGCTGGAACCATGTTACTTTTAGTAAAATAGCCGAAGGCGATATCACCTATATTAATTACTTGTTGTTGTTTTTATTGTGTAAATATCCCATTGAAACAATCTTTATTGGTATTGATAAAAGTCAGGCTGTGTCACAAGTGAAATCAGATCCTATACCTGCGGTGAAATTCAGTAAGGCCACAGCATTGATCTCTGAAGAGGGGTTTATTGAACAACTTCGATATTGGTCAGAGCGCAATATCAGCCCTTTTTCAAAGATTAAAATTGAGCCTTTAACCGCCAGTAAAAACACTAAGGCACTAAAAGTGCTCAATTATGATAATGAACTCTATGCGCTTGATACTAAATCTTTTTCATCACTATCAGGAGCAATGGGGCATTTGGGCAAATTATTTGATAAAGCGGGGATTGAAGTCAAAGGGTTTCTGCTTTGATTTAATGTTATGTTTCGAAATATCATGTTGTTATTGATTACGTTAGAACCGTTCTTTGCAGAGTAAATGTCTTTTTTTGCTCAAAATGATGGGTTGGCGGGGTTGGGGGCACCCCAAGGTGTTGATGTTAATTTGAGAATTTTTGGGATGGTTTAGGGAAACATCGCTAAAAAAAGCAATCAAGCAAAAAGCACTTACAACACAAGCTGGAGCGCCTCCGGCAACCTGCCTCATTTCACACACTCATTCATAAAAAACACTCAATCGCTAGTGAAACCGAGCCTCAAAAAAGCGGAGTCTCGGCGCAGTCGCGTGTCAGTCAGGGCTAGTCTAAAGCCCAATCAACAGAGTCAAAAATAAAGAATAAAATCAACAGCACTGACATGGTCCAGCTTGAACAAAGTGTCCGTAAAGCTGGGAGCCAGTCTCATTGCGCCATTATCTCCTCGTTAACTATCGCCTTTTTCCCCGCTCTACTTTCTGATCTGTCGCTGGTCACAACCCCAAAGAAAAGTGAAGCTTCGCCGCTGCGCGCACTTGTCTTTGAGAACGATGACCGGCGGCAGGAAAGGTAGGCGAGACAAAAGGTGATATTTAACAACAACAGGAGATAAAAACATGGCACATTCAACTCACTCACAGCTAACGGACACTAAATTCAATCAGGACAATGGCAGCCCACAAGATACAAGCAGGCTCCTCCAAGATGATATTTCTCACAAGCAAAATCAACAGCACAATGCTCATGTTATCCAATGGGAAAATACTGTTTTAAATGATTTTCTTAATGAGCAACCTGTAGTCGAGCAAACGCCCGTACAAGAAAGTAAGCCCAATATCGTTTGGCATCGGGCTTTCTGGGTGAACCCCTACATCAATTCGATGCGTTTTTTCTGCTTAATGATGAACGAGCCATTTAATCTAAAAATGGTGACGCCTGTGATTGCAAAAGGAATACACATTGAAAATGTCAAAGCGGGTGAACGGCCATATAACCCGTTCACTCTCAAAAATTACACAATCAGTGTGTGTAAAAGGCTGGTGCATGGGGCATTAGCAATTATAAAAATGGAGTCCAATGGGAAGAAAAAAGAAAACTCAACAAAATGAGGAACAACAGCTAATGAAGGAGCGATTGGAGAGGGTAGAGTTAAGACTGAAATTACTAAAATTATCGATTGAAATCCCCTTAGTAATCGCAGTCTTATTAGTCGCTATTAGCAAACTGTTACAGCTTTAATATATTGACTAAGGGGGTAGCCGCCCCCTTATTTAGGAGAATAGCATATGTCGAAATTTATACAAGAGTATGGACTCGTGACGGGGGTGTTGTTGGTCACTATCGCGTTAGGTGCATGGGTGTTAGTACTGGCCAATTAACGGAAGAAAGGCGAGGGGGCGTTGCCCCCAACGAAAAGACACAAGCCTAAAAACACTGCTGTCAGAGAGTTTCCTATGTGATTTGTGTTTGACATAATTAATTAGATCCTATAGCTTATATTTTGTTCTTGTTAAAAGAACATTCTGCCGAATAGGTAGCTAAAAATAGATAGACAAATATAGCAATACCTCTCTGCCGAATAGGCAGTTATAAAATGATTTAGCCTCGCTTTTTATTAGTGGGGCTTTTTCATATCTACTGTTCTCTACTTATTAAATTGCACTTCCCATGATTCGACTGTGAGTGGTTTTAAAAATTTAGCTAAATTGTCTAAACGCCATGTTCGAAGCTCATCGACTCGACCGTGGCGCACGGCGTAAGCGATTTTGTCATTGGGGTTTACGCCCACAATGTGAAATTTTAACATTTTTGCTTTTTCGGTGCTTTCTTGTGCGATTATTTTTGTGATACTCTTTGTTTCCATCAATCGCACAAATTCACCTTCTGTTACTCTATAAAATTTAACCGACATACATATCACCAATAAGTGACCTACATTTTGTCATTATGTAGGTGGATGAACGTTTCTAATGTTGCTTAAATCAGCGCTTTGAAAATACGTTTTTTCGCATGGGATTTTGTTGTACCATCTAGCGGCCAAATTTCCCAAGGTGAATTTAACCCTGTTCTGCTTTTTAGAAAATCATCTCCCTTTCTATAAATAAATTCCTCGCCATCGATTTTCCAGACTGCAACCGTTGCAGTACTTTCAACAGTCTCTTTCAGATCGCTTTGTTTTTGTATCTCAATCGCTCTTTGTTCAGTCACTTTTACCATGCTCTATCCTATTTGTGGCAATCGCCAGAATTAGCGATAAATTTTGCTTTCATTATACCTTCATTTTGTTTGTTGAGCGCCGCAGCTTTATCGTACCACTCATTCTTAACAGCGTGCTTGATATCTTCTACGTTCGCTGTGATTTGTGCGTCTAACATTGCATTTAACTTGTCTAAATCGATTGTTTCCATAGTTGTTTCCTACACTACTGTTCTGTAAAATCAAAAAAAATTTCTGAGCAGTTTAGCGCTTCCCATTCTCTTATTTTTGCAGTGAATGCCTTAGGTAATATAAGCCCTCTATCAATACAGGCTTTGACTTCATTTAAACTTGGGAATGCTGTTTGTAATTGAGTTCCATCCACCTTTTGCGCCAAAGATTGCATAGTTTTTGTAATAAGTGTTAAACAACCCATGCGAGTTAGTTGATCAAGCATCGATATCGCGTCCAACGAAGGTAATAAGTATGTTTGGCCTTCAATTGGATAAGTAGTCATGCCTTTTGTCACACAAGGGTAAACATCAACATCCTGTTCTAAATCGACATTGTAGTTTTGACTTAACATAACGCATTGCTCCTTAATTGTTTCCTTTATTGGATGTTGGTTACTTTATTACTATCGCCATTGAATGTATTGATCACATCTACACTTTTAAAACGTTTTAAAATAATAAGAAGTGTACACCCCAGTTTCCAATAAACCTTATTTAATATGGGGTGAGGAGATTCTGTTCTAAAATGACAGTACCAGCCTTGCTCATCAATCTTAATAAATGCCTTTTTATTTATCATTATCTTTGCATCCTATGAATGACAACTGCCGCTTTGTGCGATCATTCTCGCTCTGTTTAAACCACATATTTCATTGTTTAACTTTGCCGCATTATCAAACAAACCTTGCGAAATAGAATGATTAATCTCAACCTCTTTTGAAGCGATTTCCTTATCTAACAATGTCAATAAAAGCGCTAAATTTAAAGTTTCCATTGTATGTTGTTTCCTATTGATCACTTTATTGATTTAATTATTTTATAGGCTGTATTTTCGGTAACATGGCGTAGTGACATCATCGAACATAGCCATATAATCAGCCCATCCAACCCAAGTTTTTCATTTGTGAACCATCCTATTCCATAATGCTTGAGCATTAAGACCGCATAGAGAGTGATTAAAGCCACAGATAGAAAAGTTAAAATATAAACCATCCTTTTTATAATGTTCATTATTTAGGCCGTTGTTAAGGTAAAGTGCTGCTCATACATGGACGGAGATTTTGATAATATCTTCTTTGTTTGATTAATATTCAGGCTTTCAATGTGCTGAATATGAATTTTTTCATGACTATGGTGATCATAAAGGTATTCAACTAAGTAGAAGTTACCTTTAGCTGACCTAAGTAACACTTTACATTCAACCCATTTTTTAACTCTTTTTTCTAACGATACTATTGAAATAAAGGATAAATTTATTCCTATCACATGCTTGTTATCTATGATTTCATTTACTTCGTTATGAGCAGTTGGCAGTTTTTCATTGAGATACACCTCAATATTTTTTTGAGTACGTCTTTTGCTATATTGTACCAAGAAAAGTAAAAATAAGATTAGAGCGAAAGCAATAACAATATTCATTTTAAGTTCCTTTTAATGTATATTTTTTATTTAAATCAGGTCAGTATGTCGGTTTCCTATCGAGCTAATTGATATTCGCGGATTAGGCTCTCTAAAGGGATTTTCAGTCCTTGATTAAGCTTCCTTATCATTCCTATACTAAGGCGTCTTTTGTAGCTTAAAATCTCACTGACTCTGCTACGTTGCCCTAAATACGGCACTAAATCGACATCTTCTAATCCCGCTTGCTCCATTCGAAAACGGATAGCCTCAACTGGGTCGGGGGCATCTATTGGATAATGAGCCTCTTCAAATGCTTGTACTAATGTAACCAAGACATCAAGTTCATCACCTTCAAGAGTATTGGGTTGTGCGTCCCAAAGTTGTTCAATACGGGCTAAAGCTGCTTGATTATCACTTTCTGTTTTAATCGGTTTAATATTCATATTCTTGGCCTATTAAATCGTTTCTGCGTTGACTTTGTCGTATTCGGCATGAGTTCCAACAAATCTGATATAACACATTGAGAATTGATAATTTACTGCGATTATCAGTCGGTATTTATTACCGTGAATGTTAAAAACAACTCTGTTATTTCCAACAAAACTGGCGTTACGATACAAAGCTTTTATGTCGTGTGAACTCCTCCAATCGGCATGTTTAGCTTCATCGAACCACGACTTTAAAGGTTGTTCTGAATCTTTATATTTAGGTTGTTCCCAAAAGGCTTTTAGTGCCGCTCTAGATACAATTCTCATGACTTATTCCCATTATGGGAAATAAAAAGGGAATAGTCAATTGTTATTTTCCCATAATGGGAAAAGATGTTTTGTTTTTTCATTCTTTTGGTTTTCTCCCTCTTTTCTTTGGTTCTGGAAACATATCCCTAGAACATTCCCGAATATGTTTAAAATCAACGTCTGTATAATCTTTCTGGCTCTCTATGCTTCGATGATGTAGGAGATTTTGAACTATTGGATCAGCATTAAGAGATTTTTGTTTAAGTAATTTTGAAGCTAAACGAGCCATGCTGTGACGGCCAGTGTGGGAGCTGGAGTTATCAAATCCGTAATTTTTATAAAGTTTACTAATGAGATTCTGTACTGCTGTTGCTACAAAATATTCTTTGCCTTTGCTAATTTTTCGAGTAAGAGAAAAATTTTGCCATATACCACGATGAAAACTTAAAAACACATGTGATTCTGGATCTAATCCTCTGTATTGTGCTTTGTTCTGACCTAATTTAATTCGGTGTTTTACCCGATAATCAAGCCATTTATTGACGTATTGCCGCTGTTCATCGATAACTATTGGTGCAATGGCGGGGTAATTTCCTTTAGTAGCAGCAGCCCTTAACTTTGTTAAATGAACCAAATCGCCATTGGGATAAATTGCTTCTTTGATTTTCCATTGACTTACTTCTACAGCACGAAAGCAGCTACCATATGTCATCCATAGCATCCCTTGATTTCTTGCGCAGATAAGAGGATCTAATCGCTCATTATCTATTCTTTCTACAAGATCAATAAATTCATCAGGGGTTAGTGTTTCAGGTTGCTTTACTGTGCGTAAATCGGGCACATTCCAAACCCATTTAAACTCTAGATCATTGTTCATAAGTCATATAGGAAATGAGATTTCCAATACAATAGCATATATATAGAACAATGTCCTAGAGACTGCATTTTTACTGGGGTGATAGGAAACGTCGTGGCTCACTATCATGCATGAAAAGCAAAACTTCAATTACCATCATTTAATTAAGTGTCCGTAAGTCGTATTAGGCTTATCATTGCATCAATATCTCCTTGTTAAACATCCTGCCTGTCTTCGCTTTCATTTCTAATCTGTCGCAGGTCACAACCTTGGTCGCAAGTGTTCGCTACGCCGCTTCGCGCACTGGCAACCAAGAACGATGACCGGCGGCAGGAAATTTAGGCGAACACGAGGCGATGTTAAACAACAAGGAGATAACGACATGATGCATTCAAACCCCAACCCGACAACTTCCACTAAATCAAATTCAGGTTATTTCAGCTTAAAGCAAACAGCAGGCTCTTCCAAGATGATGTTTTAAAAAGATTTACAAAATAACCCGTAATCATTCTATATCAAATAAGGTTGAAAGGTATGTATAACATAGTAGAAACGAGGGCAGGTAAGACATTAATTTTAAATCAGTTAATTAGTGATATTTGGCCATTATTAAAAAAATGTGTGTCTTCTTTAAATACGCAAAAATGTGAAGAAGATTTGTTATGTTGGGTTGTAGATGTTTTTAGTGAGGATTTTGAAGAAGAATATGGCTCTTATTCTCAAGAATATTTAGAAAAATTAGTCTTATGTTGCTTGAATTCTCGTCATTACTTAATTAAAGATGTGGAACAATTTTGTCATCATTTTAATGACGAACCATTAGATCTTGAAATAGGATTTGATAAAGCTTTTTACCCCGTCGGGATTGGGCATTGGCATCATTTTAATGAGTTTGTGTTAATCAGTGATACAAATTAACATTTAATACTTCAGGGGTTTACGCCCCTGATTTCACATTGAACAATAAGAACTATGGCTTAAAGAACTCTCCTAGTGTTACGTTTTCAAGGCCTAATCTGTCCATTATGAAACCAACAAATTCAGCAGAGTAATTACCTCTGTTTATTTGATTGTTCAAAGTGATTGATTCATTACCAATCGCTTCTCGGCCATAAACGAGCTTAAAAAAAGGTTTGGCTCCGCCACTCTCATCCCGTTTGGCTTTAATGAATGCTCTTGCTGATTCAGCATAAGCAGTGTTGCTTTCTGTTTTTTTTGGCATTTTCAATTAACTCAGGATTAGCTTGGTTCTAAGTTTAATTTCTTTTCAAAAATAAATCAAAGTTGATTTACAAGCGGCCGTTTTTAATCTAGACTTAATTTAAATCAACTTTGATTTAAATGTTGTCAGGGTACTTGGAATAAAACAACGAAATTTTATGGATGGGGACTAATAATGGAAAATTTTAATTATACATTTCTCGCTGTTAGGGGAATTCAAAATGGCAGAGATTTTTATCAAGCTACAGTACCCTTTAGGGCGTTAGCATCCATGTTGAAACTTGATGATTGTCTTGATGTGAATGAGCGTTCTCAACGTATTATTAATAAGCCCAGAGCGAGAAAGGTTGCTGAGTATATTAGTAGCAACCAGGATGGGTTCTACGTTATTCCACCGCTTGTAGGTTTTATCGATGGTGATTTTTCATTTGATGAAATTACCATCGAGGGAGAGATGAGTTTTGTCGGTAAGATGCAAGTACCGATGGAGCGTAAAATTGTACTGTTCGATGGCCAGCATCGCGCTTACGGTATTCGTGAACTAATGAAAATGAACCAAGAAAATGCTCATCAAATGGTATCAATTATGTTTTTTAATGAAATGAGTTTAGCCCAGAGACAACAAGCATTTCACGATATTAACTTTACACAAAAAACACCTGCGGCTGCATTATGCATTGCATATAACGGACGTAGTGAGTTCGATTCAATGATTGTTGATGTATTTAGTGAGTCTATTTTAAGAGCTCATATTGAATATGAAAAAAATAGCGTTAGTGGAGATAACCCACATATTTACTCTTTAAAAGCAGTTAAAGATTTTACCGTTAATCTAATTGGTAAAAACTCAACCAATGAATCAAAAGCATTTTTAGCTGATACGGTTCACACATTATTTGACACTATTAAAATTTTGAACCATGTGGAGCAATGCGAAGATATTAAGCAATTTCGGAGGGATTCCATTCTTGGCCACGCGGTCACTTTAAAAGCCTTGGCATTATTTTCTAAAACAATGCTTCATCAGTATTCAGTTGATTGGACGACTAAGTTTGGTCGTTTAAAGCGCCCTGCATATTTCGACCGAACTAGTGAGGTTTGGCTAAATCGCTGTGTTGATATAAATGGAAAAATGATTAGTAATCAGAATGCCGTAATGCTTACATTTATTCAGATGCTTAAAGATGTAAAATGCCCCTTCCCCCCTGAATTACAAGCGATTGAGGATAACTTCAATCAACAATTTTTAGAAAAGTCAGATGAAATAAAGGTCGCGGTTTAACAAAACGCCCAACTCTACCAGTGATAAATCATCTTATCACTGGTAGAGATCACCATCATAAATCTGTCTACTTTTCTTGTATTGCTTCATGCTTATCAACTGCTTACATTAGAAATTAATGATTTTACAAAGATGGGCTGTAACTGTATCCTCATTTTATAAAATTCAGGAGGATATTTTAAATGAGCAATGATATTGAGTTGGCTGAAATCAGAGTGGGTGATGCTGTTATTTCATTTGAGATTCCTAAAAATTTGTTCAATATGATCTCATCATACGCAAAATCGGAAGATTTGAAACTTTACTCTTATAACGCCGAAACCATAATAAATATTCTAAGAGGTTTTGTTCCTGATGATGTGCGTCCACCTACCCATCGTCAAGAGTCTTATGCTAGGAAAATTGCGAAAGATCTTAAAATTGAATTACCGAATGAGGTTTTGCTTTCTGTGCGTTCCTGTAGTGACTTTTTGGAACAACATGCAGAGAATCATCAGCAACTTCAAGAGCGGAAGAAAGAGTTTCGTGACAGAAATAAAGCATTAATATCACAAGCAAATAGAGTTAATCGATGGATGACCGCATTTGAGTTACTGCACTCTGGAATGTCTCCTGATGATGTTGCAAAGGAGTTCGGGGTAAAACTTCCTACAATTGAGAAATATTTAGTTCAGCTTCGGGAGTGGAGGGACTTTGCTGAAGAAGATAACTCATTTGAATCAGTTATAGCGTTAGTCGAAAGGCAGAGAAATGGTGAGGATATCTATGAATTGTATGATGAGCCTTTGTCGACAAATACATAATAAATGAATTAAGTGATTTCCATAGGGGAGCGGGTTAATCATGAATATATCCGATTATCTGTTAAATGAACTTATTGATTGGGTTGAATATCTGGATGGCGAGCCTTCAATTGAGAACAATGATGATTTTTGTAATTTGAGAAACAATAGACCTGATTGGACTTTTGACATGTGCGCTGTATATTGGAAGTTTGCGTATCAATTAACAGAAGAAAGCTTTTCTGAGACCCCTTGTCCTCATATAAAAAAAACAGTTAAGTATGCAACTGAATTAGCTTTTAAGAAATCACCGTATTTCAATAATAATGCTTAATAGAAAAGGATAGGTAGCGTGCGGCAGCAAACTTATCCAAGTGTTTTTCAAGTCCGCTAATTTCCCTTATTTTACATAATTTCTTGTTGTACGCATTTGACGAATGTCTAATGCTTTCAATGCTCTAAACGGCGAAAAGCCACTGGTCTGTTAAGCAGTGGCTTCTCTGGAGATGTTCGAAATTCACCTTATGAATTGAACAATTTAAGTTTAGCTTAAGTCTGTTATAGTGCAAACTTCCTACAAATTCACATCTAACTATCTAAAAATAATACTTTCGATGTATTTTTTAAAATAATTAAAAAATAAGCATTTTTCACCTTGATATGTGGGCGCGCCCACATTATAATGTATTCAAAGGTTGAGCAAAGGGCGCAGCCAATAGTCAGAAAATTAAGGATAATAAAATGTCACTATCAAGAAAAACAACCAAAGCACTACATGAATATGCGCAGACATTGCCGCCATCTTCTGCTAGAGCGCAGTGTTACACAATTGCTAATTATTCCTTGTTACCTAATGAGACAATTGCTGAACGTTTTTTGCGCGACCATTCAGGCAAAGATCATGCGTATAGAGCGGCTAAATTAATGGTATGGGCTGGTTGCGCCAAGGCTGATGTAGAAAAAATGAAAAATTTTGGGTACGCGCCGATCACTTTTGAAGATGGTTCACAGTTAGATTAAACAAGATTTTTGTCAGTGATGGTATATATCATCGCTGACAGGTAAATTATAGTTAAAAATAAGGAAAGAGAGATGGAATTCAATATCTTAAAGAAAAACAGAAAATACTTTGCAGCAATACAAAATGGTTACAAGTGCAAGATTTTAATCGATGATAAATCAGAAAATTTGGAACTTGGTCATGTCGATATTGAGGTTGACGACATTTCTGTTCGTAGCAAATACGGTACTGATTTAATTTATAAGTTAACTGTTGATGCGGATGAACAAAAGGCTGCGGGAATATGTACTTTAAAGCACTACACTTACAATAAAATCCTTGTTAAGCAGTGTCATGAATTAGGCGGTAAGTGGGACAGTGAAGAGCAAGCGTGGATTTTCAAAGATTTTGTTGCTGATAAAGTTGAAGAAATGGACTATTTGTTTAATTCTGACTTAAAAAATTATGAGCTGTTTTTTCAGGACGGTGCTAGCAAATCAACTGATGCTATTTATATTTTTGGCATAAAAATAGCCGAGGCTCGCGGAAGAGATTCGGGTGCCACAATAGGCGACGACATTGCTTTCATTCAAGGCGGTTGTGATTCAGGCGGAAGTATGAAAAATTGGAAAACAATAATCAAGGATGGAAGTGCCATTAGATTGAATATCCCATGTTTGCTTGTTGAAAAATATCTTGAAGAAGAAAAGGAAACATGGGATTTTGAGCTTAAAGAGTTGTAAAAGTAAGCAGAATAATTTAACACGCCCAATAGGGCGTGTTTTTTCACTTTAAGGAAGTAGGACATGGAAAATTTAGTGAAACTAGCAGTAGGTCAACCATACGCGCGGGTATTCAATCACAATGAAGAAGGCGCAATTGCAGAACTATTGCGTTCAAATAGCAATACATTGATTATTGCTATACCTGATTTGGATCATCATGAAGTCAAGGCATTAAAAAAAGGTAAGTTAACTTGTGGGTTTCTTTATAAAAATGGCGCTATTTTATTCATTTGGCAGTTTTGCGATGCAAAAGGACGACCCGTTTTGACGTTAGACAGCCCATTTGATTGCAGAACCGTTCCTGATTTGGCTTTACATGATATTACTACTACCGAGTCAAGATTGGCTGTTGATATTCATGTTATTGATACTGCGAAAAATCAGGTTAAAGCGCTAAGATCTATGACCATGCCACCTGAGCTAACTTTAGAGTTTATGTCGGCAGTGCAAGACCAGCTAGCAAGTTCAAAAAACGGTGAAATGCAGTGGCAAGAATGGATTCAGCTAGATCCTACCGCCTTATTTTCTCAAGTAAAAAAATATCAAATGGGGACTTAAGATGGTCGATGAATTAACGCCAAGGCAACGTGCAGATAGAAAAAATAATGAAAAACGCAAAGGCCAGCCGACTTTTGCGGCGGTTCGTTTTAATGATGATGTTACTCAAACTGCTTCTGATAAAAAACAGTTTGTTGCAAATGTGGTTAAGCAACATGGAGGTAATAGAGAAGATGCCTTAATGATGGCGTTTCAATTACTTGAAGAAAGGCTAAAAAAGGGACGTTAAGCCCATTTTTTAATCAGCCTGTGTGGCTGTCACATATTCGAGATAATAAATATTTTTCTAAGCCGCCTATGTGACGGTAAATACTATCTTTTAACTGTATAAGCTGCCTATCTGGCAGTGAGAAAACATTAATTAAAATATAACAGCAAGTCAATAAAAAGGTGGATTAGTGATTGAAACGATACCGACGAATGATGTGTTTAAAAACCTCATTACGATACTGAGAATACATAAAGATAGAGAGTACATTATTGATTTGTTTGCACGTCAAAACATCACTGTAACTAATGCTAAATTAAAATCGTGGATAGTGAAATCTGGCAAATTCAATAAGGATTTTAGGCCAATGCCGAGAGAAGCTTTAGAGGCTTTTTTTCGGGCGTTACATGATGCAAAAATTGTTGATATGAATGATAGCGAGTAATTTAACTACTTCCTACCAGTGATAAAGCTTTTTATCACTGGTAGATAACATCAAAAAAATGGAGATAATACGATGTTAACTAAAATTTCAATAAACAGTAATGATGATTGTATTTACATAGAGAATGATAAAATCATCAGTTTTGATAATGATGTTGTTGCAGTGACATGTGAAATAGAACAATTGAAAATTGTTAGGTATTTAAGCGGTCTCTCATTGAAGTGCGATAAATGGAGCATTTCGGTCAATGAATCAGCAGCAGAAAAATTAATTGAACTTGGACTGGAATTAGTTGATTACAATGAGGTTTCTATTTTAACAACAGTCGGTTAAGGAGCGAAAATGTCATTAGAAAGCACGCTGATTTCATTAGCTGAAAATAAGTTGAACGAGTTGAAAAGTTATGTTGCTTCACCGGATCAAAACGAGGAGCAAATGAAGGCCGATGTAACGACGACCTTCATTGAGCTGGGTCAACTAACAGAGTTTGCACATATAAGTGACTCAGGTCTGACAGCTTCATCAATAGATCAATTGATAGAAATTGAAAGCAAGAAGAATGCGTTGGCACGAACATTTAGCTGGATGTATGTGTGATAAGGCTAGCGGCCAGTGATAAACACAAATGGAGAATGGTTTATGTTGGATTTTGAAGTAATAAAACAGGGATTCGAGAAGAAGTATTTCATCCCGAGTCATATCAAATTCAACTATGACTCTTGTTTATACGAAACACGATGTGACGGCGAAATTTTTGAAAAATTAGCTGTTAAAACTAACAATATGTTCTCGATATGGCGTGATGCTTGTATGTACGCAACATCATCAAAGTTAAAAAATGAACTTAGATAAAATTCCAGTGATAAGCACTATTATCACTGGTAGAGGGGAATTAATATGACAAAAGTTTTGATCGATGGGGTAGAGTACGTCCCGAGAGCGGAAATTAAGCCACTATCTGATGAGCGTCTACAAGCTTGCTTAGAGGTTTTGACAGAAATGCGCTACTTCAACGAAGAGCATAAAATGAAACGTTTGGCATGGAATGCAATACATGCTCTTTCACCTGAATTAGCAAAGCTTGATCCAGATGTGGCTTATGAACGAATACATGGTAGTGACTAGTGATGCCTTTTTTATCACTAGTAACCCAATTTGAGTACACTTGAAACCCAATTAGGGTACACCTACCCAATTTAAGTACACCACCGAACCCAATTTGAATACACCCATAACCCAGTTAGACTACACCCGTGATAAAGCCAGTTATCACGGGTAGGGCTGGACATAACTAGGTTTTTTTTGTGCATTAGTTAGTATATTTACACATACCATATTGATTGTTAGCTATACTCTACTGTATGCTAAAGTCAAACTATGGAGCGGTTTAATGAGGCATATCATGACGTTATTGAATTTTTTTATCAATAAAAAAGAAAAACCAGTTAGAGCCCAAACTACTTTTGAAAAATTAACTGCGGATGGTGAATTTTCTTTAGATCTATCTAATTCAGAAAATCGAAAACTAATAATGCAGGAAATAGATAAATTCAAAGATTTTGATGTTGATGTGAAAAAAAGCCATTGTTAAATAGGGAATATTTTCAAAGGGAAGATTGATGGGAGCCATAATAGTTATATTTATCCTGATTTCAGGATATTTTTTTGTCCATAATTCAACTAGAGATAGATTCAAGGCAAAAAGAGAAGATGCTCAAAGATACTATTTTCGATGCGGGACAGCTGGCTTCATGTTTATAGGTGTAGGTATAATACTGGCATTTATTCTAGATCACTATAATTATATATCTGCAATTCTTAATCTAACACCTTATTCAATAGAATATTTTTTGTTTACAGCAGACAAAACCTTTACTGTTCGTGATTATTTAATGGTCAAAATTGCTTTAGGATCATCATTAGCATTGCCCATATCATTTTTCTCTGCTAAAGCAAAGAATTATGTCATAAACAAAGAAGAGATGTATAGAAGTTTAAGGGATGATGTTTTTTCAGATATTGAAAGGTTCTTGGCTGATAGCGGCGATAACTATATTACTATACTCATAACCCTATCCAATAATAAGGTTTATGTCGGTTTTGTTATGGATATAAGACTTGAACATAAGGACGTTGAGTATTTTTCTATTATGCCAATGTTAAGTGGTTATAGGGATAAGGAGGACTTAACAGTTAATTTTACGACTAATTACCATAATCATTATTGCAATAACATAAATTCTGATGGAACTCCCAAAGCTGAAGGTGCTCACCTTGATGATTTTGTTGAATTGATAAAGGTATCTGAAATTATTCACATGGGAAAATTTCATATTGCCAATTACCGAAAATTTCAGTCGGAGTCCAACAAAAATAGCTCTAATAGTGTTCTTAGCGCTGTAAATAACTAGAATAAGGGTATGAAGCCCAATGGAACGAAAACGTACGCTAAGCTTCATACCCCGAATATTATTTTTTAAATCAGATAATTTCCCCATTTTCGCCCCTATTGAACATAATAGTGATTGGACGTAACGCGGGTTTGGTGTTCGGAGAATTTGAGGCTGAAACGCCTCGAAATGAACACTTATCTTAGCAAAATCAGTTCAAAAATCACATGCTAAAAAGTGGTGAATTTCACCACTATGCGGTTTCAGGTAAAAATAGCACTTAAAACCCCGAAATGATAAAATAAGCCTCTTTTTGGTCGTAAAGGTATTTGGATTGGAAAACTATAAGGACGCACTAAATGGACTTGTTGAGCATTCCCTGCTTCATCTTTATCTGCATTGTTCGGAAAGTAGCCGATACATTCCAACTCAAAGGCGGAATGAAATTTTGATCCGGCACCTTAAGCCTAAAGTTAAGAACCCTCAATATAGCCATTTAAAAAATGAACTTAGACGGTTTCTGGAGATTGGCCGTAAAGCTAGGGGGAATCTTGAACAGAGATTGATTGAGATTAAGAAAATCAATGAGGAGATCGATCAAGAAGTCAATGATGTGAGAAATTTATTTGATTTACTTGAAAATATTAAAATCAAACTAAAAATTGACAGTCGCTTTATTCATGAGAATGAGTGTAGAAAATCAAACTTTATTTATATGTATCAGAGTGATATCGAGAAAGGTTTTGATAGTGATGGTAATCAAATAAAGCCCCTCGCAATGTTAGTTAACCCCAAAAAAAGCGCCTCTATAATCGAGATTATAAAAGAGACTGGCCTTTTCTTGATTGAAGGAACAGAGGAGGAAATTGTATTACATAGTGCCAACTAGATAATGACAATATAACCTATTACATTAAAATAGGTTATTTGAATGGGATACAGATTAATAATTGATTTAAATCAACCCCCATTTATTAATGCTTTGATCTTTTGTGCCTTAGCATCTAAAAAGGCATCGTGTATGATTTCATCGAACTCACCAGAAGCATATTCATCATCTGTTAACAAAGATTGATAATCTTCGGGGTTTTTATCATCAAGCTCAAATGGATACCCATTTATTGCAAGTGACATTTCAAATTTCAATTTGCTCCCATTGGAGGTTAATTCATCAAAAGATGAGGTCTCTAATCGTTTATTAAGCCTGTTTGTCAGCTCTTTCTTAAACTGCTTTTTTCTGCGAAAAAAATCTGTTTCATGTTCTATTTTTGAAAAGGGCTTTAGAATTTGTTTTTTAAATTCATGGTGGTCAATAATTGTGTCGAATATTTTGAATAATTCTTCTTTAAGCAATGCATCACTACCAGTGAGATACCAATGTACATATTGAATCGAGGCTAAAGCCGTAGCTGCTTCAAAGTCTTGAATTTCTCCTGTTTTGGAAAGACTTCTTAGCTCTAAGTCATTTATTAATTGAGGTAAATGAGAGAAATTCTCATCTGGTTTTGGTAGCCGTTTAAAAACAGATATCATTTCTTGACTACAACAAATAACTTCATCGGGATCTACATCTACTGAATTATTATTTACCTTTCTGGTGTTTTGCTTTTGTAGCCTACTTTTTTTAGCTTTTAACTTCGAGCTATTTTTACGTTTCAGTTTATTTCCCACAATTATATTCCTTTAATTGTTTTTGATGGCTATAACGTAATCTATTATTAAGTAATGCTCAATGATTTCTGTTTATGCAATTTCCAAATTCGTTTAACCTGACTTTCACTACAACCAGCTAACTGAGCAGTCTCTTTTATTGAATGGTGAGGCTTTAACTTTACTATGAGATTATTGATGTTTTCATTGGGTTTTTTTCCTTTATACTTTCCTTCAGCCTTAGCTATTTCAATGCCCTGTTTCTGCCTTTCTCGTCTATCTTCATAGTCATCACGAGCCATTTGTAGAGCGAGTTTTAGTAGCAAGTCCTGTGTGGCTTCCATAACGATTTTTGATATCCCCTCAGAGTTCTCAATACAATCAGAAAGATCAACAATGTTGGGAATTGATAGCTTGGCACCTTTATTCTTAATTGATTGGATAAGGTTTTCAGCTTCAGATAAAGGCAAACGACTTATACGATCTATTTTCTCAGCAATTACAACATCACCAACTTGAAGATCACTTATCATGCGCAAAAGTTCTGGCCTATCAGCTCGCGCACCTGATGCGCTCTCTTTATATACTCCTGCAATGTAATAGCCTGAGTTTTTTGCTTGTTCGATGATAGTTTCCTGTCGAGTTACATCTTGCTCATCGGTACTAACTCTTAAATAAATTCGTGCTATCTTCATATGCTTTTTAAGGCGGCTTGGCCGCCAATCTCATTTTATTAGTGGGTGTGGCCTTGTAGGCTTATCGCTCGTTCGTATTCATTTGAATATTGGCGGTATAAGTATTCTCTACGTATTCCTGTTAATTCAGCTACTGATGCTTTTGAAATTTTACATCCCTGGTTACTCAATTGGATTAACGCATTATGTATTTTTGTCTCTATATCACTTCTATCATCATTTTTTGATGTGTGAGGGTCACATGTGATATTAGGCGTGCTAATATTTGAGTTATTCTGTGATAAGTTGTGATTATCTATCACAGAAAGGTGTGAAACTTCATTTTTATCAGTGTGATGATTATCACCTTTATCGTTTTTTGTTTCTCCACCTTCATTGCCTTTAACTTTATTATTTAAAGTATTAAATACACTCGACATAAAGAAACAGGTAATGATCATGAATTCTGTCATGTAACTAACAACCTTTGCCCATAACTGATTGGAAGATGTGATATCTGTTTGTGATGATACTATTTCTTTTTGCCTCAGTGTGATTTCATCTAATCGCTTTTGTGATGCTGTGATCACACCTTTGGAGACAGCACTTAGGTATGCTTCTTTCTCTGTATTGAGAGATTCTAGCTCCATTTTTTGTGCGTCAGTTAAGTTTGAAGCGGCTGTTGATATCGTAGAATGAACAGTAAAAATGCTCATTGAGGATAGTGCAATAAGCAGTGCGCTTATTGCCAGTCGTTGTAAGTAACCTATTGTGTTTCTAAATAATGTAATAAGAAGCGTCTTACAGCATTCAAATAAAATGAATAGTGCAAAAATTGAAAGGCCGATAATGCTAGGTAAATTGATTGTAAGGTTGTCTATGGTGTTTTTTGTAATTGTAATTTGCACAATAATCAATGCCATACCAATTACAAAGGCAAGTACTGATAAAGGGTGAGGCTCTCTTTTATCTTGATTTGAAGTAACTTCTCTATTATATTTCGAATGTAACATAATGATTTCCTTAAACATGTGTCATTGTGTTGCGCTGTCGGCCTAACTGCAATTAGGCCGACAACCTCCATTTGTATTCTTTCTTAGCGTTTTAAGTCCTTGTAGAACATAGTCAATTTAAATGGACACAAATCAGGTGGCCATTTAAGGTTGCTATATATTTATTTTAGCCTATTCAATAATGCTGGTCAAATAGGGTATACTCTAATTAGCGTATGATTTAATTTATTTCTTTGAAGCGAACATTACAGTTACCGCATATCAAACTTAAAGAAGGTTTTCCCCAAGCACTGTCATCACACTTTGGGCAAGTAAATTTAGATCGTGTAGGTTTTTGTTCGAGTAATTCCACTGTTAGCTCACCCTCATCATTTGTAATTTCAACCCCCCAGTCTGCTAGTTCTTCTGCAATAGCTTTAATAGTGCCGTTCTCATTGGCCTGTATTAGTTTTTCTCTAGCAGGGAACCTATCAGCCCAAGAGATTTTAAAATCATTGGTTAAGAGGGCGTCACAAAAGTTTTTGAAATCACCATTTTCAATCACATAATCACCCATACAATCCCCCGTTTTTTTTCCTCCTACTTTTCCTGTCGATGAAGGCATTAACCCCAGACTTTCCATTTTGTTAGCCCATTCTTTATTGTGATACCCCCGACGACCTGATTGACCAAAATGATGTTGCCATAAATGCGTCATTTCATGCACTAAGGTTTGCATGATTTCCTCTGGGGGACATATGGCGAAATAAGCGGGGTTCATTGCTATTTCGTCTGTTTTATTACCTTCTCTATTAATAAAGCGTTCAGGGGAGAAATAACCATAAGTTCTTTTTTCTCGCTGCAATGTTATTAAGCAAGTAGGTAAGTTGGAGTTAAATAGGTGCTTATTGAAAAAATCATAGGCTATTTGTAATTCGTGATAAGTGGTTTTTGTTGGTGTCATTATCCTTCCCTGAATTGGATTGTACAATCCAATTCAGTATGGTCTATATTTTGGATTGTGCAATCCAAAAATTAAAATATAGCGATTAATCAGATGATTTTTGAGAAGTTAATTATACTGAAAAGGACTTAACTCAAAAAGGAGCAGGTAAGCATGACGCATAGAAATAAATTTAGATTACTGGGGTTTCTAACATTGCTCGCATCATTTTCAATTCAGAACGACATGATGTGGCTTAAATTTGCATTAATGGCCTTGGCTATGTCTTGTTATGCACCCGATATAAAGCGGGACTTCATAAAGCTAAAAAATAAAATTATCAAACCGTAGGTTTGATGGGAGCGGAGCGATACCCAAGCCACTGGTGGCTTGCTCTGTTGTTACTGGCTGGTTGTGCTTAACAATACTGTTGAAGCTCTGAGAGGGTAACACACAATAAATGGACGCCTTCCTGCTGGACACGTTTTTGATTTTATAGCTCGTTATGGACTCCTCAGCCCCTAAGATGGCCGTAGGCAAAACCAAGGTAACGACTTGAAAGCATTTTTTACCTTGGTTCTATAGCCAGAAAATGTTCAGTGACGCTATTAAAATACTTTAGGAAAACCAACCCACACAAACCAAGACGCAAGAACAGCACTTAAAAAACCACCTAATATTGTGCAATAAATGCCAAATTTAAATAACGTCCATGTTGATATTAATGTTTGTCCGCCTAAACGCTTATTAAATTCTTTAGCGAGTAATTCAGACTGATCGATTACAGATTGACTCATATCCTTTTTTAACGTCTGACTTAGTTTTTTACTATGTAAATCAATCTCATTAGTTGCATCGATGAGATTGTTCATTTTTTTTGCAAAGTTCTGTTCAAACGCCTGTGGCACAACTTTAAGTGCCTGTTCAAGAGATAAAATACTTTCTCGAACAGACTCAAGTTGATTTTCTGCCTTTTCAGGAAATTCATTAATAATATTTTCAAGTGTATCATGAATATTATTAATATCTTCATTTATATTTGCCAAGGCTGCATCCTGCATAGCTTGGCCTAATTTGCTTTTACTTAAAGTTGATGCTTCACTTTCCATTATTTGCTCCTTCAAATTCTAATTCACATGCATTTTTTATTTTTAAAAATGTCATGTCGAGTTCTTCAATAAACCCTTTAGCTAAACGTTGGGCACTTCGTTGGTGAGATAAAATAGAACGTTCTGTTTTATCTTTGCTTGCTCTAATCATAGATTTAAAATCACGCTCATCATTAGCAATATCGATAAATGAGGTTCCCATTTCTCCAAGCATATCAAAAACTGGATTATCAGTAATAGTGAAAATATTTTCTTTTTTATCCAGCTTTAAAATTGACTTTAACTCACTTTCAAATATAAGTGGGTAATATTGTTCAACTGTCAGGTCATTGTCGTGAAAATTAAATATTAATTTTATTTGATTTTCATCTACGCCTAAATTTAATAATCCTTCGACTGTTGATATTGTATCGATTTGTTGTTTGGATTTTGGTGTTGTAGGTATAAAGAAAAAATCAATATCTTCATGCGCCCCTTTTAGTTTACTTAAATTTTCCATAAACGTTTCTATGTTTGAAGCGCCAACGTCTATCACCGCCACATCGGAAGAATCTATAAGGTCAAAAACCCTTTTTATATTTTTTGCTGATACTGTCTCATCAAGCGTACCATTGGAATTTATAGTTTCAATTTTTATTGTTTCCACTGTTGGGATTCGTGGTTTCAGCAAGTTATCGCAAATCATACTTTTTCCAACGTTACCGCTATTATTCATAATTGCTATTTTTAAAAACATAATATCTCCTATTTATATTTTGTCTTACTTTCTGTTTCAGTTACGTAGTTTATTATTTGAGTTGCTGTAGTTAAATTTAGGTCGCATATTTTTTGAGGGGTTAAGTTGCTCTTCTCCAACTTAAACAACATTCTTTCGGATAATTTCACACCCGTTTTAAGGTTCCACTCCTCAACTGAATGTTTAAGTTCTAAGTGTGGTGGAGGAGACTCCTCTTTAGTTTTTATAACAGTTGAAGTTTTATTTTCAGCAATATCATGACTTTCTTTTTCATTCTCATTATTAGCTAGATGAGAACGGTTGTTATCTGATTTAATATTACCTTTGTCTTTATTAATGTGTGTCCTCGCTCTAGATATTAAATTAGTGTAGTAATTTAATGATATATTTAAATCTAACGTTCTTATTATTCCACTATAGCTATATCCTTCATTTTTTAGTTGCTCAAACTCCTTTATATGACGATTAAAAATAGCTTGTAAACGAAAGTTACCGCTTTCTCTTTCACGCTTTAACGATGTTTTCAGTTCATCAATATCCATAAAACACAGTCCATAACTAAGTAACAAATATAATTCTATTACTTATTTCAAAATATCTCAAAGGTAAATGTTATTTTTTGCTATTTTTTTAGTGATTTTTTAGTGATTTTGGCTTTTTTCGCCTATTTTTCGTTTTTTCTTTAGTGATTTGTAAGTGATGAATCCGTGATTTTTTGCTAATAAATCTAAATTCAGTGATTTTTTGCTATTGATTCAGTGATAAATTAGTGAGGTAAAGAATCAAAAATCAAACCCTAAAGATAAACATAGGCACGCTGTCGAAAGTATACTTTTTGCTCCGCTTCAACTATACTATTCGTGTGCCTAGGGAAATTCCCTAGAACCCTTTTAAAACTCTACGAGTTCCCAATATGACAAAAGAAAAAGCAACAGAACATATACAGGTAAAGCTCACACCAACCGAGTTCAAACCATTTGGTGATATTTTAGAATCCACTAATTTAAAAAGGGGGACTCTTTTTAAAAAGGTTATTCTTAGTAGGGAAATTGAGATTGCAGTAAACAACAAAAACAATCCAGATAAAGAAAGGGTCGTCTTTCTTGCCAACAAAGCATCAAATAATATCAATCAAATTGCTAAGTCTATTAACCAAGCTTATAGAGGCGGGATAGTTAACGAACGATTGTATATTGAAACTCTTAATAAGCTTATTTCTTTAGAAAAGCTTTTTTCTGGAGCAATAGATAAATGTTAGCTAGAGTAACAGGTGGTAAGTCTGGTATTGTTGAATATCTTAAAGATGGGATAAAGTCTGGCCGAGAGCTAAGCCGAGATCAACTGGATAATCGCGTTTGTTTAGATGGTAACTTAGAGCTAACTCAACAAATAATAAACTCTATGGATAGTAAAGAAAACTATCTTCATATCACCTTAAGCTTTAGTGAAAAAGACTTTAGCAATGAAAAAATAGCAGAAGTCTATCAGGCATACAAAGAAAGATTAATGTCAGCTTATGATAGTGAGGAATACAATATTTATGCTGAAATACACCAACCAAAAATAAAAAGTTACAAAGATAAAAAAACAGGTGAAAAAATTGAACGGTTCCCCCACGTCCATATTGTTTTACCCAAAAAACACCTATTAACTAATAAGCAGTTTAATCCATTTGGTAAATATACGGATTCAGAAAATTACCATGATTCAATACAAGAAACGATTAATAGAGAATTTAAATTATCCTCCCCTTATGATAATCAAAGGAAGATAAATTTTGAGGGGAATTCAAAGTTCATTAGTCGATATAAAGGTGATGCTTTTAAAGGTGCTAATGTAAAGTTAAAGTCTGAATTGTTTGATGCAATAATCGAAAAGAACATAAAATCAAAAGATGATTTTATTGATTATTTAACTTCTCATGGAGAAGTTAAATATGGTAAATTAGGCTCTAAGGATGAATATATTAAGTTCAAACCTCATGGAGAGAATAAAAATATTAGATTAACTGAATCTTGTTTTAAACCTGACTTTATAGAGAATAGAGAATTAAAGCGAATTAAACCTAGTGATGATAAGATTTACACCTTACTTGATGATTGGGTAAATGTTATTGCTCATGAAAAGAAGTTTATTCATCCAGCCTCACCAAAAATACGAAAGCAATATTATTCATTATCACCAAAACTTAAAGAAGGATTTTTAAATGACAGAAAAAGAGAGTTCGAAAACAAATATTTTCCAGAGAGAGGACGGGCGGCAGATCTCAAGCCTAGTATTAACCGAATTGGAACCCGAAAATTTACCGACATCCCAAACGGCCTGTCAAGTTTGCCCAAACGCAATTTGGTTAGAAGTGGAAGAGAACGGCCAATTTTTCCCCAAGGTGTTTTGCATGATAATGAAAAGCGTCATTTGGTCGCCACAGGAACCCGTGGAGATCACCAATTGCGACGGCCTAATGCTAACCGAAGAGGAAGAGGAATAAGGGATTTCGACGGACTTAATACAAAGTTAAAGCTTAAGCATGACATTCTTCATTTAGTTAAAAGGCCAGAGCCTAAGACATTGACAGAACGCCTACTGTCCGAGCATTTGGAGAGTGCAGAGCAAAACCATGAATTACAGTTTTTCCGAGTATTAAGGCGTGATTTAAAAGCAAGCAATCTCCTTAAGCATTTATCGGTTAGTCATGGTCTCGATAAAGAAGATTACCAAATTATTAACGCTAAGGACGGTTCTCAGCGTATTAAAACAGGCACTACAGCGTATAACGTTAGTGATTTTTGTACCAAGCACATGCACATGTCTTGGAATGAAACAAAAGGGATTTTAATTGATGTTTATCAATCCCAAGTGAGTAGTAAACGAGACAAGCAGATTGTTAATTCAATCAGTTTTGCGAGTCATTACACAACCAGCGGTTACACATCAAAATCTAAGCAAGATCGCCTTAATGAATCAATCATGATCCTTAAGCACTTGCAGCGATTAGAACAACAAGGAATCAACGATATGGCTTTATCTGATTTAGCTAAATTAAGAACCCCTTTAAAATCCACCGAAAACTCAATATCTGGTGTTGATGAAGATACTACCAGCTTAACCAAAACGGCTGATATGATTAAACGTAGCAGGGAGCTTGCTAGGCAACTTGAAGGGCAAATGTCTGATATTGTCGCCCGTAAAGACTTATCCAACGGTAAAGTTGAATTTAGAAGCTTTGAAGATGGAAAAGTGGCTTTTACCGATACGGGAAACAGGATCACCTTAGCAGAACGCCAGCCTGATATTCGTCATATTGGCGCAGCAATGGAGTTGGCTGCTGAAAAATTTGGCGTTCTTAAGATATCAGGCACAAAAGAATTTAAACAACAAGTCATTGACGTGGCTGTCGCTAAAAATTTAAAAGTGGTATTTAACGATAAGAAGATGCAAGCCGACTTCATCAAGGCCAGAACGTTTAAAGATGAAAATGAGAGCAATGTTGTTCCATTAAAATCCGTCAATACCATTGACAATACAGCCAAACAACAAACCCAACAATCCAAATCCAGTGATGAGAAATCGACTCATCAAGCGAATTTCACCGCACCTATAACTAAGATCCCAGACCCCAAAACTGAAAATAATAACCGATATTCATTAGCTCAAAAAGAACCTGAAAAAGTGGTTATAACTGAACACGGTGAAGCCGACTATCTCTTTTTTGAAGGGTCAGCAAAAAGCTATTTTGTTAAGTTAAGTAATGGTGATATTAAGTGGGGGAAAGGGCTTAAAGAGGCGATGGTTAAATCAAAAGCCCAAATTGGTGATGAAGTTAGTTTACAAGTGACAGATAAAAAAGGTGTCACGGTAACTGAAGATATTAAAGACGATGATGGCAACATCGTTAACTCTATCAAGAAGGACACTCATTACAACGAGTGGAAAATTGACATCATTAGCAAGGGAGCGAAGGAAAATAATCAGGAGTCTATCAATAGTGATAAGTTAGAAACTGACACGATTAAAGACGAACTGTCTCCTCAGAAAGAGCAAAAAACAGTTGCTGTTACCTATAAATGGGATGCTAAAAATAACACGTTGGATGTCTATTTTAACGATAATAAGCCCAGTAAATTAGATAATGATCTACTGGAAAAGATCAGAAATAATGACAAATTCCTTAAGAATTATACGATAGAAGATATCCAGACAGGGAAGCTTGATTTATCTGTTGCAGGGCAGAGCCAAGCAATACCACAGACATTTGATAATAAAGGCGAGCCTTTAGAAGTTAAGCCTATTACTCATGATGCGCCAAAAATGAAACAGTGATAATCTTTACCCCTTTTTTATGTAAAAAAAGGGGTATATCAATGGCAAACTTATTAAAGAGAATTAGATTCTAAACATGATGAATAATGAGCAAAATGAATTGTCGCGTTTTTGTAAGGATAATTGTGGATTGGACGCTAAAGAAGTGGCCGATTATGCACAAATTCCTCGACGAACATTTTATGATTGGTGGAAAAACCGCCGTCGCGCTGTGGAATTAATTGTGCTAGGTATAAAAACTGAAAAAATGAGTGATTATCGCTCAAAAAAACTTTACATGTGAGCGATAATCGCTCATAATTTGTGCAGATGAATACATTTACTTACATAAAGGAAAAAGAAAATGAGATTTAAATACTATGTCACTTCACATGCCAATGAAGGATTAATTGACCCTAAGCGAGACAATGAATTTAGTTTTAAAAATCCAGTATCCAAAGGAGATTTTATATCTCTTTCTTCAACAGGTTATACTATTGCAGGACAAAGCTCTGGGCGAGTCATCGACATAGAGCATACAACTGAATACTCAGTTCTTAAAGTGAAGTATGCGTGAAGTTGAACTTGGTATAAATTCTATCGGATTATACGAATCATTAGCTCATGAGAAGGAAGTACATGGGTGCAACCTATAAGGATATGAAAATGAGTAACGAAACTGAATCATCTGTAAATACAGAAAAAAATACAGTAAAAGAAACCATAACAAATATATTTCATTATATGACTTTCCGAGGTGACTCCTCCCTTGAAAAAACTTATTCTTTTGTCCTTAAGCATTGTTTTTTGTTAAGTATATTTGTACTTATATCTTTCATTCTAAGAACTTCTATTTCAAACAATGAGATAATTAATCAACAATCAGTGGGGGAAATTATCAAAATAACTTCAACAAATGAAATGGTTGAAATTAATACAACAGAAGGTACCTATTTCACCCAAAACCCATTCAATCTTTCTGTAAATACTGAGGCTATTATTGTAGAAAAAGACGATAAAACTATATCGTTATGCAATAATAATCAAACACAGTGTAGTATTTTAGTAAATAATCCCGCTATTAGCCCAACAATATAGTCTTATGATTTATATCACTTTATATTTAATGAATATCATTATGTTATGCTTTATTCCTTCAAAAAAAACATCTAAAAAATACTCAAAATGGATGGGGGAATGGCCATATAATCTAATATTACTTGTCGGTGAATTATTGTTATTATTTAATAACAGTAATACGGGAGATAAACGTATTACAATAGTAACTTTTATCGTAACAATTATATTGTATATATATGAATATAAAAGAATGAAAAGATGCGGTTGATATAATACCTTACAAACATGGTTATAAAAAAGGATCTTTAAATGGAAGCTTCAACATCAAAAAATATGAGTGTACTCGCTCTTTTAATCAGTAATCCAGCAGCCTTATTCTCTTCAATTAATAATAATAGGAATGTTTTTACAAAGGCTTTTTTATTATCTGTTGTCATTTCTTTTATAGTAACTTTACTAGGTGTTCCATCCTTTAGAATAAATAATGTAGAAGGTGGAATAATTTTTTTTATTTTAAATGTTACCACCAACATAATGTTATTTTTCATATACTCAATATTTTCGTATATCTCCGCTAAGGTTCTTCTTGGTAACGGTGGGTTTTTCAAGTCGATATCAGCGTTTTTATACACATTACCTCTATTTGTTTTTATAAACGTTCTTGAAATACCACTAAAAACCCTTCAAGATAAAGAACTTATTGATGGGAAATTAACATTATCAACACTTGAAAATATGGTTTTCATTATAAGTTCAGACCCTTATATTCTAGCTGCTGATTTGGCTGTCGGGATTATGTATATTTGGTTTGCATGTATATTGTTTTTACTATTAAAAACAGTGCATAACTTTGGCTTTATTCGCTCGTCACTATCAAGTTTATTAACCTTAGTCTTAATGTATCTGAGTGTTTTTTTGATTGAAAACCCAATTAACCATTTCTTATTAACTGCATTCAAAAGTTATTGAAGTTCAATATAAGGGGGCAATATGTATATAGAAGAAACTGTGAGATTTGTTGTTCTTTTGATTACCTTTTTAATAGCATTTATTATTTGCGTTGGAAGCGAATTGTACAATGATTATCAATACAGACAGGAAATGAATTATAAAATAGAAATGGAAAAAGCAGCAGAAAGAAAACGCCAAGCGCCTAGCTCATCTTGTATAGACGGACACTATCGAGTTACCGATTATAGTAACTCAATGGCAGTAAGTATTCCTGTTTGGACGGATGAGGGGGTTATAGAGTGTGACGGCGATAATTATCACATAAACAGAAGAGTTATATCCAATCAAGAATTAAATCAATATAAAAGTTCAGCAGTTATGCAAAATAGAGGTTCAACTGAGCACAATCAATGTGGTGGTATGGCTGTTATTGATGCATCTGCTATAGCCTTAATGCAAAAAAATGTTGTTCAATGATCGTTAGAAAAAAATGCGTCTATGATGATTGGTGAATAAAAGAGAAAACCCCTTATTGAATAAGGGGTTTTCTCTTTTCAGTCGGTGACAGTGTAGGGATCATGCTCGCCAGATGTTGCTTTAAACTCTGCAAGTTTCAAGCCCGTATTAATAAGATCTAATTTAAAAGCCCTATCAAAACAATTAGCCTTTACAGCTTTATCAATGTCACTTTCATTAAACTTAATTTGTTCTTTCAAGGCTCTAATGTAGCCATCATAAGAGAGATTATACAGACAATCCCATAGGTTTTCTGGCGTTAATTGAGGCATTTTTAAAACATAATCAACGAATTGCTCTTTACTACCAGAAAACCATGTACACCAAATGAATCTATTTACAACATCACTGGTATTTACGATTAACTCATTATTTTCATTCATATTCATCAGTCCTTTTTCCAGTTATAAACAAACTTCATTTATATTTTTATCCTTTTGATTCAATTAATTGAAATGCATCATTGATATTCGGCATACGCTTTAAATGAAGATTATATCTACCATACAAGTGAGCCTCTTTGATGGTTGGTAACGGATAGTTTTCTATTCTGGAAACAAGCATATTACCTTGATATTCATCTATAAAGTTTCCTTCTTTATTTGTATTTTTTTCATTAAAGATAATCCTCATTCGAGCATTGAAATTACAGGGGATTGTACTGTTAACAGGCATTCTATTTTCTTGGCTACCGTCACAAGTGGCATACCACAACGTAGGGTCTTGGCTAGCAAAATCATAATCCGAATCGATTAAATTATAATTAACTGTATGTGTTAATACCCGCTCAGCGTCAACCGACCAACGTGTAACTAGAGTGAATGATTTTATATGATTAGGGATTTCTACTAAAATGCCGTTAATCGCCTTACGGCCTTCTTTTCGCCTGACTACGTCGATGCACTTATTGGGATATGGCCTACCTACAACCACATCTATACCTTGCTTCAAAACCAAATCAAGTTCAGGAAACGATAAATCAATTAACTCTACATCTACATTACTGTACTCATTAAAAATGCTTGGTATTAAATGTACTTTCATCAATCTCTGTCCTTATCGATTAAAAAATGGTTAAACATTTTATTTAAAGGCAAACATTCGAGCGTCCACCTTGGGTACATTCACACCGCGCCCGTTGCTGTGGCGGCAAACCTTCACATTGATTAACAGGGGGCTTCTTTCTTGCGTTAAGACATTCAGTGCGTAAACTCGTGTCCTGAATGAGGTTGCAATTCATTTCAGCAAAACCGACAACTAACCCTGTCGCGTCTGTTTTGGGGCAACTGGGCGGACTGGAAAAAAAGCCCAGTGTCGCTAAATAGATGTTCCAATCAATGAGTATTTCTCGACACTCATCATGTGAGTCTGGGATGGCTATTCCGACCGCACAGAGTAACGCTTCACAGGCCAGTTTCGATTTGCTGCTTAAATCGAGTGCGTAGCTGTTGTTTGCCATTAATAAACCGAACACCAATAGCATTGCTTTTAATTTGTTCATATCAAGTCCTTTTAGTTTTGTAGCCGAATTAAGGGAATTGTCGGAATATTGTTTTTGGAATACTCAACACGCTCATTTAAAATGGGTTCATCAAAGTAAAAAATCTTATCCATGATGAATGCTCGTTGGTTTTCTTTTAACAGTATTGATTTTTTTCCTAGCGGGGCTGTTTCGTGCTTTTCCATGCCCAGTTCGACTATTTCATGTGGCATCATTAAGGCGCGTTTGTGTGGAGTACTGTTGCGTGTGGTGCTTGGGTGTTTACCTCGGCTAATGGATTTGTTTTTAACCTTTACCGTTTTAGTGCCCAACGTTTCAGATAAACGTTTAACGGAATCGTCAACTTCCTTGGGTGGGAAAATCACTCTTGCCCCTAAATTGCTAAGAATGTTCCTTGCTCCCTCCTTTCCGTAAGCATACTTATCTTCTAACTGTGCTTCATTCTGGTAAATGAGCAAAAAACGCAAGTTATACCCTGCCATAAAACTAATAGATTTGGCTATTTGAGATACACGGCCAATGGATGTGAACTCATCCATTAATAGTAAACATTGCTCTTTTAGAGTTGGATCTTGCTCAGGTAAAACACGAGTGTTTTCATTAATTAATTGCTCAAAAAACAAATTAATAAGTGTGCTAAACTTACCTAAATTTCCTGGCTGAATGCCAACATAAATCGCCATTTTCTTACGTCTCAAGTCGCTGAAATTAAAACTTGAGTGGCTAACGGATGCTGCAACGACTTTATCACTAAAAATGGCTAACGGGCTGACTAAACTAGATAAAATACTGCCCTTGGTTTCCTCTGCAGTAGCGATATAATTATTAAACTCTAAGATAGCATCATCGGACAAATACCCTTGACTTATTTCTCTTTTCATCCATTTATCAAGTCCCCCTTCAACACCCGTTAATGAGAACAAATAAGGTAACGTTGGGGTTTGTTTCGTGATATTTTCAGTATCTAATAACCATAGTGCTAAGCCTTTAAACAATTTTCCCGCTAACCGATTCCAGACGTCATTTTTATCACCTGTCAGTGGATACAGTGAGGTTGTTATCGTTAATATATCGCCAATTCGAAAGGCTTTATGTCTTCTTACGTAATCAAAAGGGTTCCAGCCATGAGTTCTTAACTCATTCGGATTGCAACCGTCAGGATTCTCAACATCATCAGGGTTATAACCATCTGGACTGTACAAAAACACCTCATGATTATGCTTTTTTCTAAAGCCACCTGATTTCGTAAAATTTTCAAGCTTGATATCAAGTACAACAACAGAGCCTATATAAGTCACTAAGTTAGGTAGTACCATACTCACCCCTTTACCCATGCGCGTTCCCGCGCCGAGACCAACAAAGAGACTTCCCATTAACTCGACAAACTTTCCTTTAAAGCGTCCCTCGTTCATTTTACCCAGTAAAATACTGGGCTGTTTTCGCTCTTTCTCTTTGGGGAACAAGCCTGATTTAGCCAATTCTTTTTCATTCGCAAATCTGGCCGAGCCGTGAAGCTCTTCTTTTTTATGCGATACCATGATAAAAAACAGCATTAACGATAAAGGAATAATCGTAGTTGATGCCGCAATGATGGCTGAGAACCCTAATGTGCCTTTGAAATCACGATGGTTAATATACTCCCCCCAGTAATCATAGAGTGTTGAATAACTCAAATACCTAAGAGGAATGGAAGTCTCTTTAAGAAAAAACGCCCCTCCTGCATACTGGCCAACAATGGCAAAGAGTATGCAAGAAACCAAAAATAGAAGCGTTATCTGTTTTGTTTTGGTTAAAGTCGCCATTTAAGCCTCACTTAAGAGTGAGTTTTTCAACTCAGGGTCATAATAGATTTCTGTTAAGTTCGTGTGCTTAAAGAAAGCAATAACATCAATACTGGTTTTAATCGTGCGCATGATATGCTCATAATCTAAGGTTTTTCCGACCTCAGATTGTTTAACCAGCCCCGCTAAACGAGAAGGGGCTGAATGGCAGTTATTAGCGTGAATAGTGGTTATACTCCCCTCATGCCCCGTATTAAGCATTTCAAGGTACGTCCACGCCTCATCCCCCCTTAGCTCAGCAAGTAACACATGGTCAGGCTTCATTCTCATACACGCTTCAATGATTTTTTTTGGTGTCAGTCCTCCTTGTTTATAAAACAAGTGCAAGTGGTTTGGGTGATTAGGTAAGTCCAATTCATGCACATCTTCAACTGTAAATAGCCTTGCGGTTTCGGGGTACTCATCCACCATTGCTTTCATCACAGTTGTTTTCCCGCTACCTGTTCCGCCGACAAGCAAAATGTTCATTTTTGACTTAACGGCTTGTTTAAAGAACTCTACAAAGTTTCCAGCCTCTTTTAAGTCCAATAATGCTTGCTGTTTATCGGATAACTGAATATTTGAAATGATTGTTTCTTTAACTAAGCCAAAGCGCCCTGTATTCTGATAGTCATCAAGGGTAAACCTCGCCTTGGATGGCTTTCTAAACGTCATACTCACAATATGATTTTCCGTTGCGGGGGGGATGGCTATCTGTCCCCTTTCCCCATCAGGCAAGATAACCGAGGCTATCGGATTGTTCTCATTTAAGGGATTGGTTAGCCCCGCGTAGACTGCCAGAGACCGCGCAATGTCCATGCATAACTCAAAAGTTAACTTGGGTAAATCTTGGCATTCCCACCCCTCCCCTCTATCGAACCAAACTTTAAAAGGCTCATTAATCGCAACCTCTGTCAGTTTTTCTAAATTCAAAATAGGGGTGAGTCCTGCCAACATAAATTGCGACCTGATCGTAATCGATTTATCAGTCGCCGGTATATGACTAATGTTTTGATTATTCATCACCACGCCCCCTTTATTCGAATTGATAGACAGTTGAGAAATCAATATCCCGAGCCACAATGATATTGATACGTTGACCGATTTTTGAGTAGCCAGTGGGCTTGATTTTGATACTCTCTTCCAACACTAACGCAGCCATATCATTAGCATTGTCAGTTGAATTATCGTAGGTCACATTGCTGTTAGAATTTTTCGCATGATTAGCGATCGCGGAAAATGCATCATCTAAGAAGCTCAATAACACCGCGCCACCAAAGCGCTGCATATAATGATGGTCAACCCAAGCTTGAGAGCCAGCCGCCCCAAGCCGCCCAGCGCCTAATGAGTCAAGCTTGATAGAAATACCGTTAACCGTTTCAATATCTGCCCATGTGGTAAACAAACGGGACTTGCCTTGCTCCATTGCCACTTGTTGACGGCCACTGATAAGCGAGCCGCGCTCAACTAATAACGCCGCGCCATTGGCACTGTAGACGTCCTGAATTACGCGACACGTCACAAACCCCTCATAATCTGAAATGATTTGGGTATAAAGGGCGCAAGGAATAGAGGAGCCATGCATCAATAAAAAATCTAACCCATTACGTCCCCGAGAAGCCGCGCTCCCATTAGCAAAAGCGGCCACCGTATAACGATTATCCGCTTCTCCTTGTTGAGATAATTGGACGTTGCCCGTTCCCAGTTTCAGCATGACAGTGTTATCCATTTTCCGCTGCTCTGGTGTGAGTTCGTCCCTGTTATTGCTAACCTCACGAACAGGTGGCGTCGGGGGCGGAGGGGTATCTTTTACGGTGCCTTGTGTCGATAGGTTTTTACCTATTTGGGTATTGGCTCTTTCGGCGGCCAAGGCTGCAAGACGGGCTTTTTCTATTCGTTTTCTCTCGTTATCTGCTTTGATTTTTTTCTCTCTTTCTTTTTTTGCGTTAAAAGCATCAAAAAACGCATCATTATTGTCTGTTTTACTGACTTTAACGGAAGTCACTGCGGTGTTACTGGCAATCTCTTGCTCTTGGCTCTCATCTTTACCCGCTATCGCTTTCACAACAAAAAAGATGGCAATAAAGATGACGGCAATCGATACCAGAACAAAAATCATAAACGCCACTTTTTTATCTTTTTTGGTACGGCCACCAATATTCAAATCTGCGCGGTCTAAATCATCATTACCTTCATATGCATTAGGAATATCACTCATCTTTAATCCCTCTCTTTGCTTTGTTACTGGTCGCTTTGTGGTTGTAACCACTGTATTTCACTCTATCGGAACTTAATCCCAGCACCCTTTCCCCCAGTCTTAAACGGTACTCATTAGCCACACTGCGAATAACCATCGTATCCTGATTAAAGTGATAATTTATTAAGGACTCTTTGCCATCGCTACCAATCTGATATGCAACAGGAAGTTCGGCGTTTTCTGTGAATTTAAGGCACGTAAAACGGCCATCATCCCACATGTACTGTGGCGCTAATTCCGCATCTCCCCACTTCAAGTAGTCAAAATTTTGCGCTCCATCACTGCATGGGATTTTTAATGCATAATCACTGGCTGTTTTTGGCTTTTTGTATTCGAGTTTGACAATGTAGTGCGGTCGCCAGCGTGTGACCAAATCAAACGAATAAGTTCGGCCTTTATCACTGACGATGGTCAAATTGGTATCAGGGTTTTTAGCAGTAGGCTTAAGAAAAATATTGTTGCCACGAACGCTAAAACCCCAAGCCTTTGCATCACCAATACCTAAACCTGAATCACTCTGTGAAATGGTTTCATTTTCATCTAACTGAATGAGCGTTGTTGTTCCCATCTTAGTGTGAATAACGATGACGTCTTTAGGGTTGTATTGCACTGTAGCAATGCGTTTATCATAGCCCTCTGTTTTCGGTGTGACCTTGGCAACAACAGAGAACGCCGCGCATAATGCGAATGTCATAATCAATATTCTCATTGTATGTTCACCTTATCTTCTCTGTATGACGTCACCATAAAGCCCAAGGGATTAAGCATCCTGTCCTCTTCGGTCTCGATAGTGGCTTGATAATTGAAGGTGATTGTTGCTATCCATTTTGTCGGCTTAAAGCTCGTGGCTATCTCGCCATCGTTGGCGATCACTTTTCGGGTAAAATGAACTTGCGCTAAAATACTGTCTTGGGAAGATGACGGCAGAAATGACACACTCACATCTTTAATTAAGATAGATCTCATTTCACCAAAGATTTCAAGTGGAGAATCCTTTGCTTTAATGGCTCTAGAATAGACGTTAAACACTTTGTCATTAGACATGGTTTCAACGATATTGTAATTGTGTTGAATGGTTTCCCAGTCATAACCGTTACGCTCAATCACAAAGCGGGTTATCCAGTATTTATCAAGCACCTCTCCGTAAGTGACCGTTTGGGCATCGGACATAGGCTTTAACGTTTGTGCGATGCCCGTTTGTGGGTCAATAATGGTTAGGTGGTTTTCAACCCGCTTAAGCGGTGTTAATCCCATGACTGCGCCCACGGCCAATATAGCGATAACCCCAAACGCCCCAGCGACTCTCCAAGCTTTTTTAGCCGATGATTTAGCGATTGCGACACGGTCATTTTCAAACTCTTTAATTTCTTTTAAATAACGGTCTGCCGCAGTTTTATCCGCCTTGTTTGTTTTCTTTTGAATATTGATTTTATTTTCATCAAAAGCTGGATTGATAACATTACCCATTATTACACTCCCTCTTTTTTGTACAATTCAATTAAATAAACAACAGGCGGATTTACATTTGATTTATCACCCTCTGGTTCAACGGGTTTTGGAATAGAGCTACAAGCAGACAATACTATGGCGGCAACAAAAAACAATAATTTGTTCATTACATGGTTTCCATTGATTATGATTTAATAAAAACAGAATACTGAATATGCCGACAACGAAAAAAACGGCATAATAAAAATCAAAAGTTAATACCTTTCAAAAATATCGGCTAAAGAAGAAAAAATGAACTTTAAAAATTCTATTACTATGGCGGCAACAAAAGAATACCCCAAAGAATGAGTCATAAAAATTAAAATCCCATCAAATTCCAATTCAACATTAAATAATGTGTGCCCTGAAAAATACACAAGTAAGGATATTAAAGATAAAAAAATGGATAAAGCTACTTAACTCTATTTCAGCACCTTGAACCATCCCTTCAATATCTCCCATGCTTTTACTAGTTGAATAATCACTCATAATATTTCCTTATCTATAATTTAAAGTTTATTAACAACCAGCCGTATCTAATTTGATAGATAAACTGGTATTGTAATTGGTGGTACATGTTTATATTGAGCAGCGCATGATGAAAGGCACAGCATCACCACGGCGACTAATATATATCGACTCATAATTAATTAACCTAATTTGAAATTAAGGCTTAGTATTTACATACTCCATCAAGCCTTGGGTTTTATTTAACGGACTATCCTGCTGATATTTTCCCTTTGCCTATTCCAAATATTTTACCCGCTCCTTTTGTTGTTTTTGCTATCCCCTTCCCTGCCAGACCTGCGCCCTTACCGAACAACCCCGCCCCTTTGGAACCCGTTCTACCCAATGAGTTGAGAGAACCAACCAACCCACTGATACCCACCCCACCACTTAAACTTGAGCAAAATGAGGGTATTTGTAATGATGCTAGTATGAGTCCGATATAAATAATTAAAGCAAAACCCGACATGGCAAAGCTGGGCGTTCTAGATAAAAACCCAAAATTTAAAATCGCATGAAAAAGAGAAAACGCCAAAGGATAGACCAATGTCAATAATGCATAATTAAAACACTGCCCCGTCCACGCTTGAAAATATGAACGTGTGGAGGGGAATATTGACATCATTAAAAAAATTGGCCCGATGATTAATAAGAAACTCATCATTATTTTAGCGACCAAAAGATAAATAAACGAGATAGCAATAAAAGGGATCGCACCAATTAATATCATAATAATCGACAACCATTTTATAGCCCATTTTTGCCAACTAACCGAACTCGTCCAATCTAATGAAGTTCTTTCTATCATAGCGGTAATTCTATCCATTGTTTCTGAAAACATAACCTGAATAGTGTTTGTAGCCGCACCACCTCCTGTAATTTGACTAGCTATATCATCACCAATATTTAAAAGGATAGGGGCTAGCGTATCGATATAATACGTTGCAGATAAAGCAATAGATGAAACCAACGCCAACTTAATGATAAAGTTAACTGACTCCATAACCATTAGGTTCTGACTGTCATATAAAGCCTTATAAGACAAGACCACAGCATATAACACTATGCAAGCGCCCAGAAGCGGTTTAATTACATCTATCAGTTTAATCGTTATATTAGCAATATTATCATTTATTGCTATATCAACTAAATTAAAAATGCTTTCAAACATAATTAAAGCCTTATTGCTTTATAAAATTAAGCTCATCTGAACTACCTATAAGCTCTTTAAGTTCAATTTTATCATTGGCCTCAATTGCCTTTATACAATTAGGGAACTTACGCGGGCTTTCAAGGTATTTGCAATGCTCAACTGTTTCATTCATTACATCTTGATTTTGCATGTAATACTCAACTGTTTTATTTTCAGATGTATCAAGCAATGGGCTAGTGTCAGAGCAAGCGCTTAGTAACAATATAAAAATGAGTGTAATATATTTCATTTATTCGTCCTTTAATAATGGTGTTGGTTATCTAAATTCATCTGGCATGGTTAAAAACTCATCTAGCTCATTTCTTTCTCTAATTTCACTTTCAATTTGTGATTGCTCACTCATCAAGACTGTTAGTGATTTCATCATCTCCTTATCGTTTTCTATCTGAGTTTGCTGCAATGTAATTGCGTTCGCTAAATCCTCCTTTACTGCTGGGTTGGTTGCACTGGTGAATTGTGCCATTAAACTTTGCAATTGATTATTACGATTAATTGTTGCATCGTAGTATTTTTGTTGAGCGTTAAGCTGCCTTAACTTAGTATCATACTGAGCTTGCAAAGACGGGTTATCTGAGCGTAGGCCATACTTATCACGTAAACTGTCCAACTCGCCTATATCGTCATAAATATCTCGCCATTCATCAAGATTCATAAACTGATTAAGGTTTGGGTCATTAATTAAGTCTTCAAAATTATAATGGCCTTGTACCATATCCCGATAATGCTCACCTTGATTTTTCAGTTCCAGTAAACGGTTTCGGGCTTCACTAATTTGCTGCTCAAACTCTATCCCTGTCTGTAAACTGTCTATTACCATTTGCATGATTGAAGCAACATCAACAACAGGGATACCCGTTGCCTGAACCGTGGGCGCGGTAGCACTCATTGACAGCGCGAGAGTGGCTACTAAAAGTTGTTTCTTCATATTGACCCATCCTTGATAAGCGCTTGTAATGTTGGCACCCAAACATCGACGTTATAATCTTGTCCAACAAATGCTTTCTCACACGCATGAACAACGTCATCACCCCTTACGATAACACCACCAATAACAACGCTCATATCAGGAGAATGACTATATTCAACTTTCATTTTTTCACATAACCCCCGCACATCAATAACAGAGATACCCGTTGCCTGAACCATTGGCGTGATAGCACTTGATAGCGCTAATGTGGCTGCTAAAAGTCGTTTTTTCATATTGCCCCATCCTTGATAAGTGCTTGTAATTTTGGAATCCAAACATCGGGATTGTTGCCGTATTCAGCCCTTATTTTTTCACATGCATAAATAACATCATCTGAGCCTGAGATAATCGGTAAAAACTCATCAAATCCGAACAAATCCAACTTCGCTAAACAACTTACATTTGATTGCTTAATAAGAAATGTTCTTGATGCCTTATCGAGCGCTTTAACCTTGTCAAACTCTCCCTTAGTCAGATTACAGCGCTGATATGCATCATATTCAGCGTCAGGATTAGGTAAAAATATCTTTGTGGCCGTTTGCTGAACAATAGCTGGGAATATTTCACAGTTAATCGCATCCTCTGGGGATTGAGACCCCAACACCATGAACTCATTTTTTAAGCGTCCAGCCTTTAATATACGTTTCATTTGCACTTGAGTAAGCGGAAAGTTAGCTGGCATCCAAAATTCCTCTACCATCGTCATCATGAGACGCCCTTCTTGTTGCATGAGGTCTTTTAAAAAGAACAATACACCAAGGATGGCTTCACTTGCAGGATGCGCTTTACCGCTACCGTCAACCTCTAACAGCATGGTTGCATCAAATCCGACTCTATCCATTATCGAAGGGTTGAAAGTATTAATGGGACTATCTAAACACCACCCAAATTTTCCTCCATCATCTCGAGACCACTTTGAAAGTCTAATCTTCAAATCACTAGGAGGTATCGATTGTAGCAACGTTGATATTCCCCTTTGATGCAACTCATTGACCATTAAAGCGTTAATGGCATTTTTAATAATGAGTTCATCGTCAGCCGTTATAAGTCCTTTTTCATCCGCCCCAATGCGACACACTAAGTTATTTAAAAAACTTCTTAGCGTGGGTGTATCATCCAACTGAAAAGGGTTTAATCCTGTATCAACCCCCTCTCGCACAACAAAATACTCACCACCAAATGCTCGCATGTACAACTCAGTTGAACGGTTATAATCAATACAAAAAATTTGCGGATTAAAGCGAGTAAAGAAACCCGTAATTACCGCTGAAAGGGTCGTCTTTCCTGTGCCAGACGCACCTGTTAATAGTGTGTGTCCAGCAAGCTTTTGTCCTGTCACATCCTTATTAGAATCAGACGCATGACAATTGAAGTGAAATAGGCCATCTGACGCCGTTTTTAACGGGATAATCGCCGAGCCGTCCCCAATCGGATTGCCTTTCTCCTTTCCTCTGGAATAGTTATGTAAAGACCAACCACAAGCAAGGTTCGTTGTGGTTCGAGGGCTTGGCATCACTCTCTTGTTAGACGCTGGTAGCATACTCAAAAAGCTAAACAGGGATTTTAAGTTCGAGCGCTTAAGCATGGTGTCTCGCGCCATGAACTCACCGTCTAAATCTGAACTATCATCCATTACCCTTTTTGGCGTATCACCAAAAACCGCTAAAGAAGCATGATAATCACCAAAGCTGATTTCCGATGTTGCCACATAATCCCTTGCGGCCTGTAGCTCTTCAATTTCATGGTCGGCACTATCAGAGCCAGAACTAATTAAATTGATTTGCTTATCAATTAACTTCATGGCTGCATGAGATTTCATTAATACAATAGACTGAGTTAATACAAACTCACATTGTTGCTTCAAAATAAAATCCCACATCCCTAGCTTAGTGGTACTTGGGTAGCCGCTTATTTCAAAAAAAGTCGCATACCTTGATGTTTGACTATTCGCATGACGAATTTCCGATAAGTCATAACCAAAGTGCCAATCACTATTATTGATGACATTAACGACTTTATTAGACGTTATGGGAATTGGTTGCACTTTTCCATTCATTAAATAAGATAAAAACTCAGCAGGTTCAACACGCCTAGTTTCATCATTGAAGGATAAAACAGAACAATCAAACCGCTTTAACGCAGATACAGACTGCTTAAGCAATTCTTCCATATCTGCCTCACCATCAAGCAAGTTATCGTACTTAAGCACGAAAGTAAGATAGTAATCGGTTTTAAAAAAGCGTTGCCCCTCAAATGATTCAAGATACTTTTTTGAAAAACTACTCATGAAAGGATCGTCAAATTGATATTGTGCTTGAAGCTTATCCTTGCGCTTAATGATATGTGTCCAAAGCGCGAGCTTAGACCCGTGAAGCTTTGAAAGCTGATTAAAAAAACCTTTCACCAATAAAAATGCTTGCTCCAATACGGCTGTAGACTCTGATTCAAAGGGCATCCCATTTAAACAAACTGTTGCCATGAGTTTTGAGTCATCAAGCGATATCATCTGGTGATTAATCGGGTACCCGTATTTAGGTAACTGGTTAATTAGCTCGATTGTTTTTAAACCATTCGCGGACATGGTTTTTTCTCCTTGTCTGACTATCATCAGACGAATTGAACGAAATAACACTTGCCTTACAGCGGAGGCGGAACAACCCCCCCTTGATATCCCAACTGACTGCTTCCATTGCTCTTGAATCGCTTTCACATTTGAACTTGATGATAAACAATACAATGCAGAGCATTAGTGGAGTAATTAACCCTTTAGCCAGACCAAATAATATCACCCCACCAAAACCAGTAACCATAATGAGACAGGCAAATATGAGTAGCGTAGTGATGGGTATTCCCATTGTTAGCGCTTTTCTAGCTAATGCGTTATAGCTAGCATATTTCTGTTCATCTTCCATGCTTAGGTTCCCCAAATACCCCATGCCCATGTTGCACCCACAACCGCGCCCCCTGCAATAGCAACCTTACCGAACGCCGTTAATACATCAGCCCATTGCTGCTTGTCCATCATGGCCATACCAATTTGATATATCATAAAAATTAAGCAGAAAATAAAAGAGATCCCATATAACCACGTTTGAATTTCTGTTACCTCTGTTGTTGCATCTGCAAGCCCGCCCGCGATAACTGGATTGCTAAGCAACATAAAGGTAAACACGATTGTGAAAAAGAACTTAAGTTTATTCATTGTTAATTTCCTATTTAGTTAGAGAAATCACCAAATACATCCCATGCCTCAACAGTGTGTTGCTGGCTTTTTACATCGGATTCGGTTGTTGTATTTAAAAAGGTTTTTTCGTCGCTAGGACTTAACTGCATAGGGGTTTGAGTATCAGATAGAAAGTTTTTAGCCCGATAACATGCATATGCTCCTTGCATCACATCTTGGGTATAATCACTTTTCTTTGTTGCGCTTAAACAATTAGATAGAAGCTTTGCTCCTGCATTAATGTTTTTACACACATTAAATACAGTGGCGTTATCGAGTCCAACATCATAAAAATTACTGCTATGGATTTTCATTATTCCGGCATTGAAACCAATCCCTTTCGAACTTAATTTGTCTATTATGGTTGTGGCCTCTCCTTCTGTGTTTGCTTGTTGTTCAATGGTGTTATTGATAGCGCTAATTTCATATGGATTATTAGTAATAAGACCGAGTAGTAACTGTGGATTGACAACATCCTGGCAATCTATAAGCAATTGCGTCATGACAGCAATATCGAGAACAGCTACCTTTGCAAACGCCTTGATATACTCTGAAACCATAATTTTTCCCTAAAAATAAACCTAACAAGTACAACTCCATTGTGGTTATTACGGCTAACCTTCGGGTATCGCTAAGTGGTGTGGTGTTATAAACATTTCAGGCGTATCTTCCACGGTGATAATTCTGCCCTCATGAGCTGCCACACTCATTATTGTTTTACCGCGCCTAGCGCTACCAAGCACTAGAGTATTTTCATTAACCTTCAAAGCTTCGTTTAAAGCAACCTCAGAAGTCTTTGATTGATGGTATTCACATGAGTAGAACGGCTAACTTTATTCAAAAACATTCTCCCTAATGATGTACTGGTCTCAGTTATGTTATGCTTATAAATCAAGCACAAAACGGTTTCTATCCTTCAAAAAAAATCAGTGACTTGGTTGCTCCTTAAGCTGTTTCAGCTTTAATTTTTTAAAATGCTCCGTGATCACAAATGCCGCCTCCTTTCGCTTACTGCGATGATTTTTCTTAGCGGAACTCGCTAACGCTTTGTTGGTTTCCTCCCCAATTTCAATATTCATATGGGTGAAACGGTTAAATTTTGCCAAAATACCACCTCCTTTGTTACGAATGTTAAAAGTAAACCTAAAAATAATTTGTTAAATTTGCTAAACTCATATCACACAAACATGAACTTAACATTAATCACTACGGTGATTAATAATCAGTGTAGTGATTAATGTTAATTTGTCAACATTAACATTAAACATTTTGGAAACATTTTTTTGGGTTTTACACATGAAATTAGATATACGATTGATTTTGGCCAATAATTTAGATTCACTAATGAGGCAGAAACGTTTAGGGCAGATAGACGTAGAAAAAATATCCATGAATCATGGTTACATAAGTCAAAACACTATTAGTACTTATTTGAGAAAGGAAGGTAAATTAACCGATCCTAAATTAACAAAAATCGATACTCTAGCTTCTTGTTTTGATCTCAGTCCGAGTGAGTTACTTGATCCTAACCTAGGAAGATATGACTTGTCGAAAATGACAGATGAGACTTTAAACGAACTTGTAATAAATGCAATCGAATTACTTTGTGACGCAGATGCAATAAAGGAAAGTGAAATAGATACAGCTTTCCTGATTGCGAAAAAGTTACCTAATGCTATAAAAGCTAATATAGAAAGCGAGCAAGAAACTAAACAACCTATAAAAAAGACCTTAACATCAAGATTACTTAATTATTTCAATAAAAATCGTGACTCCAACGCTAACTAAAAACCTATCAGTGTCTAGTCATGAGGCGTGAGAACCAACGGTGCAAAACGTACCATTGGGTTCTGTTCCCCATTTGATTGATAACATTTTAATCATATTTGTTAATATAATCTTCAATGTTTCTCTTCCATCTATTTATACTTTTGAGTTTCACCTTAGACTCTGGCATTAAGTTAATCCCCTTTCTATCCATAATAAGAGAGTGGGCATTAAACGGCTGATTATAAAGCACAAAAGCATTACCTTTAAAAAAATCCTTAAGCATTTTAAATATATAAATGTTTACCAAAAACATTAGAAATGATACTAAAACTAACATATAACGTACACCTTAGTATTTCGGTTTTGAAAAGGCGATTTTAAAAGAAACCATGATCACTACTACAGGTATGATGTTTAAAAAGAATACCCCCCATTGATAAAACATTGCCAGAATGTCAGTTCCAAAAACAAACCTGTCTGCATACCTCATAACTTGAATTAAAGATAAAAATGAAATAACTACTGCAATCATTTTGCTATACGGTGTTACAGCTAACTGATATTTTTTCATCATTTTCCATATAAAAAAAAGCATTATAGAATAGAAAAAAACCCATGTTAAATACCACAAATGCTGTAAAATTTCAGGGTTACCGTAAATTTTAAATAAATATTTATATAATTGAGAGATCCTTTCCATCACAAAATTACCAGAAGTCCATGACGTCAAAGCTATAGTTGTAGCATTTAAGCCCGTTACAATCCAAAGGGCAACACAAAACATGACAGCTACTATAGTCTCTGTATTCTCAGCGTAAAAAACAAAATCACCCCAAAGCATTATTATCCTCCCAGATAAATACTAAAATACTTAAAGGGTTAAAGCTCTACCCCGCCACCTCCCCCTAATGGCCCCATATCTCCCATACTTTCATCATCACTATACGACACAATTTTACTACCTTTAGATAGGTAAGCTGTATTTACCTTTACCAAATTGACATTACGGACGTGAGTTATCATCACTTGCTCACCAATCACATCTTGCACATAGTCAAAAGTTGCGTTCATATCCATTATATTCATTCCTTCTGTAAAGATAGTTAACTGTCAGTAACACTTTCAAAAGCCGAAAAGAACTAGGCTTAACGGCTAAAAAAAACACAGCAAATATCACACAAAAAAAACAAACTATCAACATTTAAAACACTTATGTTGATGATATTTTTAATTTCTTGCTATTGGAGGCTTCCAACCTTAACACTCTCAAAGTAACTATCTGGAAGTGTCTTTTTCAGTCGGGAAAGATAATTACTCTAACAAAGTAGATATCTACTTTGATATCTACTTTGATATCTACTTTGATATCTACTTTGATATCTACTTTGATATCTACTTTGATATCTACTTTGATAT
>NZ_CANMWS010000036.1 GCF_947501665.1 uncultured Shewanella sp. | reverse complement strand
GCGTTAACGGAGGGAAGTGCAAACATCATTGCCCACTACCAAGTCGACAGTGACACCACCTTACTGGACAGCAGTACTTTAACCGTCACGGCCGCCACCCCTGATACATTAAATATTGACTACAAAACTGATAGCCTTGGACTCGCAGCTGAACAGCAATATGTTGCGATATTAACTTACACCGATGGCCATATCAGGTATGTAACAGATAGCGAGGAACTGTCTTGGAGCAGCTCTGAACCGAGTATTGCTTATATTGACGATAATGGCTCTTTAGGCCATAAAGGGCGGGCTTATACAGTAAGCCAAGGTACCACAACGATTTTAGCAAGATATCAAGTTAACGACGATACCCATTTAATTGATACGGCTTCTCTCACTGTCACCGCCGCTTCTCCTACATCCATCGCTGTTACACCGCAAGACATTACATTGTCACAAGGTGCACAGCAACAATATACTGCGGTTGTAGAATACAGTGATAGCACCTTCGGTGTTGTCACCGATTCATATTTTATGAGTTGGCAAAGTGATAATTCGAGTATCGCAACAATCGATAACAGTCCATTTAGCCAGACAAAAGGGTTAGCAACCGCAGGATCCCAGACAGATACAGCCTCAATCACTGGCACCTATAGGCAGAACTCTATTTATGAAAAATCAGATAGTGCCAATCTAACGGTTGAAACTAACGAAATTATATCCATAACATTAACCTCACCGCACGACACAATTTATGTCCATGAAAGAATGCAGTACAAAGCAATAGTGAACTACCATGAAGGAACACCTCAAGATGTGACTAACTCTCCCTATATACATTGGAAGGTCACACCGAGTAATATTGCATCAATTACCAATACAAGCACAGAAGTACATGATAAAGGCGTCGTCACAGGAACCAGTCCTGGTACAGCAATAGTCTCCGCTCTTTATTTATATGAAGGAGAAGCTCACGAAGCGAACGACACATTAACCGTTGAAGAAGTCACAACCACCTTCCTGAAGATTTATCCTCAATCATTTACTGGACAAGCAGGACATGATTATTATCTTGATGCTTGGTATTTCACCCCAAATGAGTCGCCGGTGAATGTCGCAAAGAAACCGGATACCCATTGGGAAAATACCTCAAATAATGACCAGGTGATGACGGTAACAGGACAGGGGCGCGTTGATATTAAGCACAATGCACCCAGCGAGGCCAGCAGTAACATTAAGGCAACGTATAACAATCCACCTGTTGCTTGTACCATTTCTCCCTGCACCGATACCATCACCGTTACTGTGGAATAAATTTTGTTTCGATAGATAAATCGATCAATAGCTCTAATGCCAGTCAGTTAAGATGACTGGCATTTTTCTTACTCTGAACACCTAACCTCTTACGTCCCTAAAGAAGAGTACTTGGCGCAATGAGCCTTTTCCCATAATAACATCAGCGCCATATGAATCGCTAAGTCCCATACAGATTGTTTCCGATAGGAACTCATTCCAATCACTGACCAAATAACATAATCAAGTAGTAAACGGCGCTTTCGTACAGTGACAAGATCACTTAACTTTTATCCGAGCAGGATTACACTTCCAAAGAATTATGGCGGCAGGTTAAATCGACATTGAGAAGCGTTGAGTGCAACGATGGCGTTTTAATTTTTGACGAAACGATCCAAGAAAAACCTTGGACGGATAAAAGTGAGTTAATGTGCTGGCATTACGATCATTGCAGTGGCCACAACGTCAAAGGCGTCAACCTGCTGAATGCACTGTACCACTCAGGCAAAATGTCTATTCCAGTAGCATTTGAGTTGGTAAAAAACCCTTTCAATATAGTGTTCTGAAGACGAGGAAGCTCAAACGTAAAAGCGAGATAACCAAAAACGAAATGATGCGTCAAATGATCAAAACCAGTATTAGTAATGATTTAAAATTTCTTTTTATTCTTACAGATAGCTGGTTTTCATCAAAAGATAATGTCGATTTTATCACAAGTAATGATAAGCATTTTATTGCAGCACTTAAGAACAACAGGTTAATAGCCTTGTCCGAGGAAGACAGAAAAAATAAGCGTTTTGTACGAGTAGATAAGCTGAATTTCCCAAAACAAACCGCAGTGCAAGGTTGGCTAAAAGGATATGAGAAAGCGGTTCTTTTTATTCTCCAAGTTTTTACAAACAAAGACGGCAGCACAGGGGTATTACATCTGGTTTGCAGTGACTTAACTTGCGACAATAACGTCATCTCCACGACCTACAAAAGACGGCGGAAAGTGGAGGTGTTTCACAAATCATTGAAGTCAAATACTAACCTAGCAAAGTCGCCAACCCGAATGATAAGAACTCAAAGTAACCACATATTCATGTCATATTCATGTCATATTCATGTCATATTCATGTCATATTCATGTCAATTTGTGCAGCCTTTAAGCTCGAAAGTTTGAATATCAAAACCAATCTCAATCCCTTCGCAATTTGTCGAAAGTTACTCATCAATGCATCACGATCTGTTTATGCCGAACTTCAGCGATATCGGACGGCTGCGTAACATCAGTGACCTAAAACCTTGTCCGTTATCAGATGGTAAAAATGTGCCATCAGCTCAAAGGAGATTATCTTCCTTATCAGTTAAGTTTTAATGGCGCTTTAGCGCATATTTTAAGATTATTAGTGGGGTTACCTTACTCTACACCGGGCGCAATACCCCGCCAACTTAAACATTTTTATGCAATGGTTGAAAGTTTAATTCTGGAACCCAGACGAACACGAACCTTTCCCAGAACAGTCAAACAAAGACCACAGCGATATGCTAGAAATAAAAAATGCCAGTAAGCTTAACTTATCGGCATTAGACCTTAAAGGCCACTTTTTCTTATCTATACACCAAAAAATATCACTAACCTCTAACAGGCTTTCTAATCATAACTCTCAGGGATACCAATAAACTTAACTTTATGCCTTATATACACTCTGGCTCTTTGAACCACCTATTATTTAAACCCATTTTTGAGTAAAAAAATAGCTTTCATTCATTATCTTTCTATACTTCATATAAATTAATAGAAAGGTAATGAATGATGAAAGCAACTTGGATGCTCCCTATATTATTAATCTCAGGCCAAAGCATTGCTCAAACTCCCCCTCCTCAAACATCATCAAGTCTCTTTACACTTGATAAACTCACCATAGCAGCAGGATACAGCAAAGCCTACAACAGCAAAAACCAACGCTATGGAACAGTAGACGGCTCATATCGTTACGATAACAGTGGAGCCGCTTACAACCTCAATATATTGTCTGCAAAAAAATTAGCTGATCTTTATCAGCCCTATCTCGATTATGCCTTACTGGAGCACAGTGATAGGAATATTCACCTGTTTACCACGGGGATCAGACACGACTTTACCTTTGAGCAAAAAGAATTATTACTGCACCTTTCTGGTGGGATTGGTTTAGCTTATGCCGACTGGAAAGAAAGCCCTATTGCTGGGTTTGACATTGAATCTAAAAGTGCAACAAGCTTAAGTGGCTCATTCGCTGCGGGTATGTCCTATGTGTTTTCCGAACACATGGGGGTCGATTTGAGTGTCCGTTACGATGTGTATGATTTGAACCTTAACGTCAATGATTATGCAGGCAAAGATACCATAAAAGATTTTGGCTCCTTAAGTGTCATGCTTGGCTTTGTCATTCAATTTGAACAATAAATAATCTGTAGCATAACCAATATCCCTCATTCCAACATCAGCCGTATCCAATGCTGGAACAATTTAAAATAAAGGATAAGCTGATGACTTCGTTAACAAAATGTCTCATTTTATTTTTATCTCTCTTCATGCTAACGGCATGTGATAGTTCAGACTCAAATAGAGATGATATTACCAGTCTCGCCCTCACTCCCAGTAACGCATACGTCAATCTCAATGGCACTCAAACTTATACGCTCGTTGCTACCTATAGCGATAATAGTACCGCTACAGTCACGAATGTTGCCAATTGGAGTAGTAGTGATACAGCCATTGCCACCATTGATACTGGTGTGGCAATAGGAATAGATGAGGGGGAAACCCTTATTACCACTACAATAAACGGCATTAGCGCTTCCGCAAATCTTTATGTGGCAAATTCCCTACCAGAATCATTAATACTATCAAATAATAGTAACTTTTTAATCACACTCGCCCAAGAACCTATCACTGCAACACTCTTAAATGATAACGGCACCACTGAAGATATCAGCACTGATGACGATTTAATCATATCGATTGAAGAAAATAATTGCTTTTCCATTACCACTACTGAACAAAAACGTATTCAAGCTCAACAGGGAGAAGAAAATTGTCAAGCCACCATACTAGGGCAATATCGAAATATGACTGCCCTTTCCTCCCAATTAGCTATGACATACATACCCACTAAAATCACCAATATTGGTCTAACCCCAAAAACGCAGCGAAGCCCAGTAGGCATTGAAACCCAATATAAAGTATTGATACAACATGACAATGGCGAAATCTATAATGCAACAAAAGATACCAATATTCGCTGGTCTAGCAGTCATCCCAATGTGGCAACCATTAACGACACTGGTTATGTCGAGTCTATCGCAGCCGGAAATACCACTATCACAGCAACTTTTTACGATCACAGTATCAGTACAATACACACAGTGACAACAGCCCAGCCTCAATCCATTGACCTACTCCCCAAAGAGGCAACCATTGGTAATCAAGCTTCTCAAGCTTATACCGCCATCGTCACCTATACCGATAATACGACGAAAGATGTCACTCATAATAGTAGCACCACATTTCAAAGCAGTGATAAAATCGTTGCCATAATTAGCAACACCGATATCAATAAAGGAGTCGCTAAAGCTTTATCGAGTGGAAATACTGACATCAGCGTGATGTTTTCTAATTTGAAAGCGAACGCGACATTATTTGTTTCCTCTGCACAACCTGAGTATGTCAAAGTCATTCCTCAAAACCAGATCCTGTCAAAAGGCGATAAACAAAACTATCAAGCAATTTTGGTTTATGATAATGGCTTCACTGAAGACATCACTGATAAAGCCAATACATCCTGGCAATCAAAACCTGCCGAAAATACTACTGTCATAAATGGGTTGGTCAGCGCGATTGAAGCAGGCAGCGCAGAGATTATAGTCACTTATCAAACACTGGATGGGAGCATTTTGCAAGGCAGTACAACTGCCAATATTAACACTGCCAGTCCAAGCTATATCACCGTAACGCCTCAAAATTTGCACCTTGGTCTCAATGCAGAACAAGCTTACAGTGCGTCAGTAACTTATTCTAATGGCTGGACCAGAGATATCACAACCGATCCTAATCTCTCTTGGTCGGTGGCAAACGGAAATATTGCGTTTATCGATGATACAGGCACAGGTACAATCATCACAGAGGGTAATACTGAGGTTCAAGCAACATTTAGAGTCGACGCCAATACGGCCTTAACACATACGAGTCCACTTTTTGCTACCAATGCAACACCGTTGAAATTAAGTATTATCAATAAAAATCATGAGCTCCCCACAGGAACTGAACGACAATTTTATGCCGAACTCACCTTTGATGATGACACCGTTATCGATGTCACCAACAACCCCCAACTTTTTTGGAGCAGCGATAATAATATTGCCAGTATCCAGCAAGGGACCTTAAAAGCTAATAGTTCAGGTACCGCCACACTCACCGCGACTTATATACTCGATGAAAACACTGCTTTATCTGATACCAGCTCTCTCACCATAGTTGATGCAACGCCCTATCAATTAACCCTCACCGCTGATACTCAAACAGTCGGTCTGACCAGCGAATTACAATATCGCGCCACTTTATGGTATTCAGAAGGCATGACTGCCGATGTCACATATCATCCTAACACCTATTGGCAAAGTAGCGATCCTGATATTGCCACAATTGAACAAGGTTATGTCAATACCTTTAATGCTGGAAATACGAACATTACTGCCTATTATCAATTTGATAATGACACCCGTATAGCAACATCTGACACTCAGCTCACGGTTTCATCGACTTCACCGTCATCCCTTGCTATTTCATTGAGCGACGACACAACTGAAGCTTTAACAAGCAATATCATCGACACCAATAATGATGATCACTCTCGAGGCACATTCATTGAGCAAGCCTATACTGCCATACTGACATTTGATGATAACAGCACTATGGATGTAACCCACAGTGACAAATTAGCTTGGTTTACTGATGAGACTCAACAAACCGTGGCCATAAGCTTTGATAATAAGGCCTATACACAAACGTCAGGAAATACCCATATCAATGCCTTCTATCAAGGCAGTCAATCGATCAATTTATACGATAACAGTGCACTGACCGTGAACGGCAGTCTACCGACAAACATTAGCATAACAGTCGACAACGAGCTCTATGAAGGAAATATTATACAATTACAGGCTTATGCCCATTATGATAACGGTACACCAAGCCAAAATATCACCCAACATGCCAGTAGTTACTGGAGCAGTAGTGACAATGGTACTCTCACTATTAGTAATCAAACCAATGCTAAAGGATTAGCCTATGGCGAAGCCGTAGGTGACGATATAACCATCACTCTCACCTTCTTACTGCCAGATCAATTGGAGCCCTTAACCACATCAATCACACGCTCCGTACTTGAAGATAAAATATCTGGATACTGGATTACAAATGTAGAAAATGAAGTCTATGATAAAAACAAGGTTAACAAAACCATCTCAATGTCAACAAATTCTAATAGCACCTTATATGCTTATTTACACTTCCAAAGCGGGATCGTTCGCAATGTCAGTGACATCACTCAATGGTGTGTCAGCACCCAAGAAGAGTCCACTGAGTGGTGCACAACTAATGGAATCGCCACTATCACTCAAGGTGAAACAGAATACAACCAAGTCACAATCGAAACAAATACACAGACCAACACACATGACTCCCCTGCCGATATTCGAGCGAGGCTCCCCTTAGAGTACATTGATGTCACGCCTAGTGATGACCTCACTCATGTCTATGTGACACCATTGTTTTTAGTCGTAGAATAGAAGTAAAACCTAAAAAAGCCATGCCAGTAAGTGAAGCTTACTGGCATTTCCATCTCTATTTTTCATGCAGATTTCACACTTTTTCCCGCAAGGGACATTCTGGACATGAGTGGCATGCTAGCAGTAGCCATTGAGATGAATTAAACCATCCACGTTCAAGCCACAATCACCACTCCCTTAACTGCTGCATTTCTTTGAGGCGCACACGCTGCAGCAACATGGCCTCAAATACATCACTGACACTCCTATTGGTCTGCGTCAGTCCCGGCAGAGCCAAATTGGCTTGGGCAAAGAAGCGCTGCGTATAGGTATGTCTACTTTCTAAGTAATCGCTCTGTAAGTTGTGGCTATCTGAACCTAGCCAAGCTTGTTGCCACCAATCACAAATACGTGTTTCAGACTGCTGCAGGCGAGCGCGACTGGGCAATAAATTCCACAAATCGTTATTGGGCCAGCGAACAAAAGGCATGCAATGATCAATATCATATTGTGCAGTTAACTTTACCTCACTCCACACACACTGCAAATTATACGCTTCTTGCTTGAGCGTATAGACGCGGCAACGCACCTCCGCTTTGCCTCTGTCCAGTGAAGTGCATTGAGCAAAGTAAGCTTATCGACACCTTCATTGCCTCGATAGCCTTGCATCACATTCACCCATTCATTGACCAACACAGGTTCAACCCAGCAGGCCAAACGAGAAAAGCTTAACCAAATAGACTCGGGCACCACAAACTCACCCCAAGCCGATAAGCTCATTTGATCTAAAAATAACGTCTCTTTCGCAATGACTTTTTGATAATCTACAGAAAACAATTGCTCAGTGCTATTGGGCACACGAATATATTTGCAAGGCATATCCCGTATGGTTTGCGCCGCCACCGACAAAGTCCGATGCAGCGCTTTAGCCTCATCGCCGACAAACAGATTCCCCACCTGATAATCATCGGCTATTCTTGAGGTTAATTGCTACCAACCACTCGCTTTCACAAAGCTCAAGCCTTTGTTGGGATCGCTACTTTGCCTGATCGTCATACTGTCATTCCCGCCACCCTGTTTGCCATCTAACAGTGGCTTAAACTGGCGGCACCAATAAAGCGCGACAAGCCCCAAAGGTAAAATCACCTTGTCTGCTTCATAACGCAGCGCAGTACCAGGATGATCATCGGCAATGCGTAATAATACTCTCAATAATGCCAATTTATAAGTGGAGGATTTATTATCGTTAACAATGATATGCCTTAATATGGGTAGCCCGCCAACACCATCATCGGGCAGCATCAAGACTAAGGTTTGCCACTGCACATCTAAGCGGCCAAGACTATCGGGCTGACTAAGGATTTTATCCACCACCACTAAGCCCACGCCTTGGGCTAAATGTTGCAACTCATCGATACACACTTGGTGCATATTACGCTGAGCTTGTGCAAGTCGCTCTGCCTCTCCTTGAGCAAAACGCAAAGTGATCACCAATTTTCCACCAGGTTTTAATAAATTAGCTAGCTTGCGCATAGCACGTTCCCTTGATGAGGGCGGGATATGCATCCACACAGCACTTAATAAGATCAGATCAAAACTCACCCCGTATCGGCTCACCTTACCAATCGTAGGCAAAGAATCTTCGTGCCATTTCACCTGTAAATCTTTCGTATGAGTTTGCCCCATTTTCGCCAGCACAGCCGCTGGCTCCACCGCAAATACTTGGCAATCCTTCCCCATGGCTTTTTGAGCGCCTTTATCCTCAAGACGCTCGGCAAACCTTTCAGCAAAGTACTTGGCATCCCGTCCCGCTCCCGCACCAATATCGAGAATACGCGGCGCACTATTGCCCCCTCTTTTATGCTCAAATGAAGAGTCAGCGGTAAATAGCGGCTGCACATGATGCAGCCACGCCCCATGCACCTGCTCGCAGGGCACCGATAAATACTGCTCAAATAATTGCGCCGCATTATAATTGTAATCTAAGTTGTACGCTTTATAACTATCAGAAGTAGACAAGCTAAGATCCTTTTATACCCGTGAAACTTCAACAAATTCATACCCTGTTATACCAGAAAATGACAAATAAACCTAAAGATAAACAAAAGCCTATTGCGCAAAATAAATAAAACCAATATAGGCTTCCATCAACAAAAACTCAAAGTCAGGCGCTCAAGCAAGCCCTTATGCGTCAACAGGCCCTAATGAAAAAATTGAATCCTATTCAGTATCAAAAGAGTGTAAATAAGCTTAATGGCCAAAGCTGAGCCAATATAAGGCCTGAAGGTAAAACAGGTTATTTAATCAATACTTGAGTTTCAGGTATCGCCGACTAAACATGCTCAACAATACCTTGATAGAAAAACACAATGTCATCGGCTTTATTACCCTGCATTCGTCCCTCTCCCTCAGCATCGAATGTTTGTTACGCATTCAGGGCTTCAAATGATTCAAATCGTTGTTATCTCCATCGTTTAATCACCTAAAAAATTAATATTATTAATAACATAGTATAATAAGAGGCAATATCCACAGATAAAATAGAGTAAAGGTAAACTGACATTATGAAGTTAAAATGTTTTTTGTTATGTGCGGTAGGAGCCCTTTGTGGATGTACTACCCAATATCACTATCAGAGCACTTCATCAGAAGATCCCGTCATCACTTTTGGTGACAGATTAGGGGGCGGCTCCGTCTTCTACAGCCCAATAAGACGCTTTAGTATCAACACCGCCGGCACTGACCAATGTGCCGATTATCATAATTCAGGCAGTGTGTCCAATCACTGGATGGGCATCAATCCTAAAACCAGAGACTATTTTGTCCCTAAAGACACTCAAGTATCGCTAATGGGCTACTATTCCCTTGCATCCGGCAATAAACTCTCCTCATGCAACGTCGGCCCTATCTCTTTTAAGGCTGAAGCACACAAGCATTACTCAGTTGATATATCATCATTTGCTAACAACTGCTTGATTTCAATTTTTGAAATACTTCCAGATGGCCGTTATTCAAATAACAAGGTTGAGCAAAATCGCGAAGCTGAATGTGTACGTTAAACTAACCCAGTAAGCAAGCTCCCCCTCATAGGGGCGCTTGTTTTTAACCATATAAAGTATGAAGGAAAATACGTTAAACAGAAGCTCAACCAGCGATGAAACGCCTGAGCTCTAAACTGGAGCTAATACTATTTAATTCACAACCCTACTTTTATACCAGAGGTTTGTTGCAAAGAAAACGGCTTTCTAGCACCATAAGCGGCCAGCCACAACAAAATAAAGATAGGGATAATAAATAAAAAAGTGATTACTTTTGCCGATAACAGCTCTGTGCCAGCAAAAATATCGATAAACCCTATGGTTTCATCAACCAATGCCAACCAGAAAAGTACTTTTAATGCCATCGCATTAATCAGCTGAGTCCGATTAAAAGCAAACAAAAAGCCCACCAGAAGCACAAGTAGAGAGAGTACGGCGCCCACCAGCTCAAAGGTCACCGCAACCAGATCGCTATTAAAGTCTTCAGAATCAAACCCAGAATAAGCGATTAAGCTAAAAGGCACTAAATAAAAGAGCCAACATAATTTTTTCGTGAACATCTGACCCTCTTGGCTGAAAGCAGCCTGTTTATTGTTGTTTGTATGAATGAGTTGTATGAATAAGTGATTTTTATTTTTTGATTAATAATGGGTGCCTATGGTGCCCCTCTAAAAGATCTCAAATACACGCCTACAGATCCATTCCTGCACCATTATGTTTTAACCAAGACACCTGTTTTTGGTAGTCAGGCATGATTTTATCGACGTGATTCCAAAATGCAGCGCTATGATTACGCTCTATCTGGTGAACTAACTCATGAACCACGATGTAATCCAAAACAGCAAGTGGTGCCATCAGGCAGCGCCAGTGAAAATTCAAGTCACCTTTAGGTGAGCATGAAGCCCAGTGGTGCTGAAGCTCCATTACACGAATAGCACGATAATCCACACCCAGTTTGGGAGCGAAATGCGCTACTCGCTTACTGATCCGTGTTAACCCTTTAGTGCGATAGAAATGTTTGAATAGCGAACTTGCGTATTCAACTTTATCGCGGCGCATCAGGAAGTAACCATTTTTCAAAATAAGCCCTTCTTTCTGCTCATCAACCAGCTTTAATCGATAGCTTCTGCCTAGATAAGGAAAACCTTCACCACTGACGAATTCGCGCTCAACCTTAGTACGATTAAGGTCTTCCCACTCTGCTAGGTTACGGTAAATCCAACTCCGTTTTTCTTCAACAATGCACTCTACTTTCTCAATATCATAGCTTTCAGGGGCCAGCACAGTGACACTCCCATCCCGCTCGATAAGAATACTAGTGGTCTTTCGCTTACTTTGTTTCAAGCTGTATTTGATATCTTTGTATTGCATTAGTGATGGTTATTCTCATCTTGCTTTGATGAAGTGCGGTCACGCAGCTGCTTTAACGCATCATCAACTAAGTTTTGCTTTTCAGTGCGAGAAATGCTGTAACTCGCTTTATTAACTCCCCACTCGGCACGATTACGCTCTACCATTGCGGGTAGCTCAGATTTAATACGTTCCCCTTTTGAAGCCATGTTTTTGATAGGCTGACGGCCTTTCGATGCAGTAGTTTTGATAACGTCATAAATGAAATTAGACATTACTCCCACTGTCACACCAAAGATGAAACTCCCTTGTGCCGTTTCCTTTAGCGCAACAATCGGCTTTTCTTTTAAATCTGGGAATGAGAGCGCTGATTGAATTGCGATAATAATGTCGGCCAATGCTTCTCGAACATCATCAGCAAACAGATTAAATTGCTTTCGTACCTCATACGGAAGTGATGAATGGTCTTCTTCGCTCTCTACGTAATTGATATCAGTAGCGACCTTAATCAACGCGAGCTCATAGAAACTCTCATATTGCTCAAGCTCGTCAGCCAGATACAAATCAACACCATTCAAGTCATATTTCAGCATGGACAGATCAGGTTGCTCGCTGATTTGATTTTGCAACGCCTTAAGATCAATCCCACGGAGCTTTTCGATGATGTCATCGATACGTAGGTTCCGTGTCTGATCAGACAGGATCAACAGCTCGCGTCTACGCGCTAAAGCGACCACCTCAATCGTCAACTGTTCACGCGCGTCTTTCAGTTGCGGCACTTTACTTAAAATAAAGCATCTTTTGATACGCCCTCTCAGCTCAGACACAAGGTCCTCACGCTCCCAAAAGTCCAGACTACTAATATTCTCCCCCAGTTCTTCCATAATAGCCTCAACACAGACTTTCACCTTATCAAGTGGCTTTACGGGTGCGCCATCTGGAAATGCAATACTGACAATTAAATCAAAAAACGGATCAGAAATTTGAGCATTGGGGCCACGCCCTGCGTCGACTTCATCTCGCAACGCGCTCAATTCTAGGATCATCTTTTCCCAATTGCCGGCGTGTTTTTTGATTATCTCATCCAGCTTTTCACTCATTTTTTTGTGAAAGACTGGGTCGTCATCCGCATTCACTTTACAGTGTTTACGAATGGCGTGCTCCATCTCACTCGCTTGCGCTTGCAAATCCGGCTCTTTTCCCATGTGCGTCATAAACCCATCACTGAACAGGTCAATCGGTTTGATTTTCGGGTTAATGCCCAAACTAATCAAGTGCTCATTAATCAGGTGACGAATTTTTGCCCCCACACCTTGAAAGTTCATACTGTCATCTTGGTAACGCTGACGTGCTTTCGCTTGAATATGCACAAACTGGTACATGGGCATTTTGTATGGATCTGCCAAAGCATTCGGCATAATGATGTCCATGCTTTGAAGGAACTTCTTCAAAAACACGTTGAAGCTGTCACGCTGGCGAGTGTCTTCTAACACAGCAATGGCCTGAAGCTGAACTTGATAGTGTTCATCAACACTGAGTTTCTGGTTTACAAAGGCTTCGATGTTGTGAACCTTGAGCTCTGTAAACAGCTGAAGCAAACGACGATAACGACTTTCCAACACAGGGACTTCACTATCAATGCTTTTTATGTTTTTTAGCATATCCTCTTGATCATCCTGTGAGTATATCGACAGCGCCTCTCTCAGGTGATTTGCAAGCCCGATATAATCGACAATATAACCACGTTTTTTCTCTTTTGCAGTGCGGTTTACGCGAGCAATGGTTTGCAGCAAGTTATGCTCACGTAATTTCTTATCGAGATACATCACCTGTTCAATTGGCGCATCAAAGCCCGTTAACAGCATGTCGCAGACAATCAAGAAAGCAACACCAGTGTTTGGCTTACTGTGATCAAACGGCTTCTTAAAACTCTCAACGGCTTTTAGCTCTTTGGCCTGCTTTCTGGCATAGGCAAATGACGCTGCTTCATTGGTGTCGTTACTTGAAATCACTACCGCCGTTTTCAAAAACGCAAGGCGTTCAAGCCAAGCTTTATCGATACATTGCTCTGGCTGCTTTTTATATCGCTCGATTTCGTTTACCAACGCTTTTTCAATGTAGGTTTGGTAATGAATGGCCGCTTGCTTGGAAGAGCAGACCACTTGGGCTTTAAAACCTGCTGGCAATATTTGTCTTAGATAGTGCGTGACTAAATCCTTCGCAATTTCCTCAATGCGTTTTTCTGCTTCAAGAATATCGCCTTCCGCGCCGTACTTTTTACGGATCTCTCTTCGCTCTTCTTCCGTTCTGTCAGCAAAGAGATCTTCAAACTTGGTATCAAATCCTGCTTTATCGTAAATCGCACTGTCTGCGGTTTTACCTTCGTAGAGAATTTGTAACGTCGCGCCATCATCGACCGCATCCTGAAGCTTATATTTGTCGATATAGGCTTTTTCTTGACTAATGCCAAAGCGTTTCCAAGTTGGAGAAGTGTGATGCTCGGCAATCAGCGGGGTGCCTGTAAATGCCACTCGGGTTGATTGAGGGAAAGCATCAAACAGGTTATCTGAAAGACTGGATCTGTCCTTCCCCCCTCGCTGAGTGCGGTGGGCTTCATCCACCAAGATCAAGACTTTTTCACCACGATTGATCACACCAAACGGGCAATGCATAACGATTTCAGCGTCAAAATCGGCTTCCAGCGCTTCGATGCGATCGACATCACCAGCGGCTTTTGCTTCTGCCAGTTGCTTAGATAGCAGCTGACGAACAGAGTCAGGCAAAAAGCGACTGTCTTGCTCACGGAACTTATGCACCATCACCATGTTAGTGTTGGAGGTGTCGTTCGAAAGCTTGTCTCTCGCATCTTTGGTACGCTTGATCTCAACCACCGTATCGCCAATTAACGCTGCGGTATGGGTGAGTTGCTCTTCAAGATCGCTGCGGTCATTCACCATCAGCACCTTGTAGCTTTTAAGGCTTGCATGGCGACGAAGCTTACGCACCAAAAATACCATGGTCAGGCTTTTGCCACTGCCCTGGGTGTGCCAAACCACGCCCGAGCGTTGAATGCCCGTTTCGCCCTGCTCCATACGCTCAATGATTTTTTGCACTGCGCGAAATTGCTGGTAACGGCAAATCACTTTCACTCGAGCACCCGTGTCTGTATCCATAAACAAGGTAAAACAACGGGTAATATCGAGCAGCCGTTGCGGATAGAGCATCCCCTGAACCAGCTGTTCTTGACTGCGATGAATGCCAACTTCTGGCGCAATATAAGGCTTAGTCTCTGGGTAAAGGGTTTTCCAGTTAAAGTAATACTCTTCATTTGAGGTAATGGTGCCCACTTTGCAATCATCACCATGGGTGCTTATCATCAACTGATTAGTAAAAAACAGGGCGGGTTCGCCTTCACGCAGCTTGCTGTGCTCAGGCTCGCGCAAATCAGCAAAGCGGCGTAATTGATCGATGCCTGCTGCCATTGGATTACTGTAAAACTCTGAGCGTACTTTACACTCTATCACCACCAGCGGGATCCCATTAACAAACAAGACAATATCAGGGCGAATGTGCCCTTTGCTCAGCCCAGGCGTATCCACACGAAACTGATTGATAGCAGTGAAAGTGTTGTTATCCCAGTTATCAAAGTCAATCAGCTTCACCACTGGGTCTTCTTCGCCGGTTAGCTCGTTACGGTCGAGCTGCCACTTGTGCAAACGATGAATAAACGCCTCATTGGCCGCCAGCAAGTTATTCGTACCAAAGTCGGTGACATCCTCAAGCAAGACATCGAGTTGGCTATCGGTTAGCCACGGCTTACCGTCCTCGGTGGTATTGATGCGACGCAGCGCTTTTTTAAAAATGCCTGTTAAGATAACTTCACGAAAAGAGTGACGAAAGCTGGTGGCGGGATCGGTGGGCACACCTTGCCCTAAATCCGTCACATTCCAGCCCATGCTACTAAGCTGCTTTAGCAGCGGCTTTTCAACCGATAGGTACTCTGACATAGTGTAATATCCTTATTGCAGGCAGCCAGGCGTTGACCTGCTGCCATTTTTATTTATTTTTCTTATCCTGCGTTATGCGTATCCTGCGTTATACGGGCACGGGGACGTTGCCTGTTAACAGATCTTGCATTAGGCCAGCTTTTTGGGCGTTCAATTTATGTAGCTCATCTTTGCTCGAGCTAAGAAGTCCATCAACACTTTGAAGTCTGCTCTCAATTTCTTCTTGTTCTTCAAGCGTCGGCTTTGCAACAGGAAAGGCTTTTAGCTGTGTCGAATTAATTGAAGCCAAGTTAGTCGACTGTTTTGAGTTAAGAACAAAGTAATGCTTACCAAAAGGTGAGGCGGACCAGTATGCCAAATAATCAAACCGTAGCTTTCGAGTATCGGCTCGAACCCTAAACACGTGATTTTGATGACAGCATTCTGGGATTTCTTCTCTCCAAACTGTACCTCTACCTAGCTTGTCAAAATCTCCACCTTCGTTCATCAGTACATCGCCATATTGCAGAACATATTTATCAGCATCTACTTCAGGAACAGCAATACTCTTCACTTCCGATAAGTCCAAGTAGCCGTCTTGAACATTCGCTACACGTAAATAAGGTACAAGTACAACCCGAACTCCCGACAAATCTTTTCCAAGTGTTATCCCCGAAGCAATCGAGGCTAGCTCTCCAAGCACATTCACACACCACCCCTTCGGCAGCATCCCCAACGGCGTCTCATGATAAAGCTCTGGCGCTTCTTCAAACCTTGGGCGAAGGGCTTTGGTGTCTGGGTCGATACCTCGGCTAAACAAATCTGCCATCATGCCTTGCTTAATCGCGGTGTACTTGTCGATAAGGGCTTGAGTGGCGTCAATTTGACTGTCGATGGCATTAAGAACTTCGCTAATATATCTTTGCTGTTTTCTATCCGTAATAGGTATAGGAAGAGCCTCAATAATTGTCTGATTTATAGACGGAAGAGCACCTGGTTGAACCCACTCGGCTAGATCAATTGATTGCAACAAATAATATAGGAATAAAGGTTCTATCGAAGTCGCCGTAACACCCATTAAATTGTTATCAATTGCAGTATCTTCAGTTAGGATCCTTCTTTTGTTTAAATAAACAGCAGCCCCAACTTTAGCAAAAACCACGGTATCCCTAGGAAAAACTGTCGGTTTTAGTAAGTTATATACTGTAGTGTTTAGATAGTTATTAGATTTCCAAATATATCGCTGGTTACCCGGCAAATTCATATCACTGACTTTGATAAACGGTAAACCATGACTTCCGCCCTGAAACTTCTCAGGAAAGCCACTCCCGCCTTTAACAACCGCAACATCCCCTAGCTTTAAAGCATCACTCATAACCCAGCTCCTTCATAAAACCAGCTAGCTTGCTCGCTTGCTGCTCTCGCTGGGTAATAATGCTTTTGGCGGTAACTTGGTACTTACGATGCAGGTTCTCAATGGCCGCGATACGCTCAAGCAACAAGGCACGCACATAGCTTTGGTATTGGCGATCCAATTCAGTTTTAATGCGTTCCAAAATCAGCTCTTTGGCTTCTTCTGGTGTAATAGCGTCACGGGCAACCTCAAGCAGCTCATCTCGGCGTTGTTCGGTTTGCTTGATTTGCACTTTTAGGTGTTTTAACTCATCTTCCAGCGCTTTGTGGGCGGCAAATTTAGCTTCAATTGCACAGGCTTCAGCTGCGGCCTGTGCCCCTTTTTGCGCGTGTTCTGTGATCCGCTCACGATTATCCAACTGAACATCCAGCTCATCCGCTAAAGCAAAAATTTCGCTATGCACAGCAAAGTTCAGTTCTTTGCCCGTCAGGCCTTTAGTGAAATCCCCTTGCTTGATACCTTTTGGCAGTTCAGCGCTGTTTTTAAGCTGGATGAAGGCATCTTTGATCTGGGCTTTTAGCACGGCCAAGCTGGTTTTAATGATTGCCTTGTATTCTTTCAGCTCGTCTTTAAGCTGTTTCACATATTCAGACGGCAGTGCTGGGTTGTCATCGGTCGGCTCGTAATCTTCTTCATCGGCAGCATCGACACAGGCTTGCAGTTCACTGATCCGCGCTTGCTTGGTTTCCAGCTCTTGCACCACATCCGCGCACTGGCTGGCAAACAGCACTTCGTCAGGGATCAGCTCGGCATTCCAGCCGCTAGCCGCAACAGATTTAAAGTCAGCTTCAAGCGTATTAAACCACTCTGCCAGCGCCCCCCGCACCTTATATTGGTTTAGCAGGTTAATTGGCATTAGGTGCTGCTCTATGGTATTGAGGGACTCGCGGCGCAATGCAAATACGCCTTTATCTCCGAGCTTTTTATCACTCAGCTTTAGGTCACTCAGCTTTTTATCGCTCAGTTTTTTGTCCCCTAGGGCTTCAAAGCCTGCAAAATCTTGTTTCCAGCCATCCAACGCGGCTTGAAAATCTGCATGTTTTGCCAGTACTGCGGGAAAGTGTTCAATGTGCGGCTTGAGCGATGACAGCGCTTCAAACCCATTCCCAAAGTCTTGGAACTCATCGTTAACACGTGGCACGAACAGGCTTTCTTTCAATCCTGGGTAATCATGCCACGTGCTTTGCAGCGCATCGATTTCAGCCGTTGGAATGCCGCCATTTAAATGCGCTTTGACGTTTTGTGGCTCAGGTGCTGGGCTGTTATCAACATAACGGCGAATATTGAGGTTGTAGTCTTCAGCCGCTAACTCATCTTTGTGAACCAGACGTGCATATTTTTCGACGCTAGGGTGCGCTTCATCTGTCAGCAGAGCTTTATAGACGCTGGTGATTTTCTCAATGTCTTCTGGGCGTAGACTGTTTTGGTTTTTCCCTTCACGATAGTCACGATCAGCATTAATAAACAGCACTGCATCGCGGTTTTCACGATCGGCTTTGTTCAGCACTAATACACAAGCCGGAATGCCCGTACCGTAGAACAAACCTTGCGGTAGGCCAATCACGGCTTCAAGAATGCCACGCTCAATAAAGTCTTGGCGGCATGTGCGCTCTTCAGCCCCACGAAACAATACGCCATGGGGCATCACCACAGCCGCTTTACCGCTTGCTTTGAGCGAAGCCAGCATATGCTGCACAAACATCAAGTCCGCTTTTTTACCAGACTCAGGCATAAAGGTATTGAAGCGGTTTTTAAGCTGCATATCCGCTTTCTTGTAGTTTTGTGAAAACGGCGGATTGGCAATCACGCGATCGAAAGGACGCGCTTCGCCGTCTTTTGTTTTGTGCAACGGAGCCGCAAGGGTGTCACCGTTTTCAATGTCTGCGCCGCCTGAGCCGTGCAAGATCATGTTCATCTTACAGATAGACCAAGTACCGCCATTGTCTTCTTGACCGAACAAGTGAATTTTTTTGACGTTACCGCCGGTTTCTTGCACATAATTGCGGCTTTGGATCAACATACCGCCCGAGCCACAAGTTGGGTCGTAGATCTCCATACCTTCGGCAGGCTCAAGGATTTCCACCAACAAGCGCACTACCTCGGCAGGGGTATAAAACTCACCGCCTTTCTTACCCGCACTGTCTGCAAAATACTTAATCAGGTATTCGTATGCAGCACCCAATAAATCAGGAAACTCAAAATCGTCATTTGACAGTGGAATACTGTCAAAGTGCTGAATAAACGCAACCAGTCGCTCATCGGGGATGGGCTTTTTACCCACCTTACGGTTGAAGTTGATATGCTTGAGCACGCCTTCCAAGCCCTTAGCGGTGTTCTTTTCTTCCACAGCTTCAAGCGCTTTGTTCAGCCCTGAGCCGACATTGGTTTTTAAGTGCTTGAGGTTTTCCCAACGCGCTTTTTCCGGCACGTAAAAATCAAACTGCTCTTCATCTTCAAGCAAAAGTTCAATTTCTTCATCGTCATGCCCGTCTGCTGTCAGCTCACTGACTTTCGCTTGATAGTCCTTATGGAATTGATCCGACATACGTTTGAGGAACAACACGCCAAAGATGTATTCTTTGTACTCAGAGGCATCCATTTTTCCCCGTAGAATGTCACACGCCTTAAATAGCTTGCTGGACAATTTGTTAAGCGTCAGTTTTTGCATAAAATTTCCATTACTGATCCAGCATGACCAAATCAGTTTTTAAAATCGGTTAAAAATTCAGGAGTATAAAGCCTGATATATATAAAAATTAGGTATATACAAAGTGAGGTTTGTCGTCGTTTTTTTCAGCCAATGTCACATCAGTCACTATCATTTTAAGGGCAAAAATTGGTCTGATATTTCAGTTCGTTAGCCTGTTCAAAATCGCAGTGAGAGATTATGGGAAAATGAGGGAGCTGACAAGTCTCATTTGGCTCATAAGCATGGCAAGATTGCCACTCTGCACTCTGCAAAGCTATTCTTCAAACGCTTTATTGCTCAAACGCTTCATTGTTCAAAAAAGTCTTCATCGATTTGCTTAAGATGCAATACTTGTCTATCACGCGATCCTATGTTGTAGCGTAACATGAGTTTGGCAAGTTCAGTGCCGTTGATCAGCACGATGCGCATGCCTAAGGCTTTGGCGGTTTGTCTGGCCGAGGCGGTAAAGTTCGAGGTGGTAATAAAAATGCCTTTTTGAGCCTTTTTCAAGTTCAGCGCACCGAAAAAATCACGAATATCCCCTGCTCCCACGTTATTACCCTCCCCGTAACGCTTGGCTTGAATGTAGATTTGATCAACACCTAAAGGATCTTGATCAATTACGCCATCGATACCGTTATCCCCGCTTTGCCCTAATACCTGAGCAAAGGCATGGGCAGCTCCGTCACCTGCGCCGCCATAACCCATGGCTAGCAGCAAATCGATTAACAGCTGCTCAAAAAAAGCGGGAGTCACTTTGCGAGTGCGTGCCAAAATATCTTCGGCGAGTGTAGCGTTAATCTTTTGATAAGCCGCGCTTAGGGCTTCATCAGGGGTCATGTCGTTGTCTGTTATTGATATTGAAGTGGGTGCTGGTATTGATACTAGTTTTGTACTCGAAGCTCCTTTAACAGATGCAGACTCCATGGCAGGATCACGTTTTTCTGCCACAAAAACGGCATCATTCACTTTTAATTTAAACGCGATAAACTCATCAAATTGCTTTAAATAGTCGCTATCTATGGTAACATGAGTCGCCTTGGCATCCTTTAAAGCCTCGCAACCTCTTGGCGTTATCTTAAAATGTGCTCGTCGAGTCGCTTCCAATAACCCTGCTTTCACTAAATAGGTTTTCGCCCAGCCAATACGGTTATCCACCATAGACTGCTGACCGCTGGGTAACGTTTCCGTGCAATCGGCCTCGGAGAGTCCAAATTCACTAATCAATTGATTAACGGCATCCCGAAACTTAATCTCAGTTTGCTCAGCTTTACTCTTTGCCAGTTTCAGCAAAGGCTGCATAAACGCTTGGTAGGTTGGGATCATAAGAGTCCTTATTGTTCTTTTTTATCCTTTATCCTGCTGTTAGCCCATTACTAATCACACGACCACACGAGGCTTTCATTCAATTGATGCGTTTGTTGTATTACTTCAGCCGACCATTCAAAACCGGATAATACCACAATAAACAAGGCTATTCGTCAGGTTTTTATCGTTTAAGTGTTCATTATTAACCACTAATATAACGAGCCTAATATGACGAGCCTAATGTAACGAGCAGTCTCATTAACCCATTCAACGCCCTTCCCGCTCTCAATCATCGACTAAACCCTACTAAGCCTGTTCATTCTTTAGATATAACAAGTAGAATGTAGGTAGCGAAATAAAAATAACACTCAGATCCCTCTAAAAACCATCAGCAAACCATTAGCGAACCATGATTTTTCTCACTTCTTGGGCTACTGGCCTACTTATTTTATTCGAGGCGCTTTAGCTATATTCGTTTTTACTAAGCAGTGAAGTACGAGTGCCATAAACTATCTGTTGTACATTTTTCAGTGGTGATAGCTCACTTCAAACTGTGAGCGTTTGCTGTTTTCACACACTTACTATCAAGCAACATGCCATTAGCTGCTAAACAGGCCTTATTATTAAAATAAGGTACTAGAATGTAGGTAGCCATATGAAACGCATCAAATATAAACACCAACAAATCGAAGAGAGCCACCCGTTTTAACGCTGTTGATTTACTCTTGCTCTTAAATTTCCCCATCGAAATTGCCGAAAATATTTTATCAGTCATCGTGTGAGTGAGGCATGGATGCCGAGATAGCCTTAGTTGAGCCATGGACGGCGAATATGAGGCGATAGCAATGACTGTTAATAAAATAGTAAGGTGCTCAACTTCGTCTGGGGCGGCACAGGAGATCCAAGAGGGGATTGCTGTTAATCCCCTTTTGGCCCCGTGTGAGTGGGCACTCACGGCCTGTTATTAAGCGCAGCTTAATATCCAATACCCCACTATGAGTGGGAAACTCACAACCTTAGCCCGCTGCAAGGTGAAGCTCATCATAGTGATCACTATGAACGAGATACATAGCAATTCCCCCCTTTATTTAATTCACCTTATTAATTTAAAATAAAATTAATAAATCCACCCTTGGCTACAATTGACGGTATAGCCCAGTTGTTTAATGTCTTCTAACGACTCTTTTGCATCTTCATCATTAAGTGATGCGGCCTGGCGTAATAACGCGATCCCTTCTGTTTTCTGCCCAATACAGTGTAAATAATCCCCGTACCAAGTGACTGCTCGAGGGTGATTCAGATCTTTTGCAACCTTATAATAATTTAAAGCTTTTTGTTTATTCCATTCCGTTTGTTCGGTAATATAACTTCGACTATATATATTTGCTAATGTCATTGTCGCTGAAATACTCTTAAAATGAGAGAAATTATATTTTAATATCCTCATTCCCTTAGCCAAATCGGGGTCGAAACGACCACTCACTGAAAACTCTTTATCAAATAAGACCACTTTTTCAGCACTCTCATAGTGACCATACAAATAAAAACGCCACAAAGAATTGAGTTGCTCAGATGATAACTGAGTGTAATTGTCATATAGAAAACGCATTCTTTCAATGACATCTTCAATGGTTTCTCGTGATTTAACCGCCGCAATCAATAATTCAGTATCAGTATTGTTATACTGCTCGTGAAGCTCAACAGCATAATCCAGCACTTGTTGTTGTCTTTCTCGTTTAGGCATTGAAATAGTACCCATAAACGCTTGTATTTCTTGTGCCATGGCGGCAACTTGGCCATTATCCGCAGCAGCAATAATCCATTTTTTATCGATTTGTGAGCCTATATGCGCAACTGAAAATTGACGATAGATAAACTGAGAGATCAGTCCCCACAAATACTGATAATCCGCCTGCCCCGCCTCAGCTTTGCCTTTAATAATGATAGCGGCCTTACTCGGCTGCTCCTTAGTACCAAACTCATGCGTTAATCGTCCCTGATACCACTTCTGCTGAAAATCTTCACCACCCAGCTCAACACAAGATGGCATAATATTGTTAATATCATCATTTAAAATGGCTTTCATACAATCCGTTGCAGCCTGAGCTGAAAATGAAAACATGCACAATAAAACTAAAAATCGCATAACACCTCAAACACTCTATTTAGACTGCAAAATAAAAATTAAAAACATCAGAAAGCAAAAAAGCGACCCTTAGGTCGCTTTCTCTCAATTTGGCGGTGAGGGAGGGATTCGAACCCTCGGATGGTTTAACCCATCACACACTTTCCAGGCGTGCTCCTTCAGCCACTCAGACACCTCACCAATATTTGTTGCTAACAGTTCATCTTTATCGCACTTGGCTTTCTGTGTGCTTTTCCCTGTTAACGGAGCCGTACTTTACGCAAAAGCTTGGCGGTGGTCAAGCTAAAAAATACGGTTTTCAAACGGTTGCACATTTGCTAATCAGATAAGTGGATTATTAACCAAAAAAGCAAGCATCAAGGCTTTTCTGACAATGTTTACGCATTACCTTTAACTTTCATATTCAATGTTTGAGCAAAGTCCAGCATACGATCAAGGGGTTTTAATGCATCAAGGCGCAAACTTTCATCAACAAAGATTTCATGGGGTGAGACTTGCGGCTCAATAGTAAGCGGCTCTCCCTTTTTGCCATCCACTGTGCGCTCTTTGAGTGTACGCTCTTTGGAATTCGGGGCATCTTTAAGCGCATTTTCGATGGCAACAAGACCATTCATCGCCATCCAAGGACAATGAGCACAACTTCGGCAAGTGGCTCCATTGCCGCCTGTTGGCGCCTCAATGAGGTTTTTACCTGGGGCAGCTTGCTGCATTTTATAAAAAATACCCTTATCGGTAGCCACGATGAAAGTGTCATTATCCATGGTTTGAGCAGCTTTGATTAACTGGCTGGTTGACCCCACAGCGTCAGCAAGCGCCACCACGCTGGCTGGTGATTCTGGGTGAACTAAGATCGCGGCATTAGGATACTGAGTTTTAAGTTCGCGTAGGGCATTGGCTTTAAACTCATCGTGCACAATGCACTCACCTTGCCACATCAACATATCTGCGCCAGTTTCTTTGGCGATGTAGCTGCCTAAATGGCGATCCGGTCCCCAAATGATCTGTTTGCCTTCGCTGTCCAAATGCTCAACAATTTCAAGGGCAATACTGGAGGTCACCACCCAATCAGCCCGAGCTTTGACTGCGGCTGAGGTATTGGCATACACCACGACCGTATGATCGGGATGTGCATCACAAAAAGAACTGAATGTCTCAATAGGGCAGCCTAAATCTAACGAACAAGTCGCGTCAAGCGTTGGCATTAGAATGGTTTTTTCAGGGCTGAGAATTTTTGCCGTTTCCCCCATGAATTTCACCCCTGCAACAATCAAGGTCTGCGCAGGATGATCGCGGCCAAAACGCGCCATTTCAAGGGAGTCAGACACACACCCACCTGTTTCTTCGGCGAGGGCTTGAATTTCAGGATCAGTATAATAATGGGCAACTAAAACGGCTTTTTTTTCAATCAATAACTGTCTAATTCTTGCTTTTGCTGCGGCTTTTTCAATATCGGTCAAAGGCATAGGTTTAGGCGGAAAAGGATACTGAATAGGTGCAACAATAGGGGATAACTGGCTCATGAAGGATCCAAGGTACTTAACTAATTAGCGGGATTATACGGAATACTTATTTTATTTTACACTCTTTTTAGGCGATAAGCGAAAACAGAGCACAAAATAAAGACGGTGAGCCATAAAAAAAAGCGCCCGACGGCGCCTTTGTGTTTGAAAGCTAAAAATCGCTTATTGCATGGCTAATAACATTTCTTGAGGTTGCTCTAGATAGTGCTTCCATAAATTACAAAAACGCGCAATGGTACCACCATCAATAACACGGTGATCCCCAGACCAGCTCACTTGCATGATTTTTCGCCCTTCCACCTCACCTTGCCCATTAAAGCGCGGTAAATGTTGTAATTTCCCTAATGCCACAATCGCCACTTCAGGTTTATTGATAATCGGCGTCGCGATGGTGCCGCCAAGCGCACCAATATTTGAAATGGAAATCGTACCTTGTTTCAAGTCTTCAGGACTGACTCGCCCACTGCGGGCCGCGGCAGTTAAGCGGGTAATATCAGCCGCAATGGCTAAAATAGACTTATCTTGCACATCTTTGACATTGGGCACCAGTAAGCCCACCTTTGAATCCACCGCCATACCGATATTATGACGGGTAAAAAACGTTTGCTCGGTGCAATCACTGTTTACTTGACTGTTTAAATCAGGATACTCTTTCAGCGCTAAGGATAGCGCTTTCATAAAAAAGGGCATCATGGTGAGTTTAACCTCATCCGTTGAATGGGCCTTTTTCATGCTCTCACGCAATTGCACTAAGTCCGTTAAATCAAACTCATCACAATAAGTAAAATGCGGGATAGTCGAGACGGACTCTGTCATCATTTTTGCCATCACCGCACGCACACCGCGAATAGGCTCAACGCGGTAGGCCTCCTCAGTCGTCACAATCTTTGGTGCCTGCACTGCTGGCATAGCCGAGGTTGTTGGCGCCATTGATGCTTGTTGATGACGGCTAATATCTTCTTTATACACACGGCCATTTTTACCACTGCCTGACACACTGGTAATATCAATATCCAAGCTTCTCGCCATGCGCCTCACGGCAGGACTCGCTAACGCTTTGCCTTGGGGGACATTAACTTGCTCTTGATTGGATACTGGGCTTGATTCTCCGGCATTTACTGGAGCCGTATTGATCTGTGCGTGACTCGCCTCAACCACTTCTCTTGCCACTTCAATGGAAAATAATGGTGCATGAACTTTCGCTAACTGGCCCTTACGATAATGCAATTTAGCAATACGACCACTTTTTATTGCCGGAATTTGCACTAAAGCCTTATCTGTCATCACATCGGCAACGGCTTGATCTTCAACAACGGTATCACCCTCTTCCACCAGCCATTCAACTAGTTCACACTCCACAATACCTTCGCCAATATCCGGCAGTAAAAACTCTTCAATCTGCCAAACAACACCACTTGAAGTGCTTGACTCCAATATCGAGGAGCTTACAGGCTCAGGCTCAGCCTCATCGACGGGGTCATCAACAATCGAGCCTTCAACAAAATGAAGCGCTTCATCCTCACCATGCTCCATGATTTCAACAGAATATAAAGGCGCATGTACCTTGGCAATGTCCCCTTTGGCGTAATGCAACTGCTTGATGATCCCGCCATAAGGCGCAGGAATTTGCACTAACGCTTTATCTGTCATGACATCGGCAACAGGCTGATCTTCAATCACCCTGTCCCCTTCTTTTACCAACCATTCAACTAACTCGCATTCCACTACGCCTTCGCCAATATCCGGTAGAATAAATTCTTTAATCATTGCAAGCTCCTAAAACTTCACTGAAGCCATAATAGCTTCAAAGGTCTTTAACGCATCCGGCATGTATTCTTTTTCATGATTAAGCGGATAAGGCGTATCTAGCCCACATACTCGGGCAATAGGCGATTCTAAATACAAAAAGCACTCTTCTTGAATGGTCGCGGCAATTTCTCCGGCAAAACCACCGGTTAACGGCGCTTCATGGTTAATTAATAAACGTCCTGTTTTCTTCACAGAGCTTGCAACGGTCTCCACATCCCAAGGCGATAAGGTACGCAAATCAATGAGTTCACAAGACACCCCTTCTTTAGCGGCTAATTCTGCCGCATGGGTTATGATCTCAATTTGAGCGCCCCACGCCAGTAAGGTGATATCAGTGCCCGTTTGCATCACATCTGCTTTACCAATCTCAATCTCATAATCTTCGCTGGGTACCTCCCCAACTGAAGCGCGGTATAAGCGTTTAGGCTCAAAAAATATCACTGGATTGTCATCGCGAATAGAGGCTAATAACAACCCTTTAGCTTGATAAGGATCCCTTGGGATCACCACTTTTAACCCTGCCGTCTGCGTAAAATACGCCTCTGGAGATTGAGAATGATAATGCCCACCCGCAATGCCTCCACCATAAGGCGTTCTAAAGGTTAATCCACCCACATTAAATTGTGCGCCACTGCGATAGCGAAACTTAGCCGTTTCATTGACGATTTGATCAAAAGCAGGAAAAATATAATCGGCAAATTGAATTTCAGCCACAGCAGTCATACCGTTTGATGCCAAACCATTCGCAAATCCCGCAATACCTTGTTCGGTTAATGGTGTATTAAAACACCTTTCTTTACCAAACTTTTCCTGTAGCCCTGAAGTTGCTCTGAACACGCCGCCAAAGTGGCCGACATCTTCACCAAAAACCAGCATATTAGGATCCGTTTCCATTTCAGCCATTAGCGCTGAATTAATGGCTTGTAACATATTCATCTTCGCCATTATTATTGCTCCTTCGCACTTTTGGGATAGGCTTTAGGGTATTTGTTAACATGCTGTTTTAACTGTGCAAGTTGTTTCTTCAGCAGTGGTGTAGGCTCATCAAACACATCATCAATAATGCTATCCAGTTCCATTTGAGGGCGTTTCTCGGCCAACTTCAATTCGCTCAACACTTCTTGACGATATTGCTCATATAATTGCGTGTCTTCATCATTATTGAGCCAACCTTTATTAATCAGCCATAATTTAAACCGCTGAACAGGATCATGTTGTTGCCATTTAGCTTCTTCTTCTTTAGAGCGATAGCCAGAAGGATCATCCGATGAAGAATGCGCCCCTAATCGATACGTCATAGCTTCAATGAGAACGGGGGCATTATGCTTAATGGCATGCGCCCTTGCTTGCTGAGTGGCCGCCATAACGGCTAACATATCATTACCATCCACACGAATAGTATGCATGCCATACCCCACACCACGACTGGCAATTCCATTGCCTTTGTATTGCTCGTCTGTTGGCGTTGAAATGGCATACCCATTATTACGGCAAAAGAAAATCACTGGCGCATTTAACACCGCAGCCATATTCAGTCCCGCATGAAAATCCCCTTCTGATGCGGCACCTTCTCCAAAATAGCAAATCGCAACATTGCGTTTTTTCTGCATTTTTAAGGCATAAGCCACACCTGAGGCTTGGGGAATTTGAGTCGCCAATGGCGAAGAAACTGTTTGATAATGTAACTGAGCGGTACCATAATGAATGGGCATCTGACGACCCTTACCCAAATCCCGTCCATTACTAAACATTTGATCCATAAACTGCTCAGTACTAAACCCACGGTATCGTAAAGCGGCATGCTCTCGATACTGAGCTAAAATGACATCTTCATCATCCAATGCCGCAGCACTGCCAATCACAGCCGCTTCTTCACCGGTACAGGTCATATAGAAGCTTATTCGTCCTTGTCGCTGAGCACCTAGCATTCGCTCATCTAGGACACGGGTAAATACACAGGTATCATGGACTTTTTTCGCCAATGCTTGATCAATGGCAGGCAATACCGCTTTATCATAAACCGTACCGTCGGCTTGAAGAATTTTAAGAATAGGGATCGACATCGCGTCTTTATCAAGAAAACTGACACGATGGATCGTTTCTGTCTTGTTTTTTGCGTTGCTCATATTGTGCTCTTGTTATTTTGCTGGCAGCTTCACCGAATGAATCAACATGCCAGTCTATTATCCTACGCGAGAAGAACATTACGTTAACGTAAACTGTGTATCAATACTTATCACAGTAAAAATGACAACTAAGCTCGTCTGACTATGTATATAATGGTTTACAATAGTGACTTTTGCATTATTCGATGTTATCCGCCGAAGCTGGTACTAAGCATAATAAGGTCCGTTGCCCCACAGGAACCTTAGCATTAGGAAACACGATGGCTTCCATTTCATGTTCCACGACCACCTCTTTTCCACCTTCTGTTGCTAGTACTTCTCCTTGCTTAAAAGCCGTGAAGTTTTCCACATCATCACTAAATGAAAAACGAAAATCCTCAACATGTTTATTGATGGAGCGAGCCACACGATACAAATTAACGTCAGCCATATTCAGCGAAGGAATAGGCAAGTCTTGGGCAGTAATCAACCCGATTAAGCGCTCATTTAACGCAGAAAAGCGTGACATGTCATTTTGCCCAAATGGATACACTTTCCCTAATTCAATGGTAAAGGCATGCGCTTGAAAATGATGAGCAGAGAAATAACTGAATGTGGTGGTTGGCTCATTATGAAACAAAATCGTATCAATGCCAGATTTGGCTAAGAACATGATTTGCTCACTGCTGTATTTTTTATTAGGTGAATAAGGATAAATGGCAAATTTTTCATGTTTAGACGCGCGAATAGCCGTATGTAAATCATAATGAATACGGGTTCGAGCTACTAAGGTCTCATCATTCTTTTGGCCTTTCAAAGGCTGGTTATAAAAACGCTCGACATAGTCTTCTAGCTTTTTCGCTCGCACTCTTTCAGGATTAACCGCATCTCCTTTGCTATGGCCGCCATTGAATAAACGATTTAAATTCTCATCCACAAAACGCCGCTCTAATTTAATGGCTTGCGGATTACCAATAAGAAACATAACCCGTTGCTTAGGCTTGATGTCTTGGGCTAACAAACGTGTTATCAAAGCATTACATAGCTCAATGGGCGCTGTTTCATTTCCATGAACTGCACACGACAACACAATATCCTTACCTAAACACGCATGGGGCTCAAATACAATCACTCCACTATCCCAAACGTGAACCTGAGTATGCTCACTTAAGGCAAATGAAAAAGAGGCAAATGTGGGGGTGTTGGAGTGCGCTAATGTCAACGCTAAAAAGTCTTTGGATCCCATTAAAGTATCTAACACGTAAAATTCCTTATACTTTAGGTAAAATAATTGGAGTATATAGCAGGCCACTTATTGATTCAGTATCAACATACCGCCCAAAAAGCCTCCTATATAGTCCACTTTTATTGCATAACGGCTCAAATCTTGCCGCCACAAAGTCACTGACTTTACCTGTGTTTACCTTCATTAGCAAACCTGTATACCAAGCTTTACAGCTTATAATACTCCATCCGTCATACATAAAATAAACATAATCACCTCAAAAATCATACAAGCAAAGCACATCCCTGTTTATAATATCAACCAATGATAACCAGATTAAAATAAGCCCCTTATCTGTATATTCACTCATACCACTCCATTGTAGACTGAGACTTGATAGTTACTGCTCACTAAATAGTGAACCTCACTTTACTTAAAAGGACGCTCTTTCTATGCCCGCTGTTTCAACAGAATTGCAAAATCTGACTCCAGTATTTGAAATGATCGAAGTTATCTATCTCGCTAAAATTACTATTGCCTCGATATTAGGTGGTATTGTGGGGTATTCGGTCAGAAAAACACATCCAAATGGGATCCGTATTTTTGGGATCACCGCATTAAGTGCCTGTGGGTTTAGTGAAATAGCCATCCACCTCTACTATATCTATCAAGTCGATTATACCTTTAACATTATTGCTGGTGTCGTAACGGGTATTGGCTTTTTGGGTGCTGGACTGATTTTTGAAGATAGAAATAATGCCGTGCGGGGGATCTCAGCCGCTGCGACATTATGGGCGGCGGCTGTGATCGGGATGGCCATCGGCATCAACATGTACATTATCGGTTTTGGTATGACCATTATTGTGTTTCTGTCTTATCTTTTTTCAGGATCAGAGCATAAAACACAAGCAAAAATAAATAAAATACCCCATTCCCACTCATCTGCCATACCCACTTCACTGCATAAAAAAGAAAACACTCAATAACGCAAGCTCTCGTTTCTCAACACCTTGTCCTCCCTCAATGATAACTAACCTGAACTCAGGATAAACACAGATAGGGGACAAGTTACCCAAATCGATCTCTTTTGAAAAACCAGCAACACAAATAGACACACATTAATTAAAAAACAAACTTAAAATGCATTAAAATCAGTGGTTAATATAAAACAAATAATTACAATTCATGCAAAAGTTAACTTCAGTTAACCTTTATAATGTTCTCACCATCCATCCAACCTCAATTTGAGCATTCGTATCTTAATCAACATACCCAATAGCACATAAATTGCTATAGACATTAAACGATACAAGTTCCTTATTCGTATCCATGCCATTAGCAATACGATGCCTGAAAACTCGATTAAAAATCCAGTTTACGCAGTAAGGAACATAAAATGAATACTATATTAAAATACATGGCCATTGTTAGCTTTACCTTAATGGTCATCAACTGTAACAATTCAAGCGATAATCGTAACGAGATTGTGTCTCTTATAATAAGCCCTGAGTCAACATTAATCTCAATCGATGAAACCCAATCTTATACCTTACAAGCCACTTATAATAACGGCAATACCGAAACCATTACCGATGACGCAGAATGGAGCAGCAGCGACACAGAAATTGCAATCATTAATGATATTGGCATCGCAACGGGGATTGACAATGGCACAGTCAATATTACAGCCACGCTTTATGGGATCAGCGCCTCAGCAATACTGGTTGTGAATAACAGCCCCCCCAAAAAGCTCGTTATTACTCCGCAATATCATACTATTCAACAAGGTTCCACACTCCAGTACACAGCAGATTTAATTTTAGATAATGACACTGTTGTCGATGTGACTGATGACCCTTATATTGATTGGTCAAGTAGTCACACAAATTACGCCATTATTAGCCAAACAGGTCTTGCCCAAGCACAGGATAACGTTAAAGGAACAACTGACATCACCGCAAAATATAACAATGATGAAACATTAACCGCGAATGCCACCTTAACCATCAGTAATGTTATCCCCGTTGAACTCATTGTATTACCTGAAATGGCCAATATTGCTGTCGGATTAAAACAAGCTTATACCGCCACCGTTATTTACAATGATAAAACCACTGCCGATGTTACCCGCCATATGCATACCCTTTGGTTCTCCAGCGAGGAACAAATAGCCAATATCACTGAAAATGGCATAGCAGAAGGACTCTCTGTGGGTCAAACAAGCATTGCCGCCACTTTTAATGGTTTATCCGGCTCTTCTAAATTAAATGTGAGTAATGCCACTGTGCGTGAACTCATCATAAGTCCCTTAGTCGCATCTATCCCTAATGGTATATCTCAACAGTTTGAGGTCAACGCATTACTCAGTGACGGTAGTACATATAATGCAACGAATGACAGTGATACAGTGTGGAGTAGCGATAATGAACACGTTGCCTTAATGGACAATGTGGCATCAGGGCAAACTAATACTCTCAATACTGGCAAATCAATCATTACTGCAGCCTATAAAGCGCACAGCGCGAGTGCAGAATTATTCGTCACCGAAGCTATCATTGACAGCTTAGTCATTAGTCCTAAAGTCAAAACGGTACCTAAGGGGCATATCGTAAAATATAAAGCGACCCTTTCATATACCGATCACACAACAGAAGATGTTACCCGTTTAGTCACTTGGCTTAGCGAACACACCCAAATAGCCACCATTGATCAATACGGCATTGCCGATACCAACCCCAGCCCAACACACAGTGAAACTGGCCTCACTGAAATAACCGCCATTTATGATCTTAATGAGAATAGTCAGTTACGCGATATTGCTGAGCTTTATGTCAGTGAAGCCATTCCAAAAGAAATATTGATTTCACCCCGTAATGTCCATATTCCTGTGGGCAGTACTCAAGCTTACGATGCTGACATTATTTACACTGATGGATCGTCTCACAATGTCACTCATCATCCAGCAACACATTGGGTCAGTACAAAGACCTCTGTTGCAAGTATTAACAGTCAAATTGGCGAAGATAAAGGTATTGCAACAGCAAAAACGCCAGGGGAAACAACAATTTCAGTACAATACCAAGATTATCCCAATGATGAAGAGTTTGAAGCAGACACTCAATTAACCGTACAACCAGCAAAAGCCATGTTCCTTGTTATTAGCCCAAAAGGAACACAAACTAGAGCAGCGGGTGAAACGATACAATATATAGCTGAGCTACATTTTGACAATGAAACCATTATTGATGTGACAAAAAATTCGCATACTCATTGGCACAGCTCTAACAGACAAAGTGCAACCATAGAAAACAATCAAAGAGAAACAAAAGGACTCGTAATCACATATAAAAAAGGCACCACACAAATCACTGCCCAATATTATGATGCTAACAATAATCATCTCATTTATGCAGAAGCCAGAGAGTTAATCATTACCCCTCCCATCCCTACCTATTTGGCCATAGAGCCTCAACATCAAAGTAAACCACTGGGCAGTGAAGCCCATTTTCATGCGATATTGACCTATTCAGATGGTCATAAAACGGATGTGACCAACGAGGTTGATTGGCTCAGTCTACATCCAGATACCGCAATAATGGATCCAGATAGCCCAGGCACTGCACTCACCTATGGCAGGAGCCCTGGCACCGCACCTATCATCGCCACTTTTGACAAGCACTTAAATACACGCCTAACCGCTGAGGCTACACTTATCGTCACCAACCCCACTCCCCTTCATTTAACCTTGCAACCTGATAATCCCGTGCTTTATGTCAATCAAACCATCCATTTTACTGCCAAACTCCATTACTCTGACGGCAGTGAGGAAAATATCACCGACGATGATAATACGTACTGGGTGAGTGATAAAAGCCACATCGTCAGTATCAGTAATAATGAAGACAATAAAGGGCTGGCAACAGCACATAAACATGGCACAACAGACATCACCGTTTCCTACTTTATGCCAGGTGCAGAACCAATCACAACCACCACTTCAGTACAAGTCATCCATGACACAATTGAAGCGTTTGTCATTTTACCTAAAGAAGCCAGGATCCCCGAAAGAACTCACGGTAAACCCACCACGAAAAAATTCACGGCTTATCTCATTTATCACAGTGGTGCTCAAATAGACGTCAGTGCCCAAACAGATTGGTATACCAGTAATAATAAAGCCAGTGTCGCTAACGGTGGTCCCGTAGCTGGTACTGTGACAGCCCATAAGAATGGCGAAGTTGATATTAAAGGAAACTACTACGACCAAAGTAACAGCACACCCTACAAAAGTGAGGCGAAGCTGACCATTACCAGATAAAGCCTAGGGGCACTTAAATTAAAGGATTGGTATTGGTCTATTCACTTCACCAATATCAATCCTTTTATTCTCTTCATAAGGGGCCAAGTCACCTGAACTCGACAAACCCTATTTCTTTCTCATCAATAAAGTAAACTGAGATAATTGATGGTCAATCCGTTCCGCTAGCAAATTCAGTGCTTGCCCAGCCTGAAATGCATCCTCTGCCACAATAGAAAGTTCATCCGAACGTTTTGCAATATTGGCCGTATTTGTTTCAATATCAACCACTTTACTCTCTTGCTCTTCTACCGCAGCGGTAATATCGTGTGTGGCCAACATAATATCCTTCACATTATGCGTCACCCCTTCAAAAGCCGTCGACACTTCTTGGGTTTTACTCACCCCATATTCGGCTTTCTTCACCCCCGTATTCATCACAGTGACAGAACGTGCAGTACCTTCTTGCAATTGTTTTATGATCCGTTGAATTTCATTGGTCGCATCTTGCGTGCGACTCGCTAACGTTCTCACCTCATCGGCGACAACGGCAAAACCTCGCCCTTGTTCACCTGCTCTTGCAGCCTCAATCGCTGCATTTAATGCTAATAAATTCGTTTGTTCAGCAATCTCTTTTATCACATTCACGAATTGACCTATTTCGACACTGTGCTCCGCCAGTTCATTAATCACATCAGCAGAACACGTTACTTCCTCAGCAATATCAGTGATCGCAATCCCCGTGTCCTTGATAACCCTCCCTCCCATTTGAACATTTTCACTGGTTAAATGAATCATGTTATTAGCATGCTCAGTGCTATTACGGATCACCGACAACGAATGAGTCACTTGCTCAGCACCATCAGCCACGCTGTGGGTGTTTTGCCTTTGTATCGACAAATTATCTGCCATGCTTTGGGTTAACCGGTCAATTTGCGTCGCAGCCACTTTTAATTGCATAACCTCTTTAGATATCCCATACAAAAGAGCATGAATACTGTTTTGCATATTCATGAAATTATGCCCAATATCGCCAAATTCATCTTTTGATACAATATTCATCACTTGAGAAAAATCCCCTTTTCCAAGCCGAGCAGACGCTTGAGTGATCATTTTAACATGTTGACTGAGTGAACGATAAATCGCTATCAATACATAGCTAATGAGAAAAATTACGAATAGCAGTAAGCTAGCCAACAATAATAATTCATTAAAATGCTGCGTTTCACTTTGCGTTAAACGACTCAATAAAGCTTGTTCTGTGCTCAACGCTGCTATCTCACTTTGCTGGGACACGTTCTCAAAATAAGGCATTAACATGTCCTGACTCAATACAATCGTATCGGGATCGATGAGAGACTGCCGTAATACTGTCTGAAATTGGTCAATTTCAAGTAACAGAGAGTGTAAATCATCGATAGCTGTATGCTCAAGTTTGTCATATTTAACGGTAGATAAGGTTTGGATGCTTGATTTAAACCTTGGCTTTTCTTGAGAAGAGGCGTTTTCACTTGTTTGTTCTCGTTCAATGTTCTCCTTGCCATTAATGGCCGTTTTTACCCCATAACGCGATAATAACTGAGACATATTATTTGACACAGCCACCTGTAATTCATTCACCCGCTTATCTAAAGCAACAATATGGGTATAAGAATTTGCCGTAAAATGCCCTTGCTGCAAAATAGTCAGGCTAATCACCTGTAAACGGCCAACATATTCAAATAACGCAGGAAGATCATCAACAATCAATTTCGTAAAATAAAAATTTTCCCTATCCGTGTCACGATTTAACCCACTTAAGCTCGCCGCATCCTCTCTGAGTGCATAAGATTGCTCGTATCCACGTATAAGCTCAGCCTCCATTGCACGACTATGAACATTTTTTAGTGTATTCAACAGCATTTGCCACTGCTGCCAAGGTGTCAAAATGTACTTATCTTCCCTAAGTTGTAACCAAAAAGGGGCGAGATCGTTGTCTGGCGCGGGAGTATCGGTCTTAAATCTTAGCCCTCGCTCAATAGCAGCTATTTCGCTAATTATCGTGTGTCCCACTATCCTATTTTCATATTGTTTCATCACGAGTAACTTATCTTTCATTATCCACACAAAACAAGCAATCAGTGGCAAATAAAATAAAAACGCTAATAACGAAAACTTCGCTTTGAAGTTCAATTGATCCAAGAAAAAGATTGTCCATTTCTTCGGGGACATCATAGAAGGGTATCCTTACTGTAATTGTTATTCAGATAAGACCATTACAATATTGTAAATCTTTCAATCTCAATGAAATTTATTTACACTTATTTCGCTAATTAAACAAAAAGGACAGAGTCATCCATGGTTCATACACCTTCAACAACCGCCAAACGGGTAGTTTGTCATGTACTTATTTAGACGTATTTACCTATTATGTTCAGTGCATTTACATAAAATCAGCTGGCCCTCGCTATTATTAGGCGCTATTGCACATTATTTTATTTGCTGGTTAGCCCTCGATGCCTTAGGAGAAACACAGCTGGTACAGCTGCCTCAATTTTTCTACTTCATGTCTGTTGTGGGCAGTACAGTAGGATTTGGCGATATGTCACCCATAACCACAGGTGGGCAACAATTTGTCGCTTGGTATCAAATACCTGCCAGCATCGGTATTTTTGGGTCTGTTTTGGCCAAAATTATTGCCACAACAAAAACATTTATTGAACGGAATATCAACGGTATGAGAAATTTTTCACATTACAGTAATCATGTCATTATTATCGGTTGGCACCCTAAAGGCACTCGCAAACTCATTGATTGTATTTTATCGGATAAACGCAGACAAAATGGACAAATTGTGCTCTGTGTGAATAATGATGAACAAACCCATCCTTATCCAGACAATGATCAAGTGGACTTTGCCAAAATGCCTTCCTTCTCGAATGAAGAGGCATTAAATCGGATCAGTGTGGATAATGCCAATCGAGTCATTATTTACGGAGAAAGCGATGATCAAACCCTCATGGCGGCACTCGCTATTTCCCCCAGAGTAAAACCCGATTGCCACATTGTTGCCTATTTTAACGATGAGCAAAATGCCGCTTTATTAGATAAACATTGCCCTAATATTGAATCCGGCAGTAACCGCTCAGCCGAATTATTGGCTCGTTCTATGCAAGATCCCGGTTCATCAAGAGTCATTAGTCACTTGCTCAGCCCACAAACCGGTGCAACACAATTTTCATTGATGATCCCTGACAATGTCCCCTCTTTCACCGTTGGGCAACTGTGGCAACAAATGAAAAATGACAACAATGCCACTCTTATCGCCATTTCCACTATGTTGTCTGGTGATGATGTCGAGCTCAATCCTCCTTCGAATCGCCAGCTCACCTCTGGGCATTTTATTCACTATATTGCGTCAGAGCGAATTTTAGCAAGTGAAGTAAACTGGCATTTTGTAAGTTAACGACCGTCATAAAATGGAGTAAGCAATCATTGAAGCCATTCGCAGCGGTGAGTCCCTGATGTATGGCTCCAATATTTTATGTTTTGGGAAGGCGTTTTTTAGGCGGTAAAAGGACAAACATGGAAGTACTTTGTTGATATTGGCGATAAATGCTTCCTTTGGCTTGTATCGACAATTTCTCCGTGAGCGGTATGGTCACTTTTAACATGATAGCTAAGAGTAACACTGGTGAGCATAAACTGAGCCAAGCAAAATCCAATATACGCTCATCCCTGAGTGTCATCTGCAAACTGGCGCTCCAACCTGCCATCGCAAACCCTAGCCAAATAATCCACTCAAAAAAATAATTAGGGTGCCGTGAATATTGCCATAACCCCTTCTGACAAAGCGTCAGACCTTGCTCTTTAGCGCCAATGAGTTGAACATCTGCCACACTTTCAAAAATGATACCAATCAACACTAACAAGAGCCCAATACCATTAAAAAAGTTAAAGGATAAATGATGATCGATAAATAAAAAAGGCAGCGCGATCACTACAGCCAACACCCCCTGAAGCTGAAAGTGAAGAAAAAAGCCTATCTTCTTAGAGCCATCCCAACTCGAACTGATATAGGTATAGCGTTTATCTAAATGATGAGGTAACACACGCTTAAACAGCAAGTATCCCGCCAAGCGCAGACTCCAAAGTAAGAGTAATAACTGCAGTAATTGAGATATTAAACCACTTGCCATTCCCCCAGCAAGAATAAGACTGGCAAGCAATATTGTCATTGGCCAAAACACATCAATCACACTGGGATTGTGGATCCACAAGCCAATACACCAAGCTAAAATCATCACTCCAGCCACCCATAACCAAGCCAGCATAATGCTTTCTATCATGACTTTTCCAAGTAATGAAATCCTACAATAAGCATAGTCGGTAAGACGGAAAAAACTTAAGCCGATAATTGATACTGCTCAAGTGTTGTAAAATCAGCATTCACTTCTGCTAAAAGTGCTTGTTCCGTTAAAAAATGTGTATTGAGATAAATGCGTCTCGAGATAGTCAAGTCGTTCCATTCTCATTATTCCATGTTGATCACTGAATACACTCAATAAAGGTAAAAAAGAGATTAAATCATTAATAATCAATAATATATAAAAACCACATCTTAAGTCTATACTCATTATATTCCATTCAATGTCAAGATAATCATGATGATAACTGAATTTTACACTCAAACAGAATACTGCCATTTGTTTGCACGCTTATACAGCAAACACAGTGATACCTTACTGGTATTTTTACATGGTTGTGGGGATTCACATTTAAATTACTGTGATTTTGCCCATTCAAGCCAACTCAAAAACTATGACATCTTCATTCCTGACTTACTGGGTCATGGAAAAAGTGGTCACTTAAAAACAACACCATTTTCATTTGAGCTGGGAACCCAAGGGATCATAAAACAAATTCAGTCACTGGAACGTCAATATGATAACCTCTTTCTTATTGCCCACTCACAAGGCGGTATTTACGCCAATCAGTTAGCGAAAAGTGAACTTGCCCCTCTTATTAAAGGCGTCTATGCCATTGAAACCACTGTCACTCAACATGGTATTTTTATTTCTAAAGAAGTGGCTCAATGCATTAACCAAGGAGGTGATTTCACTCTTTGGTATACCGATTTTTGCCAGCGTATTTATCAAGCTGGACTCAGTGAGCGAGCCATGCAGCGTTATTTCTGTGGTCTGCAACTTGTCGATCAGTCCTGCTTTATCAAACAATGTCTACTCACCCAATCCCTAGCATATGCTATACCGAGGCAAACCTTTACCAGTCAAATAGGCGAAGATTTCAGAAAACTGGCGATACCAAAACTCTATTGCTTAGCCGATAAAGGTAAAAAGCGCATTAACCTTCCTTTTCTGGAACAAAACAATATTCCTACTTTTATGATGAAACACACCGATTCACATTTTTGTGCACAACAACAGCCAGATATTTTTGTGACTCACTTAAACCAATGGATAGCTAACTTGATATGATAGTCTCCTCCTCACTACAGGTGACTTAACCATTGATTAAGGCAATTAGCCACTGACTGTGGCTGGCTTAATGGCACGTAATGAGATGAGTCATCAATCACCTCATACTGGGACAAAGGGATTGCTTGACATAAATCTTGACTAATTGATAGAGGGATCCGTTCATCTTGTTCCCCTCTAATCACCAAAGCTGGACAACTAATGGCAGATAGAAATGGCATTGGCCCGTGAAAATCAATAATAACTTGGTATTGTGCCATGCAAACCTCAGCACCAACCCTCAACATCATTGCTTGATAAGTGTCAATTATCGAATCACAGTGGCGATCTTCTTGAGTAAAGTAATGGGAAAGAGATTGCTCAACAACACTGTTCAAACCTTGTTCAATAATTTGCTTTTGTGATGCCTTCATTGCTGCGATGGTTTGATGTGACATCGTGCCATCTGTTGTACTGATCAATCCTAACCCTAATACCCTCTCTGGAGCAATATTGGCCATCGCCATCGCAACCCAGCCCCCTAAAGAAAAACCAACAACCACAAATCTCTCTGGTGCATCCTTTAAAATGCTGCGAGCAAGCTGGGTCACACTCTTCCCTTTTAAAACCGAAGCATAATGCAATTTCAGCTGAGGAGACATCGCCTTTCCTACCGCTGTCCACATCTGCGCATCTCCCCCTAAGCCCGGAATAAATAACACATTTAACGTCATCATTTCCCCTAAACATGGCGTTTAAATATGACGACTATAGTCAATCTGGTGCCTATTTCAACGCACTTCTTAATTTATCTTCGACATAATCTAAAAAAGATTGGGTTTTAAATGGCAGCGTCTTCAATTTAGGGTAATAAGCATAAATCGTCCACGTTTGGGATTGATGCTCCGGCAACACCGGCACTAATGCTCCTTTCACTTCATCATTAAAAGCCGTGGGGCTGGCAAACACAATGCCTAACCCTGCAACAGCGGCCTTAATCAAAGTGGTGCTATTATCGGAGATTAAATTACCCTGAATGGCCACCGTTTCTCCATTATCAAAGGCCCACACTTGTGGTGCATCGCTCCCCATACTCATCAAACAGTTATGCTTTGATAGATCCGCCAAGGTCTGCGGCGTCCCTTTTTCCTGCAAATAGGTGGGAGAAGCAAACAATTTCAAATGCGCTTGACCTATCACATGATGATCCATATTCACCGAAAAAAAATCAGGGGATTTATGACTAAAATATAAATCCAAATTTTCCACATGATATAACAGCGGATAAGTCAGGGTTTTAACATTGATGGTCAGCTCAGGGTATTGCTCAAGGAGCCGAGGTAACAATGGCGCAATATATAAACTACTAAAGATAACGGAAATGCCAATGGTCAGCACGCCACGCGGTTCATCACTCTGATTACGCACGGTTTCTTTCAAGTCCTGCCATTCATTCAATAAGGACTTGGCTTGCTCATAAAAATATTCCCCCTCAAGGGTTAAATCCAATCGACGGGTCGTTCGCTGTAACAACTGCACGCCAAGCTGATCTTCTAACCAATTGATGTGTTTACTTAATGCGGAGCTAGACGTATAAAGATGATTCGCTGCTTGAGTAAAACTTTGATCTTCAACAATTTGAATAAAACTCTGCGAACACTTGTGCCAATCCATCTTACTTCCTCCTCTTGACTGTCTATTACTTATTCATCTCGGTCATCATTTAACCTTTAACCCGATGACCCATTTGATTGTTAATTCTACAGTACCTATAAAACAATTAATTCCAATTAGGACGTAATTAATTTCCAAAATACAATATTATCATCTAATAGGAAATAAATTATAATAAACACACAGAATAAAAACCTTCAAACGGTCATCTCGTCTTCTTAACGGTTCATTTTCGTCTCATTGACTTTTACAGGCATAAACAAGGTACAACACGTGAAACACACTTTTGGAAATCTAAACTTTATCTTAGTCATATTAGGCGTTGTCGCCTCTCAGCTCGCCGTGAGTTTATACCTACCGTCTCTGCCAGCTATTTTACAGGAATGGCATTTAAACATAGGCCAGACACAGCTCACATTAAGTGTGTTCTTTCTCACCTTTGGCCTATCGCAACTCTTCTATGGTGCCTTATCGGATCATGTTGGCCGCAAGCCTTTGCTGTTAGTCAGTATCAGCATTTTAACTTGCGGCAGTCTACTTGCTGTCTATGCCCATAATTTTGAACAACTATTATTCGCCAGGTTACTGCAAGGACTCGGTGGCGGCGGACTTTCTGTACTCGGACGAGCGATTTTACGGGATCTGTTTCAAGGCCAAGCCTTAAGAAAAGCCATCAATATGCTCGCCATCGCCGCTTCTTTTACCCCTGTCATAGCACCAACACTTGGAGGGTATATACAAGAAACCTTTGATTGGCGAAGTAACTTCATGATCTTGACGGTTTATAGTGGCTTATTACTACTGATCATTTTTTTCAAAATGGCTGAAAGCAACCAAGATGTTCCCATTGATAATAACCAAACAATGACATCACAAAAATCAACACTCACCTTCTCTAATATTGTGGCTGATTATGCCCATGTGTTAAAAAATAAACCCTTTATTTGCTATGCTATCTCGACGCTTATTGGCTATCTTGCCATGATTTTGTGCTTAGAGAACACGCCCTTTTTACTCACTAACCAATTTGGATTCAGCCCCCAAGAAGTGGGCTATTTAATGCTGGTTCAGCCGAGTTTTTTCCTCATAGGTAACTTATTGCAAAACCGATTACCCAGTTCAGTCAATACGCAACAATTACTGCAAGTGGGTATGCTCATTCTTGCTGTCGTTGGGCTATCTTTCCTGATCCAGCATACGTTTAACATCACGTCATTAACCGCGATATTACTCACTTTAGCCTTTAACGGATTAGCTGTATCCTTTATTTTCGTCAATGCAATGGCTGGTGCGCTAGCGCTGTTTTCACATCAAGCTGGCGCTGCCGCCGCACTCTCAGGCGTGTTTCAAATGGTGGGCACAGCCATCATTACCGCAACCATGGCTAAATTACATTGGTCCTCGCTTGCCTCTCTAGGCTGGATATACATCACCTTATTTATAGTATTATTTATATTAGTCAGGCGATTAGGACAATTACAAGTACAAGAAAATACTGCTCTCACTGCGATCCCCAACGCTTAATCATCGCTATTTCTCTTCGCCATTTCTGCCTTACCAATAAACAGCACTCTTCTTAGAGTGCCGTTTCTCTATCGAACACCCTTAAAACAAAACAACTTTAAAACCGAAAAACAATATATGATTCACATTTAATACAAAAATAATACAAAAAGTCGCTTTGTAAGTAAATTAACATAAAGATGTCAATTTTATATCATTCATAAATACAACTTAATCCATTAACTTGTACTATTCCTGTTGAGTCAGTGTTTATATAAATCAATTTAAACATACACTTAGCTATAAAATAAAAATAATACAAACAATAATATCTCCCCTGAGGAATAAACATGAAAAAGACACTTATCACCTTACTTATATTAGTGATATCCACTACTGCATACGCTGACTGTGGAGAACATTTAACCTTAGGTACACCAAGTGATAGCGATCAACTATTATGTCGAGAAGGTTACGCTCTTGGCTATAACTATCAAAATAAAGTCGCTGATTGGGTCGCCTATTATATTACGACAGACAGTGTTAATGCTTATTATGAGCGTTCTAATTACTTTAAAACTGACAGTGATCTGCCCAGTGACTATCAATCTATCAGTGATGATTATACTTTCTCTGGTTATGATAGAGGCCATTTAGCCCCATCTGGCACAATGGATTTTAACGAAGATTCAATGCAAGAAAGTTTCCTGATGTCTAACATGGCACCACAACTGGCCGGCTTCAATCGTGGAGGCTGGAAAGGTCTCGAAGAGATTGTTCGAGAATGGGCCAATGAATATGTTTCACTGTATGTGGTTACTGGCCCAATATGGGATGGTAATGAAACATATATCGGTAACGGTGTGTATATTCCCACACACTTTTATAAAGTGATCCTCGATCCTTATTTTAACGACGCTATTGCCTTTATCTTACCTCACGAAAGTATTTCAAGCAGTGAGTTAGCCAACTACATCACCACCGTAGATGCTGTTGAAGCGCTCACGGGGTTAGATTTTTTCAGTGAATTAGATGACAGTATTGAAAATGACATTGAAGCCGTTAAATGGACATTATGGTAATACAGGGATAGTCAAAAAGCTATAATCAAGTAATCCCCTAACATACAAGGAGTATTCAGCGCGGCACTGCGCTGAATACCTAGAACGACCTAATTTATTCTGGAATGTACAGATTATCGATAGGTAATGAGCGAACCGCATTTTTGACTTCATCATAGTGATCTCGACCATTGGCGATATAAATCAATGACCAAGCACTCACCATAGATGTATCCCCAAACACACAAATGTCATTTGCGCCCCCCGCATTGGTAAAGCCACCTGAGACCACATTTTCGCTCATGGTCGCGCCACCTAAGTTTTTACATACATTCATCGACGGATTAAAGAAATCCCCCTCCCAAAGGGGGGAATCCTCCGCAATGGGTGACAATTGTGTCATTAACGTGGCTGCAATATTGGGTGTGTTAGATGCAAAGGTACTTAAGCCCACTGCCACAAAACCATTATCTTTTGAGAAAGTACAAAATGCTTTAGAAAAACCATTCATATCACTGCCATATTTTGCGATCATTTTTTCAACCGTGCCGCCGTTATCAATACAATAAGCTTCTTGTTTAACGCCGCCAGCGTGACTGGCAAAACTCATACTGAAAAAAGCAAAAGGGATTATGGCAGAAATAAGTGTTTGAGCTAACTTCATGTTCGATTCCTTTAAATAAAGTTCCATTACAGATCTGCAATCATGGTTCATCATACAATGTCCCAATCATGACTCTATTTTTAACCTATTGATTTTAAATATCATAGTCTATTCGACTTTCAGCGAATAAAAATGAAGTGTATATTGATCTGGATCATCTTTATGCGCATAAGGCCTTGGCACACTGGCATTCTTACTCCACTTTAAACACGCGAGTATATACTATAGCTAAATCGGTATAGCTATCACGCACGATAACATGGCCCTTTATGCATGAGACTTCACCCATGCTCGATCACACATAATGAATAACGGACTTCTCTTATGTACGCAGACACCATCAGAAAATGTTCAACCAACGCGATTCGTATAGTGGCGTTAAACAACACTTCCCCTGTCAGTTTTCTTATCAGTGGTGCCATGGCAGGTGCTTACATTGGACTGGCAATCATCTTAGTCTTCACCTTAGGAGCTCAACTTGAGCCAGCCCTACGCCCACTTGTCATGGGCGCCACTTTTGGCTTAGCGCTAACCTTAGTCATCATAGCAGGATCTGAGCTCTTTACAGGCCACACTATGTACTTAACCTTTGGCATCAAAACCGGTGCCATTGGCTGGCAAGATAGTCTGCGAATTCTCCCTAAAACTTGGTTATATAACTTATTCGGCTCCATCGCCGTCGCTGGACTATTTTATTTATCCGGAGGCGGTCAACTCCTGACTCACACCGACAGCTTACTCCACACAGTGGCCATGGCAAAAACAAGTGCGCCCATCAGCGTGCTTTTCTTTAAAGGTATGTTATGCAACTGGTTAGTTTGCCTTGCTATTTGGATGTGCCAACGGCTTGAAGGCACAGGAAAATTTATCGCTATCTGGTGGTGCTTATTGGCTTTCATTGGATGTGGTTATGAGCATTCAATCGCCAATATGAGTATTTTTGCCCTGTCTTATTTTGGCGAACATCAGGCCACGTTCTCCTTTGCGGGCATGGGCCGAAACTTACTTTGGGTATCCCTAGGCAATCTGTTATCCGGTGTCGTATTGATGGGACTCGGCTACTGGTACGCCACCCCCAAAGCCGAGCGACCTCAGTTCAAATAATACTGTTTGAAACCTAGAAATACAGAGACAAAAGGGGAAAATCTTCGGCCTCATGTAGGAAAGCCTGAAGCTTAATGGAAACGGTGCAGTTAGCCTCTAGCCATAAAGGTATGTAGATATGTAGGTAAAGATTTATAACGACATCCATGTCTAACCGCCTGCTCCATTGTAAAAGAGCATTTTCCCAAAAACCCCATGGCATTTCTAATACAGGCACTTACAATTCAGGTATTTCTAATATAAGTATTGACAATATACCTATCACTCAGTGAATGTCTTGCCCGTTGATCTGTAAAAGAGGGGACTCTATCTTTCGCTCGCAACAATCATGACGATGATGGTCAACAAGTGATCTACAGCGCTTTTATCTCACAGTGCTTTAACGCAACACATTTGTCATTTCAGCCCATCATTACCAAGTCGGTATCTATCACATTGAGATCACAGGTTAATAAAACTGTGCTTTTTTCACTTAGTTCAGTCTTAATAGTATTTATTTGAGAGGTGACCTCTTTCATACTTGTGTCATATGTCATAAGAGCGCTACTCACCTTTTTAACTTCCTGATTAATATCCTGAACATTAGTTGTATTACTTTTTATTTCCAGATCCGAGTCTACTATTTTCTGTGTGTTTTGTTCAACTTTTTGTCCATTGGTTTCAATTTTCTCTAAATTATTCGCTATCTTTTCATTGCATGTAGTGATCTGACCATTAAAAACTTCAGTTAGTGACGCTATCAACTTAGCTTTTTTAGCGGCCGCAATGGTTGATGAACTTTGTACTTTTCCATCTTCAATGGCAAAAGTTTTATCCCCCTCAATGGTAATGCCTGTTTTTACGCCAAGCGTAACCCCTAGACTTGCGCCAGCAAAAAAACTGGTTTTAATCCCAATTTGAGTCGAATTCGTTGCACCAAGTGTGATACTTGTTTTGGCTCCTGTGGTCATTGAGTAGGAAAAAGTTGACACCACCTTAAGCCCTTTGTTGGTGATTGTGTAATCAACACTTTTATCATTGCCTGTAGCTTTAGTTGAGCTTGTTCTATTACTGCTTTTCATTCACCCTCCAACTTAATCGATTAAGTTTGTTGTTTTACATCAATTATGTTTATTGTTTTAAAGCAAATATATCGCAATTGACTGAAGTAATATTAAAATACATTAACTAAGTTAATGTATTTTAAAGTAAATCAACGTAAAACCTTCGGGTATGCGTCAGTAAAGACAAAACAAATAACCTTAAATATCAACCGATTATATTATTACCTTTCATTAGGTAACAGTGCAATAATAAGCTGATTAAGTGTTTACTTTTAGTATTTAAAAGCTAAATATTCGGTAATGCATTAACAAAGGTTTAATTAGATATTGTTAGCTCATTATCTTAATGCTTAAGTCCCCACAAATAAGCATAACGAGACACAATTGTTCACCTCGTTTAACAGGCAAACAGTTGTTTAGCAAAGATGAACGGCTATATCTATTCAAGACAGACAATTGAGTCGCATTGTCATTGTACGCTTTATAACAATCAGAGGTAGGCAAGCTTAAGATCCTTTTAAAATGCTTAAGGAAGTTAGGATAAGAGTACTTTTAACGAAATTTCAAGTTATTATCAATACTTATTGTACAAAGCACTTAAGCTATATTGAAACATATCTCTGATTTTTAATTTCGCTTCATCAATCGCAAGTAAATCAAAATGTATAGACTTAGACTTCCTGCCAAAGATCCCCAAAAAGCCCTTTTTAAGTAGAATATCGACATCCAATAAGCCATTACCTTCATCAACAGGAATAAATTGAAAAGCCGCATGAAGGCCTGTCATATCACCCAGTACAAAGTAAAAACTGCCCCCTTCACCATACTGCTCAAAAAACTTAATTTCAGCAGCCCAAGGGTAATCATCAATAATCTCATAAGCACGTTGGCAACTAATATTTTCACATTTAAATTCTACCAACTCAGGATTATCCCCCACTCTATGGGTATAATAAACACTTACCATATCACTTCCTTGTTTGATATCATGTTTTGTCGACATAGTTCATTTGAAAGTATACCAATATTTTTTCATAATTTGTGCGTTAAAAGGGAAGCACTTGTTCAAAGTAGAAGTGCAAACATAAACCAGGCAAATAATCTTGGGTGTCTATGTCGTCATGTCATCTGAATTTAACGCGATGGCAGTGATGCATTAAGCCCACAGGGTCAAAATTGTTCCCAATAATTTAAGACATTCCCTGCTATCCATGCAGATCAGATACTTGCAATAACACCTTCCATTCGACAATATTCACAGTGTTGCTTTACCACTCAGTGTATGTGAATTCGAGGGCTTCCATTTCAAGGCGAAGGTCATAAATATGACTTTGATGAGCGACAAATAGAGATATTTGGCTGGCACTTAGGCAAGGATGCCATTTGAAACCGTAAAGCGGCCAAGGCCAAAAATGTTCCCAACATTTTAAGGCATTTACTGCTATCCATGCAGATCAGATAGCTTCACAGCGTCTCGCAGAAGTACCTGCACAACCCCCTCTGGAAGCGATAAATATCCATAACGATTCGACTTACAACATACGTACACAATTCGAAGAAACACTCTGACTTTAAAGCTTTTGCTGTTAAAGCTCCCCATCGAAGTGACCGAAAATATTTTATCAATTATTACGTGAACGAGGGACGGCAGTTCCTTAACGTCCATGTTATCACTGCATTTGTGGATCCCTTCACATCAGTGCCGAGATAGCCTAAGTTGAGTCAGGTCGTTCATTGACATCTCTCTTTTTTACACATCAACAGGCACAGCATTCATAATCTGACCGATATGGACTAATATGAACCGATAGCGATATTGGAAATGCCTAATTGCTGTCTGGAACAGTAAAGGCCGTTTACATCAGATCGAACTAGCTCTTAAACATGGGTGTTGTTGGAAGACAAATACAACCATTCGAAGAAAACCTACTTTGTGCTTCTTTTTCTTTTCAAATCAGTGTAAATACGATTTAGAGCTTCCAAAACAGGGATGATGGGATGGACACCTCTTGTTAAATCGGCGTCATTTGCGCCATATTGAGTTTGCATGTTCAATAATCAACAAAAGGTGTCCAATATGAACGTTACACTAATC
>NZ_CANMWS010000035.1 GCF_947501665.1 uncultured Shewanella sp. | reverse complement strand
GTTGGTCTTGCTTATCCTGCTGGCTTTGTTGGTCTTGCTTATCCTGCTGGCTTTGTTGGTCTTGCTTATCCTGCTGGCTTTGTTGGTCTTGCTTATCCTGCTGGCTTTGTTGGTCTTGCTTATCCTGCTGGCTTTGTTGGTCTTGCTTATCCTGCTGGCTTTGTTGGTTTTGCTTATCCTGCTGGTTTTGTTGGTCTTGCTTATCCTGCTGGTTTTGTTGGTCTTGATTATCCTGCTGGCTTTGTTGGTCTTGCTTATCCTGTTGGTTTTGCTGGTCTTGCTTATCCTGTTGGTTTTGCTGCTTTTCTAATTTTTCAGCTAAGGCTAAGTTAGCTTTGATATCGTCATTATTAGGGGCTTTTGATAATGCGTCTTGGTAAGTGGCTTTAGCTTTACTGTATTGGCCTAGTTGCATCAGCGCATTGCCTTGATTGTAGAGGCCTGTTGCCGTGTTATTTTGTTTAAACAGTTCAAGGGCTTTATCATATTGACCTTCTTTATAAAGTGCGCTGGCTTTCCATTGATTATGTTCAAAGTCTTCGGCCGCTGCGCCATAGTTTTTGTCTTGATAAGCTTGCATGCCTTGTTGATCGGCAGTTTGCCATAGATCATTCCAAGTTGAGGCTTGAACTGGTTTGATTTGATAAAAACTGGTGAAGAGTAAGGCACATATGAGCCCGTAACGGAAACTGAGTAAGGCTGGAATTAACAGTAATAAAGCAATGAAAGGGCCTAGATCTTGCCAAGTTTCGCCACTGACTTGGGTGGCTTTTGCTGCTTGTGTGTGGGAGAGCCATGTTGTGAGTTGAGTGATATCTTTACCGTCTGCACGGGAAAGAATGTAGGTGCCATCGCTGGCATTAGCCAATTCTTTAAGTAAATTATCATCAGTTTTAGCAATCACGACATCATCACTATTATTTCTGAGTAATTGACCATCGGGTAATGAGATTGGCGCACCTTGTTGACTGCCAAAAGCAAGAATGGCGAGTCGATATTGCGTTCCTTTAAGTTGAGCTTTGGCTTCATTAAGCCTGCTGCGGCGAATGCCATCAGTGAATAAAATGATATCGCCTTTAACATGACCGGCTTGCATGAGTAAGGTTTTTGCTTTTAATAAAGCCTCAGCAACATTTGAGCCAGTCACAGGCATAATGGCAGGTGACAGTGTAGGTAATAAATTCAGTAAGGTCGCACTGTCTCGTGTTAAAGGACTGATGGTGAAGGCTTCCCCAGAGTATGCAACCAATGCGGTTTCACCTTCAGAGAGCGCCTTAAGAAAATCGGTTGCTTTATATTTAGCCTGTGATAGACGATTGGGTTTTAAATCGGTTGCGTACATAGATAAAGACATATCCATCACCAGAACACGACCTTGATCGGTTTGAAAAACAGGTAAGTCTTTTTTGGTTAAAGCGGGGCCTGATAAGGCGAGCACTGCAACAAACCAAGTTAAACTGAGAATACTCAATTGATGTTTCTGGCTAGAGCCTGATCCCGTGATTAACACTTTTGCTAAATGAGGAGAGATATAACGTTCCCAATGGGTGTTAATTTTATTGTTTTTCCAAAGTAGTAGCAAAATGGCGATTAAAGGTATAAGTGCTAAAAACCATTCTGGGCGTAAAAAATGTAACATCACGACCTTCCTTTTGCTGAATGATGTGCTTCACTGTTTTGATCTTTACGAAATGTGAAACGTTTAAACCAAGGTAAATAGCCAAGTGCAATTAAAATGCTGGCTATCAGGGCCATACTTAAGGGCCAATAAAACAGTTCAGATTGTGGTCTATAAGTGAGTTGGTCGCGGCTAACGGGCTCTAATTTATCAATTTCTTGATAAATCTGTTGTAATTCTTGTGGATTTCGCGCTCTAAAATAGCGACCATGGGTAGTATTGGCAATGGATTTCAATTGAGTTTCATCAAGATCCATAGATGGATTCACACGCTCAGTGCCAAACAGTGTTCGTCTTTCCATCACATCAGCGCCTATACCAACGGTGTAGATTTTGATCCCTCTTTTTGCTGCGATAGCGGCGGCTTGATCGGGGGTGATACTGCCGGCATTATTGGAACCGTCGGTGAGTAAAATGAGTATTCGATTACTTTTATCGATATTATCGAAACGCTTTACGGCTAACGCAATAGCCTCTCCAATAGCGGTCTGTTTACCCACAAGGCCGATTTGTGCTTCAGTTAAAAACTGCGAGACGCTGCGTCTATCTAACGTTAGTGGTGATTGTAAATAAGCATGATCGGCAAATAAAATAAGCCCAATTCGATCGCCTTTGCGCCTTTTAATAAAATCATTGAGCACATGTTGGACTAAGGTAAAACGATCGACATTTTGTCCATTGACTTGCATATCTTCAATTTGCATACTGCCCGATAAATCGACGGAGAGCATGAGATCTCGTCCTTTGGCCGGTAAATCAATGGGCTCTCCCATCCATAGTGGCCGTGTGGCACTCAATACCAGTAATCCCCATATCAGCCAATAACGCTTACGTGTGAGACTTTGCTTAATCGCAGAAGGTTGCAGCGAAAGGGGTTCTACACCCGATAAATGTAAGTGTCCACCTTGCTCTGTGGATTGAGATTTTTTTTGAATGATAAAAGGTAAGGGCAGTAAAATCAGTAGCCAAGGCCAAGCTAAGGTTAACATATTGGCTCCTTCGACGTTGAGTGTGCAGTTTCTTTTGGTGCGGGGCTTAGCTTTATGGGTAAGCCATTACGGATCCACTGTTTGGCTAATACTTTCAGTGTTTCAAGTTCCGTTATATTAAGAGGTGTTTGTTGATACCGACTATCAAGTAACTGATTTAGCTGGGGGATATTTTCTTGTGAGGCTAACCAGTTATACCAAGCTTTTCCTTCTAAAGAGGCGATTTGCTGGCGAGGAACATAACTCATTGCCGCTCGCTTTAAGATGCTATTCACTTGAATGGCATAGTATTCATCGTCAGCTTGCAGCAGTGCTAAATGACGTAAAGCTTCACGTTTAGCGGCTGTATATTTGTAGTGCTTAAAAATGAGCGCACTGAGGGCGAATACTATGATAAGGCTGATGACGATAACTACCCAGTACCCGATAGGTAAAGGCCAATGACCAATCGCTGTGGGAAGATGGATGTCTTTTAAACTGGCTAGCGCCGGATTGGGTGTTGCTGACATTATCTAAATGCTCCTAGCTGTTCATTGAGACGCAGTCCTGAATCGATTGAGCGAGTAACAATGTTAAGCTGATCCATGATGTCGATAAACTGAGCTTGTGTGCTTAATTGAGATCCCAGCCATTGATCATATCCTTTTCTATCGAGTAAGATTTTTTTATTTCGTTCAATAACCGGAAGCTGAAATTGTTTAGGCAGAGGTAACTTTCCTTGCCTGAGAGGATCGGTAATTAAAAATGCGCCCATGTCGCAATGTCGCTTGAGTTCAGATAACGGCCCTAAACAAGAAGGAGTAAAATGGCTGCCATCACTGATGATCCAAATTAAGGATCCCGGTTTGGCTAATCGGCGTAATCGCTGGCAAGCATGAAACATATGTTCAGGATCGCGCTCTTGGGTCGATAATTGAGAAAGCTGTTCACCGTGAACGTGTTTTAAATTAGACACCAGTTGCAAAATGCCTTGTTGGCGGCTGCGAGGCTTAAGCTCAATATGAGCTTGTTCACTGGCAATTAATGCCCCAATTTTATCGCCATTATTAATGGCGCTCCATGCGAGTGTGGCGGCTAAGTGAGCCGCTTGTACTGATTGCAATAATAGGCTGGAGCCAAAATAAAGGCTGTGGCTTAAATCCAGTAAAATTAATATGGGGCGCTCTCGTTCTTCGACGAATAATTTTGTGTGGGTTTTACCTGTTCGCGCTGTCACGCGCCAATCAATGGTGCGCACATCATCCCCATTTTGATATTGCCTGACCTCTGCAAATTCCATTCCTCGGCCTTTTATGGTACTGGCGCGATGACCTGCTAGGCTCGCTTTAGCACGAGCCCGTTTTTCAGGTAATGCTTGCGCTAAGGTCTGGCAAGCGAGTAACTCTTTGTCGGTTAAATGTACGCCGTTTGAAAAGAGTGGCAATTTATCGTCAATGGAGTGAGTATTCGCCGTATTTTCGCGGCTTTTTTGAGATATTCTCATACTCAAGTCCACCTTTAAGGTACTGCAACTTGAGACAGAATATGTTCGATAACACTATCGGGCGTGACGCCTTCTGCTTGTGCTTGATAGCTGAGCAATAGTCTGTGTCTTAAAACATTAGGAGCGACAGCTTGAATATCTTCAGGAGAAACGAAGTCTCTTTCATATAAATAAGCTCGCGCTCGTGCACATCGCTCGAGTGATAAGCTGGTTCTTGGACTGACACCGTATTCTAGCCAACTTTCTAACTGGTGACTATAGGCCTTAGGTTGTCTTGTTGCCATGATAATATTGACTATGTATTGCTCTAATGGCTCGGCAAGATAAATTTCTAAGGCTTGATCTCGTGCGGTAAAGATATCCTTTTGGCTAATGGGGCTTGTATGTGGCATATCATGTTTGAGGGCTTCTTTACGAGACATGCGCATGATTTTTAGCTCTGTTTCAGCATCTGGATAATCGAGATTTAAATGCATTAAAAAGCGATCGAGTTGTGCTTCAGGAAGAGGATATGTGCCTTCATTTTCAAGAGGGTTTTGGGTAGCCATGACGAGAAATAAATCAGGTAATTGATAGCTGTGTTTCCCGACCGTAACTTGACCTTCTCCCATAGCTTCTAATAAAGCGGACTGGACTTTTGCCGGCGCACGGTTAATCTCATCGGCTAAAATTAAATTGTGAAAAATAGGGCCCGATTCAAATTCAAATACACCTGTTTGAGCGCGATAAATATCAGTTCCAGTGAGATCGGCAGGCAAGAGATCAGGAGTGAATTGGACTCGATGAAAATCTCCTTCTACGCCTTCACATAGGGCCTTTACAGCCCGTGTTTTTGCTAGTCCTGGAGGGCCCTCAACCAGTAAATGTCCGTCGGCAATCAAGGCGATGAGTAAATTTTCGGTGAGAGAAGGTTGTCCTAGAATGACACTATCTAAGTAATCGCGTAAAGCATGAAGTTGACTTAAAGGCATGATGATACTCGTTTATTTTTTTAAATAATCCTTGATGACCCTTATAATAAATAATTTTTCTAGCCTTTGGCTAGTGTTAAAAGATGAACAAGTGTTTAAAACTTATTGTTTAGGAGGTAGAATCAGAGTCCACTTTGATGGTCTGACCTGTTTCGAACATGAAATTTGGTTAAGCAAGGACATAAAATATCTAGTTTTTTTTAGATAAGATGAATAAGAGGGCGACAAATGAGTGATAGACAACAGGTAACAAACGCTAAGGGCGAGCGGATTGCAATTGTATCAGGCTTGCGTACGCCTTTTGCAAAACAGGCAACCGCTTTTCATGGTGTTTCAGCGCTGGATATGGGGAAGATGGTTGTAAATGAACTCATCACTCGCTCTGATCTGGATCCTAAATTAATTGAGCAATTGGTATTTGGACAAGTGGTGCAAATGCCGAAGGCACCCAATATTGCTCGCGAGATTGTGCTTGGCACAGGTATGAATGTACACACAGATGCTTACAGCGTGACTCGAGCATGTGCAACCAGTTTTCAGTCTACGATCAGTGTGGCCGAGTCTATTATGACGGGTAATATGGATATTGGTGTAGCGGGAGGATCGGATTCTTCATCTGTATTGCCGATAGGCGTTTCTACAAAATTGGCTCATGCTTTGGTGGATTTGAATAAAGCGCGGACTTTCTCCCAAAAGCTGGCTATTTTTCGTCGTCTTGGAATCAAAGATTTATTACCCGTCCCTCCAGCAGTAGCGGAGTATTCGACGGGGTTGTCGATGGGGCAAACGGCCGAGCAAATGGCTAAGACTTACAATATTAGCCGAGCAGATCAAGATGCACTCGCTCATCGTTCCCATACATTAGCCACCCAGACATGGGATGCCGGTAAGTTGAATGATGAAGTGATGACGGCCCATGTCCCTCCTTACAAGCAATTTATTGAGCGTGATAATAATATCCGTACCAATTCTGAGCTAGCATCTTATGCAAAATTGCGTCCCGCTTTCGACCGTAAACATGGTACCGTCACCGCGGCGAATAGTACGCCATTAACCGATGGAGCCTCTGCGATACTATTGATGAGTGAGGGGCATGCAAAAGCCTTAGGTTATGAACCATTAGGCTATATTAAGAGCTATGCACATTGTGCCATTGATGTCTGGCAAGACATGCTAATGGGCCCCTCTTATGCGACACCGATTGCCTTAAAACGCGCGGGGATGGAGTTAGAAGATTTAACCTTAATTGAAATGCATGAAGCGTTTGCGGCCCAATCTCTTGCGAATATGCAAATGTTTGAGTCGAAGAAATTTGCGGAAGAAAAACTCGGGCGCGATCGTGCTATAGGCCAGATTGATATGGATAAATTCAATGTATTGGGTGGCTCGCTTGCTTATGGGCATCCTTTTGCCGCAACAGGGACACGTCTTGTGACACAAGTTTGTCGTGAACTTAAGCGTCGTGGGGGTGGAACAGGATTAGCAACAGCATGTGCGGCAGGGGGTTTAGGGACTGCCATGATAGTTGAAGTGGAGTAATAATGATGACAAAAACATTTAATTTAACTCGCCGTGAAGATGGTATTGCCGTATTGACGATGGATGTGCCTGGCGAGAGCATGAATACCCTAAGAGCGGAATTTGGCCCTGAAATTCAAGGTATGCTGGCAGAAATAAAAAATGATAGTCAGATAAAAGGCTTAGTTTTAGTTTCAGGGAAGAAAGACTCGTTTGTTGCGGGTGCTGATATCAGTATGCTTGATGCTTGCGGCACAGCAAAAGATGCAAAAAAAATCTCTTCGGATGGCCATGTTGTTTTTAACGAATTAGAAGGGTTGAATATACCCGTTGTGGCAGCAATACATGGCGTATGTTTAGGGGGAGGATTGGAGTTAGCGCTGGCTTGCCATAAAAGAGTGTGCAGCGACAGCAAGAAAACACTCATGGGCTTACCAGAAGTGCAATTGGGGTTACTGCCTGGTGGCGGTGGAACACAAAGACTACCCAGATTAGTCGGTGTTGCTAAGTCTTTAGATTTAATGTTAACGGGAAAACAAGTGAGACCCAAGCAAGCGCTTAAAATGGGGCTTGTTGATGATATGGTACCTGGATCTATTTTGCTTGAAACGGCTGTGAAAATGGCCCTTAAAGGTAAAAGGGTGACCAAAAAACAAAAGCCTTTGATGGAGCGAGTGTTAGAAAGTACCAGTATTGGTCGTAATATTATTTTCGATCAAGCAGGTAAACAAGTGGCTAAAAAGACCCAAGGTAATTATCCAGCACCAGCCAAAATTATTCATTGTGTTCGTCAAGGTATGGCAAAAGGATTAACAAAAGGGTTAGCCGTTGAGGCTCAGTCATTTTCAGAATTGGTGGTGTCAAGTGAGTCTCAAGCATTAAGAAGTCTCTTCTTTGCTACCACTGAAATGAAAAAGGAAACGGGTGCAGGAGATGTGCAGCCTAGAGACATTAAAAAAGCCATGGTGCTAGGGGGCGGATTAATGGGTGGCGGAATTGCTTCTGTCACCAGCAGTAAAGCAAAAATCCCTGTTCGAGTGAAAGATATTAATCAAAAGGGGTTAAGTAATGCTTTATCTTATGCTTACAAGTTATTGGATAAAGGGGTTAAAAGGCGTCACATGACACCTGCTGTGCGGGATAATGTGATGGCGTTGATGACCACCAGTACGGATTTTACCGGTGTCAAAAATACCGATATTGTGGTTGAGGCCGTCTTTGAAGATTTAGCTCTTAAACATCAAATGGTGAAAGATATTGAGCGAGAGTGTGCCGAATCGACCATTTTTGCCTCAAATACCTCTTCTTTGCCGATCAGTCAAATAGCAGAAGCGGCAGCGCGTCCTGAAAATGTCATCGGGTTACATTACTTCTCACCCGTGGAGAAAATGCCCTTAGTTGAAGTGATCGCACATGCTAAAACGTCACCGGAAACCATCGCGACAACAGTTGCTTTTGCGCGTAAGCAAGGTAAGACCCCGATAGTGGTTCAAGATGGGGCGGGTTTTTATGTTAACCGTATTTTGGCGTTATACATGAATGAAGCAGCGGCGCTGTTATTAGAAGGACAAAGTGTCGATCATTTAGATAAGGCGCTAGTTAAATTTGGTTTTCCTGTGGGACCGATGACTTTATTGGATGAAGTGGGAATTGATGTCGGCGCAAAGATCTCACCTATTTTAGAAGCTGAATTGGGCGAGCGTTTTAAGGCGCCTGCGGCTTTTGATGCATTAATGGCAGATGATCGTAAAGGCCGTAAAAATCAAAAAGGGTTCTATGTCTATAATAAAAGCAAAGGCAAGAAGAAAAAAGAGGTCGATGAAAGCGTTTATCAAGTATTAGGATTAGTGCCAGGGGCGAATGCAAGTATAGATGAAATAGCTCAACGTTGTGTTGTACAAATGCTTAATGAAGCGGTGCGTTGTTTAGAAGATAACATTATTGCAAGCCCTAGAGACGGTGATGTTGGTGCTATTTTTGGTATTGGATTCCCTCCTTTCTTGGGGGGACCTTTCCGCTATATTGATACGTTAGGCGCAGGCAAGCTTGTGTCTATTCTTAATGATTATCAAGGGCAATTTGGCTCGCGTTTTGAGCCTTGTCAGATGTTGTTGAATATGGCAGAAAATAAAAGCCGATTTTTTGAAAAATAATAGTTATTTTTAGGCATGTCTATTTTAAGCGACGCTTATGCGTCGCTTTCTTTTTGTTGTTCGTCTAAACCGCTTTTCATTCCAGCTGAGACTATCATTTTATATTGATTTAGCGATATAGAGTTAATAGCAGCTTTTCATCGATTGTATTTCTGAACAATATCGTCATTCCCACACAGAACTAATACTAACGGCTAGTGTTGTTGTGATTTATAGCCATTTGTAGTGGTTACTTTTCATACTCAAGGTGCAGGTTTTAAAGGCACTAAAGCACTAACATGTATTGATTGTTTAATGAAATACAGGGTATAGCGATGAAAAAAGGGCAACAAGTGAGCAATAGTAGAGGGGAAAGAGTCGCTATTGTATCAGGACTACGCACTCCTTTTGCTAAACAAGCAACGGCTTTTCATGGCATTTCTGCTCTAGAACTGGGAAAGGTGGTGGTGTCTGAGTTACTGACGCGTGCAGACATTGCACCTAAAGCTATTCAGCAACTGGTCTATGGGCAAGTGATCCAAATGCCAACGGCGCCTAACATCGCAAGAGAAATTGTCTTAGGCACATCTATGGAACCGACTACAGATGCCTATAGTGTGAGTCGTGCTTGTGCGACAAGCATACAAGCTATGGTGAATGTGTCTGAATCAATCATGCTTGGCAATATTGACATTGGTGTGGCTGGAGGTGCAGATTCGACATCGGTTTTACCTATTGGTGTGTCTAAAAAGTTTGGGCGAGCATTAATTGATTTAAGTAAAGCAAAATGCTTACGTGAGAAATTGGCTATTTTAAGGCAGTTAAAATTGAAAGACTTCATTCCACATGTCCCCACACCAAAGGAATATTCAACAGGTTTATATATGGGGCAAACTGCTGAGCAAATGGCTCAAACTTTCAGTATTAGCCGCGAAAATCAAGATGCATTTGCACATCGGTCTCACTCGTTAGCGGCCAATGCTTGGAAAGAGCTGAAGCTGACGGGTGAAGTGATGCATGTGGATACGCCTGAGTTAAGCGATGCGATTGAAAGTGATAATACTGTCCGTTATAACTCCAAATTGACTCATTATGATAGACATAAGCCTATTTATGATACTCAAAAAGGAACCGTAACCGCAGCGAATAGTCCAGCTTTATGTGATGGGGCATCTGCTGTTTTACTCATGGGAGAAGGAAAAGCAAAAGCATTAGGTTATCAACCTCTTGGCTATATTAAGAGTTATGCATTTAGCGGCGTCGATGTGTGGAAAAATATGTATAGCAGTGGGGCTTATGCCATTCCGATGGCATTGGCTAAAGCGGGTCTGGAATTACGTGATTTGTCATTAATCGAAATGCATGAAGCTTATGCTGCCCAAGTACTGGCAAATATAAAAATGTTAAATTCAAAGAAATTTGCTCAAGACTATTTAGCCCGCCCAAATGCAGTAGGTGAGGTGGATATGGATAAATTTAATGTACTGGGTGGCACGTTAGCTTATGGAAATACTTTTGCAGCTACTGGGACTAAGTTGATTACTCAACTGTGCAGAGAATTACAAAGAAGAGGTGGAGGGCTAGGAATGGCGGCCATTTGTTCTGCAGGTGGATTAGGAACCGCTATGATTGTAGAAGCAGAATAATTTCTAGGAAACAAAGTGAAAACAATATTAATTTATGGTGACTCGTTAACTTGGGGCTTTGTTCCAAACGGGTTCGATACTAAGACAATGGTATGTCAACGTCATTTGAAAGCAGATAGGTGGGCTGAGCAGTTAGCTGCTTTATTAGGTGAAGATTATCAAGTCATTATTGAAGGGTTAAACGGTAGAACAACGGTTTTCGATGACCCTTTATTGCCTGGCCGCAATGGCCTAACTTATTTATTACCTTGTTTATTAAGCCATCATCCTATTGATCTTGTCATGATAATGCTGGGAAGTAATGATCTAAAAAGGCATTTATCATTAGAGGCTAGGGATGTGGCTTTTGGTATGAGAAACTTAATTTGTCAAATTAAATTGGCTAATGTTGGCCCTAATGGAACAGTACCTAAAATTTTAATTATCTGTCCTCCTGTTATTCAAGGTGGAGTGGGGGTCTTTGCTGCATCATTCATGGGAGCAGAAAATAAATCACATGATTTACCAGAAAACTATCGATTGATTTCTGAACTGGAAGACTGTGGTTTTTTTGATTCTAATCATGTTATTCATTCGAGTCATCTTGATGGCGTGCATTTAGATAAAGTGCAAAATACTCGCCTTGCTAAGGCATTACTCCCTACTATTAATACGTTACTCAATTCTTAATACTTTTTACTCTGTCATTAAGCTGATATTTTATTTTTGGGTAGTTTTAAGTGAGATGTTTTTTTGACACTGGTTTTTATTTATTTTTAAACGATTGACGGTTAATTGACATTAAGCAGTTTATTAAGGAAATAATACTGTTATAAATCGAAATAAGAAAATGGTCGGTATATTTAATATAATGAATATTGAATGTTTTCATACATGATAGATTGCACTTTAAACAAATGGGGTGTTATCTATTTACTTGAATTTAAACGATAAATTTTGGTGGTGATATGTTTTTTAAAAGGGAAAGTGTAGCTGTATAAGGAAATTATTCTTATACAGCTTAAATATAGGTGTGAGACAATATAAAAAAGCCTTTTTTGTATAATTAGGTATATTTATTCGAGTTGTATTTTATTAAAAAATAACAATTGGAATTCTACTAATAATTGGGTATTCACACTTTTCTTGATTATCGGAATGATTGTCGACTTTATGGACACTTTTTTGATAATTGTCTGATGAAAAGGCTGCTGCTGAGAAGCTAACCAGAGCAATAATAGCATTTAATTGAATAATTTTAAGTAATGTGTTCATGTGAACTCCCTAATAGATTAAGTATATTGTTATATTTTTTATTGACGTTTTATCGCTAACTTAGGTTAAGCATATGTTGTGCCATATTTGTTTTTTGTTGTGTATTTGTTTTTATTTGATTTTGATATGGTACGCCTAAATTTATATAATTAAGTGCAGCACCCGTAACTGAAAGAGTTAATCGTTACGGGGCATGAATTGCTAACTGTAGTTGCTAGGAGCTGCGCTATCCATCAAATGGGTTGTCGGAGTGATGTGTGGATTTTCATCTTTTAGCCTTTGAGTATATTGGGCTAATGGTAGAGGCTTATCATAAATGTACCCTTGAATGAATTCACATTTTAGGGCTTTTAAAATGCTGAGTTGTGAGCTGTGCTCTACTCCCTCTGCGACGACAGACAGTCCCATGTTGTGAGCCATGGTGATGATTGAGTCAACCATTTTTAAGTCTTTATCTGACTTATCAATATCATCAATAAATGCTTTGTCTATTTTCAGTGTGTGAATGGGAAAGCGTTTTAAGTAGGAGAGGGATGAATAACCTGTACCAAAATCATCCAAGGCTAAGCTTATTCCCATTTTATTGAGTTGTTGCATGACATTGATCGCGGTTTCGGGATCGTGAATGACCGTGCCTTCGGTGATCTCCAATTCAAGATTGATTGCTGGAAGTTGGGTTAGGCGTAAAATAGATATTATACGCTGCTGTAGATCTGGTAACGTAAATTGTTTTGAGGATAGGTTGACAGCCACGCGGCCGTTAAATAAGCCTTGAATACGCCATTGTTGGGCAGCAAAGCAGGCTTTTTTTAATACTAGTTCACCGATATCTATGATTAAGCCATTTTCTTCGGCAAGTGGAATAAAATCATTAGGTGAAATCAGACCATGTTCAGGATGATTGAGACGAACCAATGCCTCCATGCCGATGATTTTTCCGGTGGATAGTTTTATTTTGGGTTGATAGTAAACTTCAAATAAGTCTTTTCTTAAGCCGTCACGTATTAACGTTTCTACTTCCAAGCGGCGTATAGCATTACGATTTAAGGATTCGGAATAAAATTGATAACGATTACCACCGGCGGATTTGGCATGGTACATGGCAATATCTGCTTTACGTAACAAAGCTTGTTCATGTTGATCATCCTCTGGATACAAGACAATACCAATGCTGAGGCCCACCACCACCCGTTCGTTATTGAGTTCAAATGGGGCGTTAAAACTTTCAATAACATTTTTGGCTATGATGGCGCTGGATCCAATATCTGGGTTGTTATCCACTAAAATGGCAAATTCATCACCGCCTAGGCGGTAAATTCCAGTTTGATAAGGCACAGAATCTTTAATGCGTTTGCTGACCATCACCAGAAGCTGATCGCCCACTTGATGGCCCATAGAGTCATTAATTTTTTTGAAGTTATCCAGATCCAGTACCATTAAGGTATGGTGAGAATCACGCTTGACTAAGTTGCCTAAAGTGACCATTAAATTAGACCGGTTAGGTAAGTGGGTTAAAACATCATTATTGGTGAGTTGTCTGAGCTCTTCTTCTTGTTGTTTTCGTCTTGATATATCAGAAAAAATGCCTACGTAATGGGACAGTTGTCCTTGCTCATCGTAAATAGCATCAATACTTAATGCCATTAAAAAGACGTCTTGATTTTGACGTATGGTTTCAATTTCACTACTCCAGCGGCCTTGCTGTTGTAAAATAGTACGAATTTGTTGTGAAAAGCTTTTTGGATAACGGTCAAAGGTCAAGATTTTACCTAGAAACTCATCCTTAGTCTGCATCAATAGATGACAGCATGATTGGTTGACTTCAACAAAAGTGAAATTTTCATCCAGTATGAACATGCCTTCAGAGATATTTTGTATCGCGCGTTCAAATAACCTAAGTTGTTCTTCTGTTTGCTTAAAATGACTGATGTTTTTGATGGTCCCCGTCATCCGTAGGGCTTGCTTATTATCGTTTCGCTCTACGACTTTGGCTCTGTCTAAAATCCAAATCCAATTATCATTTGACCCTTGTACGCGATATGCGGCCTCAAAGTGGCTGGTTTTTCCATCCATATGAGCGCTTAGGGCATCGGTGACTCTGTTAAGATCCATTGGATGAATGTTACTTATTTCATCACTTTGGGCCATTCTTTTTCCATCTCTCGGAAAGGCCAGATCTCCCCAAATATTGGAGCGGTATATTTTATCGGCATTGATGTCCCAGTCCCACATCTCATCACCACTGCCCCAAAGTGATAGCTTCAATCGTTCTTCACTCTTTACGATGCGCTGTTGAATTTCTCGTCTGCGAATGGCGGTTTTAATTATCAACAGTGATAAAAATAGTGCAGCGAGGCAGTAAAGGACCTTGGCCTTATTGCTTAACCACCATGGAGGGGTAATATCAATTCCCATTTTATGTACAGGGCCAGGATCGCCACTAATAGGATCGATGGCATATACATTAAAGGTATAGTGTCCCGGTGAAAGGTTAGTGTAGGTGGCTGAATGATTACCTTGGGTAGAAACCCAAGTATCTGATAGGCCCTGCATTTGGTAATAATACTCAATATTTTGATATGTGGATCCTGGTGTATTAAATTCAAACGTAAAAGGGTAGTCTGAGTGTTTTAAAGTGATATTATCGGTATAATTGAGGGCTTTTTTTAAAATATCTCCATCTACTTCTTCTTTAATATTTAAAATTGAAAAATCTTTAAAATAAGTTCTAATAGATTGACTGTCATTAATATAGTTTTCAATTTCCTTTGGGGAGACCACACTAATACCTTCGATACCTCCTATGAGTAAATTATTATTATAATTTAATATAGCCTGGGAGTTATATTCGTTTTGGCTTCCATTTTCATGTGTGAAAATATAATTTTTTTGCGTTTTGGTATCAAAGAAAATAATTTCTTGCATTGAAGATGCTACTATATATTTACTTATTTTATTAATTGCATAAATTGATTTGTTTTTACTAAATATTTGACTTGTTTTTTTACTTTCTTTGTTATATCTAAATAATGAGGTGCGAGTACCAAAGTATACATGTTTACTGTCATCATAGAGACTAATTACCATGTCATTGAGAAATATATTAATAATTGAATATTCATTATTATCATTGATTTTTACTAATTTATATAAACCAGATTGAGTTGCAATCCACAATGCATTATTTGATTCAATAATATTATATATAGGGCTTCGATTATCTACTACTATTTCTTCCACTATATCTTTATTGAATTTTATTATTTTTCCATCAGCACTACCAGCATAAAAATAATTACCATCTAAACTTTTTTTGATAGTAATGTATTTTCCACCTAATATTTTTTTTCTTTTATTTGTTTCATGATTAAATGAATATATTCCTGATAAACTTGCGATTAGGATTTCATTGTTTAAGGGTAATATTGACTTGTAACCATATATATGAGTATTTAACTTTACTTCTTCTTTCATATTATTATCATAATATGAAATATATTCATTATCTGTTGCTATGAAAAGCCCAAAATTATTTTTAGTTAATGACCATATATTTTCTTTGTTAATAGTTAAGGATGATATAATATTTTTATTAAAGCTTACAGACACAAAACCTTGACTTTTTGATATTACTGTTATTCTTTTCTTAAAAGATATTAATTTAGGGCCATCTATATTTCTTGGAATATTATTTATAATTCCAATAGGTTTATGTTCTAAATTGTCGTTAATTAAAAATAGGGTACTATTCTTAATTGCTATAAATCCCTTTTCAATTTTAGTTAATGAATTGTAATTATGTGAAAAAATTAGTTTTTCCTGATTATCAATACTGAAAATACCTGTTTTTTTTAAAATAACAGGCTGAGACTTAAATAAATCAATATCGATACTATTATGAGCAACTTTTTTATTTTGGCCATTAGTCACTTTTATGACGTCACCATTATGGTTTCTAACAAGTATTCCTTGTTCAATAGGGATTATTTTTTGAATACGATTAAACAATTTACTGCTTGATTGCTGCTTTATTGTTGTGAGTGCTAAATCTATAGTTAATATATGATGTCTTGTACCGATCAACAAGCTGTCCCCATCAGCTTGAATCGACCAAATCTCAGCATTTTTTAATTCTGAATGGGGGAATAACACTTCAAAACTATCTGATTCTGGATGATAGAGAGATAAGCCTTTATCTGTACCCACAAATAATCGGTTCTGTTGATCAATAAATAAGCTTTTTATCACTGAACTCGGTAAACGAAGGGGTTCATTGATGGAAGATGGAGTTGTGGTATGCTCAGTAGACGCGAAGTAATGTTTAAAATGTTTGCCATCAAACCGATTTAGGCCGTTTAAAGTGCCGATCCAAAGATAGCCGTCTCTATCTTCAACCATAGATGAAATAATACTCTGGGATAGTCCTTCTGGTACGCTGTAAACTTGAGATTTAAGCTCTACAGGTACGGGTTTTTCTAACATGGCATAGGTTTTTACTGACACCAAGAGCGTTAGCAAAAAGAATAAAAAAGGATGAACACAGGTTTTTTTCAAAGCATTTGGCATAGTACGACAGTTATCTATTTGGAAGAATGCAACAATAATAATAAAAGTAACATCGGGTTAGTTTAACTTTTCCAGAAAGTGATGAGCTTGTCAAAAATATTGAAATTTTATTAGAGGTCAGAACGATATTTACTGGATATTTTTATAAATCAATATGTTATATTTAGAGATAACTACTGTGTTTTAGTGGGAATATCGGTTTTGGCTAGTGTTTTAAACTGCATACTATTAACTTTCCAAGATATATATCTTTTGTTGTGTGTTGTATGCACACAGGCTTAAAAAAGCAAAGTCTTGCTTAAAATTTAGTGCACTAGGGCAGTTTTAATCACGACTAAGTGTATGGGTATTTTGTTTGAATATGCGTAAGTCTTCTATCATATTATCTGTTTTTAATGGTGGTAAGTCTTGATGTTTCTGACCTGTGTTGAAAAGAACCAGCCTATCAGCATACTGGGTCCGCATTTTAGTCATTATAAATCGAATGAGTTCAGCACGAGAGACGTCAGCAATAAAATTGGCAACTTTTTCTCTTTGATTAAAAAGGTAGTCTTGATTAGCAATACTGGCCCAGTAGCGTTGGCTACGGCTTTTTAGATTTGTATCTTGTTCAAGCAGTTGTTTGATGAGTCCTTGCTTCGTTTTTTCCCAGTCTTTTTGTGTAATTTGCATAATGGCATAAGTAAAGTCGGCGATGAACTGATCGATAGCTTCAAGTAATTGTAATGGGCTTCGACTAGGAGATTGAATATAAAAAATCATACCAGGGTAGCGATTGAGTGGTAAATATCCTGTGCCTAACATATAGCCCAATTGACGTTGAGTGCGCAATTCATGGAAAAATGAAGAAGACATAGTGTGGTTCAGTAAACTGAAAATACCCATGGTATTAATGTTGGTTACTGATGATTGGTAATAGACAATAATACTGCTGTCTTGATGAAGTGTAAGGCGCTCTCTCATTAAAGTTTTTTGATGACTTAAATCGATAATTTCTCGAGCGCTGCTATCGCTTGGTGAGGATACCAAAGATAAAATATGATTGAGACGTTTTGTCAGTGAGTAGACTTCACTGATCAGCCAATCCCCATAAACAAGTCCTTCAAGATGCACTTTTTCATAAAATAATCTCACATGTTCATGCAGATCGTTTAACGTAATCTCCTCGAGAAATTCAGCCATTCGAGCGGGCTCAAAACTGCGTTTTTGTAATGTCACCGTTAAGCTGGTAAAGAGTTGAGAAATGGGTTTAGATTGGCTATGGTTGCGCCAGTTTCTTAATATTTGTTGTTTAATGATGTCAAATCTAGCTGAGGTAAAATTACGTTCTCTTGCTTTATTAATGATAAGTGCGAGTAACGTTTCTTGTTTACCAGTAAAGCCTGTTAAATGTAGCGTTATTCCACCTTGGTGGGGATAAATATTATAACTTAAACCGGCCACTTCTGCCGGATAGGTATATTCTGTTAAAAAATCCAATAACATTTCTACGTACAGTCGTGTTAAGGCTGCATGGCGAGGACTGGCTGAGGCATGAGCTGAATCTAAAGATAAATAGAGATGACCTTTAGGGACATTGAACTCATCATCCTTTTTATGCCAGATCCGGTAGCCTTCCCCCTGTGAGACGATAACAGGAATATGTGTATGGCTTTTTTGGGCTCTAGGACCATTATCAGGGGTTATAAACGGGTTTGGCGCTGGAAGCGATAAGGCTTTTCGTGTTTTAACATGATGCCATTTCGCAAGTCGTTTAGCTGAAATGGGTATTATTTGGTATGGTGAGTGATACCATTTTGCTTGAGTATTAGTATCGACATCTTGTGCTATGACTTGTAATCTGATGTTTGAAGGGCACATGAGATCCAGTAATTCTCGAGTGTTATTCAGCGCAAGTTTATCCATTCGATAGTCACCAAAAATAATATCTTTGACAGGATAATGATGCATATTAATGCTTAAATGACTGGCAAGATCTAATGGTTTGCTAGGCTCTTGATATTTAAAGGCTTGTGTTAGTAATTGTGCTCTTTCTTGATAACGCCAGTGTTCTAATCCATGGCGTTTGATTAATGTAATATATTCAAAGCAGGCAGTAATAATATCATCGAGTTGCTGAAACCCTTTTTCAGTCAGCTGAATGCCAATATTATAATCTTTGTAATTGTAGCCATGTGCGCCGCCTCCAGCTGATAAGCTTGTTGCTAACCCTTCAGACTTTAAATATGACAATAAACTGCCTTTACCTTCAAAGCCAAGTAGGTGGCTAATAAAAGTGAGAGGCTTAAAGTGATAAAGTGAGTCGATTGCGGGTAAACTAAAGCATATACCGAGCCTTCTTTGTTGTTTTAACGGTTTGATATTAATTTGCTGGCTGAGATTTGATGGGTGATAAAGAGGCGTATTAGGGTATTGTTTTGAGAGTTGATGGTTAGGGATATCATTAAAATATTTTTTAGCAAAAGTCGTGAGTGTATCAATAGTCAGAGGGGCAACTAAGCATAGTGTCATTAAATTAGCACTATAATGTTGTTGATAGAATGCGACTAATTCTGCTTGTAATATTGCAGGATCCCCTGCAAGTGTTTCAAGGTTACCAACGGAGAATTTAGAAAATGGGTGGCTGCGGTTGACGGTTTCCTTGTGGACTTGATAAATTCGGCGCACATCATCTTTTAACTTTAAACTGAACTCAGATTCAATGGCGTGTCTTTCTTTATCTATCCATTCTTGATTAAACAAAGGATGGATGAAAAACTGGCTAAACCTGTCAAGAGAGTCTTCATAAGCATCGATATGTATATCATAAAAAAAGTTGGTTTGTTCTGTTCCAGTCCAAGCATTACTACTGCCACTGTGTTGATTAATGAACTGATGATATTCACCAGATTGTGGGTATTTTTGTGTGCCAAGAAATAACATATGCTCTAGAAAGTGAGCCATACCAGGACGGGTGTCAGGATCATCGAAATGACCAACGTTGACGGCCATTGAGGCTGCTGCAATTTTGCTTTTATTATCTTCAACTAATAAAACGGAAAGCCCATTGTTCAATGTCAGATATTGATATTGTCGATGATCATTAGGGCTTTTTATTATGGTTTCCGTTAAAGGCTCTGGCAAAATTATTCTCCACTTTGGCTTACAGACTGGCTCACAGGCTATTGAATATGAGTGATCACCAAATTATCAATAATAAAAGTCATTAAATACGATAAGTTAAACACTTATGGTATTGTGATGCAATATTAAGAGGCCATAAATCTTCTCTTGGATTAACCAGAAATAGAGTGTGAAATTAGAGGGTGATATTTATGTGTTCTTGTTTAAATTCAGCTTGCTGTCTATGTTACTAGGCTTTTTCAATGCCTATTTCTTTTTCATGTTGTTGAATGATTGTGTTGTCTTGTTGGTTTATGTTGTTACTTTCTGCTGTTTTATTAACAAAAACAGTGGGATTAAGTTAATTTTTTCATATAGAATGATACCAAGCGCTATTTTCAGTGGGTGAATGTGGACACATGAGGTATGTTAGTTTTTCATGCCCAGAGCATAACCCTATAACTATGTAAAACGGGATCTGCACAGCAGTATGCAATTATATTTAATGCGACATGGTGAGGCTAACCATCAGGCTAACTCTGATCAAGAGAGAACATTAACTGATGCGGGCCGCTTTCAAACTGTAATGATGAGTCAATGGTTAGCGACTTCTGTACAACATTTTGATTTAGTGTTGGTCAGTCCTTATGTTCGTGCTCAGCAAACATGGCAAGAAGTGAGTCAGCATTTTATGGAACCTACACAATGGCATGTATTAGAAGAGCTAACACCGTTAAATCATGCCAGTGATACAATGGATGTCATATTAGCTTATGTTGAATTCTATCAGGCTAAAAAGGTCTTAGTGATTGCTCATATGCCTTTGCTGGGATACTTAGTGAATGCATTTTTACCGGATGTTGAACCCCCTTTATTTTCAACTTCGGGTATTACGTTAATTGAAAAAAATAACAATCATCAATCTCTCATCTGGCAAGAATCGCCTTATTCCTGTTCTAGGGCCTGTTAAGCCTTTCTGATTACATTTTAGTGATTGAATGATGCCTCTCATAAATGTGTTGAGGTGGTAGAAAGAGGGGTTGCCTGAGTCATCTTAGGCTCCTTTCTTTAAACAGAGAAGTGTTTAACAAAGCATAAAGCACGTTTAGTCGAATGTTGCTTACAATAGAGAATGAAGACAGCTTTGTGGGTTCTTTTTATGGCATTATCGTTTATTGATGTATGACTCTATGAATGTGGGAGATAGAGGATGTCTGGAACTCAAGCCGACGACTCCATGGATGGAGGAGGTAGGGCGACGTCTGGAACCCAAGCCGAGAATAACAACACCGTACAAACTTTGTACTGGGCAAATAAACGATAAAATGCTGCAAAAATACTCACAAAAGGTTTAATCATCTATAGAGTGCCTTAAACACTCAGAGCACGATTGAAAGCCCACTTCCAATCGTGCTCTTAGATTACAATGAGGATTAAAAATAAGCCTCTTCTATATCGAGTAATACGAGTAATGCTGCGGTTCCCCCCCATTCTTTGGGCGCTTGATGAAAAGCTTTAACTTGAGGGTGTTGTGCGAGCCATAAAGGTAACTGCTGTTTCAATATTCCACTGCCGTGACCATGCATGACACTGCAACAAGGACTGTGCTGTTTGATTGCTGCTTGAATGAGTGCAACGAGCTCAAGTTTGGCTTCGGATTGTCTTAATCCATGGAGATCCAGTAGTAGATCTGGGCTGTAATCTCCTCGACGTAACCGCTTTAATTCAAAGCTGTCGACATCATCCCTTACCCATCGCATTGGACCTTCAGAGGGCATTAGAGGTTGGTATGTATCAGAAAAATAGCTGTCCGCATGCAACTTTTGTTCTGCTTGCACCAATTTGGCTTTATTTTTGGGCGAGGCGGTGAAATGACGCTTATCCTGTTTTAAGGGTTTAATACCTTGAATTAGCGTGGAAAACAGAGCCTGACCATCATCATCATATTTTTTATTCATAGGGGTATTTTATTGAATTCGATGCCATATGAATAGACTTCAGTTACAATGAAGACCAATTATAATGTTGGAGTCTATTTTGGATAAGATTTTTGTTGATGAAGCTGTCGCTGAATTACGTACTGTTGGCGATATGCTGCGTTGGGCCGTGAGCCGTTTTAATGATGCACATATTTATTATGGTCATGGGACGGATAATGCGTGGGATGAAGCCATAGCCTTGGTTTTTCATGCATTGCATTTGCCTGAAGAGATAGGTCAACAGGTTATTCATAGTAACTTAACCAGCAGTGAAAAGCATAAAATTGTCGAATTGATCATTCGTCGCGTTCAAGAACGATTACCGGTACCGTATTTAACGAATCATGCAAGGTTTGCGGGGTTATCATTTTATGTTGATGAGAGAGTATTAGTGCCTCGCTCACCGATAGCTGAAATGATTGCAGAGCGCTTTAGTCCTTGGCTATATAATAAATCGGTTGGTCGTGTTTTAGATTTATGTACTGGAAGTGCTTGTATTGCCATTGCTTGTGCTTATGAATTCGATGACGCTGAAATAGATGCATTGGATATCAGTCCAGATGCCCTTGATGTCGCACAAATTAATATCGAATCTTTAGGCGTGATGGACCGCGTTTTTGCTATGGAGTCTGATTTATTTTCAGCGCTTCCTAAAGGTCCGCAATATGATTTGATTGTGTCGAATCCGCCATATGTGGATGCAGAAGATATTGATGATATGCCTCAAGAGTATCATCATGAGCCTGAATTAGGTTTAGCGTCTGGACATGATGGTTTAGATTTGACCAAGCGTATTTTAGCGAATGCTGCAGATTATTTAACGCCAACGGGGATCTTAGTGGTTGAAGTGGGCAATTCCATGGTGCATTTAGCTGAGCAATTTCCTCAAGTGCCTTTTAGCTGGGCCGAATTTGAACATGGAGGAGACGGGGTGTTTGTCTTGACCTATGATCAATTGCAAGCACATCGAGAGTATTTTAGTGAGTACCAAGATAGCGAATAGTTTAGCAGTTATAAGGTCATTTTTTATATAATGGTGTTTTAGTTTAATACTTACATGGTAGCGCCTTACCAGTAAGTATTACAAATAGTTAATTGTCTGAGGTGTAAAGCAGATGTCGGGAAACAGTATAGGTCAAAATTTTGTCGTAACGACTTTTGGTGAAAGTCATGGTACCGCTTTAGGGTGTATTATTGATGGTTGCCCACCTGGCTTGGCATTATGTGAAGCTGATTTACAGCATGATCTTGATAGGCGCCGTCCAGGCACGTCTCGTTATACAACAGCAAGGCGTGAACCCGATGCCGTCCGGATCTTATCGGGTGTCTTTGAAGGTAAAACAACAGGTACCTCCATTGGCCTGTTGATTGAAAATACCGATCAGCGTAGTAAAGATTATTCCAATATTAAAGATACTTTTCGTCCTGGTCATGCTGATTATACTTACCAGCAAAAATATGGTTTAAGAGATTATAGAGGCGGAGGACGTGCTTCTGCTCGTGAAACAGCAATGCGAGTTGCTGCTGGGGCTGTTGCTAAAAAGTATTTAAAGCATATGCACGGGATTGATATTCATGGCTTTATGTCGCAACTTGGCCCAATAAAAGCTGAGCATATGGATGTGGAGCAAATAGAGCAAAATCCATTCTTTTTCCCTGATGCCAGCAAACTGGAAGCGCTGGATGAGTATATGCGTGATTTGAAAAAAAGTGGTGATTCTATTGGGGCTAAGCTCACTGTTGTCGCATCGGGCGTACCAGTGGGGCTCGGAGAGCCAGTGTTCGATCGACTGGATGCGGAAATTGCTCATGCATTGATGGGCATTAATGCGGTAAAAGGGGTTGAAATTGGTGATGGTTTTGCTGTTGTCGAGCAAAAGGGCTCTGAGCACCGAGACTTAATGTCGCCTCAAGGTTTTGAGTCTAATCATGCGGGTGGTATTTTAGGTGGCATTTCATCGGGTCAACCGATTGTTGCTCATTTAGCATTAAAACCCACTTCAAGTATTAGTGTGCCAGGACAAAGCATGACCGCTTCTGGTGACGTTGCTGAAGTGGTGACAAAAGGTCGCCATGATCCTTGTGTCGGTATTCGTGCAGTGCCTATTGCTGAAGCCATGTTAGCGATTGTATTGATGGATCATTTATTAAGACATCGCGGACAAAATATGGATGTACAGAGTCAAACACCCGTTATTGGAATGCGATAGTGAGTTCAGTGGCTTTAGGGGTGATGGAATAATGGCATCGTTTCGATTAGGCCTGTTGATTAATCCACTGGCTGGATTAGGAGGAAGCGTTGCGTTAAAGGGCAGTGATGGCATTGCTCAACAAGCGTTAGCAAAAGGGGCCTCACCTCAAGCCATGAACCGCATGAAACAAGCTTTAACTCAAATTGAACCCGATAAAGCACGAGTTGAGGTGATAACCGCATCCGGCGACATGGGGGAGATTGTTGCTCAATCGCTTGGGTTTAACACTCAAGCGGTTTATCAATCACCGCATATCACTCAGGCAGCCGATACGTCGGCTGCAGCGGAAAAGTTGCTTGAATATGATGTGGATTTAATTCTTTTTGCTGGCGGGGATGGCACCGCTAGGGATATTTATGCCAGTGTTGGTGATAGTATTCCCGTATTAGGTGTGCCTGCTGGTGTGAAAATCCACTCAGGCGTATATGGCGTCACACCGACTGCTGCCGGTTTGGTTGTTAAGCAATTAATTGATGGTGAGTTAGTCAGCCTAATGAGCGCTGATGTGATGGATATTGATGAGGTGCAATTTAGGCAAGGCCGGGTTCAAGCGAAGCGCTTTGGTGACATGCTTGTGCCTGCCGAGCCTCGTTATGTGCAAGCCGTCAAGCAAGGAGGGGTTGAATGTGAGACTCTAGTCCTTGCTGACATCGCCGCAGAGGCTATTGAACTCATGGATGATGCGTTATGCATCATGGGGTCTGGTAGTACTTTGGCGTTTGTGATGGCCGAAATGGGACTTATCAATACCTTATTAGGTGTGGATTTAATTCAAGATCAAGTTCTTATTCAGTCTGATTTAACGGCGGCACAATTACTTGAACAAACTCAAAATCAGAAGACTAAATTGTTTATCACGCTTATTGGTGGGCAAGGTCATATTTTGGGGCGAGGTAATCAACAGCTGACACCCGCGTTACTTCGTCAAATCGGTCAAGATAATATTATTATTTTAGCGACTAAAACTAAGCTAAAGGCATTAAATGGACGTCCGTTGATTGTGGATTCTGGCGATCCTGAATTAGACCTATCCCTTGCTGGATATTATAAAGTGATAACTGGGTATCGCGATTATGTGATGTATCCAGTGGCAAAAATTAATTAGATAGTATGGAGCATTCATGTTAGAGAAGTATGAGCACACATTGCAAAACTGGATTGAGGGTATTGTTGAGTCAGGTGATGATGATGCTTTATTTGCCAGTGGCTATTTACAAGGGCATTTTGCTGTGGTGTTGTCACAACTTGAAATTGAAGAAAATCAAGATTTGAGCTGCTTATCGGCTAAAATGCAAGTGTGTTTAGATTTAGCAAAAGAAGAACTGGTTGAGCATGATTATCAATTGGTTGAAGATGCTTGGCAAGCACTGCGTCAACGTATTGCCGCTTAGTCATTGATACAGTGAAATTTGTCTAAATGAAATCAAGTTATATTGGTATCGGGTTATTAAACCCAAAAAGCCCGACTAATGTGGGCGGGATCATGAGAGCGGCAGGCTGCTATGAGGCTGATGCGGTTTTTTTTACGGGCAAACGCTATTTACTCGCCGCCAGTAACGGTAATGCACAATATAATACCGATACAAAAGGTGCGGGTCGGGCTATTCCACAGACACAAGTGGAAGATTTACGCGAAGCGGTAGGAAAGGATGTCAGTCTCGTTTGTGTGGATTTGGTGGAAGGAGCGTGCCCTTTACCTGAATTTCAACACCCAGAGAAAGCGTTGTATATTTTTGGTCCAGAAGATGGCACAGTCACTCAGGCGCTAATTGATGTGAGTGATGCTGTAGTGTACATGCCAACCAAAGGTTGCATGAACTTGGCCGCTTCTGTGAATGTGTTATTGTACGATAGAATGGCTAAAATGGCGCATTTTGAGAGCGGTGATACGCTTATTCGCCAAAGTCGTGATACCAATAACCGAGTGAAGGTCAAGCAGGTTGCACAAAAAGGTTAGTGATATTTTTGGGGCTATACCCAAGTGGAAATGAAGGTGTTGGTTTCAAAACCTTTAAATGTATAGGTTCAAAGCTATTATCAAGAGAATGTAGGCCTCTTTTGAAAGGCGGGGATAGAAATACACAAAGGGAAGCCTGCAGCTTCCCTTTTTTTAAAGCGTTGTGAGGTAGTCACGGGTGACTGCAATCAGTGTATTTGGGTATTGGCGATAATCTAAATAAGGCACTATTAAGTGAGATTGAAACGTCTTTAATACAGACTTTTCATTGATAGACTGAAACTTTTTAACATCAAGCGCTAATCGTTCGGCGGCAGTTTGGCCTGAAATAATATGCACTTGTGCTTGAGGAGATAAGGTCTTTGCACCAATATAAATGCTCTCAGCTTTTTTGAGTAGATCATTGTCTCGATAGGTTTTCCAATCTTCTAATGGACACATGATTTTAGCCATAATAGTGACAATTTTTCGCCAATGATTACCATTGAGTGAGATGAGCGAAGGGATAGCATCGGCTTGAGTATGATGCCAATTTTTCGGTAATATGGGTGCGTTTGGGAGATAAAAAGTGTATTGACTTTCATGACTACCGAGTACAGAGGGTGTTTTGTTCAATGGCGGACCTAAATGTATAGAAAGCGTAGAGGCTTATAATAACGTAAAATAATCTTGTTTAACGAGATAGATTTTTTCTAGGTTTTTTCTTCAGGCTGTTGGGTGTAAACCACTTTATTTCTGCCACTGTCTTTGGCCTTGTATAGATTAATGTCGGCTTGCTTTATCCAATCATCAAGGGATGGACTGAAACTTGGGAAGGCGATAATGGCTCCAATGCTAACCGTGACAGAAAAAGAGTGTTGTGTCTGCGGGTTCGTTAGCTGAGTTCGGGCTAACTTTTCTCTGAAGTGATTGAGGTGTGTTTCTATTTTGAGTGTGTCTGAAAAAGAGAGGATCAGTAAAAATTCTTCTCCTCCGAAACGTGCAATCACATCGGTATCACGTTTAAATGTCCGTATTAACAAGTTGGATATGGTTTTTAGTGCTTCATCTCCTCCTAAATGTCCTTGTTGATCGTTGACTTGTTTGAAGTGATCTAAATCGAGAAGTGCAACGACAATTGTTTCATTATTACGTTGATTAATTTCATGTAAGCTGCAGAACTTTAATTCTGCAATACGTCGATTGTAGAGACCGGTTAAGGGATCAATTTCTGATAACGACTTAAGTTGGCTATTGGCTCTTTCTAGCTCTATTGTTCTTAATTGGACATTATTTTCAAGTTCTGATTGATAGCTCATTAAAGCATGTTTACTTTTTTGCAGTCTTTGATGTAAAGCATAAATTTCTTGTGGCGCCTCGTTTTGTACTTGCTCAATATTGACATTTTTAATGTTATGTTCTCCAAAATCTTTTGCAATAATGGCCAGTGGCTGAGTTAATCTGAGGCTGACGATACGAGTAATATAAAAAGTAATGAACAAGGCAATCAGGAGAATAGCGAATGTGGCTAGATATAACTCTTCGATTAATTTAATTAATGGTAAAAGTGGATTTAGTGTATAGAGTGTCCAACCATTTTCTAGGGTGGCAGTGGCGTAGATAAATTCAGGTGTTAGGTTTTTCGTATTGATAATATTCATCATTGGCAGGCCTGTTTTATACTCTTGACCTACCTGTTGCACTTTTAATGGCTCTAAGGGAGTTAATGCCAACATGTTAGAAGCGTAGATAATTCTATTATTTTCATCGACTAGTAGCATTGCTTGCTGATGGTTTTTCGTATTGGTATGCTCGATACTGGCAAATTGGCGTAAATTTAAAGAACCTTCAATGATACCAATGGGTTCATGTTCTGATTGCCGTGAATAAATCGGTGCGCTAATTGCAATAATGGGATCATTTCCAAATCCTCGACCTTGAAAAACAGATGAAATAAAGATTTGCTGGTAGAAAAAGGCTTGCTGAAAATATTCTCTGTCAGCAACAGAGACAGGTTGTGATAAATCCAGTTTCTTTTTTGGGCTTGCAGCGATAACTTGTCCTTTGTTGTTAGTGATTAACATGGTTAAAAAACTCGGGTAACTTTGATGTAGGCTGGTTAATTGATATTGCCAGTCACTTTGTTCTTCTAGATCAAGGCTGAGCCAGTGAGCTGCATTCGTAATGGCTTTGACATGTTCATTGACAAAGATAGAGGTAAAATGACCTAAATGGGTCACGGAATCTTGTAAGTTTTCATAAATCATCGCTTTTTGGCGTTTAATAAATTGGTTGTTAAATAAAAGGGTTGATGATAAAAGAGAGAGGGTAAGTACAAGGATAAAAGTATAGGTAAGTTGGGTGTTAAATGTGCGTCTGTGATTATCGATTAGTTTTGTTTTAAAGTGCCAAAAGTAAGGGACAATGAGTACAATTAGTGCTCCTAAGCTAGTGTAAATGAGAGCATTAATGGATTGCTTAAGGACAATAAACGGTAAGCTTTCTGTCGGAATATGGGTGAATAAAGTGGCATATAAATAAAACATGGGCATGCCGACGAGTAGCCAGTAGGCAATACAGGCATAGAGAGCATAGATATTTTTTCGTTTAGCGAAACCAAGCCAGAGCGCTTCTAATCCGAAAATAAGGTAAACGTGAGGACTGTCCCAGACTAGCATGAGTCCTGAGACGCAAATCATAGCGGTTAACAATGCATACCAAGGACCCAGTAAAATAGCGGTAATGACAATGACAATGTTGCCTAGAACTAAGGGGATATTGGCCAGTAATAATATAGGATACAAGTTAATACTAAAGCCGATGATTCCGAGAATAATGGCCAGTTTATAGTGTGTCATATTGACTGATGACAATGCCATGAGCATCGCTCCTTGATGTCACTTGTATACTTTTGTCATGGGCTGAACATACTTTAATGGCTGTGCTAGGTTTCCTTTTTTGCCATCATAACGGTGAGGTTTATTTCACGGATTATCTTTTAAGTTTACGTCAAACAGCAATCTTCGTTAGTTAAAAACGGTGATACTCGTCAAAAAGCTTTTTTCGAACCTCAAGTAATAACATTCAAACGTTTGATTTTTTTTAAATTTATCAGACCAGTCTAGGGTGAGTTCAAGTGTCAGTTTTTGTTGCTCTAAGTTGATATTGTTGATGGATACGGCATCAAAATTAAAGAATTTTTTGATAAGAGGGTATAGCGCTTTATATATGCTTTCTTTTGCAGAGAATGCCAGAGTGACAGCTTGATTAAAGGGCAGGTCTGTGGCTCGTAACAGGGTTTCTTCCGATGAGTTGATAATACTTTTATAAATATCTTCGCAGCTTTTGAGATTGATATCATATTCAAGATCAATACCAAGGGCTTGAATACTTTTAGATGTGGTGATGGCACAGGCTGCGGTTTCATTGGAATGGCTGATACTACCTATAACATTTTTTGGCCAAATGGGGCTTCGATCTTCTGCATTAATGATGTCTTGATAAGGTAAGTTTAATTCAGCAAAACAATGCTTTGCTAATACGCGTCCTGCTAGGTATTCGGCTTTTCGCTTAGGAACTGCTTTATTGAGCTTTGAGGGTAATTGAATTTGGTGAGTGTTAAATAATTCTGGGGTAAATAGGTTGATATCAAATTCACAAGACACTAAAGTCACATGCTGCATATGAGAAAAGCGTTGTTGTAGAGGGGTGAGCTTTGAAAGCATTAAGTCAGTTCTTTTTATGAATAAACTGAAATTGTCGCATTTTTTCTCGCTGCCATCAAAGACTCACGAAAATGAGTGGGATAAGTCGTCATTTTCGTGCGTTATTGACAGAGTTATTTATTGTTTTTCACCGCAATGCTCACAAAATTTAGCATTGGCTTCGATCCCCTTATTACACTTAGAGCAACTACTGCCCTTTAATGTCATGGTATTACCGCATTGTTGACAAAACTTTGCTTGAGGCGAGTTCCCTGTTCCACAACTTGGGCAAAAAGCCCCTTGATTTTGAGGCGGCTGTGCAGGTTGCTGTGGTGCAGGTTGAGGATTTTGATAACCATAATCCTGATTATTCCCGTGGTGACCTCCACCAAGTAATCCTTTTAAAAAACCGCCGCCTCTTCTACCGTGATGTCCCATAATCAGACTCCTGTTATTGATAACGTAGTAGACGCAATGCATTTGCGACGACTACAAGGGTTGAACCTTCATGAATCGTAACCGCAAGCCCCAAACCTGCAAAGCCTGTCATGGTCGCAATAAGCAAAAAGGCCACAACAGACAGTGAAATGGTTAAATTTTGCCTGATAATTTTTTGCGCCGTTCGACTCAGTCCAATGGCAAAGGGCAAGCGGTTTAAATCATCGGCCATTAAAGCAACATCTGACGCTTCTAATGCCACATCAGTGCCAGCTCCACCCATTGCTATTCCTACCGTTGCTCTGGCCATCGCGGGTGCATCATTAATTCCATCTCCGACCATAGCAATATAGCCAAGCTCTTTTTCTAATAGGGTTATTTCTGTGAGTTTATCTTCAGGTAATAAGTTGGCACTCACCTGAGAAACACCGACTTTTTTCGCAACGGCATTGGCAACTGCACTATTATCCCCAGTGAGCATAATGGTTTTTTCAAGTCCTGTTTTCATTAAACTTTTAATTGCTTCGCCAGATTCATTTCTTACAGTATCGGCCAATCCGATAACACCTAACCAGAGCTCACCATGTTTGACTATCATTGTTGTATAGCCTGAAGATTCCAGTTCAGAGACACTGGATTCAACTTCACTTGGCAAAGTATCGAAAAGTCGTGCACTGCCGACATAAAGGGTCTTTTTATCTAATGTTCCTGATAACCCTTTACCTGTGATGGATTGCATATCATCAATTGTCATCAAAGTGAGATCGCGTTTTTCTGCTAGGTCAACAATGGCTTTGGCAAGGGGGTGTGTACTTAATCGCTCAAGAGATGCGGCGATAGTCAATAATTCTTCTTCATTTGCATTAAGGCAAAGGATACGTTGTACTTCTGGTTTTCCTTGGGTTAAGGTGCCCGTTTTATCGAATGCGATGGCTTTAATTCGACCTAAGTTTTCTAAATGCATTCCACCTTTAATTAATACGCCTTTTTGAGCCGCTCTGGCGACTCCAGATAAAATAGCGGCGGGTGTGGCAATGGCAAGTGCGCAAGGCGAGGCTGCAACGAGAATTGACATGGCTCGGTAAAAGGCATCCCCCCAAGCCATATTAAAGATCATGGGAGGGATAAAAATAAAACCGACAACCAGTATGAGTACACTCGGTACGAAGTACTTGACGAATTGATCTGTAAAACGTTGAGTGGGAGACTTTTGTGTGTCTGCTTCAAGCACCATACGCACCATACGATTTAATGTCGTATTTTCTGTGAGTTTGGTGACACTGACTTGAATATTACCATCGCCATTAATTGTACCAGCAAAAACACTGTCTTGTACTTGTTTATCGACAGGGATTGACTCCCCAGTAATAGGGGCTTGATCAACAGTTGTCGTGCCATTTAAAATAATGCCATCCACTGGAATATGCTCTCCCGGTTTGATGATGACAATATCGTCAAGCTGTAAGCTCTCGACAGCAACTTCCTGCTCTATACCATCTCTATGAATGAGTGCAGTTTTAGGAGCAAGATCAGCGAGAGCTTTGACTGCTCGCTTGGCTTTGTCCATTGCTTTATGTTCTAGAGAATGCCCTAAGCTGAATAAAAACAGCAAGAGGGCGCCTTCTGCCCATAAACCCATCGTTGCAGCCCCGATAGCAGCCAGTAGCATCAATACGTCAATATCGAAGCGTTTTTGCATTAAGGTTTGTAAACTGTCTCTGAAGGTGAGCCAACCGGCAAAAATAAAAGAAGCGATGGCTAGTGCTTTGGCTAAACTTGGATTGTAGCTGTCAATAATCCAGCTTAATAAGAGTAAAACGCCTGAAAATAAACTCATTATGAGTTCACGGTTTGTTTGCCACCAGGTTTTAGTTTCGTTTTGATCTGACAGCTTATAGCCGAGTTTTGATATTTTATTAGCAATTTTTTTATAGCTAATAATTTGACTGTCAAATTCGAGCCTAAGTTGTGCGCCAGTGTAACTGACTTTGGCTGCAATAACGCCTTCTAATCGCATTAATGCGTGTTCAATGATTGTGGCGCAATCGCTGCAATCCATTCCTTTGATTTGTAGGCTCATATGTTGAAATTGCTGGCTTAACTTGGCTCCAGAAAGTTCAATTAATGCTTGGGTTTGCTTAAGAGTTAATAGATCAGGATTATAATGGACACATATTCCTGTTTTATCCTCACGGCGAGTCAGGTGCGCTTTTTTTATGCCAGAATGTGATTGAAGAAGAGTTTCAAGTTTTGCGATACAGGCATCTTGATCACCGATAATATCGGGTAATACGATATCGAGAGGGGTGAATTCGCTTTTTTGTTCCATTTCTCGCTCCAATTTATAGGGTAACATCGTGATGGATTTGTTACTTAATATATTGATCAAACAAAAGTCATAATCATTTTTTACAGGTTTTATGATTCGTTTTAATTAACTTATGTTTAATGAATTGCAGAAATAAATTTAATCTTTAGGGTAGAATAAATATAGCAGTTTTCTATATTTTGGGCTTATTGAGAGAGGTTTTGATGAATTTAGGTGTGAAATTGATACAAAATTATCAATTTTTTTTACATAATCGGTCTGACAAAATACAACATATTATTGTTGTTAACTTTTTTTAATGTCGCTATGGCCCTTCTATTTGTTGAATGCTGAGGGCCATATTAAGGAGAGACTTATTGGCATTCGCCGTAAAAAGTCGGGCCAATAATATAAGGAAATGCGGGGACTAATTCGTCATTTTCAGCTTGAGTCACGGTAATGTGGTAGTGATAACCGAGTTGGTCGTGATCATGGCCATTGTGCATATCAAGAAAGTGTTCGCCTTGATTAGCTAATGTTTCATCCCAGTACATATCTTGATAATAAGCACCTGAATCAAGATAGATTGTTCCTCCTCTAAAGGGAGGTTGAAGTGTATAGGGATAACCTAAGTCATAGCCTGCAGTACTTGCGGGGACGGTTCCCTGACTCGGATCGAGCGCGTTGACCATGACGCAGCTTCTCTCCCCGTCACTGCAGCCAACAATGGGATCTTGATAATCCCGAATACGCCACGAGCTAGAAGCTAATAGTCCTTCTGCATGCCAAGGACCATAAATGGCGTAGCCATCTTTAGCAAAGCCATAGACGGGTGAGTGTTTGTCGCCGAGATCATTAACGGTATTGGCTAAGCATTTTGAGTTGAAGTGATGGTGATAATCGCCATTTGCAGCATGACCGCTGCAAATATCCATATCATATTGTTCAAAAACGGGGGCATTTCGTTGCCAAATGTTGTTATCAACGCGAGCGTCGGACCAATTGTAAACAGATGTGCCGTTAACCATATAGCCGATTGCACCATTGCCTGTTTCGCATGTACCGGTATTCGCATTGGGAGTGAGAGGAAATTCCATGGATTTTGCGATATCAAACGGGCAGTCTGGGCCGGGTGGCCAAAATCCCTCGCCACCTGTTGAATAACAAGCATTACCTATGGGGCTGACGGCCCAACCAATATTTTGTCCAAAGACCACAATATCACCTTCATTCACTGTTAGCCCTTGGTGATTTTGAAAATCACCAGATGGATGTTTGGCTACGGTATCGAGCAGTTGTTGATCAATAGTAACTTGATAGTCTGGTATGCCTGATGCAGAAACGATGACAGTTTCTCCATTATGGGTAACAGTGTTGACGTGTATGAGGGCATCGGGGATAAACTGAGAATATTCTTGCTCACTGTTGATAATCCAATCATTAAGAATATCCGCTCCAGGTGTATGGTCTGGATCAGCAGGGGTACCGCTAAAGGTCCATACAAACTGCGTTAAATCGGGATTGTTATCAGAAAGCACCACTCTAAACGTATCACTGGCTTGGGTTTCAATGGAGAGATCACCAAGATCCAGTTCACCATCACCCGTGCGGATCCATGTATCAGGAACTTGAATTAATGTGCCTGTAACCGCATTGATACTTTTATTTGAGGAAACAAGTAACTCATAAGTTAATACCCAATGTCCATTATTTCGTTCTATGGATTGAATTAATGTATGGGCATTAATATTAACATCTTCTGTTACATCATCTGCTATGGCTATGGCTATGGGGGAAATAATAATGAATAATAAACTCATAATGAATAATCTATAAATGGTAATCACTATTTTATAGGGATAGTCAGTGAGTACTTTTAATTTATGTGTCATATGATGAAATCCTTTCTCTATTTTAATATCAAATAACCTACTGTAAATAAATATGAGATTAATAATTTTTAGTGACTGTTATTATTGTCAGTGTATTAGGAGTTTTAATTTAATAAGTGGTAATGATATTTTAGCCTTTTTCTTAAGCCAATATAGTCTTAGCATGAGACTTTAACTTAATTTACATTGTGTGGCTGTGTTTAAAGTGTGAATTAAATAGGTTTGTTCTCATTCTTACTGAAATAAAATATAATGGTCCCTTTTGTTTTGATTTGTTTATATTTATACTCTTTGTAGCTGATTGGATATTGAAGGTAGGTCATTTTTTATCGTTGAATTGATTTATTTTGGTCTATGATGATATATCGATATAAGGATAGAACCGAAAAGATTAAGTCAAAAGGTTATCAAATTATGGATATTGGTATGAAAATAATAAGTTGCGGTTTGTTTTTGTTAGTCGTTACATCCTGTTTGCTCCAAGGGTCATTATATGCAAAAGACGTTGATATTAATAATAAAGGTAAGTTGAGTGTTAAGGGACTTCCTGACAATACAAGTCAAGATAATGGGTTAGATGTTAGCAACAAGGGGTTGGCATCTATGGCGTTACATTCACACTTAAATAGAAATGTACCTAAAAATGCTGTGACGCCTAAACTTGATTTACAATTATTTGTTGATAGTAAGTCAGGTTATAACCTACATATTTTGTATGAAGACTTTGAATTAGAATCCCCAGAATTTTTAGATCTTCCAAAAAGAAAAGTTGAAGGGCATGCACATCTCTTTATCAATGGCAAGAAAGTACAAAGGGTGTATGGGGCATATTTACATTTAGAACCCAACTTATTTGAGCCAGGAGTGAACTCTATCAGTGTGACTTTAAATAGTCATGATCATGATACTTGGTCTATTGATGACAAACCGATTGTGGCAACTTATTTTATTAATAATCAAGTGTCACCTTTAATTCAACATTATTTTAGTGCTTTTCCTGTATTAAGGAGTGCTTATTAACGGTGGGATACCGCTAATAAGCGAGTATTGTTTCTGATACAGATTGCGATGTTCTTATTCGATATAAAAACCAATAATGTTTAATATTGATTCAATGTTCAATAGGTATAACCCGCAGCATTATAGAGGCGATTATTTTCATCAATAGCCCAAATGTATTGATTACTGCCTATTGAAATCTCTTTTTTCTGCCCGCCATAAATGCTTTGTTTCCATACATTATTGACTCGGTAATAGACTTGATTATCAGTGCCTACTCCCCAGATGTTATTCCCTGTTGCACTGCTAATGTGGGTGAACTTACCTGGAATGTGTTTCCAAGTGTTATCCATTTGCAGTTGAAATATATCATGGTTATCATTAATGCCCCATACTGTGTTAGCGTCTGCGACACTGATTTGGCTTAATTTTCCATCGATAGACATCCACTGGTCATTATATAAATAAAAAATAGCACCGTTTTGATCTAAACCCCATACCGCGCCATCATGACCGACTGAAATCGAAGCAAGTTTACCTGAAATATGTGCCCAACCTTGTCCTTCTTGCCATTGAAAAATATCATTATTGGCATCGACGCCCCAAATATAAGCATGATTGCCTACAGAAATTTGCTTGAGTTTGCCATCAATGGGCTGCCATTGGTTTTGGGAAAAATGATAAATATCATCATTATGATCTACTCCCCAGGCTGTTCCGTCGCTGCCGACAGAAACGTGTGTTAGCTGACCTGAATGGGTTTGAAAAGTGTTAGGTAAAAACTCAACAGTGAAGGTTTCCCAGGTATAAGCTTCATTTCTATTGCTGAGTATTCGGCCATCAGGCTCTGCAACGATATAATCGTTGTGGTAACTGAAAAGGGAAATGGCATCCCCATTTTGTAAACAGCGGGTTGGATGAGTATGATTTTTAAGAGTGAAGGTTTCCCAGATATGCGCTACGCTAGCTTGTGCATCAAGGTTGCCTTGACTGTGAGCACGAAAATAATGACCATTGCCACTTTTTACCGTGACTTTGTCATTATGCTGAAGGCATAATGGATTATTGTTTATTGCTTGCTTCATATTCAGTGTGAATGTTTCCCAGATATCAGCGGTTGGGCGATGATTTCCAACGACATCTTCATTTCCATTATTTTGTGCTGCTACATAAGTTTCATGATATGTACGTAATGCGATAGGTATCGCTGTTTGTGCTTCTGGTGCTGCAGAGTAATAGTGATTGATCCAACGCAGCTTTGTTATTAGAGGGTTATGATCGCTTATTGTTTGAGGGAGTTCAGTTTCGCTGAGAACATCAAAACTATACTGTGCATTTCCCCTATATGCGAGGTGATCAACACCGCTGCAACGATTGGGTTTATTGGTGTTTTCGCTGTCAACAGCGCTACAGGCCCAGGTGAGTCCTAATGTTTGTGTAAAATAACTGCCATTATTATCTCCTGCCCATTGTCCATTATCATTCCATGCATTGAAATCGCCTAAAACAACTACGGGCATCCCGGCTGAAACGGTTTTTATATAATCTTTTAATTGATTAAACTGATTGGTTTTGACACTTCCTCCAGCAACATCCATATGAGTATTGTAAAAATGAATAATGAGATCTTTATGGATATTAATTTCAGTGAGTGTGAAGCCTTTTTCTGTTTCACAATCAGGGCTCGATATTGTGCCTGCTAGCAGCATTGCAAAGGTGCCATAGCAATCGTTATATTTGACATGTGTTTGGCGATTTACGAAAGGATATTTTGAGATAGTGCTGAGTCCGTCACCAAATGTGGTTGCTGAGCCTTGAAAATGATCGCTTATATAGGGGTATTCATTATTATCAAGACCTTGTCTTAATGGTGTGTTCCTCACCCAGTTTTCTTGTAGTCCTATGATGTCCCATCCACTATTATTAATGTGAGATTGAGCCAATTCAGTGGCTTGATCATTAGAGATCCCTGCAATTTGCTCTGGAAACCCTTTTATATTGAATGTAGTGAAGGTAAGCTCCCCTGTGGGACCTGCAAGTTGTGTCGGTGTTTGGTAGGCTTGACCATTTGAGTGAGCAAAGCCGACTTGGGTGGTGGCTTCTCTTATTAATTCTATGTATCCTCTTGCATCATTGGCTGCTCCATTAAGCCAGTCTAGAATATCATCTAACCAATTCGCATGGGCTTGAATACTGATGCTCATGCACATGAAGAACAGTCCTAGTTTCACGATCCTTTTTTTCATTTTTTATCCTTTTAATTCAATATGGCAATGTATGATTTATTTTAAATAAAAAGATCCCATTTAATGTTTGTCAACAGGGGCTTTTTGATTTTTTATGGAGCGGTTTGTGAAGCCTTTAGATAAGGCAGTACTCATTACGTCGTAATTAAAATATTTAGTTATGACTTCCGCATATCGTTGAAAGATTAATAGCCTCAAATATCGAAAATATAAAATGTTCGCTATTGATTGAATTAATCATTAATAGCCTAAACAGCATTATAAATAGATTCAATCATTGAGATCACTTATGGGTGGGAGAGTTTGTTTAAGTATTATGTAAAAGATATAAATATTAATTGGTTATATATTAATTTTTATTGGTTGAGTCTCATTCTCGATTAAGTTTGGATACTCATCCTAGCGATAAAGTCTATTTCAATCTTGGTGTGGTTAAAAAAAGTTAATAAACTATTGTGATTTAAGAACACCAGCTTTCTTTTGGTGCTGGGAGTTTCCTTCCGAGTTGTTTATTAATTAAAACATAAGATAAATTTGTCCCATCGACATACATTGTTGCCCAGAGTATTTTATTTTCATCCTGAGTTTGTTCCGTTAATATTATTTTCTTTGCGTTTTTAAGGTATTCAGTGACAAAGGCTTTAGCTTTTAATGCTAACTTAGTTTCTTGAGCACATTGGCCTTGTAAAGAGGGAGTGTAAACACCATTAAGGCGGATTTGGGTTTTGATTTTCTCTTTTGGTAGATAAGCGTTAAAGTGATCAGCGCTATAAATATCGATTATTTCTGCTGTTTGGCTTGAAGCTTCTTTTGGGGCTGCAATCAGGGCGGTTGGAATAAATGTCAATAAGCATAGTAATGTAAAGCGTGTCGTTAACATATTTCAATTCTCATAAATTTATGCTTTTATAAAGTGTTACTGGGATCCTATTATTATGCAAATTTAAATGAGTAATTAACGATGACAAATCAATTAAAATTGGTGACCAAAACCTCAATGCAACCCGGTGGTCTTCAGTTATCCCGTTTAGTACAAGGTTATTGGCGTCTAAGTGAATGGGGATTGTCTGCTCAAGATTGTTTATCGTTTGTACAATCTCATTTGGCGCTTGGGATCTCGAGTGTCGATCATGCCCATGTATATGGTCATCCCTCATGTGAGATGTTATTTGGTCAAGCGCTTAAATTGAAAAAAGGACTAAGAGATGAAATAGAAATTATTTCTAAGTGCGGTATTATACCGAGTCAAGCTGATACAATAGGCCACTATAACTTTAGTCAACGAACGATTATGGCCCAAGTTGAGAATTCCTTAAAGCAATTGGGTACGGATTATCTTGATGTTTTGCTACTACATCGACCCGATTATCTAATGGATGCAGATGAAGTCGCTCAATTATTTTTACTCTTAAAAAAACAAGGTAAAGTAAAGTACTTTGGTGTTTCTAATTTTACCGCATCACAATTTTCTTTGTTGCAGTCCCGATTAGATTTTCCCTTGGTGACAAACCAAATAGAAATGAATCCAGTGAATTTATCGGTGTTTGATAGCGGTATATTGGATGAATTACAACAAAGGCGTTGTCGACCTATGGCTTGGTCTTGTTTAGCTGGAGGGGCCATTTTTACGGTTGATAATCCGCAAAGTATGAGAATAAAAAAAGAACTTGAGGTATTAGTCGAAGAGTTAAATGCTCAGTCCATCGAGCAGGTGATTTATGCATGGATAATGCGGCATCCTTCTTCCCCTTTACCTGTGCTTGGCAGTGGTAATATAGCAAGAATAGCCCTTGCGGTAGATTCATTATCTTTATCATTAAATCATGAACAGTGGTATCGAGTATGGTGTGCTTCTAAGGGACAAGCAGTCCCTTAGTGATAAGTGAAAAATCTATTATTAAAGCTTTTTATCGAGTACTGAACCCCTTTTTGTTAATGAAGTCTTTCATAAAAGGTCGGGCTTCTTTATTCAATGCTGTGGTGATTTGTTCTGACCAAGATATGTCTTTAGTCCCGTTAGTACGCTGTCGATAATATTGCCGTGTTTGATTATCATATTGTGTTAAGGCCTGGTTATCGCACTCTGTTTGATATTGCTCTTGATGTACAATGAGAGATTGCGGTAATCGGGGTTTTTTGTCAGGATTTTGATCTGGATAACCTAAACATAGACCAAATAGCGGAATAACATGATCCGGTAAGTTGAGTAGATCGGATACTGCCTGAGGGTTATTTCTTATACCGCCAATATATACGCCACCTAATCCTAATGATTCTGCAGCAAGAAGTGCATTTTGGGCCATTAATCCTGCATCAATGGCCCCAATTAAGGTTTGTTCGGTAAAGCCTAATTGAGCTTCTGAATGAATTTGCTTATGGCGATTAAAGTCGGTACAAAAAATAAGAAACTCAGCAGCTGATGCTACGTAAGCTTGTCCGCCTGCGAATTTTGCTAAGGATTCTCTTCGGTTTGCTTGTGTCACTCTTATAATACTTACACATTGAATAAAGCTAGAGGTTGAGGCAGCAATGGCGCAATCTAAAATAGTTGAGAGCATGGTCTCATCTATGGCTTTTGGAGTGAATTTTCGTATTGAGCGGTGCGCAAGGATAGTGTCGATGGTGTGATTCATAATAAGCCTTATACTGACTGGGATGGGGCTGAAATCATAAGTAACCTGAACTTTGGATAATCAGTTAAATTAAAAACATAGAATAACGGGAACACTATTAATTTAATGATTTTAAATTAATTATTTGAATTCTTTGACACTCATTATTCCGAGTTCTGGTTCAGCAGAATAAGTATTTTATAGAAAGGAGTCAATGGAGAGACTTTTACTATTATTTTTTAATTTAAAAATCAATATATTATATTTCTATTATGCATTTTATAGTACAAAAGTATTAGTGATTGGTTTATTTATATCCATTTGGGTAGGGGGTTATTCATACTTTTGAATGATGTTAACCAATCGTTGCGATATTAACCTTATGTATACATTGGTTGCGCATGGTTGGAATTCGTTATGTATTTACTTATTTTCTATGTTTTGTATCGTTGCCGCACTTTAATCATGCTTATGATGTTAAGCTGGGTTGGAATGTTTGTTTATTCGACTTTGACTTCTGAAAGTATATCGACTTCAGAAATAGAAAGAGTGGGTGTTATTCAAACCATTTCATTAATACAGCCAGAACGTGAGCAATCTGCTGTCTCTTCTACTCAATTGATTTCAAAATCAAACTTCCTTTCTGACAGAGTCAATTAACCTGAACTTAAAAGAATGAGTGTTTATTGAAAGTAACAATCAGTGCAATAATATCATGTAAAAAAGCAGTTTTAGGCGTGTTAAACCCTAAAAGAGCTGAATCGTATTTTAGCGATATGGTTTATTTTAGATACTTGATCAAGACTAACCGCAAGCATAAACCCTGTATGATCACTATAATGGCTGTGTTTTCGGTAACCCATTTTGATAAAGGTTCACTTGTTTAAACCCTCAATCATCATTGTAAACACCTTCTCATTTGTCTTATTTGTAATATTCTGAAATAGTAATATTAATTCATTATTCTTAACGTTTTTTTAATGATAGGGTCATTGTTTAATTGCTAGCCTGACTTTTAAATAGGCTATGTGTTACGTTCTCTCAAAAAGACTCTTATTCATGGTGGCTTTTATCATGCTTCACAGTGAAGCTGCATTTAGTCGAGAATATAAGAGTGATGATAGATTTTTGTCGGTTTTCAAATAAAGTGGAGTAAGTTGACTTGCTTGGTGGTTTATTAGACGCTAATAGCGTACTTTTTAAGTTAAAAGTACAATTAGGAATTTATATAAAAATTAAATAAATATAAGGATATAACATGAAGAAAAGCATCATCTTATTATCGATATTAATGTGTATTTGTAGCTTAAAAGCCGTGGCAGATCATGATGCAAGAAGACAGGTTAATGCACTATTTCGTGATGCGGTGAAAGCGGAATCTATACCTGGGATCAGTGTGGCGGTTGCCGATAATCATATTGGCATTTGGGCAAGAGGATTTGGCTATGCAGATTTAGAGAATCGTATTCCGATGACTGCTCGTACTAAGCTTCGTATTGGCAGTATTGCTAAAGTGTTTACTGCAGGGGCATTAATGCGTTTATATGAGGAAGGAAAAATAGATTTTAACGCAGAGATTACAGAGGCTGTACCACAGTGGCCTGCTAAGCATGCAGCAATCACGTTATCTGATCTTGTGAGTCATACTTCGGGTATTCGATATTACTTGTCGTGGGACGAGTTTTATTCAAATGTTGAATATGTGAGTACGCTTGATGCGCTTAGTATATTTAAAGATGATGACTTACTTTTTACCCCTGGGACTCAAAAAGCATATACGACTTATGGTTGGACCTTGATTGCAGCCGCCATGGAAAGTGTCATGAATGGCAAAAACTTTAAACAGATCATGGAAGATCAAGTGTTTATCCCGCTTAATATGCTTGACACTCATTTTGATGATAATGGACCTATTATTGCTCATCGTCAACGCGCTTATTCGTATATTGATGGAGAATTAATGAATTCCCCTGAAGTGAATAGTAGTTATAAATATGCGGGAGGAGGACTATTATCTACACCTTCAGATGTGGTGACATTTGCAATGGCGCATATTGATGAGGGCTTTTTAACATCAAATTCGTTGTCAATGTTATTTGAAGAAAAAATCTTACCCGACAATACCCATACTGGGATCGGTATTGGTTGGTTTATTGGCTTTGAATCTAGGTTGGCTGCCATGAAGGGTCAATTGAATGAGTCGCAATCAACAGAAGATTTAACGAAGCCTGAGAGAAAAGCTATCAGAAAACTTATTCGTATAATGGAACAACATCCTCATTCGGTTATGCACAGTGGAGGGAGTGTTGGTGGTGAAAGCATGTTAATTTTATGCTTGGAACATCAACATGCTGTGGCGGTCGTTAAAAATGTTGATCCCGGTCCTGAAGCCGATACTTTTTCATTAGCTTTACGTAGTTTAGATGCTTTTTATTGATCCAATAGAATTTTTTTCGCTATCTTTCAGGTTTTCATTTTAAATTGCGTGAATATTGTGTAAGTTTGTAGCGTGAATGTTAATGGAAATAAATGAGAGGGAATTTTGGAGAAAAAAATAAGAGAGGATCTAACTTATTGTGAAATGATCATGATGAAGGAGTTACTTTCTGAGCGGGGAGGGATTGTGAGCCGTGATCGTCTAAGTATGGCGGCATTTGGAGAAGTGTTTAATAAACAAAATCGACGTATTGATGTACGAATAAGCCGGTTACGTAAAAAGCTGCCTCTCAATCAAGATGGTAAATCTAAAATCAAATCGGTTAGTGGTGAAGGTTATGCCTATATCGATGATGATTGGTTGTCTCAACACATAGGTCAAATCGATTAAGTCTGCCCTTGCTACTTAAAATGAATGGGGCTCATTCCTTACCTTAGCGGTTTAAGTCAATTAAACCGCTTTGTATTTTATATTTCATGTTATCACGGTATAACCATAAAAAAGCCTCAGTGTATGAAGCTGAGGCTTAGTGACCTTAGTGGTCCAGAACGGAAGTGAATCGCTCTCATTAAACTTTAGTTTAATTTGGCTGTAGGTCAAATGGACTATCATTTTATCTTTATTTGTCTTCGGATATTATGACAAATCAATTTCTGACTTCTTTGACTATGTAACTTGCACTTTGTGTTCTTAGCCGTTGTCAGGGACATTCACTGATCCTAGTGAGGGCTGACGGGTCAATCTATTGACTAAATGGCTTATTTCTTTATAGGCGTGCACAATTGATATTTGATGACGTTCATCATTAAACTCTTGGTATTCAGCGCGGATAGCGTGCATATTTTCGACGCCTAAATAATGGCTGAGAGTTTTAATATGCGGATGTAAATGATCCATTTTTTCTCTTAATCCACCCAGCTCAAAGCCAAATTCACCACAGGATGTGATGAGAACTAAGCGTTTGCCTGACAGTATGGGTTTGAGTGGAGAGTCACCTCGGCTTAAATCAAAACTGAAGGTTTTATTGACGCGGATCACTTGATCAAACCAGGCTTTGAGCGTGGCAGGCATACCATAGTTATACATAGGGGTGGAGAGTAAAATGATATCAGATTGTATCACTTCATCAATTAATTCATTTGATGTTGACAGTATGGACATTTGTGTTGGAGTGCGTTTTTCCTCTGAAGTAAATGCGGCTTCAATCCAGTTTTGATCAATCAAATCGACTGGGTGGGTGGCTAAATCACGATAAATAATACGTGTTTCTGGAAGCGTATCTTGCCATTGGCTAAGAAAGCGCTGAGCGAGTGTTCTTGAAATGGATGGGGAACGATTCGTTTCAGGAGACAATGACCGTGCGCTTGTATCAATATGCAGTAGTGTATTCATGTTATCCTCAATATGTCATCATGTAAAATAATTTGTTTCCTATAGAATTGATATTGAAATAAAAATTGATAATTGACAAAGGATATATATTTTTATATAGGTGAGATAAATTCATCTATAATCAGTGTGCTTATGTTTTCTCATTTACCCGCTTTAAATGCTATTCGAGTGTTCGATGCTGCTGCCAGACAATTAAGTTTTAAACTTGCTGCTATGGAACTTAACGTGACGGCGACGGCGGTTTCCCATCAAATTCGAGCATTAGAAGATAAACTGGGGTGTTTGCTTTTTGAGCGTAAGACTCGTGCCATTCATTTAACACCAGAAGGAGAAAAGCTTGCCGTGGCGGCTTATCATTCTTTGGAGCAACTAGCACTAGTGATTGATGAGATCACGAACCAAGGGTCGGTATTGACGGTCAGCACGACATCTTCTTTTGCTGCTCAGTGGTTAGTGCCCAAGCTTGAGGATTTTCATCAACGTTATCATGATATTCAAGTGGTGGTGAAAACCGGTGAAGTGTTAGATGATTTATTAAAAGATAGGCGAGTGGATGTTGCAATACGATATGGTCAAGGTGACACTGAGCAAGCTCATATCAAGACATTGATCACTGAGCGTATTGGTATGTTTGCGACCAAAGACTATCTGCAACGCCATCCAAAATTAGAGGAAGCGACGTTAATTGAAACAACATGGAAAAACCCTCATCTACAACCGATAACGTGGCAGGGTTATTTTCAACATCAGCAACAATATGCTGAGTCATCATATGACGCACTTAACGTAATAGCTTTCGATCAAGAACAACATGTCATTCAAGCGGCATTAGCGGGGCAAGGCTTGGCACTGGTAAGTGAATTACTGATCCAAACAGCCTTGGCACAAGGTTGGCTTGTCAAACACCCACAAGGTGAGATGTTAACTGGGCTAAGTTACTCAATGGTGACGTCACCTCATAACCAAAGTAGTTATAAAGTAAGATGTTTTCAACAATGGTTGAGTGACGTGTTGGCGGTAGAGTGAATGACTAAAGCAGGGGATACTTTTTATTGAGATTATGGATTGCAGGTAGTAAAGGAGACTGGAAAACTCATCATTACTGCCTTAATAGTACATTTAAAACAATGGGTTATTGGTGTTGGGTTAAATAAAGCACAGAAAAAAGGGCTTTGGCATCATACTTTAGATGAGTCCTATCTGGCTAAACGGTTTAAAAAAGAGGTGTTGCAGTTTAAGTGATAGCTGATTGATGTTAATGTTATCGCCCTAATCGATTATTAGGGCGATATCAGTCTGCTTGATGGTGGAATAGGTGGGTGATTATGGCTTACTTATTTGTTAGAACTTTAAGATGATTGTGCTTTCATTTTTTGGTATAGGGCATCTTTAAGAACGGAACGTTCATGCTTTAATTGGTGCATCGTATCATCACTGACAGGAGAGTCTTTTAACTCTAACCGCCTAATTTCTAAATCAAGCTCATGATAACGTGCTGCCTTGTTTGAGAAATCAGGATCCTCGCTATTGAGGGTTGAAATGGCATCTCTGTATTCTGGAAAATCAAAAATAAGTGCATGACTTTCTCCTAACATAATCACCTCTTCTTATTGTGGCATTTTAGCGTCCATTGATTGGAGTAATGTCTGTTCCATTAGAGTATAGATGTCCGTGAGTCATTTTTGTATATAAAGGCGTGTTCACAGCTATAAATTGGCGATAACCTTCGTTCAATGCCACAATTATGGATGCTAATCGTTAAACAAGCGTGATGTCATCACTACTTCAAGAGACGGTGTTTTTCAAGGAAGAGGATAACGCTATGGAACAAGACACATCAATACATTCACCACGCCCTTCATTACCACAAGATGATCCCCAAGTGCAGCAAGCATTGAGGGAGCAAGCCTTAATTAATCAGCAGGCTTTATATCAATGGAATGATCACTCTTTGAATTTGTCTCAAGTGCCGTTAGCGTTAAAGGTGCCGAGTCAAGATGAACCCACATTAGAGTGGAAAGGCTTAGTGGCCGTCGCTGTTGCGAAAGTGAGTGTTAACCTATTGGCTGTGCTGGCAGATCTGCCATTAAGTGAAGAGAACCAACAAAAATGTGATCAATTACAGCAAAGCTATCAACGGCTTTCTCCAGTTATTGAGCAGTTAAAACAGCATAATATTAGTGGTTATCAATCAGAGCCTTTATCTTTATGGCAGACTTTTACGCACTTTTTTCATCATGAAGAAGCTGATGTAAAAAAGATTGTGGGCAATATCAAACAATTTGCTTGGCATGAAGTGGAGAAAAGCCATCACCTTATGCAAGATATTTTACAGACATTGGAAAGTGATTTGTCTCAATCGGCTAGCTCACTTGATGACTATAAAAAGTTGTTTAATACCTTAGCGCTCCCTTTAATTGCAAACAATATAAAGGAGGATACTCACTTTACTTATCTGCATATTGCGGGCCCCAATCCGATGTTATTTCAATATATTGCGAGCATTCCCGATAATTGTTCATTGAGCCATGATGATATTGTTCATTTACTCTTTGCAGGGGATACATTAGCGGCGGCATTGGCTGATCATCGAGTGTATTTATGTGACTATCAAGCCTTAGAAACCTTGAGTGAACACACTGGGGAGACCTTATCGAGGGCAAAATACTTGAGTGCCCCCATGGCTTTTTTTATCTTAACGCCAGACAGACAAACCTTGTTACCTGTTGCGATTCAATTAGGGCAAGATGCTAAACTTAGCCGTTTAGTGGTGCCTCAAGCTGTGACTCAGCAAGGCGGTGAACAAGAAACGGATTATGCTTGGCAGCAAGCCAAATCTGTGGTGAATGATGCTGATGGTAATTATCATGAGTTGATTGTGCATTTAGGTCGCACACATTTAGTTGAAGAAGCCTTTACGGTTGCAACGCACAGGCAGCTTGCTCCGCAACATCCTATTAATCGTCTATTATTGCCGCACTTTGAAGGTACCTTGTTTATTAATGCCGCCGCTCAAAGCAGTTTAATTGCGGCCAAAGGTCCTATCGATAGAATTTTTGCAGGAAAGATTCAAGCCACCCAAAATACCGCGATTGATTATCGATTATCTTTTGATTTTCAGGCTGGCATGTTGCCCAATGAATTAGAAAAAAGGGGCGTAAATCAGCGGGAGCTATTGCCTTTTTTCCCTTATCGAGATGATGCAACACGAGTGTGGGGCGCCATTAACCAATGGGCGGCCGATTATATTGCCCTGTATTATAACAGCGATCAGGATGTGCTCAAAGATACTGAATTACAAGCATGGCATGAGGAGTTGAGCCATGCGGGGAAAATAGATAATATTCCAGCACTGAAAGACAAAGAAAGTTTACGTGATGTATTGACCATGATCATGTTCACGGCCAGTGCTCAACATGCGGCGGTGAATTTTCCCCAAAAAAGCCTCATGTCTTTTGCGCCTGCTATCACAGGTGCACAGTGGCGCGAGATCAGCCTGCCTGCAACCGATAATGTGCAGTGGCTTAATGGCATGCCACCGTTAGTGCTGGCGTTAGAGCAACAAGTGGTGCTGACATTACTGGGCTCAGTGTATTATCGCCCATTAGGTGAATACAAAGAAAACACCTTTCCTTATGCTGCTTGGTTTAAAGATGAGCGTGTCACCAAAAAAGGGGGGCCGTTAGCGCAATTTAATGACAACCTTAAACAAGTCGAAGTCCATATCAAGCAAGATATTAGCCAGCGCCAACATGTGTTTCCAGACTTAGCACCTTATGACTATTTGCTATCGAGCAAAATTCCCATGAGTATTAATATTTAGCCCATGACCTATTGAGCTTGAGATAAATAGTGGGCTAAATGGTGAGTTATGCATTTCCTTTTATGAGTTATCCCCCCTTTATAGATTGGTTAATATAAAGGGGGATAACCCCATCCTGTTTAATGGCGGTACTTTTTTATTGTCGTTATGTGACCCCTAAGTGCGATGGTGTTGGTTGATTTTATTGTTAATCATAGTCTTACTGATATTAATCGCTTGCAGCGGACTTATGTGCAAATGCCTCTGTAGCAGGCTGTTAACTCATCCCTGAGCGCTCTACGACTTCGTCCCTGAAGTCGAAGGCATACAGATGCATTCACACTGGATTTTAAAAGCAAAGAGTAAAACAAAAAGTAAAGCTTAGAAGACAAGCAAACTCTGGGTTTTATTTGAGTTGTGCTCACAATAATTAAAGGTGCCTTATTAATCGTGTTAAGGCTAGAGGATTGTAGATCTTAAATTTGACTTAAAACCATTCTAAAATCAGCAGGTTTAGATTAATATCAGGCCTTATGATTATAATGGGTTAAGAGGGGAAGTTTGGAATGATAAGGATGTTAGATAAAATTGGTATTACAGGAGTATTGTCCAGCATGTTTCTAATGGTGTATGGACTACATATTGCAAATGTTGTTTATGAATTGCACATTGATATTTTCAGTTTTATTTCATGGGTTAAAGAGTTGGAACTATATAAAGATAATAAGTCTTGGGCTATTTTTATATCAGCAATGTTAGCATTACTTTCTGCTGTGGTAACTCAATATTGTTTCCATAGAAGACAAAGAAAAGATCATCAATTAGAGCTACAAAAGCAAAAACAACAACATAATCATGACAGGAAACGTGACAGAGAAGCTAAGAAATTAGAAAAGCAAGAAGAAGCATTAAAACTGGTGCTAAAATTTATTTCAGAATCATATAGGATTAAACTTATCGTAACTCTTGGAATAAATTATAAAAACTGTTCATTAAAGCCCGAGTTATATGAAGAAATTGTTCTTGAATATAGTTCATTAATCGATGATATATATAGTTTAATAGCGCTATTGGAATTCTATAACTTTTCTACTAATGAAGAAATGATCGAAGAATGTAATGAATTGATATTAATTATTAAGAATATAGTATCGGTTTTGTGCAAAACGGTTTATTTGGAAGGCGTGCCTACTCCACCTAAATCGTTAAATACAGACTTTAATCAGAATACTATGGATTTTAATGATAAAGCTGATCGTTTAAGGTTGAAAATAACGGATATTCCTAATGACATGCTAGAACAAGAATCATCGAAAGAAGCGGCTTAAACGTCAACCCCCCCCTAAGGTATGCCCTCACTTCCGTTCGTGGCACACAGGACTATTTAAACAGGGTTTAAACACGGTTACATGCGTTGACTCGACCCTGTTTTTCATTTATTTTGATTTTTAACGAAAAATTAAGATGGTAATTCAGGTTTCGCTCATATTGAAACCTGTTTTTTTAGGGATGAGAATAATGACAAAGTCTGTTTTTAAGGGGGGTATTGAGTATTTCATTACGGCAGTTGGGATTTTATTGCCTTTAGCGGGCTTTATTTTTCTGATTACGTATGGTTTAGATTTAGATTGGTCAAAAATTTTAAAAGAATATCAAACACTCCTCACTGGCGTTTTTACTGTATTAGGTGTCATATTAACAGCTATTATAACTGTTAATATGCATAAACAACGAATGGAGTTAGATAGGAAGAAGGATGTGATTTTTAAATTTATAGAAGCTTCGGCTACTCATAGAAGTAATATCATATCAGCCATACTCAACAAGAATATGGATCCACTTTTAGATTCAGCGATTAGATTAGTTGAATGTACTGATACGATATTTACAGTTTTTAGTGATGAAATCAGAGCAAGAGTTGAGATTAAACATCGAGAACTGGTTATTAAAATGTTAGATATAGGGAAATATCAAGATAAGTCAGTAAGTACCTGAGTATAAAATTACCAACAATTAGAATGATATTTGAGCGTTAGATTACCAATGACTGATGCTTGCA
>NZ_CANMWS010000034.1 GCF_947501665.1 uncultured Shewanella sp. | reverse complement strand
AGTATTTCAACCCGCTTGATTGAATCAATGCCTAAATCTGCTTCCATGTCCATATCCAGCGCAAGCATCTCAGTGGGATAACCTGTTTTTTCTGCCACCACCGCTAACATCGTCTTTTCCAGTTCATCACTAATAGCACTGTGAACAACTTGCTTTGGGAGTTCATGAGACTTATCCATGACATGTGTCTCATCAGTCTTACTAACTTTCACTTTCTCAGGGGAGCTAACATCTTTACCTTCTGATAATATTTGTTTTTGTTCTAATAATGCTGTTTCCAACAATTGACTGTGCGTCTCGGCTTGCAATGCTAAATATTGCTCATGTTGTTGCAAGGTCTTTGCATGTTTTTGATGGTAGTCATCTAAACGTTGCTGTAATTCTGGTGAAATAGATGTTCCTTTTTCACATAATGTATTTTGCTCCGCCATTAATTGAGTAACGGTTTCATTATATTCTTTAGGTATTGTAAGAAATTGCTGATGAATGGTAAGCATTTGCTCTTGAGCTAATAGCAAATCTTGTAGATTTTGCTTAGCCTGAGTCATTGTTTCAGGTGATTGCTCGGCATGAACATTCACATCTTGAATCGTTTGCTTTTGCTGTTCAGTTTTAAGGGGCTTATCATTTTGAACAGAACAAGTCATCCTTTCACCTTCAAGACTTTCTGCTGCTTGATAACCCGTAGAGTTATCAGCAAACGACACTTGTCCTGATGTTAAAGACTGTTCCATCTTCTTTTGCGTTGCTGGACTGATATGATTTGTCGCCGTTAGTTTTATGTGCATTGGCGTTAAATTTTCAGCTTCCCGTTTAGGCATTTGATAGGGATCTAATTCCGTTAATGGTAGACCAGCAACAGCCAAATTGACCGCAGCGGCTCTTAATTGGGTATCGCTGTTTCCTTTTGGATTCGCATCCATGCTGACAAAACAGACATCTTCAGTTTTATCGGCTAAGGTTTCTTTAACTAATTTTTGAAGTGTATTTTTGGGACCAAACTCAACAAATACTCGCGCTCCAGCCTCGTACATATTTAACACTTGTTGACTAAAATGAACCGAATTCAACATATGTGTTTTAAAACTATTTTTAATATGCTCAGCCTCGCTTAAATACGCCTTACCTGATGTATTACTGTAAATGGGTTTAAAAGGAGAAGAGAATTTAACTTTATCAATAGCCTGACTAAAAGGAACTTGTGCATGACTCACGAGTTGAGTATGAAAAGCCGCTGACACAGGTAAATTAATCACACTAAAACCGAGTTCAGTTAAAGCATGACTCACCCTTTCAACACTCTCATTTGTCCCTGCAATCACCACTTGAGTTGGAGAGTTATAATTCGCAATACTAACACCACTGAAATCAGCAATACACGATTCAAGCTGTGCTAAAGTTAATCCAGATTTAGCCATCACAGCTCTCATCACACCTCGGTCTTCTAACCCATTGGCATTGTCGACTTTGCTCGCCATAGCCTTTCCACGCGCATAAGTTAATTGATAATAGTCCGTTTGATTAATTACCCCAGCAGCACACAGCGCCGTTAACTCTCCAAAACTATGACCGGCAAACATATCAGCCTCAAAACCCGCTTTTGTCATCAACTCAAATTGACCTAAAGAAAGTGCCCCTATTGCACTTTGGGCATTAAGCGTATTGGTTAAATTAGTTTCTTGTTGTTTAACTTCGGATAATTCAAAAACAGGGTGAGGATAAACTTGCTCAGATAAAAGCGGTTGGTTGTGTTGGTTGAATACTTGATTGGCTTGGGAAAAATGCCTTCTGATCTCTGGAAAATGGCAAGCCAATTCACGTCCCATATTTAAATATTGGCTGCCTTGCCCCGCAAATAAAGCCGCTATTTTTTTTGTTTTATCATCTTGATAAATCAATGCGTTAGAACGATATTGTACTCCCCTCATACCTTGCCAATGCGCTGATTTATTACTGTCAAACATAGCCAAAGCTTGAGTAATCGCCGCATCAAGCTCCGTACTATTTTTTGCTACTAACCCTAATCGAGGTGCGTTCGCTTCCACCTCTCTTAAGCAATGAATCGCTGCTATCTCATCAAACCTTTGACCACTTTCCTTACACGCTTGCAGAGTCTCTTTGAGTAAGTGAATTAATTCATTTTTTGACTTTTCACTGAATAAAAAAGTCGTCGGAACATGCCTGTAACGATATTGGGGATGAGATTGATCCCTGTGATGTTCAGCAGTATATTCCTCTAAAACAAAGTGAAAATTCGTACCGCCAAATCCAAAAGAGCTAACCCCTGCTCGACGTGGAACGGCATCATCTTGACTAAACCAAGGACGCGTTTCAGTATTAAGATAAAAAGGCGAATCTGCAATATTCAACTTTGGATTAGGTTGAGAAACATTAATCGTCGCAGGCAATACTTTATGATGCAATGCTAACGCGGCTTTCATGAGCCCAGCGGTACCAGCTGTTGACTTTGTATGACCAATTTGTGATTTAACCGAGCCCAGAGCGATATGCTGTTTCTGAGAAGATTGTTCAGCAAAAACACTTTTTAAGCCTTCAAATTCAGCAACATCTCCAGCTGCCGTACCCGTTCCGTGCGCTTCAACTAACCCTACACTATGAGGCGATATTCCCGCATCGTCATAAGCACGTGTTAGTGCTTTAGCTTGTCCTTCTGGTCTTGGCGCATAAATACTTTTAAATTTCCCATCAGATGAAGAGCCCATTCCTTTGATGACTGCATATATTCGATTATCATCTCTCTCTGCATCGGCCAGCCTCTTAAGGGCAACCATACCAATCCCTTCGCCTATCATCATGCCTTTTGATTCAATATCAAAAGGCTGGATCACTTCTTGAGTCGTAAATGCTGGTGTTTTAGAAAAGCTCATATACATAGAAGGCGAATTATCGGTACATACTCCTCCCGTTATCATCATATCACTGCGGCCATCGACTAATTCACTGATTGCCATTCGCATCGCCGCCAATGAACCTGCACATGCAGCATCAACAACACAATTCATTCCACCTAAATTAAATCGATTAGCAATACGACCTGCTATCACATTGCCTAAAGAGCCTGGAAATGAATTTTCTTCCCAATGAATATATTGATCTTGAAACTTCTTAATCAACATATCACTGTCACTATCACTTATCCCACTATGTTTAAATACTTTTCTAAGAAGAGGATATTGCAAACGTGCAGTTAAACTATGTACAATTTTTTGCCCTCCACCAACACCAAGTGCAATGCCTATGTTTTCTCTGCTATCCTCATCATTAATATGGGCATCAATGAGTAGCTCTTTAGCAACAAGCAAAGAAAGAAGCTGAGAAGTATCGGTTAATTCTAAAATATTAGGTGGTAAGCCAAACTCCATAGGGTTGAAATCAACTTCAGGTAAAAACCCCCCTCTCTTACAATAACTTTTATCAGGCCTTTTTTGATTTAAATCAAAATAATCCTCAATACACCAATGGGTATCAGGCACATCCGTAATAGCATTAACCTTATCACTAATAAGATCCCAAAATTGTTCTAAATAACGTGCATGAGGAAATAAGTTCGCCATACCTACAATGGCGATAGGAGAGTCTTTTAAACGTTTTTTAAATCGAGGATCACCTAGTAATTGATTTTTTTCAGTATCATTATTCAGTTTCATAATAGCTCTCCAATCATCACCGACTACTACTCGAACATTTATATAGAAAGAACAATAAAATGAATCATCGAGTTATATTTAAATATTGCCTAAGCATTTAAACATTAAGGTTAATTGAAGAATTAACAATACTATTTATCAAAATGTAAAATTAAATGATTCAGTCAACCCCATTATGAAAAATACGCCCTAGTAAAAAGGAATTTAATTAGGTTTCACTTTAGCTTCAACTCATAGACTATGAATATTTTTAATCTATCAAATTAAACAAACATATATTATTTATCTTACTTAACTTAAAAAAATAAGAGGACAGTGATGACTATACGCCAACACAAATTAATAACCATATATCAACTATTGTTTAATACTTAAAATCATACTTGACTAATACTTCACTAATACTAATTAAGTGCTAAAGTAGATAATAGCGTTATAACTAGTACTAAATGACTATTACTGTCTTTTAGAACATTACTAAGGGGATTAACTAAAGAAGATAAATATTGGAAGGAATTAACAACTGAGGACTAAAACAGCGTATTATAAAAAAGCTAAAAAACCATGATCAAACATATAATTAATTAGTTATTATTCAATAAGATAGCAAGGCTTAACATAATAAATAAAACTGTATGTATACACCTATTATTTATCCTTTTCTAGATATCATTTTATTTGTATTTTCATTCTTTAGATATAAGAAATATAATTATCATTCATACACATACCAAATAAGATCAAACTGACACAATACTCCGCCTTCGAGTCATGAGAGCTTAAGGTTTTTCTTCCATGATTTTCTATCGTTATTATTTTTATCAGTATTCAGCGTAATATTTCACTGTATACTAATAAAAAGTATAGCAATGATTTAAAAGTGTTTTTACTCTTATTTCCAAGAGCTTTTACTCTTCTTTTTTTATAACAAAAAAAGTTTTTGTTATAAAAAGAAAAATCGCCTGCTTATGATTATTAATAATATCGACAAATAAAGCTCGATTTCATTGAAAAAACCTCCACATTAAACCAAGCCACTCTATAGGATCACATTGCCATATCCACTCTCACAAAACCTTGTAAGTAAACCACTCTCACTTCATCATTAACATTAAAAATCATATTAGGATCTCTGTCCTGTAGGATCATAATTTCTTGACCATCTTCTTGCTTAATCATTAATTCGACAAGAGCCGTTTGCTGGTAATAGCTGCCACTTCCGACATTATTTCCCACACCTGCTCCTACCAGTGCCCCTAAAATCGTCGCAACCGTTCGACCATTTCCGCCACCAAATTGATTGCCGATCACGCCACCAATGAGAGCACCACCAAAGGTTTTCCAACCTCTATTTTGATCTTCAATTAGTTGTTTTTGAGTAATATTTCTAACAGAGATGACCTGTCCATATTCGACTTTTTCTACAGGAACAGCTTGATTTCGATCATAGGCTGCCAATACAGGAAAGGTCATTGTTAACAATAAAAAAATACATGCCCAGCTAAGATTAGGTTTCAACATATCGATTTTTCCGCTAACTTAATAGGTAATCTGTAGCATTAATGATACCCAATTTGAACACTCTGTCCTACTTAAATAATGATCAACAGCCATTTCCTCCTATAGAGCAAGCATTAACGGAACCTAATGGATTGCTTGCTGTAGGCGGAGACTTAAGGCCCCAACGTTTACTCGATGCCTATTACAGTGGCATTTTTCCTTGGTTTAATGATAATGACCCTATTTTATGGTGGTCTCCAGATCCTCGAGCTGTTATTTCTGTTGGTCAATTAAAAATTAGTCGAAGCCTACGTAAATATATCAAACAACAAAATTGGCATTACACTATCAACCATGTTTTTGACCAAGTCATTCAGGCTTGTGCTATGCCAAGAAAAACCCAACAAGACACTTGGATAACCCAAGATATTCAAGCCGCTTATTTAGCATTACACCAGCAAGAAAAAGCACACTCAATTGAAGTATGGCAAAAAAATAGACTCATAGGCGGCTTATACGGCATCGCTGTCGGCCAAGTTTTCTGTGGTGAATCCATGTTCCATTTTGAAACTAACGCATCAAAAGCTGCAATGGTCTGCTTACAGCAGCACTTATCAAAGTCAAATTTTCGCCTGATCGATACTCAATTAGTGAATCCACATTTAACTTCTATGGGCGCGAAAGCTATTTCACGCAGCCAATTTATTTCTCAATTAATACAATTAAGAGATAAAGAGGTCGCCACGCAGTGTTGGAAACCAAGAGAGGTGTCTGTTGAGCTCTAAAGCCCAAAAATTTTCTGTAGGGAAAACCCAAACATTCAATTGCAGTTATCTCAGCGAAGAAATGGAACAGTTACTTGTGATCCAAGAACAAGGGCTTAATCCAAGCTTATTTGAACAACTTTTATCCCTAGGCTTTAGACGCAGCGGCAGTACCATTTACAGACCCGACTGCCCCCATTGCCATGCTTGTTTACCCATTAGAATCCCTGTCAATTATTTTAAACCCTCAAAAAGGCAAAAGCGGACAATCAATAATAATAAAGATATCACGTGGCAAATTGTCGATCATCATACAGAGCAACACTACGCCTTATATGAACGCTATATCAATGAACGTCATCGAGATGGCGGAATGTATCCCCCTTCTCCGGAGCAATATCATAATTTCATTTCAGCAAATTGGCTTTCACCTATGTTAATAGAATTAACCTTAGATGAAACACTCATTGGCGTTGCTGTCACCGACATTTTACCCAATAGTTTTTCCGCTATTTACAGTTTTTTTGAACCCGAAGAACATAAACGTTCATTAGGTAGTTTTTTAATTCTATTACAATGCCGGATTGCTAAAATGATGCAAAAGGAATTTTTATATCTTGGTTATCAAATAGATGAATCTAGAAAAATGGCTTATAAACGTAGCTATAATCCACACCAAATTCTCACATCATCCGGCTGGCTTCCTGCCGTTCCTTCGCCGACAAAGCCATAAGTCCCCTCCTTTAAATAAGAGATTCTCCGCTTTCGGGGAACTTTTCTTTACAGGAGCACTGAATTCCGGCATCATGCTTGCGTTTTTATTATTTGAAGGCTAACAGGATAACTGATTAATGGCGAAAGAAGACAACATTGAGATGCAAGGGACTATCCTTGAAACCTTACCAAATACAATGTTTCGAGTAGAACTAGAAAATGGTCATGTAGTGACTGCACACATCTCAGGTAAAATGCGTAAGAACTACATCCGTATTCTGACGGGTGATAAGGTTACTGTTCAACTGACCCCATATGATTTGAGCAAAGGACGCATCGTCTTCCGTTCACGCTAAAGTTAGTCCTAACCGATATATTGCAGATAAAAAAAGCCGGGATAAACTCCCGGCTTTTTATTACCTTTAATAAATGGATGCTAGCTTGTCACTTTTTCATGAGACTCAGTATGTATCACAATCTCGCCCTCTTTAACATCCACATGAGCAATGCCACCTTTTTCCAACTTACCAAATAAAATTTCATCTGCAAGCGGTCTTTTGATGGATTCAGTGACGACCCGAGACATCGGCCGCGCCCCCATACTTTTATCGTAACCTTTTTCGGCTAGCCAAGTTAGAGCTTCATCACTGACCTCTAAATTCACTCCTTTTTCATCTAACTGAGCTTGGAGCTCAACAAGGAACTTATCAACCACTTTAGCAATCACAGTCATGTCTAAATGATTAAACCAAATAATTGAATCTAAACGATTACGAAATTCAGGTGAAAACAATTTATTAATTTCAGACATCGCATCTTCACTGTGATCTTGTTGCTTAAAGCCCACAGATTTACGGATAGTTTCTCTCACTCCCGCATTCGTCGTCATCACTAAAGTGACATGCCTAAAATCGGCTTTTCGGCCATTGTTGTCTGTTAATGTTCCATGATCCATAACTTGCAACAGCAAGTTATAAACGTCTGAATGCGCTTTTTCAATTTCATCAAGCAACACCACACTGTGAGGATGTTTAATCACCGCATCGGTTAATAAACCACCTTGGTCGTATCCCACATATCCCGGCGGCGCCCCAATTAAGCGCGATACAGTATGGCTTTCCATATATTCAGACATATCAAAACGAATAAACTTGAGCCCTAAACATGACGCAAGTTGGCTGGTCACTTCCGTTTTACCAACACCTGTAGGTCCTGCAAATAAAAAGCTACCAACAGGCTTCGTTTCGACATTGAGTCCACTGCGAGATAAGCGAATAGCGGCGCTTAAGCTCTCAATCGCTGTATCTTGCCCAAACACCACCATCTTGAGGTTACGCTCAAGGTTCTTCAATAAATCCTTATCAGATGTGGATACGGACTTCTCAGGGATCCTTGCCATTTTAGCAATAATGGCTTCAATCTCATTTTGACCAATGGTTTTTTTCCGCTTACTCTGCGGTTGCATAGCCATTTTAGCGCCAGCTTCATCAATAACATCAATTGCCTTATCAGGAAGTTGCCTGTCATTAATGTGCTTATCAGACAATTTAGCTGCAATACTGAGCGCCGCTAAGGTGTAACGCACACCATGATGCTCTTCATATTTAGACTTTAACCCTTTAAGAATTTTAGTCGTTTCTGCTACTGAAGGCTCAGTGATATCAATTTTTTGGAAGCGACGCGCTAAAGCGTGATCTTTTTCAAAAATACTTTGATATTCTTGATAAGTTGTTGACCCCATACATCTTAAGTGACCGCTCGACAATAACGGTTTTAATAAATTGGAGGCATCCATGACGCCTCCAGATGCGGCTCCAGCACCAATAATAGTATGAATTTCATCGATAAATAAAATCGCATGCTCATCGCTTTTCAACTCTTTAAGTAAGCCTTTAAAGCGTTTTTCAAAATCGCCACGGTATTTCGTTCCCGCCAATAGCGCCCCTAAATCAAGTGAATATACCGTTACTTGACTCATGACTTCAGGCACTTCTTCTTTCACAATTCGATAAGCAAGACCTTCGGCAATGGCGGTTTTCCCCACACCCGCTTCCCCCACTAATAGTGGGTTATTTTTGCGTCGCCGACACAAAATTTGTATCGAGCGTTCAATTTCATCACTGCGGCCAATCAAGGGATCAATATGCCCTTGTTCGACAGCTTGATTTAAATTAAGCGTAAATTGCGACAACATACTGCGATCTTCTTCTTCCTCACTTTGATCTTCTAGGCGATCCATTCCCGGAGCTTGCTCTGGCGCATCGTCTTTTTTAGAAAAACCATGAGAAATGAAATTAACCACATCAAGACGGGTAATGGCACTGTTGCGCAATAAATAAACCGCTTGAGATTCTTGCTCACTAAAAATAGCCACTAAAACGTTAGCACCAGTGACTTCATTACGCCCGGAAGATTGCACATGAAACACAGCACGCTGCAATACCCGCTGAAAGCCTAATGTCGGTTGGGTTTCTTTTTCCTCTTCTAAATCAGCAATAATAGGCGTGGTTTGTTGTATAAAACTAGATACTTCTTCTCGTAGCTTATCGAGATCTGCACCACAAGAAACGAGTGCTTCCTGTGCTGAGGGATTATCAATTAACGCTAACAATAGATGTTCTACCGTCATATATTCATGACGTGCATCTCTGGCTTGTTGAAATGCCAGATTCAAGGTTATTTCAAGATCTTTGTTTAGCATAAGCCCCCCTAAAAATTAACGGTGATGAACTGACTAGGCTTCTTCTAAAGAACACAATAATGGATGTTGGTTCTCTCTTGCAAACTGATTGACTTGAGCAACCTTTGTTTCAGCTATACCAAAAGGAAAAACACCACAAACTCCTTTTCCTTCATGATGAATCGCCAACATTATCTCTGTCGCTTGCTGCTCGTTTTTACTAAAAAACTGCTTCAGTACATCAATTACAAAATCCATCGGCGTGTAATCGTCATTATTTAAAATGACTAAGTACATAGAAGGTCGCTTAAATTCAGTCTGTTCACTTTCTTCTATGTGTTCGATATGTTCTGTTCTACTCATGCTTCAATCTTAGCCCTTAGTTATCGCATATACCAATCTATTTCGATCTGTTCGATGCTTTTTCAATCGATACGTAGGTAAACACTTTAAAGATTAATCTTTAAATAAATGTATACATATTGTTAATTTTCTCTTGACTTTCTCTTTTTTTGCTTTCATTCTGTTACTTAAGCGCTGGATTTTTCATCGCTTTAATTTGGTTTTACTATCTTACTGGTAAGTAAACAACAGAAGGAAGTGAACGTATGGCAAGCGGAACTGTAAAATGGTTCAACAACGCCAAAGGATTTGGGTTTATTTGCCCTGATGCCGGTGGTGAGGACGTTTTTGCACATTATTCTACCATTGAAATGGAGGGCTATCGAACGTTAAAAGCGGGCCAACCTGTAACATTTGAGGTAGAAGCGGGCCCGAAAGGAATGCACGCATCTGCAATATCACCGTCTAATTAGTCAATAAAACGCAAAAAAAGCAGGGTTATCCCTGCTTTTTTATTGCCTTAAAAACACTTAATCACAAAAAATTAAGCGAAAATAGCATTTAAGGTTGCACTTGGACGCATCGCTTTTGTGGCTTTAGTCACATCTAAACGATAATACCCGCCTAAATCTACGGCCTCACCTTGAGCATCATTTAACTCTTTTACAATCACCATTTCGTTTTCTGCAAGGGTTGTCGCAATGCTTGAAAAGTGAGCTTGTAATGCAAGATCTTGAGTTTGAGCAGCAAGGGCTTGTGCCCAATACAAGCCAAGGTAAAAATGGCTGCCTCTATTATCCAATTCACCCACACGACGTGAAGGAGACTTGTTGCTATTTAAAAATTGACCAATCGCTTCATCAAGAGAATCGGCAAGTACCTGAGCTTTAGCATTTTGTGTCGTTTGACTTAAATGCTCCAAAGATGCTCCTAATGCTAAGAATTCACCTAAAGAATCCCAACGTAAATGCCCTTCTTTCTCAACTTGTTGGACATGCTTAGGCGCACTTCCCCCCGCGCCAGTTTCAAACAAACCACCACCATTCATCAATGGCACAATGGATAACATTTTAGCACTCGTGCCTAACTCTAAAATAGGAAACAAATCCGTTAAATAATCACGTAATACATTACCTGTAACCGAAATGGTGTCTAAGCCTTCTTTAACACGTGCCAATGTAAAGCGTGTCGCTTCAACAGGTGACATAATATGAAGCGCTAATCCGGTTGTATCATGATCTTGCAAATACGTGTTCACTTTTTGGATCATTTGTGCGTCATGAGCACGCTCAGGGTTTAACCAAAACACTGCTGGCGTGTTTGATAAGCGAGCACGATTGACAGCTAACTTAACCCAATCACGAATTGGAGCATCTTTAACTTGGCACATTCTATAAATATCACCTGCTTCAACAGAGTGCGACATTAATACATCACCATTATTGTCAATCACATTCACTGTACCTGCAGCAGGTATTTCAAATGTCTTATCATGACTGCCGTACTCTTCAGCTTTTTGTGCCATCAGACCCACGTTTGGCACACTGCCCATAGTAGTGGGATCGAACGCGCCATTCGTTTTGCAAAATGCAATCGTTTCTTGATAAACACCCGCATAACAACGATCTGGGATCATGGCTTTCATGTCTTTAAGTGCGCCATCAGGGCCCCACATTTGACCTGAACTACGAATAGCAGCAGGCATAGATGCATCAATAATCACATCACTAGGGACATGTAAATTGGTAATGCCTCTGTCTGAATCAACCATAGCTAATTGCGCTTGCTGGGTATAAACCGCTGCAATATCAGCTTCTATTTCTGCTTTTTTAGCGTCAGGCAAAGTGGCTATTTTAGCATACACATCACCCACACCATTATTGACATCAACACCTAATTCATCAAAAAGTTCACCATGCTTTGCAAATACATCGGCATAATACACTTTAACAGCATGACCAAAAAGAATCGGGTCTGACACTTTCATCATCGTGGCTTTTAAATGCAAAGAAAGCAGCACATCTTCTTTTTTAGCATTTTCAGTTTCACGGCGATAAAAATCAACTAACGCCGCTTGACTCATCACAGCACCGTCAACAATTTCACCTGCTTTCAATGACAAGGACTCTCTTAATACTTTTTCAGAGCCGTCTTTTTTAGTCAGTACAATATTCACATTAGCCGCTTGAGAAACTGTTAATGACTGCTCACTGCCAAAGAAATCGCCTTCGGTCATATGGGCAACATGTGATTTAGATTCGCTTGACCAAGCGCCCATAGAATGGGGATGTTTTTTCGCGTATTTCTTAACGGCGCTAGGCGCACGACGATCAGAGTTTCCTTCACGAAGTACTGGGTTCACCGCACTGCCTTTAATTTTATCATAACGCTTCTTGATCGCTTCTTCAGCGGCATTTTTAGGCTCATCAGGGTATACGGGTAAGTCATAACCTTTTGCTTGTAGCTCAGCAATACAAGCTTTAAGTTGCGGAATTGAAGCACTGATATTAGGCAATTTAATAATGTTCGCTTCGGGTTGAGTCGCTAACTCACCTAGCTCTGCTAATGCGTCATTAATCCTTAACTCAGGTTTCAAATGATTTGGAAAATTAGCGATAACACGGCCAGAAAGAGAAATATCTCGAATTTCAACATTGACACCTGCCGCTTGTGTAAACGTATTAATAATAGGCAATAAAGAGAAAGTCGCTAATGCTGGCGCTTCATCTGTTTCAGTGTAAATGATCGTTGACTTATCGTTCATATCTTATCCTACTTTGAATAATAAAAACTTAAAAAAAGGTAAAGCGTATCAATCAGTAAAATGATGTCTTCAAAAGATAAAAGAAGCAGCTCAGGCTTATACCGTAATGCAGAATACTGCTGGAATTATTAAAATAACGGCTCCCTATCACACCCGTCTTCTTTTATTTATGCTTAGTTAAAGTGAATCATCAAGATCTGTTTTTATATTCCAGTCTCTGTCACTTTTTAACACAATGGATTAAGGAGACTATGACATTTTAGACGCCCATCATAGAGCATTCCTTACAAGATTCAAATTTCGCTTCATTGTAATGGCAACTAAGCTGTACAATTATCACTTTCCATTACCCTGAGACTCTTGGCGTGACACAATCTCATACAAATAAAACAGCTCCGCATTCACTTAAACGCAATAAGCGTAAAGCTCATCAAACGAACAAAACCTATACGCCAAAGCCCGCCTATCACCGTCTAACTAAAAAACAAGTCCGTGATCCTAAATTGATTTTGTTTAACAAGCCTTTTGATGTCTTATGTCAATTTACCGACAGTGCTGGCCGAAAAACATTAAAAGATTTTATTCCTATTCCCAATGTCTACGCAGCGGGTCGCCTCGACAGGGACAGTGAAGGACTTCTACTGCTCACCAATGATGGAAAACTGCAAGCTAAAATCACACAACCGAATAAGAAAACAGCCAAAGTCTATTGGGTTCAAGTTGAAGGGATCCCTACTGATGAGCAATTAAACGCCCTGAGACAAGGCGTCTCACTCAAAGATGGACCAACCTTACCCGCAAAAGTCAAACGGATCGATGAACCTCAAATATGGCCAAGAACCCCGCCAATAAGAGAAAGAAAAAATAGCCCAACGTCTTGGCTTGAAATCAGCATAATAGAAGGAAGAAACCGCCAAGTTCGACGCATGACAGCCCATATCGGTTGCCCGACACTCAGATTAATCCGTTATAAAATAGGTCAATGGAGTCTAGATGATATTGCTTTAGGGGAATTTCGCTCACTCTCTTTAACATGAACAACGGAAAAATCCATGATGACACGTTATAAGCCAAACACAACCGTTGCCTGTATTATCCACTGTGGTGATCAATACTTAATGGTAAAAGAATGTATTAACAACCAAATTCAATATAATCAACCCGCAGGACATCTTGAAGCCAATGAAAGCTTAATTATGGCTTGTCAACGAGAAGTCAAAGAAGAAACTGGACTGGCTATATCACCCGAGGCATTGGTCGGCATTTATCAATTCACTGCCAAACCCGATTTAGCTTTTGTACGCTACACTTTTTGTGTCAAACTCAATAAAAAAATCACACCTCAGCCACAAGATAACGCCATACTGAGTGCAAAATGGCTCACTTTCAACGATATATTAGCATTAAAAAGTCAACTGCGTAGTCCACTGGTGCTGCAATCCATTCGAGATTATCAAACCAAACCTCATTACTCACTCGATCTTTTAAACGATGACTATTTGTCAATGTGATCCGTTAATTTCAATTTTATTTTCATTGGTACTAATTACCCGTGATACTTCAAGCTTCAAGATTCAACTGGAATGAAAAGCCTTTTAGACAAGGTCATTAATTGCTCCTGCATAAATGACATTTCCATCATCCTTGATGGTCAGCTGAATATCGAGCCTAGTCATTCTAAGCCGATTTTTAATAACACAGTCTAAAAGGCCTTGCTTTTACATATAAAGAAGCCAGCCCATTGGGAGTGTGTAAAAGCACCGACTTCTAAGTTGTATCACCTTAAAAGGCAATAAGCATTTTGGCCCCTTTGTCTTTAAAAAAGAGTACGCCTTGAATTAGGCACTTTATACGCACTCTGAAATAGGCACCTTGAAGTATCACGGGTAAAGATAGCTCCACACGTTAAGGCATGCTAGAATAACGCGCCACAAAGCACAGTGGCGTTAATAAGATGTTATACGAAAAAGTAACATTGTAATGTTAAAAATGACATCGTCACTCTTTTATACAGCTCACTTTTACGGTTTTTAGGATTTATGACAGCTATCGAACCCTCGCATCTTGGTAAAAAAGTCATTGTCGGCATGTCTGGCGGTGTCGACTCATCAGTCTCAGCTTACTTATTACTTCAACAAGGCTATCAAGTTGAAGGCTTATTTATGAAAAACTGGGAAGAAGATGATACTGATGAATATTGCGCGGCAGCTGAAGACTTAAAAGATGCACAAGCTGTGTGTGACAAACTTGGGATAAGGTTACACACAGTCAATTTTGCGAGTGAATATTGGGATAACGTATTTGAATATTTTTTAGCTGAATATAAAGCCGGTCGCACACCCAATCCCGATATCATGTGCAATAAAGAAATTAAATTTAAAGCCTTTTTAGACTTCGCCGATGATATTCTCGATGCTGACTTTATCGCGATGGGGCATTATGTTCGTCGTCGAGATAATGACGACAAAAGTCAAATGCTTCGCGGCATTGATAACAATAAAGATCAAAGTTACTTCCTCTATACCTTAAGCCATGAACAAATTGCCCGTTCTTTATTTCCTGTTGGGGAGCTAGAGAAAAGTGAAGTCAGAGACATCGCTAAAAAAATGGGGTTAATCACCCATGATAAAAAAGACAGTACCGGTATTTGTTTTATTGGCGAACGTAAATTCACCGATTTTTTAGCCACCTTTTTGCCTGCCCAGCCAGGTAATATTGAAACCGCCGAAGGTGACGTCATCGGTACTCACCAAGGCTTGATGTATCACACCTTAGGGCAACGCAAAGGCTTGGGCATTGGCGGCATGAAAGACAGCAATGACGACCCTTGGTATGTGGTCGAAAAAGATCTTCAACGCAATGTCCTCATTGTGGGTCAAGGTGGCCAGCATCCACGCTTAATGTCACAAGGACTCATTGCCAATCAATTGCATTGGGTCGACCAACAAGGTCCTAAAAATGGCAGCCGATTAACAGTCAAAACACGCTATCGCCAGCATGATGTTCCTTGTACGATTACCTATAATGATGACGCACAAATTCGCGTGATCTTTGATGAAGCCGTTGCTGCTGTAACGCCCGGACAATCTGCCGTTTTCTATGATAATGAAGTCTGTTTAGGCGGCGGTATTATCGACTCACTGATAAGAGAGTAATAACTTGAGCGAGCAATTAACTGAAAGAACCATGGCCTTAGCGGGAATTTTACAGGCCATTAGCCAAGTACAGCACCTAACCAGACAAAGCAATGCCGATATGGATGCCATCGCCGCCAGTTTAAATGCCATCTTAGTTACTAATCCTGAGACGACAAGCGATGTGTACACAGACAAAGTTGCATTGAATAAGGGCTATCAGCTGATTATCAGCCAGCTAGGTGATAGTAAAAACAAAGATATGGAAATTACCCGCTATTTAGTGGGTATTTTGGCGCTAGAGCGCAAGCTTGCCCGTTCAGCTAATACCCTTGGCATGCTCTCAGAGCGCATTAATCAAGTACATAGGCAATTACATCACTTTGAGCTGACCAGCGATCAAGTCATTGCCAATTTTGCAGGTATTTACAGTGATATTATCAGTCCGTTAGGACCTAAATTACAAATATCCGGTAACCCTGAATTTTTAAAACGGCCACAAACCCAAGAAAAAATTCGTGCGCTCTTGCTCTCTGCCATGCGCAGTGCCGTCCTTTGGCGTCAACTGGGTGGAAAACGTCGCTACCTCATTTTTAATCGAAAATCAATTATAGATATTGCAAAAAAAAACCTTACCCTATCATAAGTCAAGTTCATCAAGGAGCTTACAATGGAATTTTCCGCACTAACTGCTATCTCTCCTATAGACGGTCGTTATGCTAGTAAAACCGCCTCATTAAAAGGGATTTTCAGTGAGTACGGCCTGACCAAGTACCGTGTTCAAGTCGAAATAAACTGGTTAAAAATGCTGTCTAACTGTCCAGAAATTAAAGAGGTTCCCGCATTTAGCGATACTGCCTTGAGCTTATTGGATAAGATTAACGATCAATTTAATGAAGCTGATGCCCAGCAAGTCAAAACCATTGAAGCTACCACCAACCACGATGTCAAAGCGGTTGAATATTTCATCAAAGATAAAATTGCTCAAAATACTGAGTTAAATGCCATCAGTGAATTTGTGCACTTTGCCTGTACATCAGAAGATATCAATAACCTGTCTCATGGATTAATGTTAACAGAAGCAAGAGAACAAGTCCTTGTTCCCTATTGCCAACAAGTTATCGATGCCATTAAACAACTCGCTCATGATTACCGCATAACCCCACTTATGTCCCGTACCCACGGCCAGCCCGCTTCACCTTCTACGCTAGGTAAAGAAATGGCAAACGTCGTCGTACGTCTTCAACGCCAGTTAAGGCAAATTGAATCTGTTGAAATAATGGGCAAAATAAATGGAGCTGTGGGCAACTATAATGCGCATATCTCGGCCTATCCTGAAGTCAATTGGCATCAAGTTTCCGAAAACTTCGTCACCAGCTTAGGCTTGACATGGAACCCTTATACCACTCAAATCGAGCCTCATGATTATATTGCTGAGCTCTTTGATGCTATTGCTAGGTTCAATACGATTTTAATTGATTTTGACCGTGACATTTGGGGTTATATCGCCCTTGGTCACTTCAAACAACGGACCATTGCAGGGGAAATTGGCTCCTCAACCATGCCTCATAAAGTCAATCCCATTGATTTTGAAAATTCTGAAGGTAATTTGGGCATCGCAAATGCATTAATGCAACATTTGGCTGCTAAACTGCCTGTATCTCGTTGGCAGCGAGATTTAACAGACTCAACCGTATTACGTAACTTAGGTGTTGGCATGGCTCACGCTGTTATTGCTTACCAAGCAACGTTAAAAGGGATCAGCAAGTTGCAAGTCAATGAAGAGCAGTTACTGGCTGAGCTGGATAATAATTGGGAAGTCCTTGCTGAACCCGTACAAACGGTTATGCGCCGCTATGGCATTGAAAAACCCTATGAAAAACTCAAAGAACTCACTCGTGGTAAACGTATTGACGGTGAACAGCTTGCGCACTTCATCAATGGATTAGACTTACCAGACACTGTCAAGCTAGAACTGAAAAAGCTAACACCCGCCAATTATATTGGCCGCGCAGACGCTTTTATTGATGAGCTGGATTAATCCAATATTGTATCATCAACTCACAGTCGTGTAGCACTCAGGTAAGGCCGTAACATTCACATTATGGCCTTACCTTTTACAATAAACAGCTACCAATGGCACGCTTTTAAAATAAAATACTCTGTCACTCACGATTAAGTATGGCAGGTAATTTACCCTTTTATCTTCAAGCATCGACCCCCATATGGAATCATCATGTACACATTGGATCTCAATACCCACGACTTTTTGACCCATTATTGGCAGAAAAAACCCTTAGTGATAAAAAAAGCTTTTCCTCATTTTGAAGATATTATTACCTCAGATGAACTAGCAGGCCTTGCTTGTGAAGAAGAAGTCAGCTCTCGCATCGTGGTTACCACTCAAAATGACTGGGAAATCCATCAAGGTCCCTTTGAAAATTATACTCCATTCGGTGAAGAAAATTGGCAGTTACTCGTTCAAGCACTCAATCATTGGTATCCCGATGCCAATGACTTTATTGAGGCTTTTCGCTTTATTCCCGACTGGCGGTTTGACGATTTAATGGTCTCTTTTGCCACGCCCAATGGCGGTGTGGGTGCACATATTGATAATTATGATGTCTTTATCATACAAGGCGAAGGAAAACGCCAATGGACCGTTGGTAACAAGGGCCATTATGCCAATAAAAATAACAGCACAACAACACCATTGATTGAAGGATTTGACCCTATTATTGATGTGGTGCTTGAAAAAGGAGATATGCTTTATATTCCTCCTGGCTTTCCTCATCAAGGTCAAACGCTCACCACGGCCATGAGTTACTCAATCGGATTCCGCGCTCCTAGCCAACAAGAGCTATTCAGCGAAATTGCAGATAACTTAATTGACAATAATAGTGGCCTGACACGGTTTACATCCCACAATGAACCCGAGTTAGCTGGACTAATTAGTCAAGCGCACCAACAAGGCATGATTGATTTATTACAAGACTTATTACAAGATCCTAACCATTATCAGACACTTTTAGGTAAAGTACTGAGTCAAAATCGTTTTGACTTGGATATTTGTGAGCCAGAAGAAGCCTATACTCAGCAAGATTTACTCAATGCTCTAGCACAAGGTGCCAGTTTACATCGAATAGGAGGCCTTAAAGTCTTACGAGTTGAGAACGATCTTAGCCCGCGTTTATTTATTAATGGTGAGCAAATCGATTGCAGCAATATTAACAAAGATGATTTAGACACTGTGATGTCAACATTAATCCAGACCTTGCAATTTGATAATGAAACCAGCAAAACATTAAGCGAAACACCCAATATCTCACCCATTTTGTTGACCTTGCTGAATAAAGGTTATTATTATTTAGCAGAATAATGCAGGATAAAAATGAGTCACTCAATATACAGTGAGTGACTCACATCATCAAAATCTATTACAGATCACTGCCATAACTTATCATCATTATGAATTTGATACAGGCTTTCAGCACGTGACACTAAAAGTTGTGCAAATTTAATTTGAGTGGGATCATTAGCAAGTGAAGACTGACGAATATTTTCCGCTTTCATTTGCCACATCATCGAAAAATGGCGTAATGCCTCTCTCGCCGTTGCCGCCACATTAATATCAACAAAATCGGCAGGCAAATCGCCTGACATCACCCAAAAAGTTTGCTTAACGGGCTTTTTAGCGTCTATTTTCCAAATAGCAACAAAGGGTGCTAGGTAGCGACTAGATTCAGGATACACTTTAGCAGGTAAAATACCTTTCTCTGCAAGGAACTTATTTGCTTTTTGAAATTGTGTTTGGATCCACTCTTGACGCAATTTATCTTGCTCTTCTGCTGAGGTTTGCTCAATCACTTCTTCCGCCATTACCTTCTCCTTTCTTTCTTATTATGGATAACTCAACTATATTTAAAGATTATAAAGAGGAAAATCATTCATTTTCTTACGTTAACGTAAAGTGGAAAGCAAAACTTCCAGCTCTCTTAAAAAAAAACAATTTCTTTTCTTGGATGAGGGTATCCCTAAATGCTATCGTTCTGCAAATAAATATAACAAGCTGACCACACTCATTGTGTTGGTGAGCCCTTTGAAGCTTAAACGGAGATCAGCACGTGGCTGTATTCAATCATATCTCTATTGACGAACATGAGCAGGTATTAACTTGTCATGATGAAGAAAGTGGCTTAAAAGCCATCGTCGCCGTTCACAATACCAAACTTGGACCCGCCGTTGGTGGCTGCAGGATGTGGAATTATGCTTCTGAAGCTGAAGCCTTAGATGATGTTTTACGCTTATCTCGCGGTATGACTTATAAAAATGCCTTAGCTGGACTAAAAATGGGAGGCGGTAAGTCTGTTATTATTGCCGATCCTAAAACCAAAAATAGAGAAGCTTTATTCCGTGCATTTGGTCGTTTTATCCATACTTTAGAAGGACGTTATTATTCAGCGGAAGATGTGGGCACTACAACCGCCGATATTATGATTGCCCATGAAGAAACACCTTATATGGCCGGGCTTGAAGGTAAAAGTGGCGATCCTTCTCCTTATACTGCATTAGGGACATATTTAGGTATCAAAGCAGCTGTTCAACATCAACGCGGGATTAACTCATTAAAAGGACTGACCATATCCGTTCAAGGCGTCGGGCATGTCGGCTATTATTTATGCCGCCATTTACATGAAGATGGTGCAAATTTGATTGTCACTGATATTCATCAAGCGAATATTGACAGAGTCGTTACAGAATTTGGTGCCCTTGCTGTCAAACCCGATGAGATTTATCATCAAGATGTTGATATTTACGCACCTTGTGCCTTAGGGTCGACGATTAATGATCAAACTATTCCTCAACTTAAAGCCACCATCGTTGCTGGTTGTGCCAATAATCAATTAAGTGAGCCTCGTCATGGTGAGCAACTCAAAGCATTGGGGATCCTTTACGCACCAGATTATGTGATAAATGCAGGCGGGATCATTAATGTCTCTTTTGAAAAAGATTATGATGCAACACTCGCAACTAAAAAAGTTGAAGAAATTTACCACACTTTATTAAGCATTTTTCAACAGGCTGAGGCTGAAAACAAAACAACAGCAGAAATTGCTGATGATATGGCACAGTCCATTATCGCTGCCGCTCATCACAATATCATTTAAATCCAAACGAACCTCTCAACCAGACACAGTATGTGTGTCTGGTTTTTCATACCCCTCTGATAATCATAAAATTTACAATATGAATATATTTAGAAACATAATATTCATTTTTATTTACTAGAAAAGCAGATAAAAACCTGCTTAAATATCACTCAACACTTCATTCATAAGACTATACTTAAGTACTATTAACACTCAAAATATTTTATATTTTGCCCTATGAGTGCGTGATTAAACGACTTAAGTCATACTGGAGGAGTAGCATGGTAAAATTTCAATATGACGTTGATCAACAATCAATTGAAATTAATGCCAGTAATTGGTGTGGGTTAGAAAAAATCTATCTCGATGGAAAATGTGTCTCACGAAAAATCAATTTTTCTCAGCAAAGTGAACATAATATTCAACTCAAAAATGGAGATGCAGCCAGTTTCCAACTCTTTTTAGATCCTACGACAAAAGCATTAAATTGCCGCATTTATAGCAAAGACCATTTAGTCACATGCTTACAACAGGCTAAAAGTGAAGTTGTACGTTGCCGACGTTTTATCCAAGACGTCGTTCTCATTAGTGCATTATTATGTGCTTTTTTGCTCTACCTTAACTAACAAAGCATAAAGAAAGCACATAAGCTAACTTTATGCTTCTCCCATTTCATTATACTTGTAAGTGCTGGCTGATTGGTAAATCTCTAATTCGTTTACCGGATAATGCAAATATCGCATTCGTAACACTCGGAGCAACCGGGGGTACGCCAGGTTCACCCACACCCGCAGGTTCATCATCTGAAGGAAGTAAAATAACCTCTATATCAGGACACTGCATCATTCTAAGTACAGGATAATCATGAAAATTAGACTCTTGTACTTGCCCATTTTTAAAGCTGATCTCCCCAGTCAAGGCAAGACTTAATCCATATATCACCGCTCCTTCCATTTGAGATATCACTCTATCGGGATTCACAGCAGTGCCAACATCAGCAGCAATGAAGGTTTTTACTACTTTAACTTTACTTGAAGAGGGCATTTCAACTAAAGTTGCCACGGCCACATAACTCACAAAACTGCGATGAACAGCGAATCCCCATGCTTGATTACCTGTCAGTTTCGGGCTATTTTTTACAGCATTTTCAATAGCATCCATTACAGATAAATAACGGCTAATATCCACAGGGTAAGCTGATAAAGTTGCACCATAATTGCTATATTCAAAATTTTGATCAGCGAATGTTTCTTTCCTCTCTGGCCCCAATAACTGACGCCACATATCAAAGCAAGTCATGCCAGCATTCTGAGCCAATTCATCAACAAAGCTACCTACACCAAATCCATGTTGAATATTACAAACTGAACGCATCCATCCAATTCGCGTATGCGCAGTGGATTTAACCGCTTCGTAACGCATATTTTTTAAAACAAAAGGAACATCAACAAAACCTAAATCCAATTCTCCAGCAGAGGGATACTCAATGCCTTCAGCAAAAGTTGAACTAATAGAGGGAAACCCTGTTCTTGCAAGTAAAGCCAAAGGCTTTTTGGCTTCATCAAGTTGCGCTTGATAAAATTGTGCACTGATTGCATGGTAATATCCATGTTGTACGTCATCTTCTCGGCTCCAACAGACTTTCACCGGCCGTTTCACCGCTTTAGATAAAATAGCCGCTTCAACACTAAAATCAGGTTTAGATTTACGCCCAAAACCCCCACCGAGTAAAGTCACATTCACTTTAACTTGGCTTTCTTTAAGTCCTATCGCCATTGCCACATTCTTTTGAGTACTTTGTGGCGTTTGAGTCGATGCCCATATTTCACAACCTGCTTCAGTTACCTGAGCCGTTGCCACAGGTGGCTCCATTGGTGCCTGCGATAAATATGGAACCGTATAGGTAGCGCTCAATTTCTTCACTGTATCCCACAAAATATCATTCTTACCTATTTCACGAACAACTTTCCCTGGACCTTGTACTTTATTTATCAATTCTTGCGTATCATTGCTTGAATCATAGTTACTGTTATCAACTTGAGTCCAACTCACTTCCAATGCCTGTCGACCTTGCATTGCACTCCATAAATTCGTAGCTACCACTGCCACCCCCCCTAAAGGTTGAAATTTAGGAGCGCCTTTTAAAACAGGTAAACGAATGATATCAATGACCCCCGCAACCTGTTTCGCTTTCTCCTCCTTGAGTGAATTAATTTCGCTTCCTAACACAGGAGGTCGCAGAATACTGGCATACAACATACCTTCTAATTGAATGTCATAACCGTATTGCGCTCCTCCCGTAAGCATTGCTTGCATATCAACAATTGGTTTAGATTGACCAATCAATTTAAAATCTTGACGGGATTTCAATACCACTGAATCAGGTTTTGGCTGGGGGAGTTGAGAAGCTGAAACCGCTAATTCCCCATAACTCACTCGCTTGTCACTATTGCTATGATGCACTTGATGCCCTTTTGCATAAACATCCGTAATGGGGACCCCCCATAACTGCGCAGCAGCTTGCTCTAGCAAAGTTCGCGCCATTGCCCCCATTTGTCTAATGGTTTTATAGTGCTTACGAATACTGCGACTTCCATCGGTATTTTGACTGCCTAATCGCTTATCAGCGGGTGCTTGTACGACAACAACATGCTCCCAATTAGCATCCAACTCATCCGCTAGCACTTGAGTCAACCCCGTTCGAATGCCTTGTCCCATTTCAGAACGATGGCATGTCAAATACACTTTATTATCCGTCCCTACAGCCACAAAAAGATTTAAAACACTTTCTTTTTCTTGCGCCATTAACATAGGACTCCAACTCACCCCACTTGTACCTAAAACTAGCCCTCCCCCCACCGCGCCAAACATTTTTAACACATCTCGACGACTGATGTTTTCAACTGCCGTGAAATTAATCATTTGAGTGTTCCCTTATCACTATAATTGGTAATAGCCGCTTTAATACGTGTATAAGTACCACAACGACAAATATTCCCAGACATGGCATCATCAATTTGACTCGACGTCGGATGTGTATATTGAGTCAACAAAGCTGCCGCTGACATTAATTGTCCCGATTGACAATAACCACATTGCGGCACATTATATTCAGCCCATTTAGCCAGTAATTGAGGGTTATTGAGCCCTTCAATAGTCGTAATTGCTTTGCCTTGAACTTGCTTTAAACTCGTTAAACATGAACGAATAGGCTTACCTTCTAGGTGTACAGTACAAGCACCACATAATCCCACCCCACAACCAAATTTCGTCCCCGTTAAGCCTAATATATCTCTTAACGCCCACAATACGGGCATATTAGGATCTGCATCAAGGGTAAAAGAACGCTCATTTATCGTGACTTCTTGTGTTGTTTTTGACATAAAACTCCCTGTTCAGCCTATCGCTGTATTAAGATTGGTAAAACTTTCTTAGTTTTATCAAATAATATAAAAATGGCGCAATATTGTAGAGTTCAATAATGGAAAATTAACAGTATACTTTATGAAAAAACGAGAAAAGAAGAGAAGAACACTATCTATAACTACTGTCCTATTACCACCATATGAAATAAGCCTGAGGTAAAACAATTAAATATAATTTGCCCAGAATAAAATCATAATTAAGTGGTTTTCATGCTCTATATTCATGCGTTAAACTAACAGTATTAAAAACAGCATTAACTGAAGATGAGTTATCACCATTTGGTTCAACAGTATTCATTTCCTTATTCTATCCATGCTCCAATCAAAATCGATTAATTTTATTTAAAAGCGACACTAATATCTCTTGTTCTTCTCCCGCTAATTCACTTAAAAAGTGCTCATTAACCCGCTCAGCCTCCCTAATGAGATCATGTTCAAGTGCTTTTGCAATGTCGGTAAGATAAATTTGAAAAGTACGACGATTATCAGCTTCTTGGTGACGAATGATTAACCCTTGTGCTTGTAACTGATCTAACAGCCTTGTCATCGTATAATGCGCAACATCACACCGTTTAGATAACACCGTTTGAGACACTCCTTCTTCTTCCCATAAAGAAAAAAGGACAGGCCAAAGTTTAATATCCAATTGATAACGTTTTAGCCTTTGATCTAATGCATTTTGTAGCTCAACATTCAAGTGAGCAACTAAATAGCCTAAGCTTTGATTGCGATCCACTCAGTAACTCCTCTATGTAAGCCAATACATGTATTAAATATAACCCATATCAGGCAAAAGATTCTAGACTTTAATTGGCTAAAAATAGAACAGTATGTTCACATCCTTTTTAAGTGCTTTATCTACACCCGTGATACTTGAAGATACAGGGTTCAGCTGGAATTAAAAGTCTTTTAGACAAGGTCATTAATAGCTCCTGCATAAATGACATTTCCATCATCCTTGATGGTCAGCTGAACATCGAGCTTAGTCATTCTAAGCTGATGTTCAGTAACGCTGTATAAAAGGCTTTTAAACCAGCCCTTTGGGAGTCTGTAAAAGCACCTACATCGAAGTTGCATCACCTTAAAAAGGCAATAGGCATTTCGCAATAATACGCCTTGAATTAGGACCTTTTACAGGCTCTGAAAACATGCATCTTCAAGTATCACGGGGATATAACAAGATAGTCTTATATAAACTCATTAATAAAACGGTAATAACAGGCTCTATTCAATGCCGCAATTAAGCCCCTGTCCAGCCCAACCGTAATGCCGTCCACACCACAAATGAAATGTGATAATGCCTGAACATCATAATCAGTATCTAAACTTGTTCTCACCGTAAACGCATTATTTTGTTCAAGATCTGTTCTTTTTTCACCTTGGCCATAATCAAAGTGATACGCATAATCAACAATACATAATGGAGCCTTAACCACTGATACTTTTAATTTTTCTACTGGTGTGATCAAGAAGTGTTCATTATCGATACAGTATAAAATAGTTGAAAATAATCGACTAAACTTTTGCGGTAAGGCACTCTTTAAATAAAACCACTCCCCTTTTTCATCAATATGAAATAACGCCTCATCAGTGCATAATGCCGCTTGTTTAGTCAATGAATTAAGCGCTTGTTGAGCAGTTTGACTCATATTCCCCCCTATGAAAGTAATTGTAATAAAGCTTCAACAGGATGTGCCGGTTTAAAACCACTAAAACGTTTAACCTGACTTCGACAAGAATAGCCTGACACAAGAACCTGAGGTTGCGGAATGCCATCTAATTTTTGTTGCCATGATAAATCAAATAATTGACGAGAACGCACTTGATTGCCAGCCTCATGACCATAAGTGCCTGCCATACCACAACACCCAACATTGGCAAGCGTCAATTGAGCCCCAAAATATGCAAAAATACGTTGCCATTCTTTACCTGCATTTGGCATTGCGGTCGATTCAGTACAATGACTAAATAAAGTAAATGCCTTATCCACTTCATCATGATGTCGAATACTGGAAATAGGTTTATCTAACTGAGTCATTAACCATTCATTAGCTAATAATACGGAAAAATCTCCCCTTTTATCCCCTAATGCTTCTTTATACTCATCTCGATAACACAACACTAACGCCGGATCCAGCCCCACCATCGGCATACCCAAAGAAAAAACTTGATTGAAAAAGTCAGCAGCGTCTTTTGCAGTACGCGCAAATTGTGCTAAAAACCCTTTAATATGCTCAGGTTTACCATTGGGTTTAAAAGGCAGTAAAACAGGCTTTAGGCCTAACGCTTCTATTAACTGTATAAAGCGATGCACAGTACTGGCTTCATAAAAACTATTAAAAGGATCTTGAACCACCAATACATACTGATCTCGTTCAAGTTCAGCAATTTCCTGCAATGCAGCAAGATCATAGCCTCGACTGCTATGACCCGCTAACCTTTGTTTAAGAGTCGGCACAGATAAGGCTGGAGAATCAACATAACCTATTGTTTTTTCTATTAGCCAACGACTGAATGGATTCTGCGATATCGCATTCACTACTTTTGGCATTTGAGCCATAATCGGCAAAGATGCTTCAATCCCCCCCACAAGATGATCTTTCGTAGGCCGCAAATAACGCTGATAATAAATATTGAAAAATTGTGAGCGAAATTTAGGCACATCCACTTTAACAGGACATTGGCTCGAACAAGATTTACAAGCTAAACACCCTTGCAATGATTCCATCACCTCGTGAGAATAATCATATTCTTTATTCATGAACGTATTTTTAACTCGCATTACAATGTTACTGGGCTTCGCCAGCGCTAATGCATTGACATCAATACCTTCAGACTCTAATAAACGTAGCCATTCTCGCATCAACCCAGCTCGCCCTTTTGGCGAGTGAATTCTATCCCCTGTCACCTTAAAGGAAGGACACATAGGAGATAAACTACTGTAATTAAAACATAGTCCATTACCATTACAATTCATCACATCGGGAAAAGCATCCCTCACCGTAACAGGTATTTGGCGATCAAAATGTCCTCTCTTGGGGCTCTCAACTTGATAATACAGGGGCTGCTTACTTTTTGGTGTCACCAATTTACCTGGATTTAACTTATTACAAGGATCAAATAAATGTTTTATTTCCCCCAATAATCCATATAAATGCTCACCAAACACGGCTGGAGCATATTCCCCCCTCACCCCTTTACCATGCTCCCCCCACATTAAACCGCCGTACTTGAGCGTTAAACTGGCCACTTCATCTGAAATCACTTTCAGCAATTTTTCATCTTCCACATCACACATATCCAACGCAGGCCTCACGTGCAAAACACCTGCGTCAACGTGACCAAACATACCATATTGTAATTGATGCCCATCAAGCAGCGCTCTAAATTCCATAATGAAATCAGCTAATTTTTCAGGAGGCACTGCAGTATCTTCAGCGAAAGCCAAAGGCTTTCTTCTTCCTTTCGTTGCCCCGAGCAAGCCAACGGCTTTTTTTCGCATCGCGTAAATCGTATTAATACTGTTTCTATCAGACACCACTTGATAACCCAATAAGCCTGCCTTATTCTGCTCAAGCTGCTCGGTTAACATATGCTCAAGCGCAGCAAGCTTTTGCTTAACATCCTTCTCATCACCCGCAAATTCAACCATATTAAGGCCTTCAATTTCATGATTGGGCAGAGCTTTAATAAGTTCAGAAACAGAATGCCAAATGATATCCTTCTTCGCTAAATTCAACACTTTTGAATCGATCGTTTCAACCACTGTAGCCTGAGCTTTTACAAGATCCGGCGCATGCCTTAACGCCGCTTCAAAGGAATCATATTTAATATTCAACATCATTCGGCATTGGGGTAAAGGCGTAAGATTCAGCTTTGCCTCAGTAATGACAGCTAACGTTCCTTCAGAGCCAGTCAATATACGTGAAATATCACATTGAGTGAGCGTATCATTCCACACATGTTTTAAATCATATCCTGTTAAAAACCGATTCAAATTAGGAAATTTATCCTCAATTTTCTCTCGATTGTCCAAGCATATCTTAGCCACTTCTTTGGTGATATGCTGACTTAAAGACTGAGGCAACACCTCATCAATCACTTTCATCTTCTCCAGCGCCACTTTTTCAATGGGATGAGAATTCATGATACTGCCATCCACTAACACACTGCTAAGGCCGAGGACATGATCAGAGGTTTTTCCATACACCAATGACCCCGCTCCTGAGGCATCGGTATTAATCATCCCTCCCACTGTAGCGCGATTAGATGTCGATAAGTCAGGACTAAAGAAAAAGCCATGAGGGCGTAACGCATCATTTAGCGCATCTTTAACCACCCCAGCTTCAACTCTCGCCCACCCTTCTTCAACATTGATCTCTAATATTCGATTCATATAACGAGATAAATCAAGAATAATGCCATGTGTCAATGACTGACCATTTGTCCCCGTCCCTCCCCCTCTCGCACTGAATACTATCTCAGTGAACAACGGCTGAGATGCTAAATTCAATGCCGTTTGTACATCTTGTTGTGTCTTTGGATATATCACCGCTTGGGGCAGAAATTGATACACTGAGTTATCGGTTGCTTGAACCATACGCGCGCTATAACGCGTATCAACATCTCCTGCAAATTCACTTCGATTTAGCGCCTCAATAAAAGACAAATAGACGGGTTCAAGTGTTTGTTTGTGCGATAACTTAGGTAACATGAAAAGCTCTATCGAGATAATGAATATTATAAAATCTATTATACTCAAGCTCACTAGAATAGCGAGAAGCACACTGAATAAATAGCATGGTAAAAACTGAATAACTGATTCAAAACATACTCTTCTATTGCCGAGTCATTTGCAATTATCTGTTTATTATTCGCTATTTTTTCATCCCCTTTTCTCCACTATGAAAACAATTAAACAGATTGATCTCATTGAGTCATGACGAGTTCAAATAAACTACACTCAATAACATTCACTTTTATGATTAGCGCACTATGAAAAACCATCGAGAGCAAATATCATTAAACGCCACCCGAGTCGGTGAAGCAATGTTAGAGCTGCTTGCGCTTCGAGGTGTTGAGGTTTTTTTTGCTACGGGAAGTGGGACCGATTTCCCACCCATTATAGAAGCATACGCAAACAAAAAGATAACCTACCCAAAAGCCATCACTGCGGTACATGAGATCCCCGGCGTCGCAATGGCACATGGTTACGCCATGGTATCTGAAAAAACTCCCTGCATTATGCTACATACCATCGTTGGGGGAGCACTCGGTGTCATGGGGGTCATTAATGCTGCCAGAGCCAATGTGCCTCTTTATGTTATCGCTGGCCGTACAGCCGTCACAGAAAAAGGGCAAAAAAGCTCACGTTCACATATTGTACATTGGGGACAAGAATCTTTTGATCAAGGTGCGATGTTTCGAGAATTTGTAAAATGGGACTATGAACTCAAAACACCTGAACAGCTTGAAAGCATTATCGATAGAGGACTTGCAATAAGCCAAAGTCCCCCGCAAGGTCCTATTTACCTGACTTTGCCTGTGGAGCAAAGTGGCGCAGCTTGGAGTAACAAGCAAGTCTATAAGCACCCTCAATTAACCCCCATCACTTCTGGTATGCCTGATGTGTCTTCAATGAACCAGGCCGTTGAATTACTAACAAAAGCTAAAAACCCCATCATTATTGTGAGCATGTTAGGTAAAAAAGCCTCAGCAGTGAGTGCATTGGTTAACTTTGCTGAGACACTGTCTATTGGCGTCATAGAATCTAACCCCAGTTACATGAATTTTCCTCAAAATCATCCGTTACATTTAGGCTTTGACGTCACCTCCTACCTTGATAAAGCCGATGTTATTCTTCTTATTGAGACACCAGTGCCTTGGCTCCCCAATATCCAGACGCTTTCCACAAATAGCACTGTTATCTCACTGGCCGATGATCCCTTATACAGCCAATATCCTTATCGCAGCTTTCCAAACGACATTAGCTTAATAGGCGATCCCAGTCATATACTCACCGTGCTATTAGCAGATTGCTCTATCTCACAAGATATTCAAGTACGATTGGAGCAATACCATGAAATAATGCAATCAAACCAAAAATTAAAAGCTGATAACATTGACCACAGTAAAGATCTTATTCCCATTAACCCCACTTGGGTCGCCCATTGTCTATCCCAAGAGCTGCGACCTTCCGACATTGTGATCACTGAATTTATTCTTGATCGTACCCAAACCTGTTTTACTCAAGCAGGCACTTATTTCAATCATGCCAGTTCTGGAGGACTAGGCTGGTCTCTAGGCGCTGCATTAGGGGCTAAACTGGCCAAACCTGATAGACGAGTGATCTGCATCATAGGTGATGGTACCTATACTTTTGGCGTACCCGTTGCGACACACCATATGTCTGTTATGCACAACTTACCGGTCCTCTTTATTGTGCTAAACAATGCTGCTTGGGATAGAACCCGCATGGCCAGTCGAACGTTTTCCGACAGGGATATCGCCGATAGCCACAATAATATCCCTTTATGTGAGCTTTCTCCCACTCCGGCTTATGAGCAAATATGCCAAGCAGCTGGCGGATTTGGTGAGAAAGTTGAAGATCCCAGCGCACTACCAGCAGCGTTAAAACGCGCGTTCTCCATCATGGAACAAGAAAACAAGCAAGTTTTGCTCAATGTCATAACCAGCAAAAGTGAATAATGCCTTTACTTTTATTCAAGCATTATAAATGCGTTCCCCTCCAATTTTCATTAGCTTCCAGCGGCTCAGGATAATACCCAGCAGCCTTTATCGCATTAATTGCAACATATTCATCTTTCTCTGATGTATCACCGCTAATACCAACCGAACCAATCACTTGGGCTTTATCATTACGAATGAGCACTCCACCAGGCACGCCAACCCATTGACCGTCAGAAATCCCGGTCAAAGCCCCAGCAAAAACAGGTCTATTTTGCAAACGCTCACCCATTATGCCTGTCGACACCCCCATGCCTAATGCGCCATAAGCTTTGGCATTAGCCAATTCCACTCGAAATATTCCTGCCCCATCCTGCCGTTTTAATGCCACTATATGACCACCAGCATCTAAAATAACCACGGTCATCGGTAACATACTTTCTGCTTTAGCAATACTTAAGGCTTTGTCTAACATCATGCTGGCTTTATCAAGTGGTAAAGTCACAATCAACTTAGCTACATCTGGCGCCTCAACGATTGCCTGAGGTAAATGCTCTTCACCGACCTTAACATCATCATTTGCTGTCGCAGTTATCATTTCCAAGGGAATATGTTCTTCTAATGCGATATTACTGTTCACTTCACTCACCGCTTGAGGCTGAATAACCACACAAAATAATAGAATAAAAAGCAACCAAGCTCGTCGGTAGCAAAAGATAGTAAAAAAAGTGAATGAAAATTGCCCCAAAAACACATAATGTAAAGCTGTACTATCACGTGATACACGCTTCATACGCAACCGACCTATGAATAAACAGAACCTGAAGATACTTCAACGTTAGACGATAAATGGATATCTATCCATTTAATACCACTGCTCATAAAAAGCCAATAACACCACTTTATAAAACAAAAAAGCCGCATATTGCGGCTTTTTATCTAAAGGGTTAATCCAGTATAAAGCGAAATATCTCGCTTATCCTGTTGCGTGTTCCTTACCTAAGTAAAGCCAAGTATCAATAACAGTGTCAGGGTTAAGTGATACCGTATCAATACCTTGCTCCACCAACCAAGCAGCAAAATCAGCATGATCCGATGGACCTTGACCACAAATACCTACATAGGCCCCTTTTGCTTTAGCCGCTTTTATCGCCAACGATAAAAGGGCTTTAACGGCATCATTTCGCTCATCAAATAAATGACTAATAATACCTGAGTCTCTATCGAGACCTAACGTTAACTGAGTCAAATCATTAGAGCCAATAGAGAAACCATCGAAATGCTCTAGGAATTGCTCAGCAAGTAGTGCATTTGAAGGAAGCTCACACATCATGATAACACGCAGACCGTCTTTACCACGTTCTAAGCCTTGCTCTTTAAGTAATTCAATAACCTGCGCAGCTTCATCAACCGTGCGCACGAAGGGGATCATAATCTCCACATTCGTTAAGCCCATTTCATTACGCACACGTTTAATCGCTTCACATTCAAGTGCAAAACAATCACGGAACGACTCAGAAATATACCGGCTCGCCCCACGAAAGCCCAGCATTGGATTCTCTTCTTCAGGCTCATAACGATCGCCACCCACAAGATTAGCGTATTCGTTAGACTTAAAGTCAGACATACGTACGATGACTTTTTTGGGATGAAAAGCAGAAGCAATCGTTGCAATCCCTTCAACAAGACGAGCAACATAAAACTCAACTGGTGATGAATAACCCGCTATCATTTCATGAATTTCAGCTTGGAGTTCAGCATCTTGCTGATTAAACTCAAGTAATGCTTTAGGGTGGATACCAATCATGCGATTAATGATAAACTCAAGGCGAGCTAACCCCACACCTTCATTAGGCAAACGAGCAAAATCAAATGCTCTATCAGGATTCCCCACATTCATCATGATTTTCATCGGTAAATCGGGCATCGCATCGACACGAGATGAAACCACATCGAACTCTTGGATACCCTCATAAATAAAGCCAGTATCCCCTTCAGAGCAAGAAACAGTGACAGCCTGACCATTTTTGATTTGCTCAGTCACATCACCACAGCCCACGACCGCCGGCACACCTAACTCACGAGCAATAATCGCCGCATGACACGTTCGCCCACCACGGTTAGTCACAATCGCACTTGCTCGCTTCATAATCGGCTCCCAATCGGGATCCGTCATATCGGTAACAAGAACATCACCTGGCTGTATTTGATCCATATCATCAATAGATGCAAGTACTTTCGCTACTCCACTACCAATTTTATGGCCAATCGCACGACCTTCAGATAACACCTCACCTTTACTCTTTAGATGATAACGCTCAATAAGCTGAACATCTTCACGAGAGCGGACGGTTTCAGGACGCGCCTGCACGATATAAAGTTTGCCATCATTGCCGTCTTTTGCCCACTCAATATCCATGGCGCGGCCATAATGCTTTTCGATGATCATGGCTTGTTTTGCCAACTCCATCACTTCATTATCGTTAATTGAAAATTCCCGACGAACCTGCGCATCAACATCTTCAATTTTGACTTGTTTGCCATGCTCAACTGAGTCGGCGTAAACCATTTGAATGAGTTTACTACCAATATTGCGACGTACAACAGATTGGTGGCCTGCTGTTAAGCTCGGCTTATGCACATAAAACTCATCAGGGTTAACCGCACCTTGAACCACCATTTCACCTAAGCCAAAAGATGATGTAATAAAGACTACATCATCATTTCCAGATTCAGTGTCCATAGTAAACATCACACCCGATGAGGCTTTATCGGAGCGTACCATGCGCTGAATACCAGCAGACAAAGCAACACCCTTATGATCATAACCTTGGTGAACTCGGTATGAAATGGCGCGATCGTTAAACAATGATGCAAAAACATGTTTAATGGCAATCAGTACAGACTCATAGCCTTTCACATTTAAAAATGTTTCTTGTTGGCCAGCAAAAGATGCATCAGGCATATCTTCCGCTGTTGCAGAAGAGCGTACCGCAAAAGACGCTTCGCTCGTTTCTGCTGACAATGTATCATAAGACTCATGAACCACCTCTTCAAATGCAGCATGAAACGGCGTATCGATGATCCATTGTCTGATCTGTGCACCAGCTGTAGCGAGTGCACTCACATCATCTACATCAAGTGTTTCTAGTACATCATAAATTTTCTGGTTGAGTCCGCTTTGCTCGAGAAATTCATTAAACGCAAAGGAAGTCGTAGCAAAACCGCCTGGAACTTGAACGCCAGCGTTTGCTAAGTTACTAATCATTTCACCTAGTGACGCGTTTTTACCGCCAACCTTGTTGACATCACCCATACCTAATTCTTGATACCAGAGTACGTATTGCTGCACAGTTCTTTCTCCGCAAGTTTATTTCAGTGTGGCCCCTTCACATAAGGGCTGGAGCATTTTACACTCCACAGCAAGCAGCGTAAATCTATAATTTTATTTGTAATTTTATTACTACATGAGGCCAACAAATTGAGAAAAGTATTCTACATTTCAGACGGGACAGCCATCACTGCAGAGGTCTTCGGGCACGCAGTATTATCTCAATTTCCAGTTGAGTTTGATGCACTTACTATTCCTTTTGTTGGAACAGAAAAAAAAGCAACTGAAGTCAAGCAGCAAATTAATGATTGTTTTATTACAACAGGTGAACGACCCATTGTGTTCCATTCCATCGTAAAACCCGAAATTAGAGACATCATTTACAGCAGTGAAGGACTGGATTATGATTTTTTAAACACATTTGTTGCACCATTAGAGCAACAATTAGGCATGTGCGCTGTCCCCGCCCTTCATCGAACTCACGGTAAAGCCAATGAGAGTTATGAGACCCGTATTGAGGCCATAAATTATGCAATGGATAATGACGACGGCCAAACAATGAAACACATGGATGAAGCAGACTTAATTCTTCTTGGTGTTTCTCGCTGCGGAAAAACCCCATCAAGTCTGTACCTTTCCATGCAATTTGGCATAAAAGCAGCCAATTACCCTTTTACCGAAGACGATATGGATAATTTAAAACTGCATGCCGCCTTAAAACGAAATAAAGAAAAACTCTTTGGTTTAACCATAAACCCTGACAGACTCCATGAAATTCGCCAAAGCCGTATGAGAGATAGCCGTTACTCATCACTCAGGCAATGCCGAATGGAAGTCAAAGAAGTAGAAATGATGTATCGTAAAGAGCGCATTCCCTTTGTTGATACCACTAATCATTCAGTGGAAGAAATTGCCACTAAAATTTTAGAGGTAACCGGACTTAAGCGGCATATGTTTTAAAACATTCACCAATAGCCTGCCAACAAAAAATATTAAAGCAGGCTTTTTACTCCTATGTAAATTTTTATTTATCTTATAGGAAAACATTTTTTTTGATAGCCACATTTAAGGCATAAAGATAACAATACGCAGTAAAATTAACTTTTATTAATGGTTATTATGTCCGGAATTACACTCGATACTCACACTAACTTTTTAAATCAGTCTTGTACCCCTAATATTGATGAAGAGACTATCCTTAAAATCCAGCATACAGGTTATAACGACTACACAGATATGCTGATTGAAGGTCATAACGACTACACCTTTGGTCGCTATTGTGAAAAAATAAAAACGTTTATTGAATATATCAGTGATAGGTTTAACGACTGGTTTTTCAACACTGACATCGTTCAAGTAAAAGAGTCACTTCATACTTTACTTCATGATCCTTTCTCCACTATTGAAGAATGTGAGCAAGCTGTTGAAACCTTAAATCGTTTAGCTAAAGCGGATGGTAACTGCACATTCGAGCTTCTTAAAACCAACTCTTTTGATCCAGACAAAATCACTGGAATCAAAATAACTTATCCATTAGATAATAACGATAAAGAGGCCTATCAACCTATACTCGATGAGGATGGTAACCCCTTTGAACAACTAGATACCAGTGAATGCCAAAGTTGGCAAAGCATTACCGTTGACTTATTTGGCAGGCAAGCAAAATAAACGCTAGCATGATAAGGCTGTAGAGGTTTGATGAGCATTTCTACAGCCATTTGTAACCACTTTAAATAAAGCATCATTTATACTGTGTTGTTACAAACTCCGTCAGTAGGATCCACTCAACATGCTTTATTCTTTATTGAGAGCCCTCAATTTAAAGAAAGAGGCTTATAATAGCTAACCTGATGTGATGCTCTCCCCCCTTCTCTCGCCTCAATGAAAATATCTTTATCTCGGTCATAATTGAATAACGCATATGAATCTTCAGTCATTACTATTTAGAGCAAAACCATAAACTGTAAAATCTAGTGGGTTTCTTCATGAGTCGATATTTTAGGTGATAACAAAGTGTCAACCTGAAACATAATGTATTATCTCAAGTTTTCCTGAAGTCAATAAAACTAAAAATAACGTCAATATTAATAGAGCATAATCAAATGCCCCGACACAACCCACAATAAAAATGAGTAAAAATAGACACTGCCAAATGGCCGACAATTGGGTATAATCGACACAATTAAGATTAAGTCCATTAAACACGCGGTATAATGCATGACCATCAAAACAGACGAATTACGTACCTCCCTTTTATGCAAGGTCATTTCACCGGCGCAGTTAGCTTCTGAATACCCTTTAACTCAAGCAGCAGCTGATTATCTTATCGAGCAGAGACGAGAAGTTGAAGCCATTATCAGTGGTGAAGATCAACGCCTATTAGTGATCATAGGTCCATGCTCTATACATGATACTCAAGCGGCTTTAGAATATGCAGAACGTCTTGCAACGCTGCATCAAGAACTTAAAGATGATTTGTGCATTGTCATGCGCGTTTATTTCGAGAAACCTCGGACGATTGTTGGCTGGAAAGGCCTTATTTCAGATCCTGATCTTGACGGTAGCTTCAGCCCAAATAAAGGCCTACGTCTTGCTAGGCAATTATTACAGCAAATCACCGAACTTAAATTACCCATCGCCACTGAGTTTTTAGACATGGTGAATGGCCAATATATTGCCGATCTCATTACTTGGGGCGCCATCGGCGCTCGTACTACTGAGAGCCAAATTCACCGAGAAATGGCCTCAGCACTTTCTTGTCCTGTGGGGTTTAAAAATGGCACCGACGGTAATATTAATATCGCCGTCGATGCTGTTCGAGCCGCTCAAGTCCCTCATATTTTCTATTCACCGGATAAAGATGGCGCCATGGCAGTCTATCGTACTCATGGTAACCCTTACGGTCACATCATTTTAAGAGGCGGTAAGCAGCCTAACTATCAAGCCGAAGATATTGCTAATGCGAGCCAACAATTAACGGCACTTGGGATCACGCCACGTATGGTGGTGGATTTCAGTCATGGCAATAGTCAGAAACAGCATAAACAACAGCTTAATGTCGCCAAAGACATCATGGCACAAATGCGTCAAGGTTCTACAGCTATAGCCGGTATTATGGCTGAAAGCTTTATGCTGGAAGGCAATCAAAAAGTGATTGACGGCCAACCTCTTGAGTATGGTAAAAGTATTACTGATGCTTGTTTACATTGGGAAGATTCAGAAGCATTACTCAGGGATCTAGCCCAAGCCTCTCGTGAAAGACGTCACTTCTTAGACAACACATAACGCTTCCTTTACCCCGCTCTTAAGATAAAGGCTAAACTAACAGCCTTTATCTATTGTTGAACAATCCCCTCAAACAGCTAACAATACCTCTCTCAATGAGTTAATGTGCCCGTGATATGGCTAAATCTAAAGTAATAACTCTGGTTCCTTACTCACTCAATTAAAACATCTGTTTTATTTCTGTTCTTTTCTAACCAATATGACTATAATCTCGCCCGAATTTTATCAGCATAATCTCAGGTTGTAGTATGCCCTTTGCAAACGAGCCAATATCCAAAACCATGGCGCTTCGAATCGAACAATCAGAAGCAAGAGTCATTAAAGTCGTTTTCCCTTCATTAACTAACCATCACAATACCTTATTTGGTGGTGAAGCATTATCTTGGATGGATGAGACAGCCTTTATTGCAGCAACTCGCTTTTGCCGTAAAACCTTAGTCACGGTAAGCTCTGATAAAATTGATTTTAAAAAATCCATTCCTGCTGGTACCCTAGCAGAAATTGTCGCCCGCGTGATCCATGTTGGTAACACTTCCATCAAAGTGGAGGTCAATATCTTTGTCGAAGATATGTATGAAGATATAAGAGAACATGCCATAAAAGGCGTCTTTACCTTTGTCGCTATTGACAAACAAAGACAGCCTACTCAAATCTGGCAAGAGTCAATTTAACCTTAAGTAATGAGAGGGCATTATCCCCCTAATACTCTCTTATTATTAAATGTATACCTCTAATTAATCATAATCAGTCCCCTATTCACCATGGGAACAATATGACTTAAAGAATAAAGATTAAAACAAATAAATTAACCAATATAAAACACAAAGAAAATAATAAACAAACATTAAGCACAAAAAAAAAGTAAAATTGACTATAGAACCTATTAATAAAACATAAATCATAATTAAAAAACAAAAAACAACATAATAAAAACAATATACAAACAAATGTATTCTAATATGATGATATAAGTTCATTATTCAAGATGTTCCATGATTAATCCAGCGCAACAAGTTCCTATAAATTAAATAAAAAAATCAGAAAATGATTATTTTTTGATTAAAAAATTACTTTATTGGTAATTAAGAATAAAATCGATAGAATAACGAATACATAATCTGTTACATTAAACTTATTCCCGCGCCACAAACTTAACATTAGATAAATTCATGAAGTCTGAAAAATTAACTATTATTATCGCGGATGATCATCCTTTATTTAGAAATGCGCTTAGACAAGCACTAACCAACATATTTACCAATACGCTTTGGTATGAAGCCGATAGTGCTGATGCATTACAATCATCATTGGATAATCCCGAGTTAGATCCCGATCTCATATTATTAGATCTGCAAATGCCTGGTTCAAATGGTTACTCAACCTTAATTCATTTAAGGGCACATTACCCAAGTACGCCTGTGGTTGTTATTTCAGCTTATGAAGATAACGACACCATAAGCAGAGCGATGCATTATGGCAGTTCAGGGTTTATCCCAAAGTCCGCTTCTATGGATACACTCGCTAATGCCATCTCCACCGTATTGTTAGGCGATTTTTGGTTACCTGAAGGCGTAGAATTACAGGAGATCAATAATGATGATGTCAATCAAATGGCATGTAAATTAAAGACCCTAACCCCCCAACAATATAAAGTTCTACAGATGTTTGCTGAAGGGCTCCTAAATAAGCAAATCGCTTATGATTTATCCGTATCTGAAGCAACAATTAAAGCGCATGCGACTGCTATTTTCAAAAAACTTGGGGTACGAAACCGAACTCAAGCTGTCATTTCATTGAAACAATTAGAAATGAAAAAAAGCCCGATAGAATAACTTGATACAAGCTTTGGTGCGCAGTACGCCCCACATTAAAAACCTGAATAACCTTTAATGGGGGCGTAATGATAACGCTACGATACAATACAGCACTGATTAAAAATATCGAGCATGAAACAGTAAATGCTCTTCGATAAAACTCGCAATGAAGTAATAACTATGATCATAACCAGACTGCATCCTTAATGTGACTGGAGAGCTTTTCTGATTAATGAAATCTTGTAAACTTTCAGGTCTAAGTTCCTTCTCTAAAAAAATATCATCTTGGCCTTGATCAATTAAAACGGGTGTTAAGACCCCTTTAGTCCGCATCAGATATGACGCATCATATTGCTGCCATAAATCAAGATTATCGCCTAAATAAGCCGCAAAAGCTTTGCGCCCCCATGGTGATGAACTAGGATTGCAAATAGGACTAAAGGCAGAAATTGAAGTATATCGATCACTTAGAGTTAAGCCTAATACTAACGCACCATGACCTCCCATTGAATGACCAGAAATCGCTCTTTTATCACTCACAGAAAAGTGTGCTTCGATTAACTGGGGTAACTCAGTCGACACATAATCAAACATTTTATAATGCTGATCCCAAGGGGCCTGTGTGGCATTAAGATAAAAACCGGCCCCCAACCCTAAGTCATAAGCCTCATCTTCTGCATCAGCGACACCATCCCCTCTCGGGCTGGTATCCATAGCCACAATAGCAATACCCAGTTTTGCCGCAATATTCAATGCACCAGCTTTTTGCATAAAATTTTCATCTGTACAAGTTAATCCAGACAACCAATATAAAACGGGTACAGGCTTCATTTCACTTTGAGGTGGCAAAAAAATCGCAAAACGCATTTCACAATCTAAACTCGTCGACTTATGCTTATATTGTTGATGTAAACCATTAAAAGCTTTATTACTGCTGATCTGAGTTAAGGTTGACATGTTTTCCATGAATACTATCCTATTGCTTAAAAGTGGATAACACTGCGAATACTTTTACCTTCATGCATCAACTCAAATGCCTGATTAACACCTTCAAGTTCCATAGTATGCGTGATAAAATCACCTAGCTTAAATTCGCCTTGTAAATAACGCTCAACTATCTCTGGTAACTCAGAACGTCCTTTGACACCACCAAATGCAGAACCTTTCCATACACGCCCAGTCACTAATTGAAATGGCCGAGTACTGATCTCTTTACCTGCGCCGGCAACACCAATAATCACTGACTCCCCCCACCCCTTATGACAACATTCTAGCGCTGAACGCATAACATCAACATTACCAATACATTCAAAAGAATAATCCACACCACCATCGGTCATTTCAGTAATAATCTGTGCAATGGGTTGGGTGAAATTTTTAGGGTTAATGCAATCTGTTGCACCTAATTTTTGTGCTAACTCAAATTTACTTTCGTTGATATCTATCGCAATAATACGGCTCGCTTTTGCCATTGTCGCCCCAATAATGGCTGACAGCCCAATGCCCCCTAAACCAAAAATTGCCACCGTTGCGCCTGCTTCAACCTTAGCCGTATTTAACACCGCCCCCATTCCCGTTGTCACACCACAGCCCAAAAGACAGACTTCCTCCAGTGGTGCCTCAGGATTCACTTTTGCAAGGGATATTTCAGGTAAAACCGTATACTCTGAAAAAGTAGAGCAGCCCATATAATGAAAAATAGGCTCACCCTCTTTATAAAAGCGTGTCGTCCCATCAGGCATTAAACCTTGGCCTTGGGTTTCACGAATTTTCTGACACAAATTGGTTTTACCTGACAAACAAAACTTACATTCCCCACACTCAGGAGTATACAAAGGGATCACATGATCGCCCACAGCAACACTTGTCACACCTTCTCCAATAGATTCAACAATCCCACCGCCTTCATGACCTAAAATACACGGGAAAATACCTTCAGGATCCTCTCCTGACAACGTAAATGCATCAGTATGGCATACGCCTGTTGCAACAATTTTAATTCTCACTTCACCTGCTTTAGGTGGCAAAACATCAACCACTTCCATTGACAAAGGTTGCCCAACTTTCCATGCGACCGCGGCTTTTGATTTGATTATTTCTGCTGGCATATTGTGTCCTGTATAACATACATTTATAGGAAATAAGAGGGAAGCTATACCTCTTTTATTAACCTCATTATATTCATTACTAAATAAAAGATAATCATGTAAAATTGAAAATAACTTTTACTGTATAGTAATAATAAGCATAATCATCATTGTGAGTAAATCATCATTGTTCAACTGGGAAGGTATTTGCGAATTTGTTGCTGTTGCTGAAATGGAAAGTTTTACTTTAGCGGCAAAAAAACTCAGTATCTCCACCGCTCAGGTCAGTAGGCAGATCAGCGCATTAGAAGCAAGGCTGGCAGCAAAGCTATTTTATCGCACTACAAGAAAAGTATCAGCCACTGAGGTGGGGAAAATCTATTACCAACATTGCCGTCAAGTCTTAGATGGTTTAGATGAAGCTGAACGTGCTATCACAAACCTGCACGCCATACCAAGAGGCCATTTAAAATTAACCGCCCCTAATACCTATGGTGAACGTACTATTGCACCTTTAGTCAATGACTTTATCGCTCGTTATCCCGAACTCAATGTACAGCTCCACCTCTCCAATCAAGCATTAGATCTTGTGGATGAAGGCTTTGACTTGGGGATCCGCTTAGGGCATTTAGAAAACTCCAGTATGATGGCTAAACAATTATCATCACGTAAACTTCATGTGTGTGCATCACCTGATTATATTAACCAGCAGGGTTTACCCACACGTTTAAGTGAACTTGAACAACATAATTGCTTACTCGGCACAAAGGATTATTGGCAATTTCAAGAACAAGGAAGCAGGCGTAATATTCGTGTATCAGGAAATTTACGCTGTAATAGTGGTCAAGCCCTCACTGATGCGGCATTAAAAGGCATAGGTATCATTCAATTACCTGATTATTATGTCCTCTCATATATTCAACAAGGTTTACTGATTAACCTGTTCGATCAATACTTAGATTCAGATGGGATCTGGGCCTTATACCCTCATAACCGTCACTTATCACCTAAAGTACGTATGTTAGTGGACTACCTAACCGAAAAGTTAAACCAATAAAGGGTTATTTATCAACATTAAGGGAGAGGCAATTTCACTCTCCCTATACTGTCATCAATTAATGAGATTTAATGAGACTAGACATTAATACTTTTAACGCAGCAGGCTTAACCATTTTTGCCATAAACTCGTAGCCCCGTTGATGAACATCTTCAATTAAGGCTTTTTGATTATTTGCAGTGATCAAAATCCCTGGAATCGTCTCACCGTAAAGTGCACGTATAGCATCCATTGCATCAACACCATTTTGACCATCATCAAGATGATAATCTGACAAAATTAAATCCGGTACCACTTGCTGACAATCTAATAATACCTTTGCATCAACTAATGAAGTGGCACAATATACTTCACATTGCCAACGCTGCAGCAGTGACTCAAGCCCAGCCAAAATAGCTTCCTCATTATCAATACATAACACTTTAATCCCTGCTAACGGTTGCATCAAAGTCGGTGCAGTACTCACTACGGGACTAACAACAGGCTGACCATAAGGAATGCAAATTGAAAAAATAGAGCCGACAGATAAGCTAGATTCGACATGTACCTTGTGATCAAGCACACGGCTAATACGATCAACAATCGCTAAACCTAATCCTAATCCGCTCACTTGCTTCGTCTTTGGATTATCGAGTCGCTTAAACTCCCTAAAAATCTGACTTAAATCAGATTCTGCTATTCCACACCCCGTATCAATCACTTGAATTTCTAACCCATTATGTCGATGACGACAACCTAATACTACTCGCCCTCCCTTTGCATAACGGTAAGCATTTGTTAAAAAGTTTTGAATGACCCGCCGTAATAAATACGGATCAGAATTAACCATCGCCGAACAAGACACATAGCTAAAAACTATCTCACAATCAGCAGCCATTGCTTCAAATTCGGTGGCTAACTCATTCAATACGTTTTTCACCATAAAATCTTTACGATTGACATCAACAGTACCAGAATCTAATTTAGAAATATCAAGTAAGTCGGTTAATAACTCTCCTGCTGCTTTTAATGACCGACCAATATGCGTCAACGTTTCTTTACCCGTTTGATTCAGATCAGGATCTTGAGATAAAGAAGCTGAAAACAAACGTGCGGCATTAAGAGGCTGCATCAAGTCATGTCCCACAGCCGCTAAAAACCGACTTTTTGATGCATTGGCTTTTTCTTCTTCTGCTTTTGCTCGAGTTAATTGAGTATTTAACAACGATAACTCATGGGTTCTCGCAGTTACTCGCGTCTCTAAGGTATTGTTCATATCCTGTAATGCCTTAGCGTGATCACGATATTGAGTAATGTCAGTAAAAGTCATCACAAAACCACCACTAGGGATCGGGTTACCTTGCACTTTAATCACTCGCCCATCTTGCCTTTCTCGCTCAGAAATATGAGATGAGCCTTGACGCATATATGCTACTCGCCTGGCGACTTGCTCTTTAACCTCTCCCTCACCACAATAACCTCTTATTGCGTTAAAGTGAATGACATCAGCAATTGGCATTCCCGTCTTTAAAAATTCAGCAGGATAATCGTACAATGCGACATATTTATCATTCCATGCCACTAAATTTAAGTCTTTATCGACCACACTCATTCCCTCATAAGCATGCTCTATAGCACCTCGCAACATTTCCTGACTTAACATTATTTTTGAAGAGGCATCTCCCACCAAATTAAACACTTCATCAATGGCTAAATCTCTTCCCTTTACAACAGACTCCATCACTAGAGCAGCACTCGACCCCCCTAAAATCCCCGCCAATAAATGCTCTGTCTGCACCACTAATTCAGGAGGCGCCACTTTGTCACGCATGTCACTTCTTACTGCATCTTTCGAAAATTGAGCAAAACTGTCATAAGCTTCTTCAGAGCTCATGAATCGGCTCGCCAGTAATAACAAATCTTGATGAGTAATAGAAGTTGATCGGCTTGTTGATGGATTTTTTAAAGTACCAGGGGTGACAAAAGCTCGAGCTTGCATCCTTTCCACGACACCAGCACGACACCAAATAGATCCAAGTATATACCCTAAAATATTGGCCAGCAGCGCGTAAGAGATATCAATGGCATCAGGCCTTATCACTGACATCAGATCAACATGCAAAACTTGATCGCCAACCGACTCTATCACTTCTTGCCAAAGAATAATAAACCAAACACTAAAGCCTGTTATTAATCCAATAAAAACGCCACCACGATTACCATGAGTCCAATACATTCCACCAATTAATGCAGGCGCCAATTGCGCAAACGCACCAAAAGATAAAATACCTAACCCAGCTAAAGAAGGACTATCTAAGAGTGCAAGGTAGCACACATAACCCATTCCCAAAATAAGAATGATGGTTAATCGTCTAGCATTGAGCAACACACTAGAGAAGTGACTGAAGTTTTTCTGCTTAATTTGCTCTGTACGAAGCATAATGGGTACAACCCATTCATTACTCACCATCACACTTATGGTCACAACAGCAACAATAACCATGCCTGTTGCCGCTGAAATTGTCCCCAATAATGCAATAATTGATAAGGAAGGATGTTGTAACACTAAAGGCAAATTAACCACATAGCTATCTGGTGAAACCACATCCCCTAAAATGCTTTTTCCAGCGAGCGCAATGGGAATCACAAACAAAGCAAATAAAATCAAATAAAGCGGAAATAGCCAACGTGCCTTAACCAAGGTTTTTTCACTATCACACTCCACCATCATGACGTGAAACTGTCTAGGCATACACAAAAAAGCCGCCATGCCAACGAACAGCTCAGGCATTAACGACATGATATTAAAATCAGTTTGGCTAATCACATCTTGATTCACTGCGTTTTGCCATATATCTCCCACGCCATCAAACACATCAAAAACAATAATCAAACCAATTAATAAAAAAGCCACTAATTTGACTAATGACTCAAACGCAATAGCCAGTATCATCCCCGGATTATGCTCAGTTGCATTAAGCTTTTGAGTACCAAATAAAATCGCAAATAAAGCCAAGATAACCGTGATAATTAAAGCTTCAGTTTCAACATTAAATAATCCTTGACCTTGCTGAAACAAACTCATGCCAAATACCATGGCTTTTAACTGCAATACGATATAAGGCATAATGGCGCCAAGCGCAATTAAGGTCACAATCGCCGCTAACATTTGTGACTTACCGTATCGAGCAGCAATAAAGTCGGCAACAGAGGTAATGTTATGTTTTTTTGTTACCACCACGATTTTTTTCAGCAATCCAAAACCAACGGTAAAAAATAGTAGCGGCCCAACAAATATAGGAAGGAAAGACCAAAGATCTTCCGCCGATTGACCTACAGTGCCTAAAAAGCTCCAGGAAGAACAATATACACCTAAGCTCAACGCATAGATCCATACTTGTATGCGTTTCGTTATTGTAACAAACCAGCGTTCAGCACCCCAAGCAAGCAGAAATAGGGTCAAGGCATATAAAATAGCGGTTGCACTGATAATAATTGTGAACTTCATAACTCTCTCGTTTCTAAGACCCAGTAAACGCTTATAAGAACGCTAACAACGATCCATTCTACTTTTTAACTAACCGTTAAAAGAATGCTAATGGAGTATACCCAAAATAATAAAAGCACGTGTTTTCAGGGAATAGAGGTATAAACATCGACATAGTTTATAGAGAATGAAAAAAAACAGCTATCAAATTAATCTCAGCCACTCCATCTAATAAGACCTTTGAACATCTAATAAAAGAATGCTGATAAAAAAAAACTAAATTAAAACATCCTGAAAACAAAAGTCATTGAATGGCAACAAAAAGGCTCTGCTTTAAACTGGTTCAAGCTAACATTTAATGCTATTTTAAAATCACTTTCTCGCCTGCACCTTAATAGGGAATTCAAATGAAAGCTCAACCTCTCTACAAAATTCCAAGTAAAATAGCCGAAAATACACTCATATCTAACGAGCAATATAAAAAAATGTATCAAGAGTCGGTTATCAACCCGACAGGTTTTTGGCGAGAACAGGGTAAACGTATCGATTGGATTAAACCTTACAGTCAAATAAAGAAAACCTCATTTGACGATCACAACCTTTATATAAAATGGTTTTATGATGGCACGCTCAATGCGTCAGCAAATTGCCTTGATAGACACTTAACACACGATAAAAATAAACTCGCCATTATTTGGGAAGGTGACGATCCCAACAAACAGCGCACCTTGACCTATGCAGAATTACATCAACAAGTTTGTCTGTTCGCTAATGCATTATTAAGCCAAGGAGTCAGGCGGGCTGATGTTGTCACTATTTACATGCCGATGATCCCTGAAGCTATTATCGCCATGCTCGCCTGCGCACGAATAGGGGCTATACATTCCGTTATCTTTGGCGGGTTCTCTCCTGAATCTATCGCCGCTAGGATCATAGATGGGAACTCTAAAGTCGTGATCACTGCAGACGAAGGCGTCAGAGCAGGACGTATCATCCCTTTAAAAAATAATGTAGACGAAGCGATATCACACGCCGATGTCACTTGTGTGGAAAAAGTCATTGTGATTGAAAATACCTCTGGAAAGGTGCAATGGCATGATGACAGGGATGTCAGTTGGCATGCATTAATGAGTACCGCATCTCAATATTGCCCCTATGAGGAGATGTCAGCAGAAGATCCTTTATTCTTACTCTACACCTCAGGCTCCACTGGCAGTCCAAAAGGCGTTTTGCATACCACTGGCGGCTACATGGTTTATGCTTCTATGACCCATGAGTATGTTTTCGATCATAAAAAAGAAGACATTTATTGGTGTACTGCTGATGTGGGTTGGATAACAGGCCATTCCTATATGGTATACGGTCCATTAGCCAATGGCGCGACGATTTTAATGCATGAAGGTGTCCCTAATTATCCCAGTCCTGCAAGACTCGGTGAAATGATAGACAGACACAAAGTAACAACCTTATACACAGCTCCCACCTTAATCCGCTCATTAATGGCCGAAGGGAAAGAAAAATGTGCTCATTTCAATGGCAGCTCATTACGTATTCTTGGATCCGTAGGCGAACCCATCAACCCAGAAGCTTGGCGCTGGTATCACGACACAATAGGAAAACAAGCCTGCCCTATTGTCGACACTTGGTGGCAAACGGAAACAGGTGGTGTATTAATCACTCCTCTCCCAGGGGCGACAGACACTAAACCGGGTTCAGCTACTCGCCCATTCTTTGGTATCCAACCCGCACTTGTTGATAATCACGGCAATCTTTTAGAAGGTGAAAGCGAAGGTAACTTAGTCATTTTAGACTCTTGGCCAGGTCAAATGCGTACCATTTATGGCGATCATGATCGCTTTATTTTAACCTACTTTAAAACATTCAATGGCATGTACTGTACAGGTGATGGCGCTAGACGCGATGAGGATGGCTACTACTGGATCACTGGTCGTGTGGACGATGTTATCAATGTCGCCGGACATAGATTAGGTACAGCAGAAATTGAAAGTGCATTAGTCGCTCACCCTCAGGTTGCAGAGGCTGCCGTTGTCGGTTACCCACATGAAATAAAAGGCCAAGGTATATATGCCTATGTCACTTTAAATAATGGCGTCGGTGAAAGTGAGCAATTAATGAAAGAGCTCATATTGTGGGTACGTAAAGAAATTGGCTCAATCGCCTCTCCCGATCTTATTCAGTGGGCACCGAGCCTACCTAAAACTCGATCAGGAAAAATTATGCGCCGATTTTTACGTAAAATTGCAGCGAATGAAACGACACAACTAGGCGACGCTTCAACGCTCGCCGATCCCAGTGTCATTGACGCTTTAATTGCAACACGGTTAAATAAGTAATGCAGTAGACCCTAATACTCTAAACTGCCAGTTTTCAGTGTATATCAAAGATGTAATTTAAGGCACATAATTAATAAAAGTGCCTATTGCTTTTTAAGAGGTACAACACAAAAGTAGGTACTTTGACACACTTTCAACAGCCAGGAGTGAAAGTCACCTTTTTTCAATTGACCTCTTTCAAACCAGAGAGGTCAAAAAGTCATGATAAAGCGCTCCTAGACTGTTATCCTATCAAAAATAAACATCATGACTGTGCTACGTGAAATTAAGAAACTACCAACAAGATTCAGTTGATGCTGCTATCACGCATTTTAAAAAAACCACTGATCCAGCCGTACTTGTCTTGCCAACCGGAGCAGGAAAAAGCATTGTCATTGCAGAATTAGCAAGAATAGCCAAAGGACGCGTCCTCGTATTAACTCACGTAAAAGAACTCGTCGCTCAAAATGCAGAAAAAGTTGGCCTTCTTACCACTGAAGCCAGTATTTATTCTGCAGGACTCAATCAAAAGTCCACACGCGGTAAAACAGTTGTCGCCAGTATTCAATCTGCTGTCAAAAAACCCCAACAGTTTAATGAAGCCTATTCACTCGTGATCATCGATGAATGCCATCGCGTCAGCAATGAAAAAACAAGTCAATACCAACAATTATTAACTCATTTGTTCAAGCAAAATCCACAATTAAGATTACTCGGTTTAACCGCAACACCTTATCGCTTAGGTATTGGATGGATATACCAACATCATTATCATGGAAAAGTCGGTAACCCTAACAATGCTATTTTTAAACAATGTATTTTTGAACTGCCAATACGCCCCCTCATCAAATCTGGCTTTCTTTGCCAACCCAAAATGTTAGATGGTTTATCAGCTCAATATGACTTTAGCCACTTAACCCCGTCAAAGTATGGCGAATACTCAGAAAGTGATATTGACTCACTATTGGATCACAGTGGACGGGCAACAACAGCAATTAGTCAACAACTTATTGAATTGGGGAAAACACGGCAAGGCGTCATTATTTTCGCTGCGACCATTAGGCATGCTGAAGAAATTATTACTCATCTCGCTTCTGAAACGGCAGTATTAATCACAGGCAATACCCCTACTCAAGAAAGGGATGAATATATTACCGCTTTTAAAGCCAAAAAAATTAAATTCTTAGTCAATGTCTCAGTATTAACCACTGGATTCGATGCTCCGCATGTGGATCTTATTGCCATATTACGTCCAACAGCCTCAGTCAGTTTATTTCAACAAATGGTCGGTAGGGGACTTAGGATCTGTGAAAATAAACAAGATTGTCTCGTTATTGATTATGCTGCCAACGGCTATGATCTTTATTTTCCTGAAGTTGGGCAAATCAAACCCAATAGCAAAAGTAAGCCTGTACAAGTGCTTTGTCCAATATGTCAATTTGCTAATATTTTTTGGGGATTAGTCGATGATGATGGGGATATTATCGAGCATTTTGGACGTCGATGTCAGGGGCTCATTGTAAAAGATCTCAATCAACAACAAGTTCAATGTGATTTCAGGTTTCGCTCTAAATCTTGCCCGCAATGTGGTGAAGAAAACGATATTGCGGCTAAGATTTGCCAACATTGCCAATCCACTTTAGTGGACCCAGATAAACGACTCAAAGAAGTCCTACAACAAAAACATCATCATCTATTCAAATGCCAATCCATGTTATTTGAAAGTCAGAATACTCAGTTAATCATTCGTTATATTGATATTGACGGAAATGATTTTATTCGGCGCTTTCAAATGGGCACTTCAGCACAGATTAGCGCTCTGTACGCTATATTTATCCATTCCCATACACGTACCCCAGGAATGAAGCACCCTAAATATAAATTACCGACTGACATTATCAAAAATGAAGGCAATTTTAGAAAGCCCGATTTGCTATTATTGAAAAAAAATAAAAAATATTGGGATCTCGTCGATACTTTCTTCGATTATCAAGGGCGTTATCAAACCGATAAACAACTTTCACTCGAATGAGAAAGACAATCCCCATTATGAATTGCTTGGGTCATATGGTATAAATGTGACAAAGATTTTTTAGGAGAAAGTATGTTTGTCGTAATTTTTGGCCGACCAGGCTGTCCGTATTGTGTTAGGGCTGTTCAACTATCTGAGCAGTTAGTTGAAAAACGTGATGATTTTGACTTTAAATATGTTGATATTCACGCAGAAGGGATCAGTAAGGCTGATCTTGAAAAAACAGTAGGAAAGCCAGTTGAAACGGTACCCCAAATTTTTGTAGACAAAGAACATGTTGGTGGTTGTACAGAGTTTGAACAATATGTAAGAGACAATAATTTATTATAATCTCTGTCATCTAAAGAGGTGCTAGCACCTCTTTCTTATCTCTGCTTCATGTCGCTATATCAACCCCACTAGATCTCCACCACTCTATATAACTTTCAACTCATTGATTAAATATTCTACTGAAAACCAGAAATATTAAAATGTATTAAATCTTAACGCAATTAAAATAGAGAAATAGCAATATTTTGTGCTGAAAGAAGATAACCTTGAAAAGTGGTGGGTCGTGAAGAGTTCGAACCTTCAAACGCTTAGTGAATAACACGTGGTTAAAAGCCAACAGCCTAATCATTTAATATAAGCGGCTAAGCTAACGAACCATTGAATACTGAAGGTTTATTAAACCTCAACACAATTAAAAGAATGGAATAGCAATTGGTTAAAAGCCAACTACCTAATCATTTAATATAAGCGACTGAGCTAACGAACCAATGAATACTGAAGGTTTATTAAACCTCAACACAATTAAAAGAATAGAATAGTAATTGGTTGTACAGGAAGAAGGTAATTTTTGAAAAGTGGTGGGTCGTGAAGGATTCGAACCTTCGACCAATTGGTTAAAAGCCAACTGCTCTACCGACTGAGCTAACGACC
>NZ_CANMWS010000033.1 GCF_947501665.1 uncultured Shewanella sp. | reverse complement strand
TGACGCAGCGCGATATACAGTGATAATAAGGAGTGTCCTCGATACTAACAATGGCTTTTCTTGGTATTGGCATAACACACCCACCAGTGACTGTTCAACTATTCAAAGCCTAGTTTACAATCGCAAACTAGGCAAATAATCATGGGTGTCTTAGTTAATCCCTTTTTTCTTTTCCGGATTTCCTTGGAAAATAGACTCCCAAGACTCTTCTTCGTCAAGCATGTTAGCGAACTCAAATTCAAACACACCTTCATCTTTGGGTATGCTTTCGACATCAGGAGTTAATTCATCCATAACACAGTACTCAGCGCCCCCTATTTCAATAAGCGCCTCAAGATATTTACCTTCTGTAGAAAGTAGCTTCGCTTTCATATTCGCAATTTAACGCCAAATTCAGGTGCGCCGTAGGCGTCACCTGGAATTTCTTGTTAGTTTTTCACTTACTCGGTGTAAATTGTTCAATACTTCCACAGTATTGACATGTGAGCTCTAAGCCCCCATTAGCCATTTGTACTGCAACATTTTGAGACTTGCATTGAGTACAAGATAACTCACTTTCATTGCTTGCCTCACTTTCACAGAAATGTCTTGGATGAAGCTCTTGCTCCCAATGCTTCCCTGGTGCTTTATGGAAGCCTGCATCTTCATCTTGAAGGAAAAAATCGTAAAAAACTTGGCTTATGTACGATCTTGGAGCTCTGCTATCACGACTGTATTTATAAGTATTCCATCCTTCATCAATTGCCCGCTCACCTAATGATAAAATTTTATTAGGAATCGTGTTAGCAGCATGCTTTTTATTGTTTGCATATCCTTTGGAATAGTAGATGTGAGCGTTTTCTACTGATTTTTTAACAAAATAGTAGATTTCACTTACTGAAAACTGTTGTAAAAGTTGATTTACTACTTCTCTTGTTTTGTTTTCAGCAGAGAAATTAACATTCAATTCATCAGCTCTCACATGAACATATTGAAGAACTTCTTCTCTTGCAATTCTGAATAGTGTTTTGAATATTTCTTTTTCCCATTGGGACTGAATCCCACTTTTAATTTCTTGATATATTTCCTTATAAACTTTACTTAGATTAGCTCTCTCAATACCATCAAATGTAATATTGGGTATCCACCTAGTTCTGGTTATATAGAATGATTTAAACTCTTCATCCTCAACAAATGCTTCAACCCTAGACTCAGGATCAATAATTACAACACTACAACTAAATAGTTCTTTGAGACATTCTATATCCATTTCCTCAGTAGGTGATAAAGATTCAGTTCTTGAAGGATCATCAAGTGATAAAATATATTCAAAATCTTCATCAGTTTGCATTCTGAACAGAGTAAGCAAAACTAACTTGTTGAAGAAGGTTAATTCTGAGTAATCGATAGGTTCTCTATCGTCGATGTCATACAACTCTCGAATAGTTTCTCTTTTTTCTTTTTCCGCTTCTAATTTTTGTTGTCTTCTGACAATCACACATTCTTCACACCCACACTGCTGTGAACGATATCCTAACTTTTCTGGAAAGATCTTGTGATTGCAGTCATGACATTCAATAGGAAGGATATCCCAGCTAGAAGCACTTTTACTTCTACGTTTGGTATACATAGGGATGTCACAATATGGACAAAGTGCATCATCAAGTATTCTTGGTGGAAGAATTTTTATCAGTTTGTTCGGATTAATATTAATTTTATAATCCGAAACTAAAACAGAGTTTTTCTCGCCATCTAAATATTTTTTATAAAGTTCCTCTATTTCATCAGAGGAAAGGTGTTTAATCTCGTCTGCAATTTCAATTTCGAGTGTATCTTCACTCATGATTAAACTCCAATGTTTATTGAAAAACTAACGCCTAAAGCACGGGCGCAGCTTTGCTGCGACCTGTGCCTTTACTAGTTATGAGCCACTCACTAGTTGATTGAACCGTGTAGCGAATGCTTTGTAAAACTTTTGGCTCCTTGCAGAGGTAGTCAATAAAAACACCCATTGTATGCGTACTATTTGTATAGTAACCAACAGCTTCTGGTTGTGAATTAGTTTTAGGGAGCTCAGTAATATGTACCAACAACTCTTCACCATCCTGATCTAATAGAAAAGTACCACTTCTAGAAGCTAGGCAACTAGAAGGACTTTCTCTTGGGCCTTTAAGCTCTACCATTGTCGCAGCGCCTTCAGGCGTCACACTTATAGAGAACCCAAGTTCCTCAGCTAAAGCAGGCGTGAGAGAAACCTCCTTGGGTAAGCCGCCTCCAACTGCTATAGGTGACAGGAAAACCAGAGTTAAGATTACGTTTTTCATCGTTTAATGCTCATAACGCCCGCATTTGCGGCTGATTTGGAGCGCAGCGGAAAACCAGTCCGACAACATGCGCTTGTTAGCCTTCAAGTACACCGTTTCGCCATGCCCAGTGTGAGCTTTCATTTAAACCAAAGTCTTGACTAATATGCAAGTGGTTCAAATATGCGCCACAGTTAAAAGCTTCTTTAAACTCTTCTCCAGTATCAGGATCTCCTGAATAGTAGCCATAGCTTTCCGATTTAAATTCCTTAAATGAAAAGCCGAGAATAACCTGTATATTCATCGCCGCTAAACGGGATGCTCTTAGGAGCAACGTTAAAATTAATTTTTTGTTTTTAGGGTCATCAAACTCCCAAGTAAATTCTGGGTTTTCAACGATTGGAAAAACCGCGTGAGCTATATGATTTCTGATAATTCTAACTGCCGAGAACCCTCTTGAAGCTGTTTTCCTATCGGTAAGATCCATATCAAAACTTACTTTAAAGATATCTTTATAGTGTTTTGATATATCTAACAAGCCGTCAACCTTATGAAAGTAGTTTTCAGGGGTATCTAATGAAGTAAATATTTCATCTAACAACCAAGCTGACTGAGCAGAATAATTGCGTTGCCGATTGGGGTTTCTCCCCGAGTTTAATAAGCTTAAGTATTTTTCTTCATAAAGATGGCTTGTTAACCTGTAAGCTTCTTCTAGAGCATTCGAAATAAACAAAAATCGAGTGATTTGAGTGGCTATCGAAGAGTCATGCTTTGCATTTGAGCTAAGCTCATCTGCTACAGGCTCGCAGTAGATATGTGCTTCTTCATATCTAAAAGTATTCATTTCTACTAAATCAAGTTGACTGGCTAACCTAAGCCACTTTGCAATACTTGTCGTTTTAGCAGTACCGCATTTTTCAACGTCTTTCTTAACCAACTTATATACAAACTTCTCATCATTAAGTAACTCGCAATATATAGCTAGCTCATGAAGATGTAGAGGCAGCTCTCTAAATAAGCCGCATATTGGACAAAAAGGTTTCTGAGCACTCAAACTTCTTCCTTGTAGGCATAACCTTTGTATAGTGCGCATGCGCGTTTATCATGTCAGACCACTACTCTTGTTAAAACATCTGGCACACTACTAACATACTGTATTGCATAATTTACTCTATTAAGTATGAAAACCAATAACTTCACTATCACATCACCCAGCAATATACCCTCAAACGTTACTTATGTAAATAAAATGTTTTTAACTAATAAAAAAACGGAAAAAAACGTCAATCCATGATCTGCCTCACAATTAATTCAATAACGCTTTTTTTTGTTTAACCTTGAATAAAACATAGAATGTAGGTAGCTATTTTAAAAGTGATTAGTCGATTACGATCAATACTTCACTCGAAGAAACACTTTTCTTTAGCTTGTGATTTTTGCTTTTGCTCTTAACACCCCGTGTAGATGCGCCTGCTAGTTTCGGTTTCAAGGCGAAGGCCATAAATATGGCTTTGATGAGCGACAAATAAGGATATTTGGCTGGCCTTTAGACAAGGATGTCATTTGAAACCGTAAAGCGGCCATGGATGGCTTCACAGCGTCTAGCAGGAGTATCTGCACAAAAGCCTGCCGCAGGCAATAATTACAACTGAAGTAATGTAATCAAAATACTCTTAACTAATTGAAAAACACCCTTAAATGTCAATATCGTGACCATTGAATAAATGGTCACAAAGAAAGAGGATTGCTAAGTCCGATACAACACCTTAATCACATGCCAACCAAACTTGGTTTTAACGAGTTGTGGAACCAATATTTCCCCTTTAAAGGCCGCCTTATCAAATTGGGGCACCATTTGCCCTTGACGAAATTCACCTAAGTCGCCTCCTTTTTTACCCGATGGACACGTCGAGTATTTCTTGGCTAACACATGAAACTTAGCACCTTTTTCAAGCTTCTTCATAATATCTTCAGCTTGTTCTTTATGTTTTACTAAAATATGCAGCGCACTCGCAGTCCGGGCCATAATGGTACTCAAGATTATACTTTTAAAAATTAGCGGTAATGTAAAACTTATCGCGTTAAAAAGCCATAAAAAAGCCTGATTTTCTCTGTGAAAATCAGGCTTTCAAATCACCGGCTGGCTCAAGTGACAATGGCTAACGTTTAGTGAAAACGCTTAAACCTTAAACAAAGGCAATAGGCAATAGGCAATAGGCAAGAAACGAGTCTATATCCGCCAACGATATCCTCAAGCTATTACCTCAAAGCCCTCGAAGCTATGCTCACAAACTAGGAAAACAAGCTGACACACAGGTACACTACAAAAATACCGATAATATTTAAGATCATACCCGCTTTTAGCATTTGGCTTTGTTTCACCTCTCCTGTGGCATAAGCCAGTGCATTAGGCGGCGTAGCCACTGGTAGCATAAAGGCACAAGTGGCTGCCACCCCAACACCAAACACCAGTGAGTAGGTAATCGCAGGATTAAATTGATCCGCAAGGGCTATCATAATGGGGATTAAAATCGCCGCAGAACCAGTATTCGACGCCAACTCAGTTAAGAAAATCATAAAGCTGATACAAGCGATCACCAAGAGCCAAGCAGGCGCATTTTCAAGCGCAGACATTAAGGCTTCAGCTAACCAAGCAGAAGTCCCTGTTTCTTTCAGCACCATAGAAAGACACAAGCCGCCACCAAATAAGAGTAAAATTCCCCAATCAATTTGGCGTTCCAGCTCTTTCCAGCTGATCAGTTTAAGGGCTGGCGCAGCGGCAGTGATCACCAGTGCAATTAAGCGATCAAAACCATCAACCGCGAGAAAATGACCAATGGGTTTAGCAAACACCCAACACACCACGGTAAACATAAACAAAGCGATAGAGCCTTTCGCTTCTGCTGTCCAGCGCATGGGTTCTTCATCTGATAAATGCACCACTTGAGCATCTTTTTCAGGGCGGATCACCACATACAACGCCAACAAAACGGCTGGAAACATGAGTAGTGTGGTGGGTAATCCCACTTTCAACCAAGTTAAGAAGTCCATATTTAATGCCGCCGCCGCGATGCCATTAGGCGGTGAGCCAACGATAGTCGCTAACCCCCCAATATTCGCCGCATAAGCCGTGCCTAAAATCACAAACGCCCGCATGCGTATGTATTTTTTTTCAATCAATCCAAGCGCAATAGGTAACATCATTGCCGTGGTTGAGGTATTGCTCATCCACATGGATAACAGTGACACCACAGAAAAAAATAAAATAACGGTACGCCACAGGTGGCCGCCTGTGACTTTCGTTACCGTTGATGCTAACCAACGATCAATGCCATGTTTGTTCAATAACGCGGCGAGGGTAAAGCCCCCCATAAAAAGATAAATAATACTGGAGGAGAAATTAGTCATGCCCGCTTTAAAACTTAAAACATGGGTTAAGGCTGCCACAACGGGCACTAAAATAGCCGAAACCGATAAGGGGATGATCTCCGTCATCCAAAGTCCTGCAAATAACACCAGCATAAAAATACCTAGCTGAGTGTCTGCTTGTTCTACCAATCCTTGGCCAATGAAGTAACTGGTTATTGCCCATAGCACGATCAGCACTATCTTCAACGGAAGTGAAAGATTATTCATATTTTTTATCTTATTAGATTAAATTAAACGTCATACAATCGAAAATGAGATTTTCTCAAATCCAAGCTAAAACCTAAAATGAACATAAATTCAGCACTTTAAGTCATAAACCATTAACATATACTAAATTAAAGAAAACTAACCTACCAGTTTCTCTCTCATTACAGGAGCCAAACATCTATTTTTACAAATAAACACAAATAAAAAAACACATTTAATTAACCAAATGAATGTATTTAAATAGAGATAATAACCTCTTGTTCCCACATGCCCCTTTAAATGGCCTGATAGCAAGCTGCCTTTCATTAAAAAGACGTGACTTGAATAAACAGTCTACTCCCATAACATGTTATGCTTGAACTATTCAGTTTAACCAATATGTATTTTCTCTCTCATTTTGCTTTATTCAGTTAAGGGGCTTCAAACGCCATGTCCACTCAATCGCTTGTCCAAGCCACCAATTTGACTCGGCTTATTCCATTATTGGCAGCTATTATTGCCATTACCCCGTTTGCTATTGACATGTACTTACCGGCAATGACAACACTGGCAACGCAATTCAATGCCCCTATGAGTGATATTCAACAATCCTTAAGCCTCTATTTAGTCGGTTATTCTGCGGGAATGTTTTTATTTGGTCCCTTAGCTGACAAATGGGGAAGACGCTATTTTGTTCTTTACGGTTTACTGGGTTTTATGTTCACCAGTGCCGCATTAGCCTTAACAAGCAACATACAACTTTTCTTAATATTACGTTTTTTACAAGCTTTTACTGGGGCTGCTGCAACCGTTGTGATCCCAAGCTATATTAAAGATATTTATGGGAAAGATACCGCTAAAGGCATGTCATACGTTATGTTGATTATGATGCTTGCCCCCCTCATTGCCCCATCGATTGGCAGTTTAATCCTTATCTTAGGGGATTGGCATATGATTTTTTTCTTATTAGCCACTTATGCCTTAGTGATCGCCATTTTTGCTTTTTATAAACTCAAACTGCCCAATGATGCTCCAACAGAGTCCACTCAAATAAAAGACACTAAACAAATGTCTTTTATTAAAAACTACAAAATCGTACTGACTAAACCCGGCGTCCCTCTTAATATTATGGTGAGCTTTGTCATTTCCTTCGCCTTTTTTAGCTACTTAACCGCCTCTCCTTTTGTTTTTATGAGCGTTTTTGGCCTGTCTGCTGAAAAGTTCACGCTTATTTTTACGTCAAATGTTGGCGCATTAATGTTAGCGAATTTAATTAATAGTCGCCTCGTGACTCGCTTTGGATCCGATGCGCTTTTGCGTATTGCGACTTTATTGGCCGCCATTGCGGGTGCAGCCTTATTGACCGTCAATACGTTAGGGTTAGATTACCATTATACGGCTGGTGCACTCATTCCATTAATGGGCTGTTTAGGCATCATGTCAGTCAATGCAGATGCCATTGTATTAATGAAATTTCAAAAAGAGATCAGCACCGCTTCCGCTGTAATAGGCACCCTTAAATTTGGTTGTGGTGCACTTGGTGGCCCCATTCTTGCCCTATTTGCCAAAAACAGTGCTGTGCCTTTTTCTATACTCATGTTATCTGCGGTGATGATGGCAGCCGTACTGCAAATCATCAATCATTCACGCCGCAGTTTATAACATTATCATCAACAGGCTAGCCTGCTTTGTTGAAATGCGCCTCTTAATAAACCGTGTAATTTCGTTAATTTTGGAAATATATTTAAGGTTATTTGTTAAATAAATTATTATCTGCTGATTAAATAATGAAAATAATTCAACTAACGATTTTTTTCATTTAAAAAACTTGTAAAACGAATGATTTTTTATATGATGAAGACACTGTTTATACAGTCGCAGGTACCGCATCCCACAAGATGCCACAAGCGTTAAAACACGCTTTGTTGAGCGCTTTTTGCTTAGGTACACACGAGTAAAGATCACCATCTAGACTCATTTTTTCAAGCGATTACCGTCGCTGTAGCAAGATACTGCCTACCGCAGCGGTAACTTATGAGGATTTTATAATGGAAATGTTATCTGGCGCGAGTATGATCGTTCGATCGCTCATCGATGAAGGTGTCAAGCATATATTCGGCTATCCTGGCGGATCAGTGCTGGATATCTATGATGCATTGCACGAAAAATCAGATATTGATCATATTCTTGTTCGACATGAACAAGCTGCCGTCCACATGGCTGACGGCTATGCACGCGCAACAGGTAAAGTCGGCGTTGTCTTAGTTACATCGGGCCCCGGCGCCACCAATGCAGTCACCGGCATTGCCACGGCCTATATGGACTCTGTACCTATGGTCGTCTTATCAGGGCAAGTTCACAGCACGCTTATAGGCAATGATGCTTTCCAAGAATGTGACATGATAGGTATTTCACGTCCTATCGTTAAACACAGTTTTTTAGTTCAAGATGCCAAAGATATTCCCGCCATTATTAAAAAAGCCTTTTACTTAGCCGCTTCTGGCCGACCCGGCCCTGTTGTCGTGGATATTCCAAAAGACTGTTTAAATCCAGAGCTTTTACATGAGTACCAATATCCTGAAGCCATAAAAATGCGCTCGTACAACCCAACTACCAATGGCCATAAGGGACAAATTCGTCGTGGCTTGCAAGCACTATTAGAAGCGAAAAAGCCCGTTCTTTATGTGGGTGGCGGCGCCATTATCTCTGGCTGTGATAAGCAAATTCTCACCATAGCAGAAAAATTAAATATCCCTGTTGTCACCACACTTATGGGACTCGGTGCTTTTCCGGGCACTCACCATAACTGTCTAGGCATGCTCGGCATGCATGGTCGATATGAAGCCAATATGGCGATGCACAATACCGATTTGATCTTTGGTATTGGAGTTCGCTTCGATGATAGAACCACCAATAACGTCGAAAAGTATTGCCCCAATGCCACCATTTTGCATATCGATATTGATCCCTCATCCATTTCCAAAACCGTACGAGTGGATATTCCGATTGTGGGTTCGGCCGATAATATTCTCGATAGTATGTTGGCACTATTAAACAATGATCCGACTAAAGATAATGATAAAGCCGCACTCGATGCTTGGTGGACCGATATTGAGCAATGGCGCGAGCGTGATAGTCTCGCCTATGATAAAACCAGCGACCGTATTAAGCCACAACAAGTCATTGAGACTTTGCACAAGCTGACCAATGGTGATGCCTATGTCAGTTCGGATGTGGGTCAACATCAAATGTTTGCCGCATTGTATTACCCCTTTGATAAGCCCCGCCGCTGGATCAATTCAGGCGGCTTAGGCACTATGGGCTTTGGTCTACCCGCAGCCATGGGCGTCAAAATGGCACTGCCTGAAGAAACCGTGGTGTGTGTCACAGGAGACGGGTCAATTCAAATGAATATTCAAGAACTGTCTACCGCATTACAATATGGCACGCCAGTTAAAATTATTAACTTGAACAATCGCTTTTTAGGCATGGTCAAGCAGTGGCAAGATATGATTTATTCAGGTCGCCATTCTCAATCTTATATGGACTCAGTGCCTAACTTTGCAAAAATATCCGAAGCCTACGGCCATGTTGGCATGACCATTGACGATCCTGCCGAGCTTGAATCAAAACTCGCCGAAGCGCTGGCGATGAAAGATAAACTCGTCTTTGTTGATATTAGCGTCGATGAAACTGAACATGTCTATCCCATGCTTATTCGTGGTGGTGCAATGAATGAAATGTGGCTCAGCAAAACGGAGAAAAGCTAATGCGTCGTATTATATCTATTTTACTTGAAAACCAATCTGGCGCCCTGTCTCGCGTGGTCGGGCTATTCTCACAACGTGGGTATAATATTGAAACCTTAACCGTTGCCCCAACCGATGATGCGACGCTTTCACGCTTAACCATTACAGTAAAAGCCGATGAGGCTATTTTAGAACAAATCGAGAAGCAACTGCATAAACTCATTGACGTGATAAAAGTCTTAAACATCAGTGAAAGCCCCCATGTGGAGCGAGAGCTGGCACTCATAAAAGTAAAAGCTCAAGGCGATAGCCGTGAAGAAGTCAGGCGAACTGCCGATATTTTTCGCGGTCAGATTGTGGATGTCACAGCAAACTTGTACACAGTACAAACTATTGGCACCACAGAAAAACTCGATGCCTGTATTGCCGCTCTATCAGAATTTACCAAAGTGGTTGAAATCTCACGTTCCGGAGTGGTTGGTTTATCCCGTGGCGAAAAGGCCATGAAGCTATAAGCTTCATTTGCAATGTTCAATGTTCAATGTTCAATGTTCAATGTTCAATGTTCAATGTTCAATGTTCAATGTTCACAATCATCGTAAAAAAAGGTAGCCAATGGCTACCTTTTTTGTTTAATCTTTTTCACTTTTCACCATAAAAAGCGGATCGAATCAAGACCTGCCCAAACTTTTATTGATTATCTTCAGGCTTATTCAGTGGATCATCTATTACTAAATCAGCCGGTGCAATAAAAGTCAGCCCAGTGGATATTTCTTCCAGCGCTTTACCAGATGCCGCTAACATTTCCACATATTCGATCATGACTTCGTTATCAACAAAACCCGTTAATACTAGCTCTGACTGATTATGGGTCGCTAACATATCATAACCGTCTTTACCGCCAGCAATGTAGGCATTGGTTGTGACTTTATAGACTTTATCATCTTCAATAGCAGCACAATTGCCTGCATCGACGCCACCTGGACAAACATTCAAGCCCTCAATTTGCTCACCCTCAATCGCCAAGCCATTAAAGGTAAATTCAAGGTTAGCAAAGGTTGGGAACGCTCCTGTAGAATTTGAAATACCATAATTGATGGTATATTCAAGCAGTGAGCGAACATCACTGCCCAATAACTCTACGATGGCTAATTCATTATTAAAATACAGCAAAGAACCGACAACATAACCTGCGGTTAAGCCATCAGGGCCTGCGGTAATATGATCACGCACACCACCATTATTGGTAATGGCCATATCCACGCCATAACCTTGCTGGTTTAACTTCCATACCATGGACGTAGCGACCTGAGCACCCGCCTCAGATCCTGTTCCCGCTAGAGAGGCACCACCGCGTGCAACACCTGGAATACGCACGTGATCTAGCTGCGCCGTATTAGTAGGATCGTTTATATCAGAAACGTTACCTACAACCGTTGACTCGAACGCTTCTAATAAAGGTTTATATTCGGTATCGATAACCTGACGAACTACTTCATCTTCTGCAGCAAAAGCAATATTGCTTTGCTCATTCACAAACGCTTCTACTGCTTGTTGGTCTTCAGCTGTTAATTCTTCAGGGTTCCTTTCGACATATTCATGTTGAAAGTCATTATCGATTAACAGTACATTGGTACCCGCACATTCCGTCACTGCACCATCAGTGAAGCTCACCTCAAGACCACCTACAGCCTCTGCTTTTTCACCTGCCTGAACGATACAGGTTTGACCTGTTCCATCAGGGTTAGTAAACATTTGCGCGTAACTTGCTGTTGCAGAACCATGACCTAAGCCAAGATTGGTAAAGTCACCTAAACGAGTATGAGAATGACCACCGACAATGACATCAACACCATTAACACTTTCTGCAATACGTATGTCACGATCTAGGCCAATATGGCTCACCATGATAATTTTATCGACGCCCTCAGCGACTAATGTATCTACTGTGGCTTGCGCAGTTTCCACTTCACCATTGAAAACAAGATCTTCACCTGGAGAAGTGATAGAAGGCATGTCTTCGAGCACTAAACCAAATATACCAACACGTTCACCATTTAATTCTTTTACTGTGTAAGGCAAGATATTGTCAACGCCGCTCATACTTGCATCGGCACTCATGTCTAAATTCGCAGCCAATATTGGATAATTAATATTATTAGCAAATTCGATTAGCGCTTCATTACCTAGATCAAATTCGTGATTACCTAATGCGGAAGCATCTAACCCCATTTCACTCAATAACTTAGCATTACCTTCACCTTTTAAAACGCTAAAATATAGTGAACCTTGAAAAGCATCGCCGCCATGTAAAGCTAAAAAGGGTAAGCCTTTGTCCTCTGCCGCTTCTCGTGCTTCTTTTAGTTTTTTAGCAATGCGAGGGTAGCCTCCCACTGACGTACGAACGTCAAAATCTGCATCTTCAACTTGCGCAGTAAAATCAAGCGAAGTCGCATCGAAGTTAGAGTGGGTATCATTGATATGAGCAATCGCAAGATTAAACGTATTACTCCCTGACTCTGTATTGTTCTTGTTATTATCATCGCTACCACAACCGGCAAGTGCGGTTAAAACGGCAGTCGCCACTAATCCCTTAAGTAATTTTTTATTCATCACATCAACCTATTATTTTTATTTGTCATTTTTATAATTTAGCGATAACGCATCATTATTTTTATTTCGCTGGCGCCCATTCTAGCAAAAAATAAACTGAATATGTGTCAAAAATATGACAATTTGTAATTTATTTGTTTTATAAGTTTATTTTTTACCCACAAAAATAAACATAAACATAAACAATTAACACTAAACGATACACAAAATAATGATAAATAAAACAAAAAAGTTAGCATATCATGCTGAAACAATAGACTTTAGATTAATATATAGATAACACCTAAATTAAGAACAATAAATTAAAAACAATAATTTTAACATTTATCTATTTTTAACTCGAACAAGTGTAAATATCCCATTTGAATTAATCTACACCTAAATAAGGCGAATAAAAAACAACACGGCGTCGATAAAACAATCAAAATATCCGCAGTAATAGAGAATAGGAAATGAAGATAAAGAGTCGAATAACAGAGAAAAGTAAAAAGTCTCACTTTTTACTTTTCTCAACTTATGTTGATTTAGTTTCTCACACGATTAATGTTGTACAGACACTTGGCAGCCAAATGGGCTATCGGAGTTTTCATAGATAATGTCACCGACTGGTGCATAATCAGCGGCTACAAGACTCTTCGTATCGTTAAAAAATTGAAATAGCACATCAGCGTCCACATACCCAGTGGCTACAGCTTCAATAATGGGATAACCATCGCCACCAGCTGCACTGTAACTTGGAATACTAAAGGTATAGTTTTCCGTTTCTTTAAAATCACGACCATTAATTTTACTGATGTTAACGGATTTTTCCACACAATCAACCGTCATTTTAACGTTCGTTATTTGGGCATATCCACCTGAATCACGCTGCATAGCAGCAACGTCCCCTAAATAATGCCGTAATTGTGTTCCGCTCATGGTCGCAACACTGAATAAATTACCAAATGGCTGTACCATAAGCACATCCCGATAACTGACTTTACCCTCAGGAATAGAATCACGTACCCCACCGGAATTCATGATCCCAAAATCAGCATCCACTTTCTGACTCTGTACCTTGGCAATTAATTGACCTAAGTTGGTTTGCATAAAACGCACATGATCCCGCGCACCGTCAAACACTCCCTCTGTGTTTGCCACAACTTGATCTAGCTCTGCTTGGCCTTGCATTTGGTAAGGTTCTAATGCGGCAAGGACTTTACTATCAGGCTGAATATAAGACTGTACCCAAGTCGTCACCTTTTTACCTTGAGCGTTAAAAACAAGTTGACCTTTATCATCCCGTTTAGGCTTAACTAAATTAACCGGAATAAGCTGATAATCCACTAAATGCAACTGCCCTGCATAATATTCAAAGTCAGCTCGGCCAACATATTTACCCCATTCATGAGCTTGCATAATATAAGCGCCATTTTGTCTATCTGGCACACACTCATCACCAGGTTGGAACTGAGCATAATCATCACTGTTAGGTTCCATACAAACAGGGTTTTGGGAATGCCCACCAAAAATAGCCTGTAATAATCCCGGTTTTAATGAACGTGCCATCATGACATCACCGGGGGCATTACTCCCAAAATGCCCATCAGCAAAATGCCCCATATGCGTGGTAGCAAAAATGACATCTGCAGCATTGTTAACCTTAAGCTCTTTAATTACTTTTGCAATCTCAATTGCCGGATCGGTGAAGGTTAATACGTTAACAAACTCCGGATTACCTAACTTTGCAGTATCTTTCGTCGTTAACCCTATCACGGCCACTCTCAAGCCATTCAGTTCAAATATTTTATAAGGTTCAAAGTAACGTGTTCCATCAGCCTTATAAATATTAGCCGCTAGCATGGGAAAATTAGCCCACTCACGCTGTTTATCTAAAACAGACAGTGGATTATCAAACTCATGATTGCCTACAGCCATCGCATCATAACCAATCAGATTCATGCCAATAAAATCAGGCTTAGCATCTTGTAGATCTGACTCTGGCACTCCTGTATTAATGTCCCCCCCTGACAAGAGTAAGACCTCTCCTCCAGCCGCTCTCACCTCATGACGAATACGTTCGACTAATGTTTTACGGGCAGCCATGCCATATTCACCGTCTTGATTATTCCAAAAACGCCCATGATTATCATTGGTATGCAATACAGTGAGATGAATACAATCATCACCCGCAGCTTCACAACTCATGGCGGCGGTATTTACACGGCTCACCTCCCCTTCACCCATCATTAGCGCGTCGCTCTCTTCTCCCCAGTTACAAGCAGATAGAAAAACAGCCAGTACGATCCCTACGGACCCTTTAACGAGCTTTATTATCATGGTTCATTAACCTTTATCATTATTTGACAATGTCATTCTTCATAAAAAATTGACATCTATATTTGGCGGCGGATCCTAGCATAGGCATCCAGTGGATGAATTTAATAAAGTAAAGGACTTAGACTTATGTATAATAAGAGGGCTTGGGATTAAATTGAAATATACAAATAAAACATTATTTAATACATAAAAAAAACATAAATAAGTAATAAATTAAGATAATATAACACTTTAAAAGACAAAACTGACAATGAATAAACGTCATTCTTTAAGCACTAAATCGTATTATTGGACACTTAAAAAATGACATTTACATCAACTTAAGATCAAGATAATCTCGCCGTTAACCAGCGACCAATATCAAATAATTGCTGTGGTAATACATTATGACCCATAGTGTATTCTTGCCATTGCGTTTGATAACCGCCAGACAATAAAGCCTCTCTTGCCATCACTCCCGCTTGGTGCGGTACGACTTCATCTTGTAACCCATGATGTTGTAATATCGCTGTTGAACTATTTTGCTCGCTGGTTTTTTCAGGCAACTTGTCACCACTGGGTAAATAACAAGACAACCCCATAATGCCCGCCAGCTTTTTAGGGTAACGCAGTCCAGTGAATAAACTCATGACCCCACCTTGACTAAATCCAGCCAGCACAATTCTGTCGGCACTGATCCCTAATGCTTCTTGCTCTTCAATCAACGCCTTAACACGTATTTCACTGGCTAATACACCTTGTATATCGGCTCTATCGAGTAAATCCATTCCTTTAATATCATACCAAGAACGCATCACGTAACCTGAGTTAATGGTTACTGCTTGCTCAGGAGCATGAGGAAAAATAAAACGAATAGTGTGGTCTGCTTTTAGCCCTAATGCAGGCACTACGGGAGCAAAGCCCGCACCAGAATCTCCCAAACCATGTAACCAAATCACACAAGCATTAGCAACGGCTTTTGGTTCAACCGTGATACGTTCCAATGGGACGACTGACATCCTTAATTCCTTATATCATTAATGTGTCTTTTATCTGTAATAACTGTTCTACCGAATCCAATGTCATACTCCAGCGAACGGCACCCGCATCTGCATACATAATAAGCACATCTTTTTTAAACTTAATATCTTCCGCCATACCATAAAGCGTGGCATGTTCGAAACGAATTTGTACTTCATCAGGCGTAACAATTATTTTGCCTTGGGAAAAGTCAATAATCATTGTGATCTCATGATATAAAAGCCCAAGACTGTTGAAAGCCTTGAGCTTTAAAGTAGAACAATGCCTTAATGCTGATGTCCGCCTTTGCCATGAGCATGACCATGGGCAATTTCTTCTGCCGTAGCGTCACGGGCATCAAGCAGTTCAATATCAAACGTCAATTCACGGCCTGCTAATGGATGATTCACATCCACAGTGGCCATAAATTTGCCTACTTTGATGATAGTCACTTGACGTTGCCCTTGTTCGGTATTAATCAAGGCTCTCATGCCTGGTTTCCACACTTTAGCGCCTTGCAAATGCTTCACAGAAACACGTTGTTCTGCCTCTTCATTACGTTCCCCATAAGTCTCAGCGGCCGGTAAGGTGACAGTGAATTTTTCACCCACCTCTTTACCTTCAATCGACTTTTCCACCCCTGGCATCATATTGTCATGACCGTGTAAATAAGCGATGGGATCATGCCCTTCATTCGTTTCTAATACATCACCTTTTTCATCGCGCAATGTATAATTAAACTGCACAACCATATCATCATTAATACTCATAACTATCCTTAACTCTTATCAATGGCGGCAGCTTATCAAATGCAGGCCTTTGGCTCTAGCTCTTTTATCCGTTTAAGCACATGAAAACTATCTTGACACACCTAAAGCATCTAATGTCGCCACACTCGGATAGCCGTCAGCAATTAATCCTTGGCTCTGTTGGTAATCTTGCAAGCCTTTTATTGAACGCGTGCCCAATACGCCATCGGCTTTTCCTACATCAAAACCTTTCTCATTCAGCGACGTTTGCAAGGCCTTCAGTTTTTCTCGGCTCAACCTTGGCATTTTCGGCGGTGTATTGGTTAATACCCCGCCACCGTTAATGCGATCCGCCAATTTCCCCACAGCTAAAGCATAAAATGTCGAACGATTCCAACGCATGATCACGTCAAAGTTTTCATACGCTAAAAATGCTGGCCCTAAATGACCCGAAGGCAAATATAACGTCGCTTGCATATCAGGCGTACTCAATGCCGTTCGATTGGTATTGAGTACGCCAAGTTTTGACCACTGTGTAAGCGATTTAGTTTGTGACTTTCCTACATTTTGGTAAGAAAATCCTCGAGGTAAAATGACTTCTCTTCCCCAACGCTCGTCTCTATGCCAACCTAATTGTTGTAAAAAATAAGCCGCAGAGGTCAACGCATCGACTTGACTATTCCACAGATCAGCTTTACCGCTGCCATCAGCGTCTATGGCATATTGCGCATAAGCTGAAGGCATAAACTGCGTGTGCCCCATCGCGCCAGCCCATGACCCCACCATGTCAGCTTGATTAAAACCATATTTTTGTTTAAGTTTTAATGCTTGCATTAACTCGCCTGTAAAGTACTCGCTGCGACGAGGTAAGCAGGCTAACGTTGCTAACGAATCTAATACTGGCATTTTTCCTTTATAACCACCAAAATTCGTTTCTAACCCCCAAAAAGCCAATAAATACTGAGGGGGGATCCCGTATTTTTTCGTTAACTGTTCTAAAAATTCACGATTGTCTTTTAATAGCTGCCTGCCTTGCTCAACACGAGCATCTGTCACCCGTTTAGTATAATAACCTTCAAAGGTTTGACTAAATTCAGGCTGCTGATTATCAAGTTCCACCACACGAGGGACATATTTAACATTCGCTAAAGTATGTTGGATGATATCTTGAGATAATCCCTGCTCTTGTGCAGTGGCTTGTAAACGCTTAACACACACATCAAAGTCTTGTGCGGCCACGTTTGGAATATAAACACTTGAAAAGATAAGCATTGAAGCTAAGGGGATAAATTTCATAAATAAGAAGACTCCCAAAAAGTAGATGTTCGATTCAAATTTGCTAATCATCACTCTAGACTAAAGCACCATATCTTACTAATGGAACATGTGAAAACTCGGCAAATTTAATTGAATTGACCATAATTTAATCCTTTAGTTCTCATTTTTAATACAATATTCCTAACCTTGACTGGAACCATGACTTTTTAATCATTAAAACTTGATTAACAACCGTAGCGGCTGCACACTAGCGCCTTATTCCCCTTTTCATCCTGCCAAGAGAAGCACTATGACAAATATGGATCCTATATTAGACACTTTTATTAATAACGTTAAAGAACAACAACGCGTATGGGGCCTACAAGATAAGGCTGGTGAAGGCTGGGTCGTGTGTGACTCTGCAGAATTTGAAAATACCGACGTCATGCCATTATGGTCAAACGAAACCCAAGCTAAAAGTCATTGCACAGAAGAATGGGCTGAATACCAAGCTGTATCAATTAGTCTTGAAAGTTTATTGGAAGAATGGATCAGCGATCTTAATGATGATGGCGTATTAATTGGTGTTAATTGGATTGAGAACCAGCCTTGTCTAGAAGTCGATCCTATTGAATTGGCAACCGCTTTAGTCAAAATAGAAGCTGAATAGTTAACCATTTCACTAAGAAAGTGCATTGCTAAAATGCACTTACATGACTCGAAATGCTCCCTTTTTCCAACTGTGGGGGTGTAATGACTTTCGGCAAAACTTGACAAGCCGTTGCTCATCTAATAACCTAGATGCGTTTTTGGTGTTCCCTTATATGTTTTATACTGCTGCAAATCCCCCCGTTTACAGGTTTGATTTTCTTCACAGCGTTAACGTAAAAACTCCAGCTAGCATCGTCGTCATTTTACTGTCATAACTGTGTGTTTCACTGTTTAAAGTATTTTGAAAGACGTCATATTGAGATCATTAACGGCTAATATTTGGACAGACTGATTTCTATATGCTATTTGTAAATGGGAGTATCAAAATACTGAATGTTCATCTTTTGCTATTCGCTAAGGATATTTTATTATTAAAAACTCACTGTCAAAAACAGGCAGTATAATCAAAAAGGAGTGTGGCCTATGTCATACCTAGTGAATGGACATGAAATTACAGTCGACTTTCCAGTTAACTCTATTTCAGTCAATAAATCGTCTATCGCTTTTACGGATAGCCGAGGAAAAAATCGAGAAACCTTTTCAAAACGCACCGAAGCGTTAAAATTTATGAAATGGTTACTCTCAAGCAATAAGTAAAAAGTAAAAACGACTTTTCGATACTCTCTTCCTCTCACTCGTATCGAATGTTTGTTACTTAAACAAACAGTTAGGACTGTTATTGTGCAGCTTTCAAAGTCAATTCATTTGGTTCAGGTGGTATCCCTTTCACAGATCCAGCACCTGACCAAATGAGCAATAACACTGCCTAAACGACAGTTCATTTCGATAGGCAATCAAACTTTCTTCTATATCGCGGTAACATTGTTGCATTGCCTAACAGCCCCCCTTGGTGAAGATATAATACAGACCGGTTATCATCCCCCTCAAGATAAGACAGCAATACTATCCAACCTAATGGATCGTAAAGTAAGTCAAATTCAATACCCGTTTCATTGAGTTGCTGCCAAATGTCATAAAAAGAACGGTACAACTTTCCAAAATGATATTTTTTATCACTTTCTAAAACTGTAGGGAAAAAAGTAGGATCCTTCATTAATTCTTTAAACTGTTGTCTAAGGTAGTCACTACTGCCGACAGCAGCGCAGGTCATCACCTCAATAGGATAATTATTTTCTTTAAAAAAAGCGGACAAATAAAGCGCTGTGGTGCCGGTTCCTGATGGTAGAAAAACCACCATTTCATTCAATTTTTGTGCTTGCATCCATGTCACTATTTCTTTTCCTAATAGAGACACACCGTATTTTGCATACTCACAACGCCCCCCTTCAGGAATGAACAAGGTTGCTTGATCATTCTTTAGCAAAACATTTTCGATATACGCTAAGCAACTGCGACCCTGTCTATCAGATACCGTATTTAAATCGATGATGTTCGCCCCATTGAGCCATGCACGCTTAAAGTTACCGTCAGCAGCATTCAATATTTGCTTAGCAACATGATCAACATAATAATCAAATTGCCAACCTCTTATTTTTGCCAAAGCCGATAATGAATACATAGAATTAGACTGAGGGTTACCATAACTGATAATCCGTTTCACATGTGGAAAGTCATGATCCAAAAAGAAGCGAAATTTACGTGCTTTGTTACCTGAAAATTCAGCGTGTAATAAATCATCCCGCTTTACAAAAACAGCATGTCCCAAAAAATCAACTTTTTCCACAGGTGTATTAACTAACTTCACAACTTAACTCATCCATAGCATGCTCAATCATCACTATTTTACGCTGCCAATAGTCAAAACCAAAATAGAATAGTCAATTTCATTAAAAAATAGTCTATAACAAAATTTTTATGTTAAAAAAATAAAAATAGCTTTAAAAAACAGATTATTAAACATTGGCATGAAATTAGCTTGTTATTCTATATATGATATCAATCGAGTGCCTAACAGCTTCATGTATTGCTTTAGCGATAAACCAAGGCACCAAACAAATCACATTTAACAAGGAGTACTACATGGCAGTATTACGCTTAGCATTTAACATTGCTTGGTTTATTATGGGTGGATTCATTATGGGACTCGCATGGTGGCTAGCGGGACTATTATGTATTATTAGTATTATCGGGATCCCTTTTGCTAAATCCTGCTTCATCATTGGAGAAATGACATTTTGGCCATTTGGCCAAGATACCGTGAATAGACAAAGCATAACCGGTCACAGTGATATTGGTACAGGAGCATTCGGTATGCTAGGCAACATTGTTTGGTTTATCTTAATCGGTTTTTGGCTCGCAATAGGCCATATTGTTTGTGCCATTGCCAGTGCTATCACGATTATCGGGATCCCTTTCGCTTTTCAACATTTAAAATTAGCCAAACTCACGGTGATCCCCATTGGACAAACTGTCATCAGTACCCAGTGATAACCCGAGTAAGCCTTTAGCCAGTCCACAATGGTAGCTGCTATCAGTGTGGATTGGTTGTAGGCATACTTGCTTCCATAAGAGCATCAACGTCAATTTTTTCCAAGCCTTGATTAAATATATCTCGCCACCGCCTTCCTTCAGGTGTATTACGAAATGCGACAAAAAGCTCCTTTTCTACTAAAGAATGCTCATTGACTTGTATTTTCTTCCTTAAAGGCTCCATCCCCTCTCTAGCCAATAAATACTTTAATACATGTAAATCAATAACGGCACCATTCACTCTACCCGATACAACTTTGCGGATATTTTGATCATCTGAAGTCACCATTTCAACACGCTGTACGCCAGACGCAATCATGCCATCAAATTCAGCAGTATTGACGTAACCTTTCACGACGCCAATAGTATATTGATTCAAATCAGACAACTTTTCCCAATAAATAGGATTATCTTTATTCTCAACAATAACTAATAAACTGGAGCCTATCGCGACTGAAAACGCTAAATGATCAGCAGGAAAAATATATTCTGGAATATAGCCTAAATATTTTGTATGACTGCGTGTCGCTAATCTAACCGCACGATTCCAAGGATAAAAGTCAACCACTAACTCATGCCCCATTGCTTTTAACGCTGCTCGGGTCACGGCAATGACAGCCCCTTTATTGTCGAGTTGCTCACTGGAATAAGGTGCCCAATTAAGGGACGTTAAATATAGGGTATCTGCGCGAATAGGTGCGACTAAAAAAGGAAAAATGAATAACCATCGTTGATATCGAAAAAACTTAGAACGGATAAGCTTATTCCCAACACAGAGAAGTCCACTAAACACGAAGGAAACACAGCGCTTTAAAAACCACAGCATTATTATCAAACTCCTTATTGATAATTATTCATTATCACACAAAAATTTTAGCCAATTTCATGTTTATTGCCACTTTCTTTTTTGAGAAAAGCTTACAGGACTTTCTCAAATAAGCCCATAGATAATACGGATGAATAGCTAAAAGCACTAAACAGTTAACCCACTTAATATAAGCAGGTATCATCACCTAAGAGTCCCCATCACATCATTCAAGCTAAATAATCCCTTCACAACACAAGAAAATGCATTAGAACTTATCAACTTTATTTTTCAAATTCCTCTAAGATTAAATTTGTTAAGAGTTGTCCACCTCGACCTAAAGGACGCTCTAAGGTCGAAACCAGCTGAGGTGTAAAACTAAAACGGCTGCCCCCCATAAAATCTAATTCCACCAGCGTTCCCTTCTTAAGCTCTTGCTCTATCAAAAAATCAGGCATCCATCCAAAACCCACTCCCATTAAAAGCGCATTTTTTTTCATCATAAATCCTGATAGATAAAACACTTTATCACCCCCAAATTGCAGTTCATCTAAACGATTTTTTTCGGGGGATGAATCTTCAATCGTTAACTCAATATGATGCTGCAACTCATACAAACTTAACTGGGTTTTACTGGCCAATACATGATCACAACTGGCCACAAGAATGCTGGTAATTTCCGGTAACGATTTAGGTTGATAATGCGGTCCTGTTCGATAATCTTTCACCAGCATTAAATCGGCCTTATTACGCTCAAATCGATGCTGTACCCCTCCCAAAAACTCCATATTAAGCTGTATTTTTGTGGGGATCTGATAACTGGATAAACGCTTTAACGCTCGCATGATAGGTTCCATAGGTAGAGCACCATCAATGATAAGCTCCAATTTAGGCTCCCAACCTTCACTGAATCGACTCGCCAAATGTTCAATATTGGCCAAGTTATGTAATAACTTTTGTCCCTCTACAAGAATGATTTTCCCCTCTGGGGTTAATTCTGCTCGGTATTGATCTCGATTAAAAAGTGTGATCCCTAAATGTTGCTCCAACTTTTTGACTTGATAACTGATCGCCGATTGTGCCTTATGCAGCCGCTCTGCAGCTTTAGTAAAGCTTCCTTCTTCAACTAACACTTCCAGCATTTTAAAGACATCAATATCAACACGCATCTCATTCTCCCTGTAAATAATCATTTACCATCAAAAAAATAGATGGTTTTGATAAAATTATTATTCTTTTTTTTGTTTGTTTAAGCAACTAAATTGATCTTAAGGATCATATGAAGTGTAAATATTGCGTGATACGCATTGAGGAAGAGCCACATGCCATTTTATATTAAACAAGGCCAAATCCCTGATAAACGCCACATTCAATTTAAAAAAGAAAATGGCGAACTATACCGTGAAGAGTTATTTTCAACCCATGGTTTTGCTAATATTTATTCCAATAAATATCATCATAACATGCCAACAAAAGCACTCAATGTGACTCAACATTCCCTTTCTCACGGAGAGCCTTGGCAAGATACGTTAATTCAAAATTATAAACTCGACACCACACAGGCTGACAAGCCTGGTCACTTCTTTAATGCACGCAATAAAATATTTCATAATACTGACGTCTCCTTCTACACAGCCCATGTCACTGAAGACACCAGTGCGTTTTATCGCAATGCTTATGCTGATGAAGTGATTTTTGTCCATGAAGGACAAGGAAGACTTTATAGCGAATATGGCACTATCCATGTGAAAAAGTGGGATTATTTAGTTATTCCAAGAGGAACAACTTACCAACTTAAATTTGATAACTATCAAAATGTACGATTACTGATTATTGAATCATTTTCAATGATTGAAATCCCTAAGCACTTTCGCAATGAATATGGCCAGCTATTAGAGTCTGCTCCCTATTGCGAACGCGATATTCGTACACCGATTTTAGAAGACGCTATCGTTGAACAAGGCGACTTTACCTTAATTAGTAAGTTTGGCGAGCAATATCAGCATATTTCTCTAGAGTGGCATCCTTTTGATTTAGTCGGTTGGGATGGATTTGTGTACCCATGGGCCTTTAACATTGAAGATTATGCCCCCAAAGTCGGACAAATTCACTTACCTCCTTCAGAGCATGTTGTGTTCAGTGCGCATAACTTTGTGATCTGTAATTTTGTTCCTAGACCTTATGACTTCCATCCCTTATCTATTCCAGCACCGTATTACCATAACAATATCGACAGCGATGAGGTTATCTATTATGTCGACGGCGACTTTATGAGTAGAACAGATATTAAAGCGGGATACATGACGTTACATCAAAAAGGGGTCCCTCATGGCCCTCAACCGGGTCGAACAGAAGCCTCCATTGGCAAGAAAGAAACCCATGAATATGCGGTGATGATCGATACATTTAATCCATTACACCTCACAATGCATGTCAAAAATTGCATGCAAAAAGACTATAACCGCTCGTGGTTAGAAAAATAACAACGTAGCCACTAAAGCATTAGCACATTGAAAGAGGATATTCACATGGCAAGCGAACAGAACCCACTAGGTCTACTTGGTATTGAATTTACTGAATTTGCCACGCCTGATCATAATTACATGCACGACATATTTATTGATTTTGGTTTTTCTTTACTCAAAAAAGCCAAGAATAAAGACATTCTGTATTATCAGCAAAATGACATCAATTTTTTATTGAATACTGAACATAAAGGCTTTTCTGCTGAATTTGCTAAAACCCATGGCCCAGCAATTTGCTCTATGGGCTGGCGTGTTGAAGATGCCGGTTTTGCCTTTAATACAGCGATTGAAAGAGGGGCGAAGGGAGCCAATCCTAAAAATACCGATCTGCCTTATCCTGCTATCTATGGTATTGGGGACAGTTTGATTTATTTCATTGATACCTTTGGTGAAGATAACAATATTTATCAAACTGACTTTGACGATCTACAAGCCCCAATTCATACTCAAGAAAAAGGCTTTCTTGCCGTTGATCATCTTACCAATAATGTCTATAAGGGCACGATGGAATATTGGTCTAATTTCTATAAAGATATTTTTGGCTTTACTGAAGTCCGTTATTTCGATATCAAAGGTAGCCAAACAGCACTGATCTCTTATGCACTCCGCTCACCCGATGGTAGCTTTTGTATTCCCATCAATGAAGGAAAAGGCAATGACAAAAATCAAATCGATGAATACCTGAGAGATTATGATGGCCCAGGCGTACAACATTTAGCATTTAGCAGTCGAGATATCGTGGCATCACTAGATGCGATGAAAGGCTCTGCGATTCAAACTTTAGACATCATTCCTGAATATTACGACACTATTTTTGAAAAACTGCCTCAAGTAACGGAAGATCGTCAAAAAATCAAAGACCACCAAATCCTCATTGATGGAGATGAAAATGGCTACTTATTACAAATTTTCACTAAGAATTTGTTTGGCCCGATCTTCATTGAAATTATTCAAAGACGCAATAACCTTGGTTTTGGAGAAGGTAATTTTACTGCACTGTTTGAATCCATCGAACGGGATCAAATGAAGCGTGGTGTTTTATAATCGATAATGCGCTTATCCAAACCGTAGCCTGTTGATATCCAACAGGCTTTTCAATATATATTCCTATTTAACACGTTTAAGCTTAACACGATATAAAGTCGCTTCATGATGTTGATTTTCATGATAAACAGCCTGAATCGTGTCATTATCAATGATTGTCATTTTAAGCACACCATTGTCTTCCGTTTCAATAAATGTAATATCCTTTTCATTAAAGCTGAATATGCCCAATAACTCCTCTTCAGCCCCCTTTACCTGTTTACCCGCAACGTCAGGTTTCGCCACATTAGCCTTATTCAATTGCCAAACATATTTCGCATGCAAAAACTCTTTATCTTGTTCTGTCACGGTAAACATTAAACTCGCAAGCCCTTTATGACTCTCCCCATTATGATAGACATATATACGGTACTCCCCCTGCCATTGCCCAACAATATTTAAGGGCTCGGCATAAGAAACTGCACTAAACAAAGAAAATATAACAAAATAAATCCATTTCATGTCATTAAATATCCTGTATTCATTATAAGAATAATATATATTAGTCCACTTTCTATTTTTTGTTAGCTTAGGAAACTCATTAATCTCAACTCAAGAACACTCAAACAAAAACTTAATTACTACTTTTAAAGTAACAATATTAAATTATATTCCAATGAGTTTTAACGGTATATTTTATGCTTACATTTTTGTCACTATCAAAAAAGGTAGCATCTCTAATGGCTCGCTATAAATAAAAAACACCGCAATAGTAAACACCAATTATAATCAAATAACAATGTTTAGCGGCTATAGCCGTAAACCAACACCCTATTTCCTTACATCAAAAATTGACAATAGAAAATCTGAAAGATACAAACCTCAACAAATCGATATTAGGCTATTGTGACAATAACAAATCACTAAGCTTCATTTTAGATAACAATCAAAAACCCGTTCATCCCATAATCAAGGATATAGGTTGCACTATTGAACCACAATTGACTACACTAGACGCTGAATATGTCTAACAAAAGCTGTCTGTTACTCATGCCTGATCTCACATTGCTCACTCTTTTTATCCCGACTTTTTTTTTCGTGTCGATTACGCCAGGTATGTGTATGACACTCGCCATGACCTTAGGCATGAGTATCGGCTTACGTCGAACCTTTTGGATGATGTTAGGCGAACTGATAGGCATTGCACTCGTAGCCATTTCTGCCGCATTAGGCGCAGCAAGTATTATGCTAAATTATCCTCACCTCTTTATTGCCTTAAAATGGTTGGGCGGTATTTATCTCATCTATATTGGTATTAACATGTGGCGGGCCAAAGGTAAAATGGCCCTAGCAACCCATAACCAAGTTCCCGATGTCAACAATCGCGTATTAATGTCTCAAGGCTTTATTACCGCTATCGCCAACCCAAAAGGCTGGGCGTTTATGATCTCTTTACTGCCTCCTTTTATTCATGACAATGCCCCCGTCACACCGCAACTTATAGCATTAGTCGGGATCATTATGATCACAGAGTTTGTGAGCATGACTATTTATGCTTCCGGTGGTAAGAGTCTCAAACTATTTTTAAGCCGTGGCGATAATGTAAAATGGATGAATAGGCTCGCGGGCACACTTATGATAGCTGTAGGCGTTTGGTTAGCATTAGATTAACTAACCTGGACTCGGGATAAGCAGCGCCGCTTAATAGCGCTATTTTTGCCCCTATCTATGTTGTGTTTTCTACTAATAACCCGTTATTAGACTCGAAATCCCGAGTTCAGGTTAACTATGGTTTTACTGTACTGAAAGAACTCATATTATTCCACTTTCATTCTTATCAAAATATAGCTTGCAAAATTTACACATCAAATCATTAGCTAAAAACAAACAATTAAAACACCTCAAATTATCATTAAATCCCAAAAGACATGAATATGCCAATAAGAAGCACTAATACTTGCATTTACAAGTGATAATAGTCAGATTACAAAGATAAAAACATGAATAAAAAGGAGCTGTAATGCGATCGCTCAAGACCGCCATTTTTACATTTTTTATGGTGTTACCTTTCTTAGCCCTAGCTAACACCCCCCCCACTCAACCGACGGATCCTGCACCACTTTACACACACTTAGCAACTGCTCAGCCCATTTGGGCAAAACATGGCATGGTCTCCAGCCAAGAAGCAATCGCTACACAAGCAGGTGTTAAAATTTTAAAACAAGGAGGTAATGCTGTCGATGCTGCCGTTGCCGTCGCCTTTAGCTTAGCCGTCACGCTACCAAGAGCTGGTAACCTAGGGGGCGGAGGCTTTATGCTCATCCATCTCGCCAAAGAAAACAAAAATATTGCTATTGATTACCGTGAAATGGCACCAGAAAAAGCCCATAAAGACATTTTTCTCGATGAAAACGGTCATCCAAATGCCACTCTCAGTCGTGAACATGGATTATCCGTTGGCGTACCCGGTACCGTGATGGGCATGGAACTTGCTTTAAAAAAATATGGCACCATGAGCATGGAGCAAGTCACGCAGCCCGCAATCGATATGGCATTAAAAGGTATCATCATGACACCAGATTTGGCTCTCTCGCTCCTGAGTGCCAAAAAACGCTTAACTAAATGGCCTAGCACCCAAGCTGTTTTTTATAAAGCTGATGGCACAAATTACCAAATTGGGGAACGCTTTACGCAACCAGAACTCGCCCATACCTTGGCATTAATTGCCCAAAAAGGCAGTAAAGGTTTCTATGAAGGTGAAACCGCAAAAAAAATAGTCAATGCTGTCAAAAAAGCCGGTGGTGTGATGACCTTGGATGATTTAACAGATTATCAGGCTGTTGAACGTACGCCTGTTGAAGGGACATATCGTGGATATCAAGTGGTCTCCATGCCCCCACCTTCTTCAGGCGGTGTACACATCATTCAAATGCTTAATATTCTAGAAAACTTTCCAATGGATAAGTTAGGCTTAAATACTGCGAGCAGTATTCATTTAATGAGTGAGGCAATGAAACGCGCTTATGCCGATCGAAGTGAGTACCTAGGTGATCCCGACTTTTACAATGTTCCCGTTAAAACCTTAACCAGTAAAGCCTATGCAAAAAAATTAGCATCGGAAATAAACCTTAATAAAGTCACCCCAAGTGCAGAAATTAAACCCGGTGATTTAACACCTTATGAAAGTGATCAAACCACTCATTTCTCTGTGGTTGATAAATGGGGAAATGCCGTATCAAATACCTATACTTTGAACTTCAGTTATGGTTCTGGATTAGTTGCTCAAGGGACTGGTGTTTTACTCAATAATGAAATGGATGACTTTTCAGCCAAAGCGGGAACCCCTAATGGCTATGGCCTTATCGGCGGTCATGCCAATGCCGTTGAGCCTAAAAAACGCCCTTTAAGTTCAATGAGCCCCACTATTGTCATGCAAGATGGCAAACCTTATATTGTTACTGGCAGCCCTGGCGGTTCTCGTATTATTACCACAACACTGCAAATCATTTTAAATGTGATCGATCATCACCTCAATATTGCGGAGGCTTCAATTGCCCCCCGCATTCATCATCAATGGCTACCCGATGAAATTCGCGTTGAGCAAGGCATTAATAAAGACACTATTGAAATCCTAGAAAATAAAGGTCATCAAGTGGTAATTAAAAATGCAATGGGATCGACTCAATCTATCATGATGACAGAGAACGGCTTAACTGGGTTTTCTGACTTACGCAGATCCGGCAGTGAAACGTTAGGCTATTAACCCCAAAATGACACAATAAAATGATTGCTCACTCAATACTTTTTTCGTATTTAAGGGCAATCATCTTTCCCGATATCCTCGCCTTTTTGAGTTCCATAAGCCTAAACGAAACCCCTTCTATCTATTAACTTAACAGCAATATCCTGCTTTCCTGCGTTAGAAATCCCCCCTTCCAAAATTGCTCAAACACTACACAAGTTAACAATAAAATTCACTAACGTCTCCCTGATAGCGTAAAAAACCACCGCTTACAAAATTAGTTACAATTAAAGAACAAGTTTAATGGATTTACATCATTCAAACATGGTATTTAAAGAGGTAGAAAATAGAAACACAAATATGAAACAAAAAAGAACAAACTTATCTTCGGGGAGATTAAGATGAAGGGACTAACCCTAAAACCACTTGTATCGGCTATCGCATTGACCTTAGCACTAAGTGGCTGTAATACAGCAAACACAACAACACAACAAAATACCAACCCTAATGTTGTCGCACAAAATATTATTAACAACAATGCTGACAATCCATTCTTTAAGCCTTATGGTACTTATTACAATATCCCTGATTTTGATAAAATCGAGACCGCTCATTTTCAACCCGCTTTTGAAGCTGGTATTGCTCAACATCAAGCTGAGATCAATGCCATTACCAGTAACCCAGAACCTGCTACTTTTGCCAATACCATTGAAGCACTGGAGTTTTCAGGTGATCTCACTATCAAAGTCGCCAATGTATTCTTTAATCTTACAGGTGCAGACACGAGTGAAGAACTACAAGCTGTGTCAAAAGTTATCACACCTATGCTCTCTGCATCTGAAGATGACATTTACCTTAATGACAAATTATTTCAACGCATTAAAACCGTTTATCAGCAGCGAGATAGCCTAGAGCTGTCCACTGAACAAGCGAAATTATTAGAAGATACATACCAAGCCTTTGCACGAGGGGGGGCTAACCTCAATGAAAAAGATAAAGACACGCTACGGGGACTCAACGAGTCAATCAGCAAGCTCAGTCTCTCTTTTGGGGATAATTTATTAGCTGAAACTAATGCATTTGAATTAGTGGTTGATAATAAAACCCAGTTATCCGGTCTGCCGGAAGATGTTATTGAAACGGCAGCACAAACCGCCATTAAACGCGGTCATTCTGGCAAGTGGGTATTTACAACGCAACGGCCCTCTATAACTCCCTTTCTAACTTATGCAGATGATAGGGCTTTACGAGAAAAAATTTACAATGGCTATATTAAACGTGCTAATAATGATAATGCCAATGATAATAAAAAAATCATCTCAAAAATTGCAGCCTTAAGAGCGCAACGTGCCCAATTAATGGGCTACTCGACTCACGCCCACTTAGTCCTTCAAGAGCGCACGGCAAAAACACCTGAAAATGTATATGGGTTATTGGATAAAGTCTGGCCAGCAGCACTGGCACAAGCTGAAGCTGAAGTTGCTGAAATGCAAAAACTCATTGATAAAAAAGGAGAAAAATTTCAGCTACAAGCTTGGGATTGGTGGTATTACTCAGATAAAATCCGTGTGGCAAAATACAGCTTTAACGAACAGCAAACTCGCCCCTATTTTTCACTTGAAAACACACTTAAAGGGGTGTTTTATACTGCCAATCGTCTCTATGGCATTACCGCAAAAGAGCGAACTGATCTGCCTAAATACCATGAAGAGGTTCGAACTTGGGAGATCTTTAATGAAAAAGGGGAAAGCATTGCCATCTTTATGGGGGATTATTATGTCCGTGACAGTAAACGTGGCGGTGCCTGGATGAATGCTTATCGTCAGCAATATAATATGAATGGCGTGAATTCTAAACCGATTATTTCAAACGTCTTAAACTACCCTCGTCCAGCTGGCGATGATCCCGCATTATTGACTTTTGATGAAGCCAGCACCTTATTTCATGAATTTGGACATGCATTACACGGCATATTATCTCAAGTACAATATCGCTCACAAGCCGGCACATCTGTTCCTCGTGATTATGTCGAGTTTCCATCACAAGTCATGGAAAACTGGATGACTGAGCCTGAGGTATTAGCCCAATTTGCTACGCATTATCAAACAGGCGAAGTGATCCCACAATCACTTGTGAATAAAATACAAGCCGCCAGCAAATTTAACCAAGGTTTCGCAACCGTGGAATACATGGCAGCCACAAAACTCGATTTAGACTGGCATACCATTACCGACTTTACCCCAAAAGATGCCGCCAAATTTGAAACTGATTCACTAAATAACATGGGCTTGATTGAGGAAATATCCCCGCGTTATCATAGTACTTACTTCTCACACATCTTTGCAGGAGGCTATTCTGCAGGTTATTACAGTTACTTATGGTCTGATATATTAGGTGCTGATGCCTATGAAGCATTTAAAGAAAATGGCATTTTTGACCAAGCAACCTCTCAGGCATTCAAAAGCACTGTACTTTCACAAGGCGGTAGCCAAGATCCTATGGTGCTTTATAAGCAATTTAGAGGTAAAGAAGCAGGTATTGAACCACTATTACGAAGTCGAGGATTATTACAAAAATAATCTTTTAGCTTATTAATAACCAGTCAAAAAAGCACAGTGCATTGCACTGTGCTTTTTCGTTTGTCTCTAAAACAATAGCGTAAAGACCCGTCATCCACTATTCTTTAAGTAATAAAGAGTCTCACACTTCAACACCTTCTTTCAGGATATTTATCGGCTTTTTTCAAAGGAATGAGAAGTTAAAAATATATGAATACACATCGTATTGGGTTTAATTTCATTATCATTAGTTTACTGTTTGCTTGCAGCTCTGATGATGCCATCCAAGAGCAGCTTGACGAACAAGCAGCCATAATCAAAAACCAACAAACACATATTAACTTACGCCTGCTTGAAACCAGTGATTTACAAGCGAATATGAAAGATTTCAATTACTTTATTGGTCAGAACGATCCTAGACTGGGACTGGCACGAACGGCCAGCTTAATCAACAAAGCCCGTCAAAACAATCCCAATAATATATTAATTAATAACGGAGACTTATTACAGGGTAGTCCAATGGGAGACTATGCAAATGCATTAGGCCCTCAAAAATTGCACCCTCACCCAGTTTTTTTAGCCATGAATTTACTCAATTACACCGTGAGTAACATCGGTATTCAAGACTTTACTAACGGTATGCCATTTTTTGAATGGGCAATCAATAGCGCTAATTTTCCATTCATCAACGCTAACGTCTATTGTAATGTCGCTCTCTGTGACAATGGTCGTCAACAAGGTGAAAATCTTTTTACCCCTTATCTGATAAAAGCCACCACGCTAATTGATAATCAAGGCAATGAGCACAATATCAACATTGGCTATATTGGTTTTGTTGATCCTAAGGTGAATACATGGCTTAATAACTCACTAGCAGAGAAAATAACCATAAAAAACATCGTGGATACTGCTGAAAAGTTCATTCCCGAAATGAAAAAAAAAGGGGCTGACTTAATTTTAGCTATTCCACATTCAGGTATTGCTTTTAAACAAAATAAATTGGTTTTTGCCGCCGATAATGCCGTCATTCACTTAACCGATGTCGAGGGTATCAATGCAATATTATTTGGTCATAGTCATCAAGCTTTTCCATCAAAACAATATACCAACCTGTGGAATAGTGATATTGAAAAAGGAACCATTAATGGTATTCCAGCAGTTGCACCGGGTTATTGGGGAAGCCATTTAGGCGTGATTGATTTGACCTTAAATCGCGTTGAAGGAAAATGGACTGTCATCAATTCACATTCGCAAGCAAAACCAATTTTTGAGCAGCAAGCCTCAGTATTACCCGATAAAAAAATTGAAGATGCTTTAGTGGAAGTCCATAAAGCTATTTTACACTTCTCTAACCATAATCGTGGAGTAACAGCCACGCCGTTATACAGTGCTCTTGCCCTAATTCAAGATTCCGCCATCACCCAACTCTTATCTGACTTACAAATACATGCGGTAAAAGCCACCATAAAAGCCGATCCCGTTTTTCAGAATATTCCGATTTTGTCCGCTGTTTCAACCGCTAAAGCTGGCGGAAATCATACGGTAAGAGATGCTAAACAATTCGTTGATATTGGGGTAGGTGAAATTACCCACCAAGATATTATCTCCCTTTACCCTTATTCCAACACTTTAGCTGCCGTTAAAATTTCAGGAAGACTCATTAAAGAATGGCTAGAGTGTAGTGCCAATCAATTTAATCAAATTAACCCTCATAATCCAGCCCCCCAAAACTTAATTAATTGGACACACCATCACAGCGCTGACTTTGATATCATTAAAAATATTCAATATCAAATCGATGTCACTCAGCCTAGCCGGTACAATGAGCAATGTATCCCAATAACATCGATAAAATCACATAGAATAACCAATCTTCATTATATTACTGAAGCTGGTGAACGATTATCTGGTGAGGCTTTTTATGACCACGATTTTATCGTGATCACTAATAACTACCGGGCCTTTGCGGGTAAGTTTCCAGGAACAGGTCCTAAACATGTCATTTTTAGCTTTCCAAATGATATTCAAACACTACTTGCACATTACATCACTGAACAAACCCAAGAAAACGGACAAATAGATATTACTCCAAGCGAGAATTGGCGTCTAAGTCCCATCAAAAGCAAAACGCCTTTAGCCATTTTTTTTCAAACACAAAATACCTTATCTGCTAAGGAGTTCATTATTGAACACCAAACCATAAAAATGATTAATAAAGAAGTAGACAGTCAGGGCTACGCCAAATATCAAATTATGCTTAACCACCCCTAATATTCACAAACCTTTTTCAACAAGTGGAAAGAATAGGCAAATATTATCTATACCTAAACTCAGAATAATGAATGTCGAATATCAATACAGGAATACTTGAAATCATTGAAAACTCAATTATTTGCTTTATCTATATCTCTTTTTGCTAAACGCCAACATTTTTGTCAATCTCAAGATAAATATCGGCTCTCGTGGCCTGTTATTAATAGAAAATTCAACATAGATAGAGCCAAAAACCACAATATTTGTCAGAACTTTTGAACCTAATGCCAGATTATCTCATACAAAACTGTATTGCCACATTGTTATTCTATAACGGCAGAATATTAATTTAAATTGATATAATAATAACAAAATCGATTCAGCTCCTATGCATCAACAAAAAGCAATACCGCTTATCACACGAATACTGACGCCGAATAACGAACAAAGACAAATAAAAGGCGGGATAATAAAATGAAATAATATTGATAGCAAAGTCATTATAACTTGCCATAATGACTGTTATTAACAATCGTAATGAGACAACTGTAGGTATTATTACCTACCTAGTAATTATCGACCAAAGGTGTCCCCTTAATCATCAATCAATATGAACATCATTCTTAACCTTCATCATTAAATCCAAGAATCAATTTTATTAGCTTAAAAGAGTCGATATAATCAATTTTATTCACTATGAATTGTGTGGTTGTCATGGGTAAAAAATTCAAACACTTAAATATTCAACAAATTGATTTCATTAAACAACAAAAAATATTCTTCGTAGGAACGGCAGCCACTTCTGGTCGCGTCAATGTATCCCCTAAAGGCGGAGATAGTTTTCGGATCGTTAATGAAAATCAAGTGATATGGCAAAACTATACCGGCAGTGGCAATGAAACAGCGGCACATTTACATCAAAACCCACGCATGACAATCATGTTTTGCGCCTTTGAAGGCAACCCCATTATTTTAAGGCTTTATGGTAAAGCCACAGCGGTACACCCAAGCGATAAAAAATGGTCAACATATGTCGATTTCTTTCCTAAAAATACGGGGACACGGCAATTCTATCTCCTTGATATAGACATGGTACAAACCTCCTGCGGCATGTCCGTTCCTTTTTTTGACTATAATCAAGATCGTGAACAATTAGATAATTGGTCCTCAGCCAAAGGGCATAAAGGTATTAGGGAATATTGGGAAAACCGTAATCAACACAGTATCGATAATATGGACACCCATATTGTGACGTTAGCCGGACTTAAAGATAACCCCATCAAATAAATAACCCCATAATATTCAGTATTAAGTTACTAATGTAACAACAGATATTTTTTTGTCTCATTAACATTACAAAGGAAAAAGCCATGAATATTTCAATCTCCTCCCTTTTGTTAGTATTTTATTTCTTCTTCAATAGTTACGCCTACGCTCAATCATCAGAGGCAAAACAACAAGGTATTGCCGTTGATGTCATCACCCAATCAGATATCAGTTGGGATGGTAGCCCATTACCAAGCTATCCTACTGGCCAACCTGAAGTCACTATTTTAAAAATCACAATTCAACCTGGTGTCTCTTTACCTATACATGAACATCCCTATATTAATGCAGGTATATTAACCAAAGGTCAATTAACCGTTGTCAGAGAAGATAATGGTAAAACACTCCACCTTAAAGCAGGAGATAGTATTACAGAACTTGTCAATATTTGGCACTATGGTAAAAATGAAGGAAAAACACCTGCAGAAATTATTGTGTTTTATGCCGGAGTAAAAGGTAAACCAGTAACAATACTAGAAAAAAATCAAAAACACACTTCACCATAATAACAGAAGTTGTTTTTAAATACATATAATCGCTTATGAATAATAGGCGATTATGGGCTCTTATCATTAATAAAGTATTACATAATACTCACTTATTTATTCTTACGGTTAGTAAAAAAGTACTAAATTAAATCTTATTATATACGAATGTTCAGTATGCCTTTCATACTCAAGGTGTATGTTTTTACTGCTAACAAATACTAAAATAGAACCTTAATTAAGAAATTTAAGGTGAGTCGTTATGAGTGAAAAATTTAGTATTATCATTCCTTGTTATAATAACAGCGACTTATTGCTTAATACATTACATGGGTACGCAAATCAAACATACTCCTATGACAATTTTGAAGTTATACTCATTGATAATAATTCAAGCCATAAAGAAATCATTGACTGCTATCACCAGTACAGAGATAAGTTTAATTTAAGTTTATTTTTCAGACCAAAATTATTGAATAACTTTTCACTCAACTCTGCCAGAAACCTCGGAGTGAACATTGCGAATAATAAGTGGTGTGTGTTTTCTGATAGTGACTGTATCCCCTCCCCGGATTATCTAAGTAATATAAATGATGAAATTACATCAAAAGGTGAAAATATTTGCCTTACCGGCCTCAGAGAGTTCATTCATGTTGAAAATATTAATACACATAAGATGAATATCGATAATAACCACCTTAATAATTGTCCAAGAGTTCATAGTCCATCTAATTATGGTTTACTCAAAGACAGACGACTAGGAAAGATAGAGTATTTACCCCATACAGAGCATCCTTGGGGACATTTTTATGGCTGTAATATGGTCTTTAAAAAACAAGATATCTTAGACGTAGGACTTTTTGATGAATATTACGACGGAAGCTGGGGATATGATGATATCGACTTAGCCTATAAAGTTATTAGTCAGCTAAATATTAAGCCAAACTTTATGAAACATGCAAAAGTATTCCATCAAGATAAAGTAAATTTAGATATCACCGTCAATGATAAAGAAAGTAAAAATAAAAAAAGAAATAATAGAAATTATCAATATCTATGCAACAAAATTAATGGTTACTATCAGTTTAGTATGGATGAATTTAAACGTTTTGGACTCACATCGGTTTAAAACACACTGAATATATAATAAGGAATTGATATGAACACTAAAATTAAAACCATAAAAAACTATACTAAACCTCCTCAGCATTACGATTTAAATGTTAATGTTAAGTTTCGTTCGATAATGAGAAAGATTAAACACAAGCTCTCTCACCATAACAGCGAAAGATTAGAGGATACTATTCCGACAGGTCAATTCTTAAGTTTGTTTTTACTAAAATTAGTATATAAAACATTTGAGTTTTTATCTTTAAAAGAGATTGTTGAATCAAAAAAATCAACCTATTGCTTAAACAAAAAATTAAATGCGACTATATTCATCTCAAATCACTTGTGTCACAGTGATCCTTTTATTATTTCAGAATTATTTTCTAGACACAGAACCAGCTTTTCATATGTATTGTTCTTCACATCATCCCACCTAAATATTTTCCCGCTCAATATTTTCTACAAAATATCCACCAGCTTTATTAAAAGAGATAAAAAAATGAGTAATAATGATAAACTTATACTCCAAGAGTTTATTTCGGAATCAAAAAACCATGATCTTTCATTTTTCCTATATCCAGAAGGGACATTTTCAGTATCGGGAAATACAATAAAAATGAAACTGGGGTTATTGAAGTATTTATTAAAATCAGATTATGAAGATATGGTCATCATTAAAGTACAATATACTAAAATATTAGATTTTGATTTATTTCCTGTCGTCAGAAATAAAGGTCAGTGGCCAAAAAACAAGCCATTTTCAATACGTATTATTTTAGAAAGATTAAGGCAAGTTTTATCATACTCTACCTCTGTTTATGTCGATACAAAAACAATTTCATTACGTCCTTTTTCAGAAAATAATATCGACAGTTTAGCAAGTGAAATTGGCTTTCAACTGAATGGAATGTACTTATTTAGTGACAAAGAAAAAATGATAACAGCCCTTTTTACCTACGGAAAAAATAATGCCAATATAGACTCACTCTATCAAAAAATGAATAGCTTCTTAGAGTATAAGGAAAAAGCTATATTTGATGAAAATATAGCTGAAATATGTAAAACATTTAATTTAATCAAAAAAGATAATGACATAACAATCAGTATGAAAAATCATGATGAGATGTTCTCATCCATTAACCAATACATTTATGCTTGGTTACCTTATGCCCTCACCCCAACTCATTACTCTCTATCATCAATAGAAATGGAGTGTTTATATTTAACACCAACTGCATACCGAAAATTACTCGATAAGAAATTAAATACAGATTTTTTAAGCTTATTCCATGATTTTGATATAAAATCTCATTTATCAATACTCATTAAGACATTCAATATTCGATAAAAAGTATGTGCATTAATGCCTAGATAACATTAAACGGTATAGGCATATAAAACGAAGCGTCAGTGTGACAGCACAGACCATGATACCTATCGCTAAACCAACCCATAAGCTTAACCCACCATATTGTAAATAAAAAGCTAAAACAGCCCCAAATGGAAGCGCAAATAACCAAAAAATACTAAAAAGTACCATCGTGGGTTTATACACATCTTTATAGCCACGTAACGCCCCTAGGCTAATAATTTGGGATGAATCAAAAAGTTGATATGCCCCCACAATAAACAATAAGCTCGTTGTAAAATCGATAAGCTCTAATTCAGTAAAAAACACCCCCAACAATGCACGCCCTTGTAACATGAATAGCGCAGCAACGCCTCCCATCACTATTCCACTTAAGCACTGAGCACCAATAAATATAGACATAGTATCATGGACTTTACTCTCACCTAAAGCATGCCCAACTCGAATAGTAACGGCAAATGATATCCCCCAAGGAATAATCGAACCAGACATAGCGCACACCAACGCAATTTGATGTGATGCAAGCGCGACGGTTCCTATTATTCCCATAAAAATAGCTGTGATAGAAAAAGCCCCATACATAATAAGACCTTGACCCGAAATAGCCAAAGACATTGCCAATAAATCCATTAATTGAGACTTTTTTATCGGTTTAAACCATTTTTTAGGATGGTAAGCCCGAAATTTCTTTCTAAAAAAGACATAGAAAAAAATAGCAAAAAATGCCATAGTTCGTGCAATAAAAGTGGCTACTCCTGCGCCTAACAACCCTAGTTTTGGCGCGCCCCAATGACCATGGATCAACATATAATTGAGCACAATATTTAAAATAACAGTGGCCAGTAAAATGCTAACACCAGCCCAAGGATCGTTTTGTGCATCAGTAAAACTCTTTAATACTAACGCTGGAGTTGCCGGAATTAACGATAATGCAACCCAAAAAAGATAAGGAGGCGTCATGGCCACGACCTCTTCAGGCTGACCTAATTTAGCTAAAATAAACATTAACCCTATAAAAAAGAAACACTGAGCGATACCCGTAATAACAGAAAAAATCATGGCATAGCGAAATTCTTCTGCACCAGATTCAACATTTTTTGCGCCATAAGCATAAGCGATTTTTATCAAAAAAGCAGATGATAAACCAAATGATATTGTTAACATTAATGGCGCTAATATATTAACAAAAGCCACAGAAGCAACGGCAACGACTCCTAAGCTCGCAACCATGAGTAAATCGATAATACCCAGTAATATTTGTGAAAAAGAGGAAAGAATAAGAGGTAAAGAAAGAATCAATGTCTGATGAAAATATTTATTCCATATCATTTTAATATAGCCGATAAAAATGACCTTTTTCATAATATTATTCAATATATTTTTAAAGGAGATAATAAAAGTATAATATTGATTTCAATAATAAAGCATAATTTAATTCATCGTATAGGCAGCACTCATTTTTACCAAGATCATCCTCTATATTTGCAACGTACAAAATGTTTCATCAACAAAAAGTGAATTTTACAAAACACTTGGTATTGTTAACACCATCTATCTTAAATGGATGAAAATTTCGATAAAAGTGAGTCATTAATGCTCTTTTTATTGTGAATGTTCCCAGTACTGCTCACAATAAAAGCAAGACCTAATAACTCTTTTTTACTTTAACAAATAGCCTCCTTTTCCCCTGAACAATCATTTTGACGACAAAGGTTAATTTCAATGGTGACATGGGACAATTTATCAAATCGAGTCAGTTGCTGCTTAAAGTAGTCTACGTCTTTAGGATCATGAGACACAATAGCAATAATAGCGGCATAATGATCGCTTGTTATTGCCCAAATATGAATATCGCTCACTTGATGATCATCATTATCTTCAATTAACGCCACTATCTGCGCTTGATAGTCCGCATCAATATTGGCATCTAATAAAATAGGACTGGTTTGCTTTAATAATCCCCATGCCCATCGACTAATAATAATACTGCCGATAATCCCCATAACAGGATCGAGCCAATTTAAACCGAAAAACTTCCCCATGAGTAAAGCACCAATGGCGAATAATGACGTAAGTGCATCGGCCAAAACATGAAAATATGCCGCTCTCAAATTATGATCATGGCTATGCTCTCCATGACTGTGATGTCCATCATGATGATGAGAATGACTATGATGATCTTTTAACAAAAAAGCACTCAACACATTCACTGTTAAACCAATAACCGCAACTAAAATAGCCTGATTAAATTGTATGGATTGTGGATTTAGCAACCTAAATGCGGACTCAAATATCATAATAAGTGCAACTAACCCTAAAGCCACTGCACTAGTAAAGCCTCCTAACACACTCACTTTACCCGTTCCAAAAGAAAAGTTGGGGCTGTCGGCATGCTTCCTTGCGTATTTAAAGGCAAATAAAGTGATCATAAAAGCCGCGGCATGGGTACCCATATGCCAACCGTCAGCCAGTAATGCCATAGAACCGTAAAATGTGCCTGCTATGATCTCTGCAAACATGGTGATAATCGTCAGATACAACACATATCGAGTATTCCTTTCCCCAGAATGATTAATATTTGTATACTGATGCTTATGCTGCCAATGTGAAAGAGAATGTGGCTTTGTAGACATATATAAAAACCTTTATAAGATGAAATTGGCCGCTATGTCCTGATAGTGAGAAAAGAGAGCAAATGGCCATTAATCAGCATATATTGCCATTATTAGACGATAACAACACAAGATCATACTAACAAAGATTAAAAATAAGTCATAAAAATCGAGTTCCCAACATCGAGATTAATAAATAAATAATTTTAAAATGAAAGACTTAAATAGAAACCTTATCAAGATAACGCCTTAAGACATCATGTAATATTCTTGTTACTTCAAAGAATATATCGTATCTTAATATTGGCTAAAATCAGCAGGCATTAACAAGAGATAATTGCTATCGATATAAAAATGATAAAGTCACAAGCATTTTTTTTTAATCACTCATAAGTGATTACATTGATATAAATAAGGTATAGAAAGCCTTTTGGAGTCGTAATGAAAATATTAACCCCCCCCTTTCAACCTTTTACATTTAACCGTTTTTTTTGTTCAGTCATCAGTACAATAGCCCTTTTTTCTCTTCCTTATGCTCATGCACATGCTGACAGTCATATCATTGGCCACAGTTATACCAGTGCCAATTATCAAGTAGAAGAAGCCAGTAAAATGTTTCCAGCTCCCTCAAAAGGCATGACACAGCATATTATTTACTTACCCAAAAAAAATAATGAAGCCAACTATAAAATTGAGTTTGAAATAGGACAAACCAAAGTCATTGATTGTAATAAGCACAGCTTAACGGGAAAAATAGATCAACACTCAGTGAAAGGTTGGGGCTATAACTATTATCAAGTTAACTCGATTGCACCCGGTCCAAGCACGATGAGGGCTTGTATGAAGTTTGATAAGAAAGAAGCCTTTATTCGCCTACCCAGCGATTTAACACTGCATTATAACAGTCGAGTCCCTTTTGTATTTTACCTACCTGAAAAAGCTCAGTTGCGTTACCGGATCTGGGAAGCACAAAGTCCTTTTCAAACCACAGAATAACAGTAGCACTCAAAATAAAAAGGAAGCAATGATGCTTCCTTTTTTAATAAACACAAACCAATCACACTACAGCCCTGTTAATGCCTCTTTACAAAGCGTGGTGATCTTATTCCAATCACCTGCCGCCATCGCATCGGTTGGCGCAATCCAGCTCCCACCAATACAATCGACATTGGGTAAAGCTAAATACTTTTTATAAGAATCAGGTGATATGCCTCCCGTTGGACAAAAACGGATATTGGCTAATGGGCCTGAAAACGCTTTCAATGCATTCACGCCACCCGATGCCTCAGCCGGAAAAAACTTAAAATGGGTGTAACCCAACTCCATGCCAGTCATCACTTCAGAAATACTGGCCACGCCAGGAATTAAGGGAACAGTACCCGACATTGCCGCTTTTAATAATTCAGGCGTTGCCCCTGGGGTGATCACAAACTGAGCCCCTGCTTCTACCGCTTGATTTAACTGTTCTTCGTTAAGTACTGTACCTGCACCTACGTAAGCTTCCGGCACTTCTTTGGCAATTTTAGCGATAGCTTCAAGCGCACAAGCCGTCCGTAACGTCACTTCAAGAACCTTTATTCCTCCAGCCACTAACGCTTTGGCTAAAGGTACGGCATCTTCAATCTTATTGATCACCATCACAGGAACAATAGGACTGCATTTAAAAATATCTTGTGACTGTATAGACCAATTATTCTCAAGCATGGGGTTATTCTTCCTAATCTTAATAATTTTCATCAATAGCTTGGGTACAACGAGCACCCGTTTCTGGACTGCTTAAATTCGAACGCAGCGCACCAAATAATTCACGACCCATACCATAACTAGACGGTTGTAAATTAACGGTCTCAGCCACTCGAGCGTTTAAAGTTGATTCATCGACCAGTAGACTCAATTCACCTGTTAATGCATTCAAACGGATCATATCGCCCTGTTGTACTTTAGCGATTAAGCCACCATCTAATGCCTCTGGTGTTAAATGAATTGCTGCAGGCACTTTGCCTGAAGCGCCAGACATACGGCCGTCAGTTAATAATGCCACTTTAAAGCCTTTATCTTGCAGACTGCCTAAAATTGGCGTAAGTTTATGCAACTCAGGCATACCAATGGCTTTCGGTCCTTGACCTTTCACCACCACCACACAATCTTTATCTAACTCACCCGCTTTAAATAAAGCATCTAACTTATTTTGATCGTCAATAACGACTGCAGGAGCTTCAACAATTCTATTGCCTTCTTGTACTGCCGATACTTTGATGACCGCACGACCTAAATTGCCCTTCATGAGTTTTAAGCCACCATTCGCTTGAAAAGGTGAGTTAACCCCCGTCAATACATCTTTGTCAAAGCTCTCAGTGGGTCCTTCGACCCAAGACAATGCACCATCAATTAATTTAGGCTCTTGGGTATAACGCCTAAGACCCGGTCCGGCAACAGTTTGAACATCTTCATGCAATAAACCGGCGTCAAGTAACTCTTTAATCAATAGCGCCATTCCGCCTGCGGCATGAAAATGGTTAATATCAGCATGCCCATTAGGGTAAACACGAGCCAATAAAGGCACAGCATCAGAAAGTTCTGAAAAATCATCCCAATTGATGATTATGCCAGCGGCTCGGGCGATGGCGACAATATGCATAGTCAAGTTGGTCGAACCACCTGTTGCCAGTAGTGCAACAATACCGTTCACAATTGACTTTTCTGAAACTATTTGCCCTATCGGTGTATATTGTGAGCCCATATCATTGAGACGGCACACCTGCTTGGCGGCCGTTTTACTCAAGGCTTCTCTGAGAGGATCATCAGGATTAACAAAAGAAGAGCCCGGAAGTTGTAATCCCATCACCTCTAACATCAACTGATTGCTGTTGGCTGTACCATAGAAAGTACAAGTACCCGCACTATGATAAGAAGCCGATTCAGCTTCAAGTAACGCAGCACGATCAACTTTACCTTGGGCAAATTGTTGTCTTATTCTTGCTTTTTCTTTATTTGGGATCCCAGACTTCATTGGGCCTGCAGGCACAAACAACATAGGCAAGTGCCCAAAACTCAACGCACCAATTAATAATCCAGGAACAATTTTATCGCAGATCCCTAATAATAATGCGCCATCAAACATATTATGTGACAGACCCACAGCCGTTGCCATGGCAATCACTTCTCGGCTCAGTAGACTCAGTTCCATACCAGGCTGACCTTGAGTCACGCCATCACACATAGCAGGCACACCGCCGGCAACTTGTGCAACGCTGCCGATTTCTTGGCAGGCCTTTTTCAACAAATCCGGATACACTTCATAAGGTTGATGAGCTGATAACATGTCATTAAACGCTGTCACGATACCAATATTGGCTTTATTGAGCTGTTTAATGGACGATTTATCATCAGGGTTACACGCAGCAAATCCATGAGCTAAATTTCCACAGCTCAACGCACTACGATGTACACCTTTTATTTTCGCATCTTCTAATGCAGATAAGTATTGCGCTCTGGAGACTTCACTACGCTTAATAATACGCTGAGTCACAGCTTCTATAACGGCTTGCATAATAACTCCTTAAGCACTCCAATAAACATCAACAGGGGTACTGTTTTGCCCCAAAACAGCACGAATAGGCATTTCTGCCACCGCTTTACTGGTTAATGCTTCACGGTAAACAGATAACTTCTGCTCACCAACGATGTGCAAATAAATTTGGCGACTCGCCAAAATCGCAGATTTAGATAAAGTGATCCTTGCATTAGGTGCTGTGGTGGGATTCACAGCCACACAAAGATCGTCAGTTGTCAGTGCTTGATTTAATTCAGCAGAGCAAGGAAACCAAGAACACGTATGTCCATCATTACCCATGCCCAAAATGACCACATCAAAAGGACGAGAAAAGTGAGCAAGTTGCTCAATAGTCATCGCGACACCTTGTTCAGGCGTCGAGAACATATTTTTTAACCCCTGAAATTTCGCACTCGCCGCCTTATTGGACAATAAGTGCTCTTTGACTAATTTTTCATTTGAATCACTGTGATCATTATCGACCCAACGTTCATCAGCAAGGGTAATTTGGACTTTATTCCAATCGATACCTCGATGGCTTAACTGTTCAAACAATGCCAAAGGCGTCGAGCCACCAGAGACAACAAGACTTGCCTGGCCTCGAATATCAACGGCTTCTTGTAGTTGATCGCCAATACGTTCAGCTAATTGCTGCTCTAATGCCACTTTGTTATCAAAGGATTTAAATACCGTTTCTTTAATCATGTTACTTTTATCTCTATTCATCCCAAGAACGACCATCTTTTGCGATTAACGCAACTGATGCCACAGGCCCCCATGTGCCTGCAGGATAAGGTTTCGGTTTTTCACTACTGCTTTCCCAAGCATTGATGATCCCATCCACCCAACTCCAAGCTTGCTCTACTTCATCACGGCGAACAAATAAGGCTTGGTTACCTAACATGGCTTCTAACAATAAACGCTCATAAGCATCTGCAATACGTTCCGTTTTAAAAGTATCAGAGAAACTTAAATCCAGTTTGGCCGTTTGAAGACGTTGTTTTTCCTCTAATCCAGGGACCTTATTCATCATTTGTATTTCAACCCCTTCATGAGGCTGTAAACGAATAGTCAATTTATTAGGCGGTAAATTACGGTAATTTGAACGATACAAGTTGTGAGGAGGGTTTTTAAAATACACCACAATTTCAGAGCTCTTAAACGGCATCCGTTTACCACTTCGAAGATAAAACGGTACGCCCGCCCAACGCCAGTTATCAATATCCACTCTCAATGCGACAAAAGTTTCTGTTTTAGAATTAACATTTGCCCCTTCTTCTTCTAAATAACCAGGTGCAGGAGAGCCTTTCAAAAAGCCAGATGAATATTGACCACGAACAGTATTTTCAAAGATATTATCTTCATTGATAGGCCGTAATGATTTAAGCACTTTGACCTTTTCATCACGAATACTGTCTGCATCGAGATTAACGGGTGGATCCATCGCCACTAAAGTCAGTACTTGCAGTAAATGATTTTGGATCATATCGCGCATCTGACCCGCTTTATCAAAATACCCCCAACGCCCTTCTATGCCGACTTCTTCTGCTACAGAAATTTGTACATGATCTATCGTACGATTATCCCATTTTGATGCAAATAACGAATTAGCAAAACGTAATGCAATCAAGTTTTGTACGGTTTCTTTCCCTAAATAATGATCAATACGATAAATCTGTTCTTCATTAAAATAAGCGGATACTTGATCATTAATGACTTTTGAAGAAGCAAGATCAGATCCAATTGGTTTTTCCAGTACAACGCGGGTATCAGGATAAATCAGCTTTTGTTCATTTAAGCAACGACAAATATCACCAAAAATCGCTGGCGGGGTCGCAAAATAACAGACTGTTGAGCGTTTTTTCGGTTCAAGTACCGTATGAAAAGCTTTATAACCTTTCGACTCTGTAAAATTTGTCCCGATATAATGACAACGATCCAAAAAACGATTCAATGTGTCAGAACACATTTCTTCTTTAACGAAAGTCGTTAATGCAGCTTCCACTAATGCTCGGTATTCTTCTAAAGTAAAATTATCTTTTGCGACACCCAGAATTTTAGTGTCTTCATTGAGTAATTTAGCTTTATCCAATTGATATAAAGAAGGCAATAATTTTCGCTTTGCTAGATCCCCCTTTGTTCCAAAAAGAACAAAATCACAAGCTTTGGCTTCTGTTGTTATACCCATCGAGACGTCATCTCCTATCATTACAGTGTCCAGCCTAATAAAGGCAAGAATTCACACATTTGTTGTAATATAACAACAGAACTTAATAATTGCATCTAAATTTTGTAAATTATCGCCTTTAGTACTCACTAGTCAGATGTCTACAAGATCTGCTATGCTTTCGTGATAAAATTACTATATTTACTAGTTACTTTTATACTTTCACTAGTATAATTTATTGTAACGCCCTACGCTGTGTTATAGAACAAAAAATAACCATCGTAGAAAGTAAAAATAAAACTACATTCCTTCTGAGTGGACATATACATATGAATACCCTAGAAAAGGTACAAAAAAGTCTGACACACTTTAGTAAATCTGAACGTAAAGTCGCAGAGGTGATCCTTGCTTCACCTCAAACGGCTATCCACTCAAGTATCGCCACACTCGCTAAAATGGCAGATGTTAGCGAACCAACAGTTAACCGTTTTTGCCGCCGACTCGACACAAAAGGCTTTCCAGATTTTAAGCTGCACTTAGCACAGAGCCTGGCTAACGGAACTCCTTATGTCAGTCGACATGTTGAAGAAGATGATAGCCCTGATTCCTATACAACCAAGATATTTGAATCTTCAATGGCCTCATTGGACACAGCCAGACAAAGCATCGATACCGCAGCGGTCAATAAGGCTGTCGATATTCTCACACAGGCCAAAAAGATTTCTTTTTTTGGCTTAGGTGCTTCCGCTTCTGTTGCCCATGACGCACAAAATAAATTCTTTCGCTTTAACGTACCCGTTATTTGTTTTGATGATGTGCTCATGCAGCGCATGAGTTGTATCAATAGCAACGATGGTGATGTGGTCGTACTCATCTCCCACACAGGTAGAACTAAATCCCTGATTGATATAGCTAAACTTGCTCGTGAGAATGGTGCTGCAGTGATAGGCATTACCGCAAGACATTCACCATTATCGAATGTCTGCACACTGCCTGTCACAATGGAAGTGCCAGAAGATACGGATATGTATCTTCCTATGGCTTCTCGACTTGCTCAATTAGTGATTGTAGATGTCTTAGCCACAGGCTTTACATTACGTCGTGGCCCTCGATTTCGTGAGAACTTAAAACGCGTTAAAGAGGTTTTAAAAGAATCTCGCATCGATAAAGATCCCATTCTGTAATTGAATTTCGTGATTTATTCTAGCCGTTGTCTCGATCTGAAACGGCTTTAATCAAATAAATAACCTATATGAGTCATTAATACACCTGGTTTTATCTAGCAAATTTTCGTAATTTTCCTACAAAAAAGACCAATGTCTGGTATGATAGTCAAGTAATAAAGTCCCAGAATTTAAATCTTAACGGAGTATGATATGTTCCGCAGAACAAAAATCGTCACCACATTAGGCCCAGCAACAGATCGCGATGATAACCTACGTCGCATCATAGCAGCAGGGGCTAATGTTGTTCGTCTTAACTTTTCCCATGGTTCAGCTGAAGATCATTTAAAACGTGCAACTGATGCCAGAGCCATTGCTAAAGAGTTAGGTGTACATGTGGCGATCTTAGGCGATTTACAAGGGCCTAAAATTCGAGTTTCAACCTTCAAAGATAATAAAAAAGTACAATTGAAACTTGGACAAGCTTATATCCTTGATGCTGATTTAGGCAAAGGTGAAGGGGATGAAAATCAAGTCGGTATCGACTATAAAGCCCTACCACAAGACGTTAGCATCAACGATATTTTAATGCTTGATGATGGACGTGTTCAACTGAAAGTTGAACGTGTAGAAGGCAATAAAGTGCATACCAGTGTCACTGTTGCTGGTCCTTTATCTAATAATAAAGGCATTAATAAACAAGGCGGCGGTTTATCTGCAGAAGCACTAACAGAGAAAGATAAACAAGACATCCTTACCGCTGCTGCCATTAATGTTGATTATCTTGCGGTGTCATTCCCGCGCAGTGGTGCCGATCTTAACTATGCCCGCTCTTTAGCCGTTAAAGCAGGCAGTAAAGCATTAATTGTTTCTAAAGTTGAGCGTGCTGAAGCGGTTGCAACAGACAAAGCAATGGATGATGTTATTAAATCATCTGATGCGGTCATGGTTGCTAGGGGGGATTTAGGCGTAGAAATTGGCGATCCCGCCCTAGTCGCGGTACAAAAAAAGCTTATCAGTCGTTCTCGCCAACTGAACAAACCTGTCATAACAGCAACGCAAATGATGGAGTCAATGATAAGCAGCCCTATGCCTACACGTGCAGAAGTGATGGATGTGGCTAATGCGGTGCTTGATGGCACTGATGCTGTTATGTTGTCGGCAGAAACCGCTGCTGGGGATTTCCCTGAAGAAACCGTTAAGGCCATGTCAGATGTCTGTTTAGGGGCTGAGTCACACCCAAGTGTACAAGTCTCTAAGCACAGAATTGATCAGCAATTCTCGACCGTTGAAGAAACAATCGCTTTATCTACTATGTACGCTGCTAATCATTTAGACAGTGTTAAGGCAATTGTCGCTCTTACGGAGTCGGGTGCAACCCCACAATTAATGTCTAGGATCAGTTCTTCATTGCCTATTTTCTCTTTATCTCGTCATCAAAGCACCTTAGCTAAAATGGCTTTATATCGAGGCGTGCAACCTTTCTACTTTGATTCGACACAATTCGCCTCCGAAAACTTACCTCAAGAGGCATTAGCTGCATTATCTCAGGCAGGCTATTTACAAAGTGGTGATATGGTATTAATGACTAAAGGTGATGCCATGGAGACCATCGGCGGCACCAATACCTGTAAAATTGTTATCGTGGCTTAATAAAACACACAATAAAAAAGGACGCAATTGCGTCCTTTTTTATTGCTTCTAAATCACTACAAAGTGTCGAAATCATCAACAGCAATTGCAGCTTGCCTTAATTTATCGGCATCAATTAATGCTTGATGTTCATCTTTAGTAATAACATCAGCCTTCAAAGCCGCTTCAAATAACGCTACAGGCGCTATCTTGACCGGTAATTGGCCACTTCTTTGAGCCTGTTTCAATTTTTTATACGAGCCTTTACACGCATACTTTGCTAAAAAAGCTTGTTCAACTTCCCCAATACCACCTGTGTCATCTTTCAGATCAGGACATAAAAAGGTTAATCTGTCCCTTGCAGGTCCAGGTTTACTCATGCTCTGTGCCAAATCAACAGATAAGCTATCACTAGGAGCATTAAAGCGATTTCCTAGTGGGAAAATAATCACCCGTAATAATATTGCCACCATTTTATTTGGAAAATTACGAATAGCGTCATCTAAGGCTTTTGCTGCAAATTGTAAGCGTGTGGCCATGACATGCCGAACAGCCGGTAAATCATCAAACTGGCGACCATTATCTTCAAACATTTTTAGCGTTGCTGATGCTAAATACAATTGGCTGAGCACATCACCTAAACGCGCCGATAACATTTCTTTGCGTTTTAAATCTCCGCCCATAATTAACATCGATAAATCAGTCATAAAAGCTAAAGCGGCAGATAGACGCGTCATGTCTTTATAATATTGCTTTGTTTCTCCACTCACAGGGCCTGTCGCTAAGCGGCTTCCCGTTAATGCATGTCCAAACGCACTTAATGCGTTGCGAGCAGCGTAGCCCATATGTCCAAGCAATAATGCATCAAAACGTGCTAAGCCATCTTTTTCATCTTCCATGGCCGCCGCTTCCATTTCAGCTAACACATAAGGGTGACATCGTGTTGCGCCTTGACCAAAGATCATCAAACTACGTGTTAAAATATTCGCCCCTTCAACGGTAATCGAAATAGGCACTGACATATAACCTTGGCCTAAATAATTCTTAGGGCCCAATTGGATCCCTTTACCCGATTGAATATCCATAGCATCGTCCATCACCTGACGACCCAACTCAGTCATATGGTATTTTGCAATCGCAGTAACCACCGATGGTTTCACTTTTAAATCAATGCCCGTTGTCGTTAATCGACGTGCCGCTTCAAGCTGATAAGTATTGGCAATAACTCGTGCTAAAGCTTCTTGAACCCCTTCAAACTGGCTGATCGATAAACCAAATTGTTGACGAACATAACTATAAGCGGTTGTTGTTTTGGTCGTCATATGACCCGATGCAGTTGATAATGCAGGTAAAGAAATACCTCTTCCTGCCGATAAACATTCCACTAACATGCGCCAGCCTCGACCAGCGTACAATGGCCCACCAATGATCCAATCCAGTGGTATAAAGACATCTTTACCCGACGTCGTACCATTCATAAACGCCATATTCAGTGGATTATGGCGGCGACCTATTTCAACACCCAAATGATCTGTCGGGATCAATGCGCAAGTGATCCCTATATTGACATTATCTCCCAATAAACCCTCAGGATCGCGCATTTGAAATGCTAGACCTAGCACAGTAGCAACTGGCGCTAACGTAATATAACGCTTATTCCAACTCAGTTTTAACCCTAAGGTTTCTTCCCCATTAAATACTTGTCGGCAAACAATCCCCTCATCAGGAATAGCTCCCGCATCCGAGCCCGCTTCAGGTCCAGTTAACGCAAAACAAGGAATGGCTTTACCGCTAGCTAAATCCGGTAGCCAATGATTTTTTTGTTCAGCCGTCCCATAATGTGTCAACAATTCACCTGGGCCTAATGAATTAGGCACCATCACAGTTACCGCGGCACTCACACTACGACTGGCTATTTTGCTAACAATAGTCGAATTCGCATACGCTGAAAAAGCTTTACCACCATATTGTTTTGGAATAATGAGGGCAAAGAAACCTTCCTTTTTGAAGTAATCCCAAAGCTCGGGAGGTAAATCCTTTCTATTTTGAACAATATCATGATCGTCTATCATTCCAAGTGCTGTCATAACTTGATTATCAATAAACGCTTGCTCTTCAATGGTTAAACTGGGTTTGCCATAGCCATGTAGAGTATTCCAATCAGGTTTGCCTTGAAATAATTCTCCTTCCCACCACACATCTCCCGCTTCCATTGCCTCTTTTTCAGTATTGGATAAGGGAGGCAATACCTTTTTAAAAAAAGTGAATGCTGGTTTGGTTAATAATGTCATACGGGTACTTTTCACACTAAAAAGCACCACAACCACGACGAATAAAAATAATATAAAAAATGCCATCAATACAATACCTTATTAAATTAGCCTAACGGTGCAGACACCCCAGCAGAAAGATAAGGGATCACTTTTCGAATCACCGCTTCAATATCATTATGCTCGTTAAAATCTGCTGCAGCAATTTCTGTTAATGCATCAGCAGAGGCCATAGTAAAAACCACCGTGCCTAAAGTAAAATGTAACCGCCAAAACATTTCAGCAGCCGGAATTTCAGGCGCACTTTCTGCCACCGCATGCACAAATTGCGTGAGGTATTGGCCATAATGTGTCGTAATAAACCAACGGAGATGCCCCTGGCTCTCAATGTAACCACGACCCAATAATTGTAAAAAAATCAGAGTGCCATCAGTACGCACATGATTCAAATCTAATAAAGGTGAGACTAAACTTGAAAAAATATCATCTAAACTGGCACATTCTTTTTGTTCTTTTACCGTTATAATTGCACCCGCAGCAGCAGGCATAAAGACATCCATGTAACGAGCCAATACAGCTCGAATAAGCTCTTTTTTCGAGCCAAAGTGATAATTCACTGATGCCAAATTGACCTCAGCTTTACTGGTGATCAATCTCAATGAGGTTTCAGAAAAACCTCTTTCTGCAAATAGTTTTTCAGCTGAATCCAGAATTTTTGTTTTAGTATCGGATTGGTTTGCCATTCCGTGATCCTAATTCTTAAGTTAATGATTTAAACACTTGTTTAAATTAAACACTCGTTCACTTTTTGTCAAATAGATTTCGTCTTTATAGCGGCTCTTTTTCATTGTTTTAAACTTAAAAACAAACGTTTTTTTTTCTTCAGCTGTTTTATAGTAACAAAAAAGGTAAAATGCACACACAAAAATAACATAAGGGAAGAAATTGATGAGTCTATTCGTAGTAAGACAGTCGCGTCTATCTATCGCTGTAGCGATGATGTTGGGATTATCAGCTTGCAGTGATCCCCAGATAAAAGATCAAGAAAATATTGAAAAATCAACAATAACAGCAAATCAGTTTCTCAATGATGCTGAAAATCGCTTAAGCCAATTATCCATTGAACAAAACCGCGCTGAATGGATTTATAACAATTTTATTACCCATGATACTGCTCAACTCGCCGCTAAGGTGGGTGAAGAAAAAACCGCAACCTCTGTGTTATTAGCCACTCAAGCCGCACAATACAGCCAAACAGAATTAAGTGATATAGATAAAAGAAAGCTCAATATTCTGCGTAGTTCTCTGGTCCTTCCTGCTCCATTAGATCCGATTAAAAATGCTGAACTGGCACAGCTTAATGCTGAGCTGAACGGACTCTATGGCAAAGGTAAATATTGTTTGAAAGATGGTCGATGCCTGACCCAACCAGAACTGTCAGTCATTATGGCAGAATCAAAAGATCCAGCCATATTACTGGAAGTATGGGAAGGTTGGCGTAACATTGCCAAACCAATGCGCCCCTTGTTTGAACGAGAAGTGGCCTTAGCCAATGAAGGAGCCAACGATTTAGGTTATGACAACCTTTCTGTCTTATGGCGCAGTCAATATGATATGAAGCCAGATGATTTTTCAAAAGAACTTGATAGTTTATGGACACAAGTTAAACCACTATATGACTCCCTGCATTGTTATGTTAGAGGTGAGTTAAATAAAGAATACGGTGACACTATTGCACCAGCTAACGGCCCTATTCCCGCTCATTTATTAGGAAACATGTGGGCACAAAGCTGGGGTAATATTTATGATACCGTCGCACCGGCAGATGCCGATCCTGGCTATGATATTACTCAGCTATTACGTGAAAAAAATTACTCTGAAATAAAAATGGTTGAACAAGCTGAAGATTTCTTCTCTTCTCTTGGCTTTGAACCGCTTCCAGACACCTTCTGGGAACGTTCACTTTTTACTCAACCTAAAGATAGAGACGTTGTGTGCCATGCATCTGCTTGGGATCTTGACGATCTCGACGATATACGCATTAAAATGTGTATTCAAAAAGACGCTGAAGATTTTATCACGATTCATCATGAATTAGGCCATAACTATTATCAACGTGCTTACAAAAATCAACCTTTCATCTTTAAAAATAGCGCCAATGATGGGTTTCATGAAGCCATTGGTGATACTGTCGCCTTATCTATTACACCCAGTTACTTACAACAAATCGGTTTATTAGAAACGGTCCCAGATGCGTCAAAAGATATTGGCTTATTATTAAAACAAGCACTCGATAAAGTCGCTTTCCTTCCTTTTGGTTTAATGATTGATCAATGGCGCTGGAAAGTCTTTAACGGTGAAATTACGCCTGATCAATATAATCAATCATGGTGGGAGTTAAGAGAAAAATATCAGGGTGTTAAAGCCCCAATTGAGCGCGATGAAACGGATTTTGATCCTGGAGCTAAATATCATGTTCCTGCCAATGTGCCTTATACACGCTATTTCTTAGCCCATATTTTACAATTCCAATTTCACCAAGCCCTTTGTGAAATGGCACAAAATACAGGCCCTATTCACCGCTGCAGTATTTATGGTAATAAAGAAGCGGGAGCCAAGTTGAATACCATGTTAGAAATGGGACAAAGTCAACCTTGGCCAGAGGCACTCGCCGTTGTCACAGGTAGTCAAAGAATGGACGCCAATGCCGTATTGGATTATTTCGCGCCTCTTCAAGTCTGGTTAAATGAGAAAAATAAACTCGCAAACCGACAATGTGGTTGGTAAGCCCACTCATTCAATCAAATAAACTGGCTGTTTAAAAACTCAACTCGCCATTAAAACGCCTTGCTAAAAGGCGTTTTTTTATGCACTTAATACTTTTTACATATTTTGTAAAGATCTTATGCTGTCATTACCGAAGGGGAAGTATTATAGTTAGGGTTGGCATAACAAGAGCCTGAATATTATGAATTCATCAAACATTTTGACAATATTTTTGCTTTCTTTTTCTCTTTTTTTCAGTGCATCAAGTTTTGCAATTGATGATGACAATACCATGATTAACCATATTTACCATCATTTTAACAAAGCATTTAATACACTCGATCCCCAAGAAATGTTTTTTATCTATGCACAAGATGCATCTTATGTATCGAATAACCAAAATAAGGAAATACTGCTAGGACGTAAAGATATCATCGATCAATATCGTACATTTTTTGCCAAAATAAATGATAGAAAAGCCAATATAGACGTTGATTTTCGAATTGTGAAACGGCATATTGAGGGTAAAAGTGCAACTGATATCGGCTATTACCTTATTCGGTATTACCCCTACAGTGATGACGGCGAACCTATCAGTGAGTTTGCTGGCAAATTTGTCGGCGTATCTAAAAAATACCCCAATGGGCATTGGTATCTTGTTGTAGAAACCAATAATAAAGCCGATACTGACTTTTATTATGATGCTAAACCTCAGCCTAACCTGTATTATGGTCGCCAATTTCCTCCTATCAACTCAGGCCTTGTCAATACTCATGATTGAAACTGCCTCTTATGAACCCTCAAGCTTATGCCCATGTGGCTCAATGCAGCCTTATGGCCAATGCTGCTATCTTTCTCATCAAGATCATACACAAGCCTCTTCACCCGAAAAGCTCATGCGCTCTCGATATAGTGCATTCGCCATAAAAAAATTTGATTATATCATTGCAACCCAACATCCCGATTATCAAAACGGTTTAACCGTTGAGCAACTTGCCAACGACCCACAACCTCAATGGTTAGGGCTAGAAGTATTAAACAGTGAACAGCGCAGTAAAGAAGGCATTGTGATCTTTAAAGCTTGGTTTAAACAAAACAAGCAATTAGATGTGATTTACGAGCGTTCAAACTTTATATTACAAAACAAACTTTGGTATTATACCGATGGCGAACAACAGCAATGTGCATTACCTAAACGAAATCAAAGTTGTATCTGCCACAGTGGTAAGAAGTTTAAACAATGTTGTATGCCTTAATATTGACATAATTAAGCTTGTAATATGAGTTGGCTCATTTGTCGTTGAGTCGTTAATTGCTCAATTAAAGTGACTGCCTTAGTGTCCATTGATGAATTAAGCATATCCGCCCGCTTTTGAGTGTGGTAGTCACAATTATCCATTACGGTTTGAAATTCAACACCGTTGCCACTTCGAACCACTAACGCTTCTTGCATTAATCCATCTTGTAATCGAAAGCCCATCGTCCCCGACAAATGAAATGCCTGACTATTATCAACGATGGGCTGCTCATTGTTTAAATCCGCCACAAGTCGTTGCTTAGCAGGTAAATGAAATTGTGATCTCTCACTTTGCTCATTTGAGGGTTGATTTAGCTGAAATTGAACGCTCTCTTTTTGTTCTGCTGACAAAAGGGCCAACAACAGGCCAAACTCACCTCTTCTATTCGCTTCAACAGCCTGATTAAGCCGAGAGCCTAAACTTAACTCGTTCACTAAAGAAATTGTATTTTGCATAAAAAAAAACCACCAAAACAAGCTGTTGATAGTTAATCGACCACTTAACACAATACTTTAGTAATAATTTAAAATAGACCTTTACATCATAAAAAAATCTGACTACTATTGCCGCCGCAATTGAGGAGGGGTTCCCGAGTGGCCAAAGGGATCAGACTGTAAATCTGACGGCTCAGCCTTCGAAGGTTCGAATCCTTCTCC
>NZ_CANMWS010000032.1 GCF_947501665.1 uncultured Shewanella sp. | reverse complement strand
ACATTTTCGTGATTCTTGCTGGACTCTCGATAAACGTATTCCAAGCATCGCAAACGCTATCAACAATGTCTTCGTAATACCAACTTCTAATGCAGATTGGTATGATATTACTAAATTTATCGGCTATGTCATTAGTATGCTAGTTTGGACTATCCATTATTACGACAGTGTGCCATCCTGCTCTAAGTGCAAACGCATGGACTTTTGCTCGTCTACGGCATAACGATAGCTTGAGTTACTTCTCTGTTTGGGCTGACAGAATCTAATAGGTTGGTATTAGACATTAATGAGCCCTTTTAAATATATACATAGGCTTATTTATGTATGGTGTAATTGTTTTGATGGAATAATTTCAAATATTAGTATTATTAAATATTCTTATTTATTAATTGGTTAGTGTTTACTTTTGTATTTTTCTATATGGACTTTATATTCTGTTACACTTTTTAGGTATGCATGCTTTCAAAGGTAAGGTTAAAATCATTTCACACATTAGGTTGTGTGGCTGAGATTGACTAGGGGTTTTGCAAGATCCTAATTTAAGTAAATGTTGCTAAAATTGAATTTTATAGTTTATCTAAGCCTGAAATATAGTAATCTTTGTCAGTAGCTCTCAATATCTTTAGATAGTTGAGAGCTTTTTTTATATTAATCATAAGTGAGATCGTTAGGATCAATATTAATATAATCAGGGGGAATATTGTGTGGAAATTGTTTCACTTTGATTGAGGTATGCCCAGATATGAGAGCTTTGCAAACCCTATGCATACCATCGATTAATCTCCCTTGATGACAAAGTAAAATCGGATAAGTGAGATCCGCTTCATTGATGAGTTTCATGTGTTCCACTATATTTCGGCATGTAGGAATAGATTCATTTAATTCATACCAGTAGCATTGATCGAGCTCTATAATTTCAGATAGATTTAGGTTAATTGTAGGAAGGTTATTTGATTTTATAATGAGTTTATTGACATCCCATATGTGGATATCAGTGCTCGATGTATTATTTACTATTTTTCTAAAATGGTATTGTTGGCGCATGATCATTTATTGATTTCAGGGTTAGGTTATGAGAATTAATTTTTGTGATCTGGTGAGTTTTTTTATCGAGATTTCTCGTTTTAAGGCTTGGCTATGTGAGCCCACCATTTCTTGATAAACAAGTTGAAGTGGCCCTTTTCCTTTCAGAAATTTCGCGGCTTTTTTCCCTCCTGATTGATGCTCATGAAAACGGCGGTCAATGTCAGTTGTGATCCCTGTATAGAGGTGCCCATTGGTGCATTTAACCATATATAAATACCAAACTTTTTCCATAATTCTCCTTTATTTTTTAACAGTATATCAGATTGATTGAGTTATCGATTAACCTAACATGACTGAGTTATTGCAATTTAAGAGATCGCTTGTGAGATAATATGGGATAAAGAGTGGTACTAAGTTGAGGGTATCAAATTGATATGGAGATAGGGTACTGTTTGTTTTACTTTATTATAAGCCAAATCAATAACCATTGATTTGGCTTATAGGAAGATCTGTTAAGGTTGGATCATTTGTCGAATCCGAGTAAACCTAGAAAGAAAGCATATTCTTTTGCTGTGTCTTGGTATCGTTGATAACGTCCGCTTTTTCCGCCATGGCCTGCTTCCATATCTGTCTCAAACAGTAACAAATTATCATCTGTTTTATATTCTCTAAGTTTAGCGACCCATTTCGCAGGTTCAAAATATTGTACCTGAGAATCGTGTAGGCCTGTTGTAACAAATAAGTGAGGATAGTCTTGAGCTTTAATTTGATCATAGGGAGAATAGCTTAACATATAGTCATAAAAAGGCTTATTGTTAGGGTTTCCCCATTCATCATATTCATTGGTGGTTAATGGAATACTCTCGTCAAGCATGGTTGTGACAACATCAACAAAAGGAACATGGGAAGCAACAGCAAAGTATTGTTCTGGTGATTGGTTGATTATTGCACCCATGAGTAAACCTCCCGCACTTCCACCGGATGCAACAACTTTATTCTTATCGGCATAACCTCGTGCAGTGAGTGCTTGAGTGACGTCAACGAAATCATTGAAACTGTTTTTTTTATTGAGCATCCTACCATCATCATACCAATTGCGCCCGAGCATATCACTGCCTCTGATGTGGGCTGTCGCATATACAAAGCCTCGATCTAATAAGCTGATGATGGAAGATTTAAAATGAGGTTCAATCGTGTAACCATAAGAGCCATAACCATATTGATATAAAGGGTTCGTACCATCTTTATTGAACAAGTTTTTACAATAAACGAGCGTTACTGGAACTTGAGCACCATCTCTTGCTGTGATAAATAAACGTTCAGTTTCATATGCATTACTGTTGAAGCCTCCAAGAATATTCTCTTGTTTTAGTAAGCGTCTTGTTTTCGCGAGTGTTGATTTATTTGTTGCGGTCAATGAATATTCGAAAATAGATTCTGGGGTCGATGGACTTGAATAAGAGACTCTTAGTTTATCAGTACGTTGAACAGCATTTACATCTAAGCTGGCGACGTAAGCTGCATCATCAAAGGGCAGTTCAAATGTTGGCATACCATTGAGAGGTTGTACTTTAATATGATTAAGGCCATTTTCTCTTGTTTGGTAAATCAAATAATTTTCAAGTACTAAATAATCCTCGATGAGTACTTTCTCATTATGGGCTATGACTTCCTCCCATGCGTCTTGATTATGAGCTTGCTTAGCTGCTACTTTCATTAATCGATAGTTTTTAGCCTGCCAATTGGTGTGGATATAGAAGGTATCTTTTAGCTTTTTGAATGTATATTCGTGGCCCTCTTTTCTTGTTAATACTGGACTAAATAATGAAAGAGGTTGATTAGCATCAAGTATGGAGACTTCTGAGGTAATGGTACTATCGTGAGAAAGGGTGATAAGTGATCCATCTAGTGTTTTATTCAGTTCTAGATAGAAGGTATCGTCTTTTTCTTCAAATACTAAAATATCATCAGATTGTGGTGTGCCCAGTTTATGTCTAAAAACTTGAAATCCGAGTAATGTCTGGGGATCTTTTGCAATGTAGAAAAGGTGTAGATTGTCATTGGCCCAAATAATATTACCTTCTACACCAGTAATTTTATCGGTTAAATACTGATTTTTTTTTAGATCTTTGACAACAACGGTATAAATTCGTCTGCTTAGCGTATCTTCTGCAAAGGCCAGTAATTGGCTATTTGGGCTAATAGAAGTATCTCCTAACCCATAGAACTCGTGACCTTTTGCACGATGATTAACATCGAGTATGATTTCTTCTACTGCATCTAAGTGTTTTTTTCGAGCAATAATGGGATATTCAGAATCTGTCTGATATCGACTGTAATACCATTGTCCATTCCATAAATAAGGTGCACTAGTTTCGTTTTTATCTAATCGATTTGTTAGTTCTTGGAATAAATTTTCTTGTATGGATTGATAAGGACTAAATTGTGCTTCTTTATAAGTATTTTCTGCATGTAAGTAAGCTAAAACTTGCTTGTCTTGACGTTTATCATCACGCATCCAATAGTAGTTATCGATACGTTCATGACCATGTTTTTCTATTAAATAGGCTTTTTTTTCAGCTGTAGGGGGCTGTATTGAAGTGTTTTTGGTCATATTTGAGCATCCAAGTAACAGGACAGCACATGCTGTGAGCGGTAAAAAGAACTTCATGTCACGTTTCCTTGTGTCATTTCTTATTCGTAAATTGAGATGATATTTTTAAGGTGTTATTTTATGCCGCTGATTGTGAAAGGTCGATGATTTTTTATTGTTTTAAGCGAGCGTTGCAGAATTCATTATTTTTAATAAGTCAATCTTGTAGGCAAAAACAGTATACTTGGTTTGATCTGTTTTACTTTATCATTTTACCAGTTAAAAAATAATGTTATTATTTAATTTTTTAGTGTGTTAAGCGTAAAATGCTAGGTATTGATAAAGGGTGCCTACGAATGTGAATTCTTGGATAAAATATCCTTGACTCGCTAGTATTGCTTTCAATGGTTACTGGCATTAGAAACCTGTACGCTACAGCTTTTACTGTAAGTGTCGAGGCGAAAATCGAATGTTCTAGCTTGGCGAGGCCATATAGAAGGCATTATGGATTGTTTGATGAAGCGCTTGGGATTACAGCCTTGTGGTGTATTGTGTGAAGACACAAACCCTGATGGGACGGTGGCACATCTACCTGATATTGTACGCTTTAGTGAGAGAATAGGTTATTCATTGTGACTATTGAGGGTATCGTCTTGTATCGCACACTAGCATCTAAATAAGGATGTTTAATCATTAATATTGAAAAGCTCGTCACTGGGCTTTTTATTTTTATATCGAAAATATCAATGTCTTTACTTTGTGTATTTTTTTACTCATTTTTAGGTGCTAATTATGTTTTCAGCAATTAACTAATATGTTTATTTTCTGTTTTATATTAAGTTTTTTGCTAGCAAAATTCGATTGAGTGAAAATTAATATGCATGCAATGATATCCTATGTTACTTAGTTGAAACCCTCTTGGTTATTTCTTTGCTTAAAATTAACGGATTACTTTTTAATGCCCATAGTCTTTGCTCGTTATAATCTAAAATGTAAATTAACCTTGTTTGCTGCTTTTCCGTTAGTCATTATTTTGGCATTAGGCTATGTCGGAGTAATGTTGCTAATAGAAGATTATAAGTTGGCAAATGAGAGTATGTTGACTAGTGAGATCAGCATTGATATTGAAAATTTACTATTTGAACTACAGAAAGAACGCGGTATATCAGCTGGATTTATTGGTAAAAAAGAGCGGGTATTTCAAGACAAATTGAAGCAACAAAAAGCCGCAACAGATGCTGCTTTAACTCAACTTATTCATAATCAATCGCTAAAAAAAATATTAAAAATAGAAGTGAATAAGTCAAATGAGACACTGAGAAAGAAATTACTTAAAATTGCTGAGTTACCAAAAATATTAGGCGAAGCTCGTGGGGAAGTGACTCAATATAATGCAGTAAATTTTTTTGATATATATGCGGAAACTGATCATTTTTTGATAGATCTTATTTCACAAATGCACTTTAACTCAAATAATGTCGATCAAATTAGGCGACAGACAGATTTATTGAATATGTTGCATATTCAAGATCTTGCTGATGAGCAGCGTGGATTAATGGTACAACTTTTATCTGCGCCTACACTTTCATCTAGTCTTTTCATTGCGATAAAATCACTAGAAACAACTTTACATGAACGTATTGTCCATACTTTATCTTACGCAAATAGTAATAATCAGTGGCTATTAAATTCGATGCTATTAAGTCCTGAACATGCAAAATTACTTAGGATGCAAGGACTGCTTACTGCACAATTGCGTTTAGCTGAACAATCTCAAAAAATAAGTCAATTAATGGGGTTTGGTGGACTTATACATGATTTTAAAAATTATTTGTTACGCAATGAGCCGAATGATCTCATCAAGTTTAACCTTCATTTTATTCAATTATCTCAAATCTTAGCAAACATCAAAAATGATAAAGAATTGTCAGCTGCACAATATGATTTAGTCATCAAGCTAGAAGAAACGATTCTAGCTTATCAATCTAATATGTATAAGTTATTAGGCCTTAAAAATAAAGGGGTTAACATTGAGGATATAGACGACAGTATCCGTATTTATGATGAACCTATGTTGATGGCATTGCAACATTTGCAAGCGCCAGTCGCCAGTGTGTCAGTGCTTGAATGGTGGGAAGTCTCAAGCCAACGAATTAGTTGGCTACATCAAATTAATGGAGATATGACACAAGCGATTGCTGAAAGCAGTCGTCGTGAACAACAGCAAGCATTAACATATTTAATTTTGAGCTTACTGGGAATTTTATTTATTATTTTCGTATTAGTTTTACTTGGAAAAAGTATTACTGAACATATTGTAGGCAGTATTAGAAGTATTGCTAACGATATGCATAAAATGGCCATCGATCCCAATTTAGAAATTGAAGTAGATGTTAAAGGTGGGGATGAAATTGCTAAAATGGCATTGGCGTTGAATCAAATGCTACAGGAAAGGCGAAAAGTAAAGCGTGAATTAAGTCGAGCTTCTGCTGTTTTTGAGTATTCTTCTGAAGGTATTATTGTTACCGACTCCCAAAATCGTATAGAACTTGTTAATCCTGCTTTTACTAAAATAACAGGCTACACGCTTGATGATGTCAAAGGAAAAGACCCTTCTATATTGAGTTCTCAGCATCATCCTAGTGATTTCTATAAAGAGGTATGGCAAACGCTAAAAGCTAAGGGTCATTGGGGGGGGGAAATTTGGAATAAACGAAAAGATGGTCATATTTTTCCTGAATATCTTGCTATTACTTTAGTTAAAAATGAATTAGGGGAAGTGACTCAACATATTGGTTTATTTATTGATATTAGTAACCGTAAAAAATATGAACAGGAAATTTGGTATCAAACGCATTTCGATACGTTAACTGGATTACCAAATAAGCAACTGTTGACTGGACACCTTCAGAATCAAATGTCTTATGCTAGAACATATTCACAATCTGTGGCTATTGCTTTTATTAATCTAGATCGATTTAAATTCATTAATGATCTTCATGGTACGGAAACGGGAGATGAAATATTAAAACAAGTGGCGTCTCGGTTTAGTTCTATTTTAACAAAAGATGATTTTATTGCTCGGGTTGGTAGTGATGAGTTTGTGATGATTATGCCTAATCTATGCCACGGTACATCTATTGAAAAGAGGGCGATAGAAATTAATCATCTCCTTACAGAGAAGTTTATTGTTAATCAAAAAGTGATCAGTATTTCTTCTAGCTTTGGTTTGAGCTTGTACCCTGAAAATGGAAAAGATCCCGAATGCCTGATCCGACATGCTGAAACGGCAATGTATCAAGCTAAAAGTGATGGGAGAGCACACTATAAGTTGTTTTCAAAAGGCATGGATCAAACAGTATTTGAACAAATAAAATTAGAGCAACGATTAAGGAAGGCGGTTTTACATTCTGATTTTTATATTAATTACCAACCAGTTATTGATATGTCAACGGGGAAAATAGTCAGTGTTGAAGCGCTAGTACGATGGAGAGATCCTGAGTTTGGAGTGGTTGCGCCTGATAAGTTTATTCCCATTGCTGAAGAAACCGGATTAATTGATGTTCTAGGTAAATGGGTATTGGAAGAGTCGCTTGTTAATTTAGCTTATTGGCACAAATATGGTTATAAGATTAGTTTGGCTATTAATGTATCGGGTCGACAATTTATTAATCATGCTGATGAATCTTTTAGTCAAATGCTTTGTGATGCATTAAAAAGACATGGTATTGCGCCTCATTATTTACATATAGAAATTACTGAAACGATGCTTATTGATGATGAAGTGCAATGTTTGCAAGTCTTAGAAGAAGTTAGTGCGCTAGGTGTTGATATATATTTAGATGATTTTGGTACTGGATATTCATCGTTGGCTTATTTAAAAGGTTTTCCAATTTCCGTACTCAAAATAGATAAAAGCTTTATTGATAGCGCACTGGAGTCACATAAAGACGCGAGCTTAGTGAAGGCGATTATTATAATGGGCCAAAGCTTACAGTTAAAATTAGTTTCTGAAGGGGTGGAAACACAGCAACAGTGGGATTTTTTAAGTAGTTTAGGTTGTGATTTTGCTCAAGGCTATTTTATGTCACGGCCGTTAAATGAGCATGAAATGTTTGATTATTTACAGCATCAGGCGGCATCGGTAGCCTGATGCTGTTGATCTTTGGTGAGTATTTCTGCAGCAGTTTGTCGCTTCTTTATACAAGGCAGAGTTTATGCGGTGTCGTTATTCGCCATAAATAAGCGATAAGGCCGTAGAAAGGAGCGACAAGCGCTGTCCGTAGGATCCACTAAACGTGTTTTACTCACGGCGAGAGGCATTCGCTTAGAATAACTAGGCATCGCACCTCTCGCCGTGATTAAAACATGTTTATCTGAACATAATTTAATCACGAAAGATCAACAGGCCCTAGAAGCGAGAACAACTTAGATAAATTGATCTCGCTGTATGTAGCTTGAGTAGAAAGACTTTATGCGGCTGTCATTATGCTGTCATTTTCTTCTGCGGCCATTTTTGCAAGATCTTTATCAACAAAAAAGAGTGCCTTACCATCTTCACCAACTAAGCGAATTTTATCGACAATAGATTTAAATAATTTTTCTTCTTCGTGTTGCTCTGATACATACCATTGTAAGAAGTTGAAGGTTGAGTAATCTTGATTGCTGAAAGCAGTGTGTGCCAATGCATTAATTTTACTTGTTATTAATTGTTCATGCTCATAAGTATATTCAAATAATGCAAGTAAAGAGTCAAATTCAGCTTGAGGAGCTGCAATAGAGCCTAGTAGTGGCATACCACCTGTTTCGCTGACATAAGTAAATAAGCGATGCATATGACCCATTTCTTCATCGGCGTGAGTACGCATAAATTTTGCTGCGCCTTCAAAGCCTTTATCTTCACACCAAGCACTCATTTGTAAGTATAGGTTAGAAGAGAAAAATTCCATATTGATCTGCTCATTCAACTGTTCGATCATCAAAGGTGTTAGCACGACTTTATTCTCCAAGGGTAGTATTTAAGTACTATTGTCTTTAATTTTTTATAAAATATCAAGGTAAAATTTAACGTAACTTATTGTTTTAAAAATACAAATCGTTCTCATTTGTGTGTCTTTTTCTATATTTTAATTTTGCTTTAAAATGGTTTTACCGTTAATAGGTTGAATTATAAGTATCTTATTTATCAAGAGGGGCCATTGCTGCCAATTTTTTTGCATTAAAAGATATAACGGTCTCATTTTATCGAAGGCTTTCTTCGTGAAGTTATCCAAATGTCTATATCCACAGGCTTAGGCTATTTAAGTACAACCGATGTAAAAATCAGCTGTTGATTTGAAATTCATGCTCTATATGATACAAATGTTGAAATTAGCGTTAATTTTGGATAGCTTGAGGTTATACAGTTTATCGTTTCATTTTTTATTTAAGGACGAAATATGAAAGGTCTTAAAAGGGCATTCATTTCTGCTGCACTTTTTATTGCCGTCATTGTTTGTTATCACTACGCGAATGCACTAGGAGTATTATTTTTTTTGATTGCAGGAATTGGTTTTGAGTTATTTGCCTGGAATATGAGTTTAAAGAAAAGGCATTAATATTGAAATGCCTATTATTTGAGGGTGTAATGAATGGTGCTTTTTTCAAAGTGATTAAAGTTCACCATAAATGTATTATTGGATTTGATGAGCGTATAGTGTCCAGGCAATGAACCACATAATACAGCCGATACTGATATCGATTATTCTTTGCACTTTCTCTTTGCTCAGCCACGGTGCTAATTTTGCAGCGCCTAGAGCAAGACTATAAAACCATAATATCGACGCTAGCATGGTACCTAATGCAAATGCCATTTTTTCATGTGCGACAAATTGACTGCCTACGCTGCCTAAAATCATAACTGTATCAAGGTAGACGTGTGGATTGAGTAAGGTCACTGCTAAGGTTGCTAAAATGACGGTTAGCTTGGTTTTATGTGAATGATGTTGTTTTTCTATTTGGTATTGGTTTTGCAATGCGGTTTTAAAGGCGAGTGAACCGTAACCCAGTAAAAAAATGATCCCTCCGTAGGTAATGAGTGTTGCGATAAGGCTATTACTTGTCAGTAACTGGTGGCCGCCAAATACGCCAATTGTAATAAGTAAAATATCACATAAGGTGCAAATACTGGCTGCGAGTAAGTGATGATTCCGTTTAATACCGTGTCCTAAAATGTGGGAATTTTGCGCCCCAATAGGAATAATCATACTACCGCCTAAAAAGAACCCTTGGATTAATGCTGTTACTGCCATTCTACTTTTACCTAATCGATTAACGTATGACTATTTATTTTGTATTTTTGCATAATAATTTAACAGTTTCTATCTCTGTTTTTTTGTTAGAGGCTTTTTCATGAGGGTATATTGAAATAGTAAAGTTGAAACTTGGTAGCTATTCATATTGGCTTGCGTGAAGTTTGAAGCTAAATGTAATCAATTGCTCTTGAGTTTCTATCTTTACTTGGCTTTCTCGCATTTTTAGGTTGTTTGGGTATAATACTTTTTCATATTGCTCTTACTTCAAGGATGACAAATGTCCATCACTAACGACCCTTGTTCTCAATCTAGTTTAATGCACCCAGATCAAGCGATTTTACAGTTATTGGAACAAGTTTCGGTGATTACGCAAACAGAACAGATTGCGTTACCCCATGCATTTGGGCGAGTGTTGGCCTGTGATGTGGGATCTAATATCGACCTACCGCCTTTTGATAATTCTGCCATGGATGGTTATGCCTTTAATTTTGATGATTTAACGAATTTTGAAGCATTAACTTTAGTCGGTGGATCTTTTGCTGGAAAGCCTTATGAGGGGCAATGCTTATCTGGTACTTGTATACGAATTATGACCGGAGCTTTAGTACCAAAGGGATTTGATACCGTACAAATGAAAGAAAAAGTCAGTATTCAAGCTGATAAAGTGATTATTGATAAGCCTAAACAAAAAGGGGCTTGTATTCGAAAACAAGGAGAAGAGTTAACTGCTGGTACTCGAGTGTTATCAGCAGGAACATTGATTCGAGCTGCTGAATTGGGTGTTCTTGCGACCATTGGCTTAGATGTAGTCGACGTTTATAGAAAAATGCGAGTTGCTTTTTTTTCAACAGGTGATGAGTTACAAGCCGTTGGTAGCACGTTGAATACAGGGCAAATTTATGATTCTAATCGATATAGTATTCAGGGGTTATTAAATCGAGCCAATATTGAGTGGACAGATTTAGGCATAATTGCTGATGATCCAGAAGCTATTCGTCATGCGTTTCATCAAGCGTCGAAAGTGGCTGATATGGTGCTAACCTCTGGAGGGGTGTCGGTGGGAGATGCCGACTATATTAAGCAGGTATTAGAAGAAGAAGGAAAAATTACTTTTTGGAAATTAGCGATTAAACCGGGAAAACCCTTTGCTTTTGGTCAGTTAAATGATGCTGTTTTTTGTGGGCTTCCTGGTAACCCTGTTTCATCAATGGTGACTTTTTATAAGTTGGTTTGGCCTTTAGTGATTAAAATGCAAGGTCGGCCACAACGTCAATTATTGACTTTGCAAGCAAGATTAAAAGGGCAAATAAAGAAAGCACCTGGGCGTGTAGAATACCAACGCGGGATTTTAAGCTATAACGCAGAAGGTATGGCTGAAGTATATATGAGCGGGGCACAAGGCTCGGGTATGTTAACTTCTATGTCGTTAGCAAATTGCTTTGTTATTTTATCTCAGCAAGAAGGTGATCTCCCTAATGGTACTATGGTAACCGTTGAGCCTTTTAATACGGTATTGGATTAACTGCCATGTTTGGATCTGATACTCATCAAGCCAGTAAGTCTGACCCAAACACTGAGACTTTATCTGATGCAGAGTTATTGCGCTATGATCGTCAAATAGCCATTAAAGCCATTGATATTAAAGGGCAGGAAAAGCTTAAGAATGCTAAAGTGTTGTTGGTGGGTGTTGGAGGTTTAGGCTGTGCTGCTAGCCAGTATCTAGTGGTTGCAGGAATAGGAAATTTAACATTAGTTGATTTTGATGTTGTAAGTGAATCTAATTTACAACGACAAATTTTGCACGATGATAACGATATTCATAAGTTAAAAGTGATATCAGCTAAACAAGCACTGGAAAAACTCAATTCATATAGTCAGGTAGATATCTTAGCGACTAAATTAAATGATGAAGATATGGCAGTGCAGATCGCTAAGCATGATCTTGTGATTGATTGTACTGATAATGTTGTAGTGAGAGAGCAAATTAACCGAGCTTGTTTTAGGCATCAAATTCCTCTAGTGTCTGCGGCAGCGATTCGAATGGAAGGTATGGTGACTGTTTTTGATTATCAGAAAGAGACCCCATGCTATCATTGCTTTAGCCAATTATTTGGGGAGCAAGTATTAAGTTGTGTTGAATCTGGAATACTTGCACCTGTCGTTGGGATCATTGGGTCAATGCAGTCGTTAGAAGCGATTAAATTATTGCTGGGTATTGGAAAGTCACTTTCGGGACGTTTGTTATTTTTTGATGCAATGACGATGGAATGTCGAGAAATGAAATTATTAAAACAAGCTAAATGTAATGTATGTGGCTAACTGTTACTCATTGTACGTTGAATGAATGTGAGTACATCGTCTTTTTGTCTTCTACAATAATAGAGTTAAGTTATAAAGTGCGCTGATATATGAGCCAATTCATGGAGGAATTATGAATTATGAATTGTGGATACCAACAAAGCATTAACTCTTTTTTTAAATATTGTTTAATTAATATTTTTATATTACTCAGTTTGGTTTCTTGTTCAAAGCAGCCTTCAATCCTTCCTACTGTGGTACCGCAGAATAAAGAAATCTTTTGGGGGTACGTTGGTGAAAATTCCCCTGATCATTGGGGGAAAGATTTTCCTCAATGTGAACTTGGGGGAGATCAGTCTCCTATAAATATTAACCCTAAGCGGGTGAAAGTAGAACCTTTACCTGAGCTGCGATTTACTTTTACAAGAGAACCCACAGATTTTGAAGATAATGGCCATACTGTAGAAGTGGTTTTTGGCGAGGACACTCAGCAAGAAAAAAGTGTTAAGTTAAATTATTATGAAAGGGGAAAAGCTCTTGATAGTCGAGCTGTTGAAATCGAGTACAGTGAGGATCAAGATACTTTTTCTGTCGAGGATAATCAGTATCACCTAGCACAGTTCCATTTTCACAGTCCTAGTGAAAATAAGGTTAATAATCAGAGTTTCCCCATGGAATTACACTTAGTTTATGAAGGAGATTATAATCAGTTTGCAGTAGTGGCTGTTTTTTTAACTATAGGAAATGAAAACCCGATTATTCGTACTTTATGGAAGCATATGCCGGTTTATCGCGGACAAAAAAATGATATTCGCTCACTTAATCCTGATTTTTCGGGGCTCCTACCCAATAAGCGAGGTTATTATACTTTCCAAGGCTCTTTTACTACGCCACCTTGTACACGGAATGTGACTTGGTATGTGTTACATGAACCTATCCAAGTGTCTAAAGCACAAGTGAGCGCTTTTGAAAAAGTCATGAACCATAACAATAGACCGTTACAAGCACTCAATAATCGAATCATATTATCGAGTAAATAGATAAGTTTTTGCTGACTATATACAAACTTTATTGTGGGATTACTCGGCCGGATTTAACGACTTGTAGGCAAGAGTTGACGCCATAGGTGTAAGCCAATTGAGCTGGGGTATCAATGTCCCACAAACAAAAATCTGCTTTCTTCCCGATTTCAAGACTGCCTCTTTCTTTGTCCATATTCAATGCTTTTGCGGCATGGATAGTCATGCCTTTTAATGCCTCTTCTGGTGTTAATTTAAATAAAATACAGCTCATATTCAGCATGAGCAAGCTTGAGCAAATGGGGGATGATCCCGGATTGTAATCACTGGCGACAACCATAGGGACCTGATATTGACGCAATAAATCAATAGGCGGTAATTGTGTTTCATGTAAACTATAAAAAGCACCTGGCAGTAACGTTGCGCAAGTTCCATATTGGCTTAATAAATCGATGCTTTTTTCATCAATAAATTCGATGTGATCAACCGATAATGCTCCGTGTTTTGCAGCCATTGCGGAGCCACCTATATTTGATAATTGTTCGGCATGCAATTTAACCTCTAAACCTGCTTCTTTGGCTGCTAGAATGACTTTTTCGGTTTGTTCGAGATTAAAGGCAATTTTTTCACAAAAAACATCGACTGCATCGGCTAAGTTTTCTTCGATGATTTTAGGTAGCATATCATTAATGACAAGTTCGATATAATCATCTGTTTTTCCAGCGTATTCTATTGGAATAGCGTGAGCGCCGAGAAAGGTTGTTTTCACATCAATATGATGATGTTCACCTAAGGTTCTTGCGACACGAAGGAGTTTTAGCTCTGTTTCTGTATCGAGCCCGTATCCTGACTTTATCTCAACCGTTGTGACGCCTTCTTTTGCTAATGTGTTAAGGCGTTGTCGACCCAATTCAAATAACTCTGCTTCAGTGGCGTCCCTGCAAGCATTGACCGTTGAAAGTATGCCACCGCCTGCAAGGGCGATGTCTTCATAGCTGGCTCCCTGCAACCTTTGTTCAAACTCGTTAGCGCGATTACCCGCAAAGACTAAGTGGGTATGAGCATCAATAATACCGGGTGTTACCCAACCGCCTTTGCCTCTATAAACAGGGGTAGCTAAGCTATCAAATTCAGGTAAATCATTACGTTTTCCTATCCAAACTATTTTACCTTCTTGGATTGCCATTGCGCCTTGAGTGATAGCGCCATATGGAGCATTTGACGTTGGATCCATGGTTGCAATATTGATGTCAATCCAAACCTGATCCCAAGACATAATGACTCCTTAAAAAATTATTTTTTATAAACAGCAGTTTACTATATTTTTAGTGCTGACTGTTTTGAATTGTATACAGTTTATTTTATCAAAAATGACTTGTCTAGCTTGCACTAACTTGTATATACAAGTTAGTGTCTATCGATGACTTTTTGAGCGGAGTGAATGATTGTTGCTATGGCACAGGCTAAATTTTTACAGATTAAGCAGCATATACTTACCAAGGTAGATTCAGGAAAGTGGCGAGAAGGGCATAAATTACCGTCAGAAAATCAATTGGCGACGGATTTTGCTTGTAGCAGGATGACAGCTAGGCGTGCATTGACTGAATTGACTGAGCAAGGCATTTTACGTCGTGCTCAAGGCATGGGGAGTTTTGTTGCCAGCCATAAAGCTCAATCTTCAATTTTACTTGTACGTGATATTCGTCAAGAAATAGAAGAAAGAGGCCACCGTTATAGTGTGAAGCTGTTAACACAAGAGGCGTTGCCAGTCGATTATGCTCAGGCTGATCTGCTAAACCTGAATGAGGGGGAACTTGTTTTTTATTCTAAGCTCGTTCATTTAGAAGAAGATATTCCACTGCAAATTGAGGAACGTTATGTTTTACCGAGTCGTGTCCCTCATTATTTAGAGCAGAATTTTAGTCAAATGACCCCCCATGCTTATCTTTGTCAGGTGGCGCCGTTAGCGCAAGTTGAACATACTATTGAAGCGGTTTTAGCCAATGATAGTCAGTGCCAGTTATTGCAGATTTCCCATAAAGAACCTTGTTTACAGATCAGCCGATTGACTGCGTCACGTCAAGGTGTGGTGAGTTTTGCAAAACTACTTTATCCAGGAACGCGTTTTAAATTAGGTGGACAGTTAGTTTTCAACAATTAATCGTATGTAAGAGGGATAGAACAATGAATAATAGACATGATAAAACACGGCATATTATTGCTCCTCATGGCACTGAATTGAGTTGTAAGTCTTGGTTAACCGAAGCGCCAATGCGTATGTTAATGAATAACTTGCATCCTGATGTAGCAGAAAGACCTGAAGATCTTGTTGTTTACGGTGGCATAGGCCGAGCGGCCCGTGACTGGCCTTGTTATGACAAGATTATTCAAGTGCTAAAACGATTGGAAGATGATGAAACGCTCTTGGTTCAATCAGGCAAACCCGTTGGTGTTTTTCAGACTCATACTAATGCACCTAGAGTCATTATTGCTAATTCTAATTTAGTGCCTCATTGGGCGAATTGGGAACATTTTAATGAGCTAGATAAACAAGGTTTGGCCATGTATGGACAAATGACAGCAGGCTCTTGGATTTATATTGGCTCTCAAGGCATAGTACAAGGTACTTATGAAACCTTTGTTGCTATGGCTAAGCAACATTTTAACGGCTCATCTCAAGGTCGATGGATTTTAACCGGTGGTTTAGGCGGAATGGGAGGTGCGCAACCTCTTGCAGGGACAATGGCTGGGTACTCAGTATTGACTTGTGAGGTGGATGAATCGCGTATTGATTTCCGGTTGCGTACGGGTTATTTAGATAAAAAAGCCTATTCATTAGACGAAGCATTAGCCATGATAAATGCTGCTAAAGAGAGCGGTCAACCTGTTTCGGTGGGATTACTTGGCAATGCCGCGGATATTTTTAGCGAGCTGGTGGTGAGAAATATCATTCCTGATGTGGTGACAGATCAAACCTCAGCACACGATCCTTTAAATGGTTACTTACCTCAAGGCTGGTCATTAGCACAGGCGGCCTCGATACGCCAAACCGATGAAGCTGCGGTTGTTAAGGCGGCAAAACAATCGATGGCAGTTCAAGTTACCGCTATGTTGGCATTGCAATCAGCGGGCGCAGCTACAACGGATTATGGTAATAACATTAGACAGATGGCTTATGAAGAAGGGGTCAAAAATGCCTTTGATTTTCCAGGTTTTGTGCCTGCTTATGTGAGGCCGCTTTTTTGTGAAGGGATTGGTCCTTTTCGCTGGGTGGCGTTGTCTGGCGATCCTGAGGATATTTATAAAACCGATCAAAAAGTAAAAGAGTTGATCCCCGATAACCCACATTTACACCAATGGCTTGACATGGCCCGTGAACGCATTGCTTTTCAAGGTTTACCGGCTCGAATTTGCTGGGTGGGTTTAAAAGATCGTGCTCGGTTAGCGCTGGCGTTTAATGAAATGGTCAAAAATAAAGAACTTAAAGCCCCTATTGTCATTGGCCGAGATCATCTTGATTCAGGATCGGTTGCGAGTCCAAATCGAGAAACTGAGGCTATGCTTGATGGCTCAGATGCAGTATCTGACTGGCCGTTGATGAATGCATTATTGAACACGGCCAGTGGTGCGACATGGGTATCTTTGCATCATGGCGGTGGTGTAGGTATGGGGTTTAGTCAACATTCTGGCGTGGTCATTGTGTGTGATGGCAGCGATGATGCTGCTAAGCGATTAGGCCGAGTATTGTGGAATGATCCAGCTACTGGTGTTATGCGTCATGCTGATGCGGGTTATGATTTGGCAAAGCAATGCGCTAAAGAGCAAGGGCTTGATTTACCAATGTTGGAGGATGATGTATGAATGCTATGATGTTAAAACCTGGTACTTTGTCATTATACCAACTACGTGAAATCAGCCGAACAGCTGTGACAGTGTCGCTATTTGAAGGGGCATTGGAGAATATTAATGTCAGTGCGGGATTAGTACAAAAAGTCTTGGATGAAGGAAGAACCGTTTACGGTATTAATACGGGTTTTGGATTATTGGCGAACACCAAAATTGCAGCAGAAGATCTGCAATTATTGCAAAAGTCGATAGTGTTATCTCATGCCGCTGGAATGGGCGAGCTGATGTCAGATGCGACTGTGCGTTTGATGATGATATTAAAAATTAATTCCTTAAGCCGAGGCTTTTCGGGGATCCGCCTCCTGGTGATCCAGTTTTTGATTGATTTAGTGAATGCGCAAGTGTACCCCTGTATTCCAGAAAAAGGTTCTGTGGGGGCTTCTGGAGATTTAGCGCCCTTGGCGCATATGTGTCTTCCGATACTGGGGGAGGGGCAAGTTCGTTATCAAGGTCAGCTTATTTCTGCCAAGGAAGGATTGAATATTGCGGGTCTTGAGCCTATTGCATTAGCCGCAAAAGAGGGGTTAGCGTTATTAAATGGTACACAAGCTTCAACGGCATTAGCGCTAGAGGGGTTATTTAATGCTGAAGACTTATTTGCAGATTGCTCTGTTATTGGTGCAATGAGTGTTGAAGCAGCCTTAGGGGGAAGAAGTCCCTTTGATCCTCGTATTCATGAAGCGCGTGGTCAGCAAGGTCAAATAGATTCAGCCAGTATTTTTCGTCACCTTTTAGGGGATGACTCTGAAATTGGCTTGTCGCATTTGGATTGCGAAAAAGTACAAGATCCTTATTCACTACGTTGTCAGCCACAAGTATTAGGGGCGTGTTTAAGTCAAATTCGTTACGCCGCTTCCGTATTGGTCACTGAGGCCAATGGTGTGACGGATAACCCATTGGTTTTTCAAAACCCTGATGACATTATTTCAGGTGGAAATTTCCATGCCGAGCCTGTTGCTATGGCGGCCGATAACTTAGCCATTGCGATTGCCGAATTAGGCGCATTTTCTGAACGACGTATAGCGCTACTTATTGATGCAAGTCTTTCTAAGTTACCACCTTTTTTGGTTGAAAATGGAGGTGTTAATTCTGGGTTTATGATTGCTCAAGTGACAGCGGCAGCATTAGCGTCTGAGAATAAAACGTATGCGCATCCTGCATCGGTGGACAGTTTACCGACATCAGCTAATCAAGAAGATCATGTTTCTATGGCGACGTTTGCAGCTAGGCGGTTACGGGAGATGTCAATGAATACCCGGGGTGTGTTAGCGATTGAATGGTTGTCGGCATCCCAAGGACTCGATTTTCGTTTGCCTTTAAAGCCCAGTCCACTGGTTGAAAAAGCAAAAAATCATTTACGAGAAAAAGTCGATTATTATGATAAAGACCGCTTTTTTAATCCCGATATTGAAACAGCGATTAGTTTACTTGAGACTGGTTTGTTTAATCAATTTATGCCAGATTCAATATTACCGAGTATGAAAGGATAGTACAGATTGATTTAACGTATCACAGTCGCCCTGTTGTGATGCGTTAAGGTCATTTTCTATTGGTGAGTCTAAGTTAATCTGTACTCGAGTTAGGCTGCGCCGTTAAATATCGCTATTCTGCCCCCCTATCTGTGTTGTGTTTTTTACTCATCGCGGGCTATTAAGCACGAAATCCCGCCTTGATATAGGCAAAAATAGCGGTATTTAGCCAAATTAAACAATAAAGAATAATGAGACTGATTTTAACCTATTGACTTTTAATGGATTATCACTGCTCTTTGACACTCATTATTCCGAGTTCAGGTTCAGTTCCATAGAAAAGAGTAAAAAAATAGGGGTTAATTTTTTTCTCTCGAAGGTGAAAGTGTTGACTGTTTATGCCAAGGCTCAATATTGTATTGCGCTTGCAAAATCCACGGTTGATATTGTGGAAGCCTTTGATTCATTGTATTTAAGTTTCTTTCTAAGACACTGGCGTGAATGGTGGGCTTTTCTTCAATTTTTGTATTCCAATAACGTGTTTTATTTTGCAGCCAAATTCCTAAACCTTTGTTGATTTCATTATGCATTATACTTTGAATATCTTGTGTGATGCACAGATGCGGTTTGACTATTAATCCGTGAGATACTGCTTGTTCTAACATCCAAAAGAGTGAAATATTTGAAAGTCCATCATTTTCATAGCCGCCACCAATATCACTATGGACACCACTAAACCAGACTTGTTTTAACGTTTGAGTTGGATGAGCTTTTTCTCTCCATAATATAGGGCTAAAGATCTTACGAGTTTCATCGATGGCTAATGCATGATAGGCATGCTTGATATTGGCAGTGATTTTGAAATCATGGAATTGATGTTGAAAGGCAGGAATATTGGACAGTAAGTGATCTAAAAATCGATTGGGCAAACCTAGAGCAGCGACGGTATCCCATACACCAATAAAGTGGATATCACAGGCTTCAGTACCATATTGGTTAATAAAGTTGTCAGCTTTTTTTTGTCTGAGTTGAGGGTTTTTTATCTGGTAAATGGTTAATGCCGATTGAATTAACTTGGGTTGTTTTTTGGGAAGCAGACCGAAAAATAAGATGAAACGAGATAAACTTCTAACAGTTGCAGCACCACGGCTAAAACCAAAGAGAAAAATTTTATCTCCCCAATGATAATGTTTAACAATAAAGCGATAACAATCAAGCATATTATTGGTAATGCCGAGACCAAGTAAGCTCCCTGTTATTCGCCACCATTGAGAGCCTAAGCCTTGGCTATAATGAGCAACTTGCCTATCCGGGTGCTGCTCAATGGAATTGAAGCTTTTTAATACATTACTACAAAATTGAGCATCGCCAGTTTGCCCCGTACCATCAGAAAAAATGAGGATGTTTTTTGGCATATCATTTCCCCTTTTTGGTTCTACATATGACTATGTTTCTATGTCATATTATAATCCCGTTACTTGAAGATGCAGCCTAGTTAGCAAGGTTTTTACAGCCCTAAATAAGTTGAATTTATACCCAAACCTTTAAGTGCTTTGGGTATAGAGTGATTAGAATAAGCATTAAGCGGCTTTTGCTGCCTGATAAGCCTTTTGGTTCCAAGGTTCGATATGATAATCTCCCTTTAATATCCAAGGAGTATATATAGGCTGGGGCTCGTTGTTTTGATTGAGTTGGCGTGCTAAGACACTGGCATGAATTGTTGGTTTATCTTCAATGTCTGTATTCCAAACACGCTCTTTTTGTTTAAAGAACCGACCAGCCATACCAACGGATTCGTTATGCATTTTTGCACTGATATCTTGAACAATCTCAATATCATCATGAATAATTAGGCCATGTTCTAATGCATTGTCTAACATCCAAACAAGTGGAATATTGGATAACCCTTCACTTTCATAACCTCCACCGACATCGGTATGGACCCCACTAAACCAAACCTGTTTGACTGTTTGTTGCTGGTGAGCTTTTTTCTTCCATAACATGGGGTGAAAAATAGCGCGGGTATCGTCAATGGATAATGCATGATAGGCATGCTGTATATTTTTACTTATTTTAAAGTCATGAAATTTATGTTTAAAAGGTGGAATTTTGGAGAACATACTATCAAAAAAACGATGGGGTAACCCCATTGCCGCAACGGTATCCCAAACGCCCATAAAGGTAATTTTACATTCAACATTTTTATTATTCTCAATAAACGCAGAGGCCTGCTGCTGCCTTTTGTGAGGATTTTTGATTTTATATATTTTGAGTGCTTGCTTAATAAGTTCTGGCCTTGATTTAGGCAAAATGCCAAACAGTTCGATAAACCGCGATAAGCTGCGTACTGTTGCCGCCCCTCGGCTGAAGCCAAACAAATAAATTTTGTCACCCACGTGAAAGTTTTCAAATAAAAACTGATAACACTCAATCATGTTATCAGTCATCCCGACACCGAATAAATTACCTGTGATCTGGCGCCAATCTGTACCAATACCTTTGCTATAATGTGCTATTTGTTTGCCTGATCGTTCTTCGATAAGATTAAATGTTTTATAGACATTGGTATTGAATTTTATGCCGCCTTCTTGTCCCGTTCCATCCGAGAAAATGACGATATTCTTTGACATTTCACTCTCCATTACAGTTTGTCAATTTCTTGCTTTACTGCTTTAAAAGCAAAATGTATGCCGTTTTCAATTGGTTACTTTAAAATAGTCAACTCCAGGGTATAAGTGTAACCAATTGATATTATTTAATATTACCTTGACTCTAGTTCAGTAATCTTTATGCTCATTAGCTGTTTTTTCCAGTGTGTTTTATCTATTCCTTCAATCCAAAAAAGGCGACTTTTGCGGGTTTCATTTTTGCGCAAATAGGTTTCGGGTAGGCGAAATGTAGCCTGCCAAACATTAAAGCGCTCTGATTTTATTGGTTGGCCTTGATCACTGTAAAACTGTGTTTCTAGTGTGACTAAAACATAATGCTTATTGCTGTTACTGGTCAATTCAAATTGAAGCCCTAATTTGTCATCATCCCATTTAGTATTTAGGAGGCTTACTTTTACGCCATCTTTAGCGGTTGATTTTAATAGTTCTGGTTGCGTGATGAATTGCTGGTTTAGCTGCGGGGTCGAAGGGGGAGTGGGCGGTGTCGCTTCAATAGGGCTTGGGGCGATTGCCGATGCTCTAATATCATTGTTCTGTTTAGGCTGCTCTAAAATAACGTATTCCCAAGTAAAGTCATCATTGAGTTTGACTGTTGTACCATTATCTAAGGTGACCTCTGCTATTTGAGAAGCCAAGGCAGTATTTAACAGTAAAAAGTAGGTGATTATCATCATTGGAATGCGAATTATTTGTTGTAATTTTTGCATGTTTAAACCATAGCTAAAGTAATGTGTTATTGCCTTTAGGATATACCTAAATAATACTCAATGGCGAATGAGATTTTATACCTAATCTATTTATTGTTGTTTTATTGATTGCGTTGTGTTGTTAAAAATGGTGTTGTTTGTTTTTCATTGTGATGAGTCAGTACGGTATTTTTATTGCGGAGTGAAAAAGTGATACAGTGTGATGGTGAGCTGGAGCGTACAATCGAGGTCGTTTTTATGATCATTTGGCTAAAGCTTACTTTGTTTTATATCAATATGAGGAATGTAAACAGTGAATTATGATTTTCGCTCTCAGATCAGCCATTGGGTATCCAGTTGGGGATTGAATGAGTTTGCCTCTCAAAATCTTGTGACAGGTATTTCTATCGTCGGATGCTTACTGTTTGCTTTAGTGGTGTATTTAATTGTACGAAGAGTGATTGTTCGCACTGTTAATTTGGTTATTAAGCATTCTAAAGTGAGTTGGGATGATACCTTTATGCGCCACCAAGTGCTTGAGAAAATGGCACTTTTGGCACCTTTATTTGTACTAAGCTTATTGGTCCCTTTGGCGTTATCAGAAACGCCCCTATTAAGCACTCTTACTGAGCGTTTACTTGATTTTACCATTGTTATTTTAGTGATCCGAGTTATATTCAGTGCGTTAGATGCTGCAAACGAAGTGGCCGATTTGAATCTTGTCAGTCGTCGATTGCCTATTAAAAGCTTTGTTCAGTTACTGAAATTATTTTTGTTTTTTGTTGCAATCATTATTTGTGTATCAATTCTATCTGATCAATCACCTGTTTATTTTCTTAGCGGTTTAGGTGTTGCGACAGGTTTAGTCATGTTGGTATTTAAAGACACTATTTTAGGTTTTGTCGCAGGTATTCAACTTGCCGCAAATCGTATGGTGAGTCCAGGTGATTGGATTCAAATGGACAAGTATGGTGCTGACGGTTCGGTTGAAGAGGTGTCATTAACAACGGTAAAAGTACGTAATTGGGATAAAACCATCACTATGATCCCTGCTTATGCATTGGTATCTGATGCGTTTAAAAATTGGCGAGGGATGTCCGAATCTGGTGGACGTAGAATTAAAAGAGCGTTAATTATTGATACTCAGACAATTCAATTTATTAATGATGAAGATAAACAAAGATTATCTAAGATTAATCATTTAAAAGAATACCTTACTTCTAAAAAAGTGGAGATGGATGCCTATAACTCTCAGGTAACAGATGCGGATATGCGAGTTAATAGCCGACATTTAACTAACATTGGCACCTTTAGAGCTTATATGGTACATTTTTTGCGCAATCACCCTAATGTTCATCAAGATATGACTTTACTTGTACGGCAGCTAGCACCTGTAAGTGAAGGGATCCCTATTGAAATTTATGTGTTTACTAATGATACTCGATGGGATGTGTATGAAGATATACAAGCGGATATCTTTGATCATATTTATGCCATATTACCTGAATTTGGTCTTAGAGCATTTCAGTCTCCGTCTGGAGCGGACTTGAGAAGCTTAAAAGGGATATCTTGATAAACGTAAAATCACACCTGACTATATGATAGTTGGGTGTGATTTTATTGAGTATTAGTCATTGCTTCTAGTGACTAGCAAACCAGCTAAGCTGATAAACATTGCGCCGCTGAAGCGATCGAACCAATGTAGCTTATTACTTTCAGTGAGTTTAGGTGCCAACACGTTCGCTAAGCTGGCATAGATCATTACAAAGCTAAAATCAATGATAGCCCAAGTTAATGCTAAGATAAGTAGCTGTGGGATTTGAGGCAAAGACATATCGATAAATTGTGGAAATAAGGCGCTAAAGAACAGCAAATCTTTTGGGTTACTGATCCCTACGGTGAAAGCTTGTTTAAATATGCCTTTTGGGGTGCCTTTTTGCTTTGGTTGAGTTAACTTAAAATCTTGTCCCTTGTTTTTGCTTAGGATTAATTTAATTCCTAGAAAAAGTAAATAGGCGCCACCACACCATTTTAAAATAACAAAACCATACTCAGCATTACTGAGAATAGCCCCTAAACCCAAAGAGGAAGCCAGCATGAGTAGCATTGCGGCACTTACGCTACCAAACCCTGTGACAAGTGAGCGCTTTTTTCCGTAATGGATTCCATGGTTCATTGATAATACAGCCATAGTACCAGGGCTAATGGCAATCATGAGTACGGCAAAAGAAAAGAGTAACCAAGTATCAAAGTGCATTTGATAACATCCTTAGTAAGCAGTGTTAGTGAGTATACGGATAAGCAATATGACCTAATTTAAAGGTGAATACTAGTTTTTAAAATCAGGGATATCTTTAGGATGTCGGCCGTTTATATTTCGATGAAAATGAATAATCTTTTGCATGTCTTTTTCTATATCTTGGCTGGGTATCATATCATCGCCAATAATGATTTTTTTTAATTTAAAATCAAATCCAACGGTGACAATGGGGACGTTAGCTTGTCGTGCTATATGATAAAAGCCTATTTTCCAACGCGTGACAGTGCTTCTTGTCCCTTCAGGTGTGAGAGCAAGTTTAAAATGGGGATTGTGTTTAAATAAAAGGGATGCGCCTTCTACTAAGTTGTTGCTTTTACTTCTGTCTACAGGAGTACCACCAACGGCACGAAATAACCATCCCCATGGAGGAATAAATAATTGGTGTTTACCTAGGAAGTGAATTTTCTCCCCTAATGCATAGCAAGCGAGAAGTCCAATAATAAAATCCCAATTGCTTGTATGTGGGGCAACAATGATGATGTATTGGGGTTTTTTAGGTAACTGACCCACGAAGTCCCAACCTATAAACTTCAATAGACGATAACAAACTGCTTGGAACATATAATACACCTTCTTTTGTGTTTCATGTTTTTAGTGTGATGGTAAGTCTTAAATCGGGAGCTTTTATTTATTTGAGTATAAGATAAGTGGGCTCCACTGTTTTTTTGATGTTGTATTAGTATATTCGAATATGACTTGTATTGTCGTATAATGCAGTATCTTTCATTAGCATGGATACAATACTGTGATAAAAAAGAGCTTAGGTGTTTTATTGTTTTTAGCTTCATTTATGGCTCATGCTGTGCCTACAGATGATATTTTAGCGGTATTACAAAAGCAGGAAACGGCTTGGAATGCTGGTGATATTTCTACTTATATGCAAGGTTATTGGCATAATAAAAAATTAAGGTTTGTATCAGCAGGCCAATTTCAATTTGGTTGGCAAAATATGTTGGATGCTTTTCAAGCCAGTAATTCAGATAAGAGTGCTTTAGGTCAGTTAAGTTTGAGCGTTGATGAAGTTAAAATGTTGAATAATGAAGCCGCTGTGGTAACCGGAAATTGGTCAATAATGCGAGTAAAAGATAATCCCAAAGGGGTGTTTACAATATTAATAGAAAAGAAAAATGATATTTGGGTGATCACCCAAGATCATTCCTCTAGCGGGAAAAGTTAGTGTATTTGAAATTATGAAGTTGCTAGGGCCTGTTGATCTTTGGTGAGTGTTTCTGTAGCAGTTTGTCGTTTCTTTATACAAGGCAGAGCTTATGCGGTGTCGTTATTCGCCATCAATAAGCGATAACGCCTTAGAAAGGAGCGACAAGCGCTGTCCGTAGGAGCCACTAAACGTATTTTACTCTTTGTTGAGAGGCATTCGCTTAGAATAACTAGGTATCACACTTCTCGCCGCAATTAAAACACGTTTATCTGAACATAATTCAATCACGAAAGATTCTTAGTGGATCCTATTTGATAACAAATGATAGCAGCCTTGGGGGCTTTGTTACTGCGCTATCAATGATTAGTCTGTTACCCAAGGTCGTTTATTCACACCCATGTGAACACGACATTTGTTTATCTGTAAACATGAGAGGAAGAAGGTAGAGCGATGTTTGAATTCAAGCCAGATAAATATAAGCTCTGCCCTTTATAAAGGCCGATAATTTGTTGTGGAAATCATTACAAAGATTGTTTTGCCTCAAGGCTTAATTGAAATTCTTGCTGTTCTATTTGTTGACCTAGTTTGTTGAAGCGTACTTCTGTAAAAGAAACGTGCTGTTGCTGATTAATGAGGATAATGTTTGATGAGCGAGTGCCATATTTTGGGTGCTTGATAAATATAGAAGAAAGTAAACGTTCCCAATCTAGGCTAATACCTGTGTGAGGCAAATATTTATCTTCTGCTTGCTGGGGATCGGTTAACAGCATTAAGAGTTCACTGGGTATTGGTTTTGAATGTGAATTTAAGTATTGTTCTAGTGCATGGTTTCCTTTTGCCATTTTTGGCCATATCTCATCTAATGCCCCATTACTAATAGCGTGAAAACCTGGGGATAAGCATGTGTCTTTTTGTGTTTGGCTATTATAACAATGCAATGATTGATAATGGCCATATAATAAGTTGAAAGCTTGATATTGGTGATTATTTTTTTTTAACCAAGATGGCGATATTAAAGGACTGGATTGAGTTAAAGCGAGTATGGGGAGCTCCCCTCGTGTCTTTTTTGGTTGTTTGCTTTGTTCTGGTATTCGAATATTCGTAATAGCGGCAATGTTTCCTTGTTTATTTATGCCTAACCAAGTCCCTCCAGCTTCAAGATCTTTACCTGCTAATATTTTTTTTTCGGGTTCCCAAAAATGGGCTTTTTTGGTCGGACGGTGATGAGATTCATCTCTATTAGCACAAATAATAAGTGGGTATTGGGGAAGTACTTTTAATGCAATAAAGAGTATACACATAAGCTTAAGGTTAGTGATTTATATTCCTAACCTTAGCTGTTTTTGTGGATTAATGTGTCGTTTTAATGATTATGCCCATCATGTGTATGTGCTTTTGGCGTAAAGCTCACTAAATTTAATAAAAACTGTCGAGGACCGAGCTTTAATAAACTGGCTGAAAATAACAGGCACAGAAGGCTTAGTGAAACGAGATTGAGCCATTGTGGCAAATAGAATATTGCGTGCCATTGTGGATTAATCCACTGGGCTAATGCCACCGAGAAAAAGAGTAAGCTCAATAACACCATAATTTGCTGAAAAGATATGTTTTTCAATTGGATGGTATTGAATAAAGGGGCGGCAAGTAAAGGTAGTAAGATAGCGCCTATTGACCAGCCACTATAAGCCAAACTTAATGAGAGGACCGCAGCGCCAATAGAGCAAAAACGCAAAGGAATGAGAAAAATGGTCAATATAGCTACTTGCCATAGAGGGTGGATGAGTAAGAGGCTAGGGTAGCTGATGAGATTAACGAGTACTAAACTCAATAAGACCCAGGGGGCGCTTTTATCGACCTGATAGCTTAGGCCGAATTTTAAAAATGATTTACCAGTAAAAGATGTTGAGCTCGTTGGACTGATGTCAGCATGGGTTAGGTAACTTGATATTAGCAAGCTTCCTATTGCTTGAAATAATGCAACCCAAGGCCCTAATAAGAATCCTGTGATTAATAGGGTTTCGGGTCCTAAGAGTGTTTGAAGCCATTTTAATTGAGGGTTGTTAATATTAGGTGTTAATCCTAATGCATACCGAGCACAAGCGGTTAAATAACAGAGGAGTAAAATAGGCGCAAGGGTGAGCATCCATTGTAATAATTGTGGTACAAAGCTTTCATGATGGTTATGGCCATCTGTTCCCATTAACATTAAGCCAAAGAGCAAGCCTATTCCCAGTAGGCTGCCGATACCGGCTGGATATTCATATTTTCCATTATGTTCTTTATTGGAGTGTCCATGAGGTTGATGAATGACGACATGGAGAATTGACCCCGTAACAAAAGCTTGTAAATAAACGGTATTATCTAAACTTAAATGAGAAAGTAGCTGTTCTCCGGCAAAATAACCTACTCCAGTTAACAACATCATGGCCGTTATAACAATAGAAGCCCAGCGAATACCAACTTGGGGCTTCAATAACCACCATATGGCTAGGCCTATGGGTAATCGATGGAGGATAACGCCTAGTGCCAGTAAGCTAGAGTTACCTTCTTGTTGGGCTAATATGATGGCACCACCATCGGTAACCGTATGTAACAATAACCCCGTGACCCCCAAAAATAAGGCGATATTGTGTGTTACATCAGAATATCGATGAAATAATCGCTCGCTTGCACTTGGCCCCCACATACCAATGCATAAGAATAATATCGAGAGTAGTCCACCATGCTCAAGTAGCTCAGGTAAAATGTGGATGAGAACTAAGCCCCCTAAGGAGACAAAGATAAAGCCATCTAAGCCTTTTTGTAGACCTGTGCCTGTTGTGAAAAATCGATAAAAAACAGGGCCCAATAATAGGGCTATGCAGCTAGCAGCAAGATACAGCATGATATCCAAATAGTAAAAAGGGGCAAAATATTATTGTTAGTATACCAGCCTTATTCAGAGCTGTTGATCTTTCATTTATTTTCTTGTTATTAGGGCCTGTTAATCTTTGATGAGTAAATTATACTCGAGATAAACTTGGCTAATTGTTTTCGTTGCCATCATGTTTAATGGTCTGATTCTCTTTTTATTGGTTGATTTGTATTCGAAGACAGTAAAAGTGTGTAAGGATTTTATTTTAATGAATTAAGTTTGATGCTGTGTTGCATTATTTGCCTGAGATTTTGTATACAATATAACAATATTATTTGAATTTTGTAATTAATCATTTATGGATACTTTTTCTGCGGCAGTGATGTTATTTCTTATTATGGATCCTCTAGGGAACCTTCCAATATTTGCCTCTATTTTAAGACATATTGATCCTAAAAAACGACGAAAAGTGTTGGTAAGAGAATTGCTTATTGCACTTTTTATTATGCTTTTGTTTCTCTTTTCTGGAGAAGTGATTTTAAACTTTCTCAATTTACGTTCTGAATCTGTCAGTATTGCGGGCGGTATTATTTTATTTCTTATTGCCATTAGAATGATTTTCCCCCAATCAGGTGGCGTTGCCGGGTTGGCTGCTGGAGAAGAGCCTTTTATCGTCCCTATGGCCATTCCTTTAATGGCTGGTCCCTCTGTATTGGCGGCACTTATTCTTCTCGCTCACACGGATAGCAGTCGAATGTTAGATTGGAGCATTGCCCTTATTTCTGCGTGGGGATTAAGTGCGACTATTTTACTTTTTTATAAAGTGTTAACTAAGATGCTTGGTGAGAAAGGATTGACTGCCATGGAAAGATTGATGGGCATGGTGCTGGTCATGATTTCAGTGCAAATGTTCCTTGATGGTGTTGGAAGTTACATGGGTCGTCTTAATTAAAATAAAAACCATACTTAAGTGCTAGTAAATAGGTTTGTGTAAAGGTGTTTTAAAGGTTACTATTTGGTTTCGGTTATGTTAATTGGGACCGTGATGCGAAAATATAACACTCTTTTTTGTTGTTACAGAGTCAGCAAAGCTAGTTTGAGATGCATGTTAAACTTAGCTATCGATTTTAAGTGCTTTTTTGAAAGGTGTTTTCATCGAGAGTGTGTTTTTTGCCTGCATTTATTGTGCTGTGCAGCCCCTTTAAAAAACAGCTTTAAAAAATTCAGTCAGTTTTATTTGCTGTTTTTTTGTTTATTGTATTTTCCCGCTCATGCTAGAGCTATCCAAGATCCGTTTACGGTGCATGATGCTTTGAGTTCTTGGCTTATTGCAGTTCAACCACAACTTCGATGTTATAACGTTTTGCCTATGGGAGTGGGGTCTTGTTTTACAGGATTTATTTATCAGTCAACGCAGAGTGATTCTCAAAGGCCGTTAATCGTTGACTTTGATACGTCAATGAAGTCAAAGGGCTTGATTGCTAGTCCAGATTTTATATCAAGTTTGAGTGAATATCCATATTCACGTTCTTATTTGCAGCAACGCTCTATCGCGTTGTGGAAAGAAGGTCAGCGGGTAGAGAAAAGCATATTTGATGGCAAATACGTGACCCCTAACATGTTTGAACATTTAGGTTTTGAGCAAGTTGTGATTTCGCTTCCAAGAGGTGATTTTTATTTAAATGCGCCATTTTTTGGCGAGTATCAATATTATTCTCAGCAAGGAAACTTACTCAATAATGCGATGTCTTTTGATATTGAGCTGCCGAGTGTTCAGCCTTTAAATTTATCGATGAAAGCGCGTTGGCAAATTGAAGAAGATTATGATTATAGCCAAGTGCTGGTGGACGGTGTTGCCATTGCAGGCAATCAAACTAAAGCAAGTAATCCAATGAATCATGCTAGAAATATTTTAACTGGCAGCTCTGTAAACGTCATAGAGTCAGGAGCATCAAGCCCTTGGGTTGATTTGAATTATGATTTAAGTGGTTATGCCGGTCGAAATGTACGCATTACGATTAATTATGTCACAGATGAAGCTAAAGGCTATGATGGTATTTTGATTGATGATATTGCTGTTAACCAAGGAGAAGGAGACATTTATCTGAATGGAGCAGAATTGAATGACAAAATGAGTCTCGTGGGTTTTGAGCGTGTGTCTAATCAAATGAAAGATAAGTTATATATGATGCATCATTTAGATGATATGAAAATGGCATTTTATACCTTGAATAACACATTTTAACTTACGATAGATAAAGCCTGTTCTTGGGCGATTTTAATAATATTTTTTCTGGCTGTCGGTAGGAAAACTTCACTCACAATTAATTGCTCTGATTGAAAGTGAAAGTAACGACGACGTCCCCATAGTGGTTCATTGACGTCTTGTTGTAATGATTTTGCTAGTTCTGCAAGTCTGCTACTGATTGAAAATTTAGCAATTTCGATTTGTCCTGGTACAAATTGATTACTGGTAAATAGAAGCTCTCCTAAAGGTTTTGAACCTAGTTTTAAAAAATCAGCCTGCTTGATTGACATTAGCTGTTTAGGGATCAAGGTTCTGGCAAATACCCAAGGCTCGCCATTCAAACACAATAATACTTCTCGGACCCAAACTTTTTGTTGATGTGGGAGCTCACCGATACAAGAAGTATGCATGCCTTCCCCTAACACTTTCACTTCAAAATGCTGGCATTGTTGTTTTAATTTTTGCGTTAAACTATCGGGGGCTATCAACCAAGTATTGAGGTAAGGATCAAGCGTAGCGTGTATGTTGACAGGAGATTGCCAGTTAATTTCTTCTCCATAGGGGAAGCTCAGTTTGTTGGAGGTGGGCATGACATTCCTTGTATTGAGTAATGAGGCCCTTAAGCGGCAAATTAGACGTTAAGATATTTATTGCGCTTTAGTGTGCGGTATCAACAAGCTAATAAATATTAAGGTTCAAGTTTACCATGGCGCAAGGGTAAATCTCAACTAAATCACAAGCGGGGTCTATATTTTGGGAGCTTCGTCAGAAAAATGCATTGTAGAGATGAGCCTTAGTAAAATGAAAGTATTGTAAAAGGTTACAATAAAATGTAGGTGGCGTCGCTTTTCTTAATCAAACATGCTTTAGTTTTGTGTAATTACTGAGGAAGTAAGGGGAAATGATAAAAAAAAGAATATGGTCACTATTTGTTTGTTTTTGCATTTTAAATTGGAATATTTTTGAAGTGAATGCAGCGCAAGATGAAACGTTAAAAAATTATGCTTATTATGGGCTTGAGCCTGATATTGTGACCAATTATATCAGCGATAGTAAAAAACTTGGCTTTGTTAGAGTGAATGTAGAATTAATGGTGAGTGAACCACAATTTTTAGCTCAAATAGAGCATCATGATCCGTTATTAAGAGCGGCAATATTAGAAATATTAGGCAAACAAGGTGAAGAGCAAATTAAGTCGATTATTGGCAAAGAAGCTATTCGTCAAGCTTGTTTTGAGGCTGTTAATCGATTACTGGAAGAGGAAGTGGGAGAAGCTTTGGTGGTCAATTTGTTGTTTACTCAGTATCTTTATAATTAATATTAAGATATTAATGCTGGGGGGCCTTTACTATTATGCGGTATAATTGCGTTTTTGATTATTTTTGATCACTTTATGCTTAACATTAATAAGGGTGCATGATGAAAGAGGCTAGGGCTCAAGCGAACGCATCTTCTGTAATCCATAATAAAGGATTACATCCACGCAATCTTCATAATTCAGGTTATGATTTTCCTTCATTAATAAGGAGTTCCGCGGATTTAAAAAAATTTGTTGGATTGAATGCTCATGGCAGCTTGTCGATTAACTTTGCTGATCCTCGCGCTGTGAAAGCGCTTAATTGTGCTTTGTTAAAGTTGCATTATGATATTAAGTACTGGGATATTCCTGAAGGTTTTTTATGCCCGCCGATACCAGGGAGAGTAGATTATATTCATCATATTGCTGATTTATTATCTCAACATAATAAGGATCGTAAGGGAAGTCGAGTCAAAGTACTTGATGTGGGAACAGGCGCCAATGTCATTTATCCTATATTAGGTATAAAAGCTTATGGATGGCAGTTTGCTGCATCAGATATTGATTTGTTATCGATTAATAATGCAAAAGAAATAATCAATAAAAATCTTGCGCTTAAAGGTAATTTAACGCTAAGGTTACAGAACGAACCAAAACATATATTTCAAGGGATCATCCAGCCTGAAGATAGATTTAACTTAACGATGTGTAATCCGCCTTTCCATGCCTCCCTGGCCGAAGCTACCGCTGGAAGTGAGCGTAAAGTTAAGAATTTAGCGAACAATCGACGTAAAAATAAGACATTTGATAAGCATAAAGAGAGTCAAGTTGATGGCGCCGTTTTAAATTTTGGCGGCCAGAAAGCTGAGCTCTGGTGTGAGGGTGGTGAGCGTCAATTTATGCAAAAAATGATAAAGGAAAGTAAAATATTTTCTCAGCAGTGCCAATGGTTTACTAGTTTGATTTCTAAAAAAGATAACCTTGTGTTTTGCCAACAAGCTTTAAAGTTAGTGAAGGCTCAACAAATAAAAGTTATTGAAATGAAACAGGGTAATAAGCAAACTCGTATTTTATGTTGGAGTTTTTTCAATCAAAAGCAAGAGGCGCTGTGGTTAGATTTTTATTCTTAAAGTGACAAGATATTTAGGTTTTAACTCAATATTTTCGACAAATCGCAATTGTATCTCTATAACCCAGCCCTGTATTATAGGTTGTTGTGTCGCTAGCTATTGGTAGCATGAATGGGACCCCATTAAACGAGTGGAAACGAAAAACGTGTTTGAAGAAAAAAAGTGGACATTAAAAAGCATTGCTGAAAAATTAGGTGTCTCTAATGCGACCGTATCGAATGCTTTTAATCGACCGGATCAGCTGTCAGAGAAACGTCGAAAAGATATTTTAGCGGCTTGTGCTGAATTAGGTTATTTAGGTCCTAATAAGGCGGCTCAATCACTCAGAAAAGGTAAGTTTGATACAGTGGCATTGGTATTATCTGATAGTGTTGAGTATATGGTATCAGATCCTGTTGCAAGTCATTTTATGAAGGGAGTCGCATCGGTATTAGCAAGAGAAAAAATTAATCTGTTACTTTTTTCAGGCAGTGCTGAACATGTCAATAGTGTCGTGGATTTTGTTGATGGTTTCATTTGTTATGGTCGTCCAAGAAATTCATTACTCGTTGATCAGCTTAAATTAGTAAAGAAGAAAGTCGTGACAGCAGATTTTGATATTCAGCGTAATGCATCGGTGGGGATTGATAATGAATCAGCTGCAAAGGAAATTGCAAAATTAGCCATTCAATCCTCAACAGATGATGTGGCTATTATGGGGTTACGTTTATTGGATACCGATACCACTTGTTATGTTGATGATCTTGATTCGGTAGTGAGTGATGCATCCATTGCACATCTGAGATTGAAAGGGTATTTATCTGCTTTATCATTAAAAGGTGTTGAACTGAAGCCGAAGCGAATTTGGAATATTCCTGAGAGTTGTTCTAGATCTGCAAGCATTGCCGTTAAGCAAGTATTAAATTCATCTTCACGGCCTAATGTTTTCTTATGCATGAGTGATATGATTGCACTCACTTTGATGAACGAGGCGACGAATATGGGATTGAAAATTCCAGACGATATTCGTGTTGTCGGTTTCGATGGTATTGATGAAGGGATGAGGTTTAATCCGCCCTTGACCACAGTGCATCAGCTTTCAGAGCAAAAAGGTATCAAAGCTGCACAATTATTTGTAGATGGCGCCACCCATGAAGAAGTCTTACCTTATGAGCTAAAAATAGGGGGAACTTGCTAAATACGCTGTTTAAAATTGGCTGAAGAACGTATCTTCAGCCGATAAGAAATATTAATTAACTATTCGTCTTTAATAGTAAGCCTAATAGAGAAATACAGGTTTCTTCTGCTTCATTTCGAATGATGATATTGGTTTTATTGTGAGTTAAATCAACTTGCAGTGATGCTTGATGATGTAAGTGATGCCAAGATAAATCGAAACCTTTTTGTGTTTTTTCAACAGTAAATTGTCCATTAAATGCATCGAGTTCATTTCTGATTTTGATTAATTTCATGAGTGCATTAACAATGGGTTTGTTAAGAGCGTGCTGTATATCTTGGGTGTTTAAATAAGGGCGATTAATATCTCGGCCAACCTGTGTTTTTTCTAGTAACTCCATATCATTGGGAATGGCTAATAAACCTGCATAGTAAACTTGTGGGATCCCCGGAGAGAAAAACTGTATGGCTCTTGCCAGTAAATAGTGATAATCATTTTGCCCAACAGCATCATAATAAGTGCAATTGACTTGATATAAATCCAGATTGTTTGCCGCTTCTCCGGTGGCCTTTAAACTTTGTCCCGCACTATTTTTATGGATTTTGTTAACAAGGTTATTGATTTGTTCTTCAGTCAATAATCCTGATTTATTTTTATCGGGGCCGACATCAATAATACCAATACCATCATGAGTATCGAGAACGGTAACACAATTTCTTGGTGCTATTTCCAGCCAGTGGCAAAGAGCATGACAGTCAGATGTATTGAGTGTATGTAAAATAAGTGGAGGTAGGGCAAAGTCATACACCATATCTACTCGTTTAGCGATATGGATTTGGGTTTCATAATGAGAGTGAATTTCAGCCAGTGTTCTCATACCGAGACTATGGGCTTTTTTGGATAATTGATCAATAAAGTCAAATGTCTTATCAAGCATAAAACAGCTACTTCCAGCCTGCTTAATTGCGTATCCAGCAGCATCTAATCGAATGAGTTTTATATTACTTTGTGCAAATTGTTCCAAGGCTTTATTTAAATAAGCTTGGCCGGGTACTGAATTGACATCGATATCGATTTGATTTGGAGTAAAGGTTGTCCAAAATTCAGCCTCATCACCATTATCTAAGGTATAGCGACTGAAGCAGCTTCCAGGTCGAGGGCGATAGATTTTAGCTTCTTGTTCATGGGTCATACCATCTGGAAACACTGCCTGTTTAGTCAGAAATAAATCCCGATATAACGAAGTGTTTGGATTACGTAAGACATCTTGAAATTCATCTGACTGAGCGGATATGTGATTGACTATTAGGTCGGCCATGACCTCATAATCTTGACCAATGTTTCCTACATCTTCCCATGTGCCTAAGCGAGGATCGACCTGAATATGATCAATAGGATCAAAACCAGCGTCACTGCCATCAATTGGGTAGTAAAAAGGCAATATATGCGTCCCACAAAAGAGGTTGTTGAGCTCGTGATCAAGTATATGTTTGAGCTCTTTCAGTCCGGCTCCTGTGATCCTGTCAACGTAAGTTATTAATTGTACTTTACTTCTCATTTTAACCTCTATCTTGGATAATGCCGATTAGCGGGTATTTTTATTTTGACTAATCAGTGATATTCCATTTTGTATCTTGATTTTTTATTTAAAATTGCAGAAATGAACTTAATCGATTAAGTTGTATATTTGACCATGTTTGGAAAATATTCAAGGAAAATTTGCTGACAACCAGTAATATTTGACTTTTGAGTTAACCATATATACTCGTGAGACTTTAAGCTGCAGGATTCAGTTGGAATGAAAAGTCTTTTAGACAAGGCATGGAACATCGAGCCTAGTCATTTTAAGTTGGTGTTTAATAACACAGTATAAAAGGCTTTTAAACCAACCCTTTGGGAGTGTGTAAAAGTGCCTACTTCTGCGTTGCATCACCTTAAAAGGCAATAAGCATTTCGGCAATAATAGGCCTTGAATTAGGCACTTTTACGCACTCTGAAAACAGGCATCTTGAAGTATCACGGGTATAAGATAAATGGGATTTAATTTACAATGGATAATATCTATTTAGCATTGAGTGCTGTGATAAGTTTTAACTTTAATTTATTTCTTTTTATCATGTGGTTACTGTTTTTTCGTGTTTGTCATTAGATAAACGTTTTGTATGGCTATTTACATATTAAAAAAATAATAGGTGTAATGATGGATGGTTCTAACTTAGATATACAACAAGCGCATTTATCTCGAATTAAAATGCTAACTTATTTAATGTTTTTTATGTTTGCAATGACGTCTGATGCTGTAGGTGTGATTATTCCTGAGCTGATTTCCACTTTTAATTTATCGATGACTCAAGCAAGTGCTTTTCATTATATGCCAATGATTTTTATTGGATTAAGTGGTTTGTTTTTAGGGTATCTAGCTGACAAATTAGGACGTAAAGTAACGATTTTATTAGGGTTAGTTTGTTTTGCTCTTGCTTGTTTTTTATTTGCCTTAGGTAATGATTTTTACTATTTTTTAGTGTTGTTGGCTTTAATTGGTATGGCAATAGGGGTATTTAAAACCGGTGCATTAGCCTTAGTGGGCGATATTTCTAAAAATACGTCTGAACATTCAAGCACTATGAATACTGTTGAGGGCTTTTTTGGTTTAGGAGCAATGATAGGCCCTGCGTTAGTGAGTTACTTTCTTGTGAGTGGCTTTTCCTGGAAATATTTATATTTGGGAGTGGGAGTATTTTGTGTGTTGTTATGCATTATTGCTTTTTCTTCTCGTTATCCTGATATTCGACAAGCTAATGATGAACCTATTACCTTAAAGGGAACCATGGAAATGATGCGTAACCCTTATGCATTGGGTTATTCTTTAGCGATAGGTTTATATGTAGCGACTGAAGTTGCAATATATGTTTGGATGCCTTCACTATTTATTGATTATGAAGGGCGGCTTGTCTTACTTGCAACTTATGCTCTCACGATCTTTTTTACCTTGAGAGCATGTGGACGCTTTTTAGGAGGATGGGTACTAAGTCGGTTTAAATGGCAACAAGTGATGTTTGTTTTCAGTTTAGCTATTTGTGTATGTTATTTAGGTGCAATGCTATTGGATGTTGAGGCTGCTTTGGTTTTATTGCCATTATCGGGGCTTTTTATGTCCATGATGTACCCGACGCTAAATTCTAAAGGGATCAGTTGTTTCCCTGTAAAACAGCATGGCTCTGTTGCGGGAGTGATCTTATTTTTTACGGCTTTATCTGCTGCAATTGCCCCTTTGATGATGGGCGTTATTAGTGACTTATTTGGACATGTTAAATATGGATTTTATTTGGCCACTTTTTTTGCATTAATGCTATGTGCTATGTCTGTTTTTAATCTTATCAAAGATCCCTCCGCCCATTTACTTGAGGTTGATTAGTGTTTTCCTTATTTAGGATAAAATAAAATACTATTTATATTCAAATATATAGAAATTGTATCTTTATGTTTTGTATTTGTTTTTAAAATTATCACTTGATTAAAAAATATATTTTGTTAATTTAACACCAAATCAACTTAATCGATTAAGTCGATTTGGTGTATATTATTTTTCAATGTTATGAAGATCAAACGCGATGATTATTTTGATGGGTTTTTATCGCTACCGTTTACGGAAGTAAATAGGAAATATTCACGATCCCTTAGGGCCTCATTTGGATTGTTAATTTGAAAATAGTCGCTATTAATTGATGTTATTTTGTTAAGTTGAGGAGGTGAACAACCAGTTTATATGATTGATAAGGTAACGCTTATCTGAAGTTCGTTTTAATAGTTTTTCAGTATCTACCACTGACGTGGTGAGAATAAAGCAGCAGTAACGAAGATAAACGATGGGATATAATAATGAATAAGAACTTATCGAAAAAATATCTATTAAGCTCGTTAGCACTTACCGTAAGCACAAGCTTAGGCGCAACAGAAAATCCACAAATAGAAGATAGAGATGATGCAATAGGCTTGGAGCGTATTATTGTAACTGGGGTCGCTAAAGGCACAAGGGTGATGGATTCAAGTGTTTCAGTGAGTACCGTGTCTCCCGATGAACTTGAAGTGAGCTCACCTAGAACGGCTGCAGAAGCATTTCGTATTATTCCTGGAATAAAAGTGGAATCTACGGGGGGAGATGGAAATGCCAATATTGCAGTGCGAGGGCTTCCCGTTGCTGCTGGAGGTTCAAAATTCCTACAAATACAAGAAGATGGGTTGCCTATTTTGCAATTTGGTGATATCGCCTTTGCCAATGCAGATATTTTTTTAAGACTCGATAGTACGATGGAAACAATAGAGTCTATTCGTGGAGGTTCATCTTCGACTCTCGCCAGTAATGCTCCAGGTGGAATTATTAATGTGATCAGTAAAACGGGTGACAGCGATTCAGGCAGTATTGCGACAACATATGGTATTGATTATGACTCTTTTCGTACGGATTTTGAGTATGGTAGTGATATTAATGACACGACTCGTTTTCATATAGGGGGCTTTGTACGTGAAGGGGAAGGTTCTCGAAATACAGGGTATACCTCTAATAATGGTGGGCAAATAAAAGCCAATTTAACGAAAGAATTTGATGCTGGTTATGTGCGATTATATTTTAAACATTTAAATGATAAAACGGTAAGTTACTTACCTATGCCTATGTACGCTGATGGGCGCTCTATTCCGGGTTTTAATGCAAGTTCAGATGCGATTCAGTCCGCTTATTTCTTATCAACCCATAGTTTAGGGGGGGACGGAGAGATGAGAAATGGAGATATGCGTAATGGCATGAACCCACTTGTTAATTCATTTGGCTTAGAAGCTTCTTTTGAACTTGAAAATGATTGGCAAATAGAAAATCGATTTAGATACTCTGATATTAGTGGGAATTTCTTATCTCCTTTCCCTGCCGAAGTTGCGTCAAGTAATGATATTGCGACCAGTATTGGTGGTGACGGTGCAACATTGGTTTATGCTAATGGCCCTCAAGCGGGTTCAACTTTGAGTGATGATGCGTTAGCAATGCGGATCCATACTTTTGATGTCAGTATGGATGATTTAAGTTCTATTGTTAATGACTTTAAATTAATTAAAACGTTAGATGATACCAGTATTACTTTGGGGTTTTACAACAGTATACAAACCATCGGTATGTCCTGGATGTGGAATTCATATGTGATGGAATTAAAAGGGGATAATGCAGCATTGTTGAATGTTATTGGTGCCGACGGTACATCATATTCAGATAATGGCTTGTATGCTTATGGGGTTCCTTATTGGGATAACTGTTGCCAGAGAAAGTATGATGTTGATTACACTATTCGTGCACCTTATTTAGCAGTATCGACCCAGTTAGGCGATTTCTCATTTGATGCTAGCGTTCGTTATGACTCAGGTGACGCCACCGGCTATTATGCATCAAGCGTGCAGTCTGAAATTGATATGAACCAAGATGGTGATATTTCTATCCCTGAAATGAGTGTTTCCTCAGTTGATAACGCCAATCCAATGCCTGTTAACTATGATTGGAATTACCTGTCTTATTCATTTGGTGTTAATTATTCGGTTGCACATAACTTGGCATTGTTTGCTCGTTCAAGTCATGGAGGGCGAGTGAATGCCGATAGATTACTCTACGGTAAAGTTAATGATGATGGTTCTGTGTCAGAGCAAGATGCCATTGACTTTGTAGATCAATATGAATTGGGTGTGAAGTATCGGTTAGATGCATTATCTTTATTTGCTACGGCTTTTTATGCTGAAACTGAAGAGCAAAACTTTGAGGCAACCAGTCAAGATTTTTTTGATCGTAAATATGAAGCAAAAGGTATTGAATTAGAAGCTGCGTATTATATTGGTGATTTTGATTTTAGAGGTAATGTGACATGGACCGATGCGGAAATCACCAAAGATGAATTAAATTCTGATTCTGTAGGAAATACCCCTAGAAGGCAAGCTGACTATATTTATACCTTAATGGGACAGTACAACTTTGATCTCGCCAGTGTCGGACTAAGCTTAATTGGAACGACAGCAAGTTACGCGCAAGATAATATTGTTCAAGATATCAATGCATTAAAATTTGATGGTTACAATCAAGTGAATGCATTTGCTTCTTATATTATCACTGAGGGCTTAACGGTTTCGTTAAACGTTAATAATTTATTTGATGCTACTGGTATAACAGAGGCCGAAGAAGGAGTCGTTACCAGTAGTAACGATATTATTCGTGCCCGTACCATTAACGGTAGAACCACTTCAGCGACACTTAAATACGACTTTTAACCGTGAATTAAAGCCCTTTTTGGGCTTTTTTGGGAGCAATTGATGGCAGCATTATTCTGTTTTGGTGAGATTTTAATCGACTTGTTACCCAGCGATGATGACTCATCTGTGTTGTTACCGATTGCTGGTGGTGCGCCAGCTAATGTGGCTGTGGGGTTCTCTAAATTGGGGGGCGTGAGTTATTTTGCCGGTGGTATAAGTCAAGATAATTTTGGCTGTATGTTGAAAGAAACGTTGCAAAAATATGGTGTAAAAACAGATTATTTAGCCGATATTGAGGATGCTTTTACGGCCAAGGTTGAAGTCGTGTTAGATAATAAAGGTGAACGCACTTTTCACTTTGATCGAGAAAATACAGCAGATCTGTGTTTTACGCAGGCACATTTTGATGTGGTGAATTGGAGTAAAGTTGATATTTTTCATTTTTGCTCTAATACCTTAACTCATGAAAATATTCTACAGGCCAGTTTATATGGGCTAGCGTTAGCCAGACAATCGGGCTTGTTGGTGAGTTTTGATGTGAATTTACGTCAGCAATTATGGCAGGATATGACTGCGTTATCAGTAAGCGTTGAGCAATGCTACCCATTTACCCATGTATTAAAAATGAGCCTAGAAGAGGTCGACTTTTTAGCGCAGCTGAAAAGTGTCGAAAGACAGGTCTATTTCGACTTTTGTTTTACCCAAGGAGTAAAAGCGATTTTAGTGACAGATGGTGCTAATGCCGTAGACATTATCACTCCAACTTTTGTTTTTCAGGTGCCTGTGCCACAGATCGCAGCTGTGGATACGACCTGTGGAGGCGATAGTTTTGTGGCTGGATTTTGGTTTGCATTGACAGCTGGTTTATCTCATTCTAAAGCCAATAAAATTTCCTGTAAGGCATTATCTCTAGAGATGTTTAATGATGAAGAATTAATGCATCAAGCTGTGGTTTTTGCTGTGCAATGTGGCGTGAGAACATGTATGCAAAAAGGGGCTTTTCCAGCATTACCTTGCTTAGATGAGGTGATGAGTTTGTATTAGTTCTGTATACTGGCTCATAAATAGAGTGGAATAGGTAGCAAGCCAATGAGCGTAGCAAAAATAGGAATTGTGACTGTTAGTGATAGAGCCAGTGCAGGCATTTATGAAGACTTGTCAGGTAAGGCGATTATTGATGTTCTCAATGAGTATTTAGTGTCTGAATGGGAGCCTATTTACCAGGTGATTCCTGATGAAAAAGATGTGATTGAGGAAACATTAATTCGCTTAGCCGATGATCAACATTGTTGTTTGATTGTCACAACGGGCGGAACGGGGCCTGCAAGAAGGGATGTCACACCTGAAGCAACAGAAGCAGTATGCGATCGTTTAATGCCTGGATTTGGTGAATTAATGCGTGCTGAATCGCTCAAATTTGTCCCTACAGCTATTTTATCAAGACAAACGGCTGGACTGCGTGGTGATTCATTGATAGTGAATTTACCTGGCAAGCCTAAATCCATTCGTGAATGCTTAGATGCAGTATTTCCTGCTATTCCCTATTGTATCGATTTAATGGAAGGACCTTTTTTACAGTGTAATGAAGCAGTAATAAAGCCTTTTAGACCCAAAGCCAAGTAAGCCTCATTTTAATCTAATTTATTGAAAATAAATACTATTCACCTACATTTTAATGTGGGTGAGTGCTGCTTAAATATAATATTACCTTTTCCTTATTTTGTTGTTTTTTCGACTTATTGAAGAGAAATAGAGCAAAAACTCTTAGTTTTTATTGCATCTTCAAGTAATATGGCTAAAAAATAATACGCTTTTAAGCGATGAAGGTAGCTATCTTATGTCTCTCGAACAATATCATGTTATCCGACTTATTCAGCAAAAGAGTCAATCACTTGGTGAAGCCATCGCGCTAAAGGGTTTTGAAATGACCGCGCCTTGGGACAGTGTGAGTTGGAGCCAATTTGATACTTACACATCACAAATTGCACGAGCATTAATTCAGTTTGGACTTGAAGCTCAAGATAAGGCTGTAATTTTATCCCAAAATTGCCCCCAATGGACTTGTGCCGATGTTGGTATGCTGAAAGCTAAGGCGGTTGTTGTACCGATTTACCCGACCAGCACTGTAGAGCAAGCCGCTTATATCATTAACGATAGCCAAGCTAAATTGATTTTTGCGGGTGATTTACAGCAATACCAAATGGCGTGTCAGCTTGTTAAAGAGTGTGCTAGTGTAACGCAAATTATTGTTTTCGATTCAAGTGTCGATTTAATCGATCAACACAGCCATTTTCATCTTGATGCTTTATTGGCGCAATCAGTTGATGCTAGGTGTGAGCAAGAGTTAGTACAGCGTTTATCTGATTTACCCCTCGATGATATGCTTACCTTAATTTATACCTCTGGGACAACAGGCAACCCTAAAGGCGTGATTTTAGATCATCGCAATATTGCAACGATTATTCGCCAGCACGATAGTGAGCTTAATTTTGAATCAGGTGACGTATCGTTAGCTTTTTTACCTTTAAGTCATGTTTTTGAGCGAGGTTGGAGCTTTTACGTATTAGGGCGAGGAGGTTGTAATGTGTATTTGCAAGATCCGATGAAGGTTAAAGAAGCCATTACTCAAGTGCGTCCACATACTTTATGTGTCGTACCTCGCTTTTTAGAAAAAGTGTATAGTGCGGTGCAAGAAAAGGTGGCTAAAGCGCCCGATAAGCGAAAAAAGCTGTTTGCTTGGGCATTGTCTGTCGGTGAAAAACATTTTGAAGTTGGCCAAGGTAGAGCCAAGGGATCGTTATTGTTAAGTGTGCAGTTTTTATTGGCCAATAAATTGGTTTTTTCTAAGCTACAGCAAGTATTGGGGGGGCGACTTAAATTTATGCCTTGTGGTGGCGCTGCATTAGAGTCTAAAGTGGCAGGATTTTTTCATAGTATTAACTTACCTGTATTATGTGGTTACGGTATGACTGAAACCAGCGCGACGGTGACGTTAAACACTTTAAAAAACCGTGTGACGGGCTCGAATGGTCAACCTTTACCTGGTGTTGAAATCAAATTGGGTAAAGATAATGAGGTTTTAGTGAAAGGTGATACGGTTATGCGGGGTTATTATAATCGTCCTGAAGCGACAGCGGACACCTTTGAAGATGGCTGGTTAAAAACAGGAGATGCAGGCTTTATTGACGATAATGGTAATTTATTTATTACTGATCGTATTAAAGAATTAATGAAAACCTCAAATGGAAAGTATATTGCTCCACAACGGGTAGAGGGTAAGGTGGGGTGTGACCCCTTAATAGAACAAGTTGCTATTGTTGCCGATGCTAAGCATTATGTAACGGCGTTAATTGTGCCGTCTTTTGAATCATTAGAACTTTGGGCAAAAGATGAAGGGGTGGATTACAGTTCCCCATTAGACTTATTACGCCATTCTCATGTGATTGAGCATTTTGAAAATCGACTACATTCACTACAAGATGAACTGGCTGGATTTGAAAAAATTAAAAAATTTACCTTATTAGCCGATCCTTTTTCAATGGAGTCTGGGCTTATTACACCAACGATGAAATTACGTCGTAAGATGATTTATCATAAATATTCTCAAGAAATCGAAGCCATGTATAGTTAATGAAATTCATGCTCGAACAGTTTGTTGGGAATGATGAGGAGTCTATAGTGTCAAATAATGAGATTGAGTTACTTATTAAGCCGCGGTTTTGTGAAACTGATGCGCTGGGTCATATTAATAATACTGTGATACCTATGTGGTTTGAGGCGGCGCGAGAACCCATTTTTGAAATAGTGAACCCAGGTCAAAATTTAGCAAATTGGAATTTGATTTTAGCGGGATTTAATATTGCCTTTAATGCACCCACGTTTTACGGCAAGGATGCGTTGATAAAAACGAGTGTGAGTCGCATTGGTAATAGTAGTTTTGTTGTCACGCAATCTTGTTGGCAAGCAGGGGAAAAAACAGCAGAAGCGCAAACGACTATGGTATTTTATGATTATAAAACCAATAAAAGCCAGCTTTTAACAGATGATATTCGAGTGCAATTAAGTGAGCTAATGCCCCTTGAAATATAAAGTTAAAGTGGGGGCGAAGACTTGTTTTCTTATCCATAAGGAAAGCAAGTCTTTTGTGTCTATTGCTCGTACTGTTGCAGTGTGTTGAGTAACTGAGGAGATAGCGGGGCTTTTTCGCCCGTTTTAAAGTTAAACATGACCACTTTTGACCACCCGATAGTGGTGATTTTTTGTGATTTTTGACTAAAAGTTGTGTAGTGTAAGATAAATCTATCCTGCTTAATATCACTGACCGTGACCCCTATGAGTAAAGCATCTGGAAATGTCACAGGGTGTTGATATTTAGCTTGGTTTTCACTGATCACAGGTCCTATCATGGTGTCTTTTTTCAGTAAGTTAATTTTACTTAAAAAGTCGATTCTCGCAATTTCAAAATATTTAAAATAAATCACGTTATTGACATGTTGTAAAGCATCCATGTCTGCCCATGCGACATTGATTTGAGTGTGTATAGGGTATTGTTCTAAGAAATTGTCCATGTTATTTCATCTCATTATTTTTAATTTTCAGGGACCATTTATCTTTGGTGAATATAGATACAGTGGTTTGTGGAGTGTTTGTACAAAGCTTAGCCTGTGTAATGTTAATTTTGGCTTGGGGTCCTGACATCATCTACCTTCTCCCTCTGATGTTTACGGATGAAAAAATGTCGTGTTCATATGGATGTGGATGAACGACCTTGGTTGTAGATTAGTAAGTGATAGCGCAGACCACAAAGGCTGTTTGTATTCTTTTATCAAGCGGGACAAATTTAAACGTATTTTGTGCTTTGTTTTAGGTTTCTTTATTAAAGAGTCATTCTCAAATAAATAAACTATTTTTTTAACTTTTACAAGCGCCTTGTTGTAACGCCTCTCCAGTTTGCTTGTGTTTCTCCTATACTCGTAAATCAAAAGTATTGCAAAAGAACTGCTATGAAATCATCTTATCAATCTCATTTTGCTCAATCTCGCGCTTTTTTACGCGAGCAACGTCGTGGTTATAGTATTATTCTGACAGGCTTAGTGATTCTTTATCTTATCTTGTTAAAAAAGGAAGTTAATGTATACGGCTTTCATTTTTTTAATCATTTAGCATTGATTTTTCCTCATTGGTTCTCTGCTCAGTTAACGGATTTAGGTAGCGGTGTTGGAGTGGTTGGGCTAAGTCTATGCTTTTTGATTTTTAGGCCGGAATTAATTTGTAGAATGTTGATTGCTGGAATTATTTGTGGTTTGTTGGTAACGGTTTCAAAGCATTATTTTGATGTGCTTAGGCCGGCGGCTATTTTAAGTTCTTTAAATATAATTGGGAATATTCATTTCAAGTTTAGCTTTCCATCTGGCCATACTGCGGCTGCATTTGTTTTTGCTGGTAGTGTGTATTTAGCATGCCGACATAGGGGAGTTAAAGCTGGACTGCTTATCATGGCTGGCTTCGTTGGAATTTCTAGGATTATTGTGGGGGCACATTGGCCAACAGATGTGGCTATGGGGGCAATTATTGGGTTGGGTAGCGCTTACCTCGCTGCTCACATTTGCCCTACTATTTGGCTAGGAATACGACTGAGGCTATTGAGTTTTATAACAATATTTGTTGTATTGATGGTAACTGAGATCAAAGGTGAGTATGATTTTCCTTTAATGGCAAGTGTGAAGGTTTTTCGTTGGGTAATGATATTTATTGCTCTTATTTTAATTGTGCGTCACATTTTATTATTTTGGCTAATAGTTAAACCTAAGAAGATTTAACTTTTTAGGTTTATTGTTTTTAGTTTTTTTTAGGATTTACATCTTGATAGAACCGTGGATATTATCAATATCGACCTCTCCCGATCCTGCAGCCAATATGGTTAACCCTTGTGTGTTATTAATGTTGATATCGCCTGAACCGTCATTTAAGGTGACAGTTCCTTGAGTTTTATTGACATTGATATCGCCTGAGCCATCATTTATTTTGATATTCCCAGCGATGTGTTGAAGATTGATGTCTCCTGAGCCATCATCAATGATTAAATCTCCAGCACTATGGTTAATAGTCATTGTGCCAGAGCCATCTGTAATCATAATGTTTCCTAAATTGTTTTTGATGTCAATGCTACCCGAGCCGTCGTTGATCGTTAGGTGATGTCCACCCAAAATGTTGATGTGACCAGAACCATCAGTGAGCTGAATATTGGCTTCCATATTGGTAATATTTATTGCTCCTGAGCCGTCATTGATTATGAGTGGTAAATGCGAGGGTATTGATATAGTGAGGTCAATATATGGCGTGGGTTGAATATGGCTTCTTTCTTCAAAATTTGCCTTGAGAATCGCATTTTTATCATGATGTTCAAGAGTAAAAATTGTGGGGATACTGTCATGATAGTAAATGTTAGCCGTGACAATAATATTTTTTTGTTCTTTTATACCATGAATGGTCAGTTGTCCTGCACCCACATTAGCTGTCAAGCTATTGAGATCTTGTGCGTTGATTTGTTTGATGACTTGTTTATGTTGAAGCGGGGCATGATTAGCGCCTTCAACATAAATAATGCATCCAGATAATGAAAGTAACAATATACTGATGGTGATTAGGGAGCGGATCATGATTTGTTATCCTTGTAATAATATTATTCCTATGAGTCCTCTTGGATTTAGCAAGCAACATGCCAATCATTTAAGTGTTTGCATTTAAAGAATTATTTTTTTGTATTATGTGTGATTAGTTAATTTTATTATCACTAAATGAGTATTTTGGTTACTATTTGAGGTATTTGCTAACAAAGATTAGCTAATAAGGACCCCTGAAAAAAGAGACACTAAATCAATAGCGTCTCAATAAGGACTTATAAAATAAAGGGAGTGGGTTTTGGGGTGTCTTTATTAGAAGGGGGTAAAATCGGCAGTGTGATTTGTGGTTGATCGCCAGTGAGCGTTTCTAAGAATTTAACGATATCATTTGTGTCTTTTGGGGACAGTGTTTTCCCTAATTGAATATCAGCCATAATAGTAACAGCTTCTTCTAATGTCCAAGTACTGCCATCATGGAAGTAAGGGTAAGTGAGTGCCACGTTGCGTAATGTGGGAACTTTGAAGACATTCTTGTCACTGACTTTTCCGGTTAATGCTTGACGTCCAATAGCGGGGTTAGTGGTATTAAACGGTTTTATGAGACCCATTTTCATATACATATTATTGCCGACGGCTGGACCATTATGGCAATTAACACAACCCACTTCTTTAAAAACGCGATAACCGTTAATCGCATCAGTGGATATGGCTTGTTGGTTACCTAATAAGTATTGATCAAATGGACTGTTGGGGGTGACTAAGGTTTCTTCAAAGGCTGCAATAGCATCAGTGATAGAGTCGATATTAACGCCACTTTGTTTAAATGTTTTAGCAAAGAGCTGTTGATATTCCGGAATTGATGCAATTGTTGTGACGGCAAGAGAATGTGTTGAGCCCATTTCCTTCGGATTTGCGATAGGGCCTCCAGCTTGCTCTTTAAGATCTTTTGCTCGTCCGTCCCAAAACTGGGCAATATTATAACGAGAGTTGAGTACAGTGGGTGAATTAATCGGGCCTTGTTGCCATTGGTCGCCAATGGATGTGGCCAAAGAATCAACGCCCGCAGTGGCTAAATTGTGGCAAGAGTTACAGGAAATATAGCCTGATTTAGATAGCCTTGGATCGAAGTATAACATTTTACCCAGTTCGACTTTTTTGGGGTCTTTAACTTGAGCGGGTTCAATAATACTAATGGGTTCTTGTGCAAAGCTTGAAGGTGTTAAAAAGAGTGCTGTGCCCATTGCTAAAATGAGTCTTAGAGGTTGTTTCATATATGTGCTCACATTCTTGTTGATGATATATCCCCGTGTCACTTCATGAGGGGATAACTGTCCCTATTTTCATATGTCAATTTTCAACATAAGCATTGTTGAAATACAGCAAAACAAATGATCGATAGTAGCATTCATTCTTTTTAGGACTGGCTTGTCAATGACATGCTCATTTGAGTGTTGTTTATCTTTCGAAGTGAAGGAGAAAAAATCGAAAGATAAACTTATCCTATTTCTAAAGCGTCTTCTTTAGTTGCATTCTGCAGGCCGTCTTTTGGTTAAAGGCTTGGTCCTGCATTTCGTATATCTTCTGATACTTGATATTGTTTAAAGTTTTCTTGAAAATTAACCGCTAGCGCATGTTCGAATTCAGCGTATTGCGCTTTATCGTCCCAAGTATCAATGGGATTTAATAATGTCGTGTTGACACCTGATACCGATAAGGGGATGTGTAAGTTTAGTTTTTCCAAGTGCTGAGTTTCTGCGTCTTTTAGTTCACCACTGACAATGGCATCAATAATGGCTCGAGTTGTTGGAATATCAAAACGTTTGCCTACTCCGTGTGGCCCGCCAGTCCAGCCAGTATTGACTAGATAAACTTGGCTGCCAAACGACTCTATTCGTTCCATCAGTAATTCGGCATAAACACTGGCAGGCCTAGGGAAGAATGGGGCGCCGAAACAGGTTGAAAAAGTTGATTGTATTGCAGATGTGGAACCGACTTCAGTTGAGCCGACTTTAGCTGTATATCCAGAGAGAAAATGATAGGCTGCTTGCGCTTTTGTCAGTTTTGATACGGGAGGTAACACCCCTGATACATCGCAAGTTAGAAAGACAATAGCATGGGGTTCATTGCCTCTGTTTTCTATTTTTCGCTGTTCAATATGTTCAAGTGGATAAGCAACACGTGTATTTTCGGTGAGGCTGCTGTCATGATAATTAGGTGTTTTATTTTCATCCAGTACTACATTTTCCAGTACGGCACCGTGACGAATAGCGCTCCAAATAACGGGTTCATTTTTTTGGCTTAAATCGATGCATTTGGCATAGCAACCTCCTTCAATATTAAACACTCCTCCAGCTCCCCAGCCGTGCTCATCATCTCCAATAAGTAAACGCTTAGGATCGGCTGATAAGGTTGTTTTTCCTGTACCAGATAATCCAAAGAATAAGGTTGTATCACCTTGGTGGCCAACATTGGCAGAGCAATGCATGGGTAAAACACGGTGTTCAGTGAGTAAAAAATTTTGTACTGAAAACATGGATTTCTTCATTTCCCCCGCATATTTCAAGCCCGCGAGTAATACTTTTCTTGCAGCAAAATGAATAATGACTGTTGCATCAGAATGGGTTTCATCTCTTTGAGGATCACACTTAAAATCAGGTGCATTAATTATTTGCCAAACGGGTTTATTTTGTACGTTGAACTGGTCTGGCTCAATAAATAAGTTACGGGCAAACAGTTGATGCCAAGCATATTGAGTGGTGACTTTAATCGGCTGATAATGTTGCTGATCTGCGCCGACCTCTAACTCTGAAACAAATGTTTCCTTATCGTCTAAATAGGCTTCGACTCTACTCCATAGTGCTTCAAATGCTTTTGCATCAAAGGGTTTATTGACTTTCCCCCAATCGATATCATTTTCAGTCGTTGGTTCTTTGACAATGAATCTATCGTTAGGTGATCGACCTGTGCGTGCGCCAGTTTTGGCTATGATTGCACCTGTTGAGGTAAGCTCTCCTTCATTACGTTTAAGTGCTAAGTCAATCAGCGCTTGGGTAGAAAGGTTGAGGTGTTTGCGGTTGATTCCGTCCGCCATAGGGTTAATCTCCGTATGTTATAAACAAAAATGTACTGATCTTTGTTGTCAGTTTATGGTCAAAATTGATTGTAACTTAGGCGATGTACAATAGGTGAGCAGAAATTTAAAAAAGGTGATAAAAGGCACAAAGAATATGCCTTTTTTTGAGATGATAGATTATTGCTTGTTTTCCGTATATTGATGTGCAGAAAAAATACCTTCTATATCAATGCTGTCGAATATGTATTGTGTATTGCAGTACTCACAACCCATTTCTATTTTGCCTAGTTCTTTAATAATGTCATCGATCTCACTTTTAGAAATACTTCTTATTGCTTGAGCACTACGTTCTTTTGAGCAGCGACATTTGAAATTAACCATCATAGGGTCAAAGAGTCTAATATCTTCTTCGTGATAGAGGCGGTGTAATACTGTTTGTGTATCAAGAGTGAAGAGCTCTTCTGCTTTAATGGTGTCTGTTATCATGCTTAAGTGCTCAAAAGCATCATTTTGCTCTGTTTCACTTGGAAGTACTTGCAATAACATACCTGCTGCATTTTGACCATTGGCAAACAACCAAATCTTTGTGGGGAGCTGCTCTGACTGAGAAAAGTAGGTTTCCAGACATTGATTTAAGGTTGGTTTATCTAATGCCACAACGCCTTGATAGCGCTCCCCTTCTTTAGGTGTCAACGTGATAACCATATGGCCTTGGCCAACAAGTTTTTGTAAATCATCATCATCATTAATGATGCCTTCAAATCTGGCCATGCCTCTTAATTGTTGCTTTTCATCGCCATTAATGACCGCCAATGACACTGGGCCATTACCTTGAAGTTGAACACTGATGTCACCTTCAAATTTTAATGTAGAAGTTAATAATGATGTTGCCGACATTAATTGTCCTAGTAGGTTTTGAATCGCTACAGGATAAGGGTGGGCGGCTAATATCGCTTGGTAACTTTCTTCAAGTTGTACTATTTGACCTCTAACATCTGCATTTTCAAATAAGTAGCGATGTAATGTATCTTGATTCATTCTACAGTCTCTTTTTCTTTATCAATTAACTTTCTTTAAAACGTATTAGCTGGCGGCGTTGCTTTTTATCAGGCTTTTGAGCAGGTGCTGGATTGTTAAGAATATTTAACCTTCTTGCTTCTGCATAGGCTTCGCGTTTAGTGCTACTCTCGGTTGTTTCTGAGTATAAGTTTTGAGCGATCGAGGCTTTTTGTCTATGTTCTGAGAGTTGAGTGACGATTATTTCTTTTTCATCATAACCTTGCCGTAGCTTTATTTTTGCACCCACTTCAACCAATTTACTTGATTTGGTGCGCTGTCCATTGTAGTGGACTTTCCCACCATTAATCATCTCTTTGGCGATAGCTCTAGTCTTAAAAAAACGTGCAGCCCAAAGCCATTTATCTAAACGAACTTGCAGTTCTGTTTTATTTATTTCTAACATAAGGTATCAAAATGTATTTAAAATCATGTAAAATAAGGAAAAAGTTATGGGCTCACTGATAGTGCGGATTATTTCGTGTTGGAAATTATTGCATTTTGAATGCATTAAGCACCTGTATTGAGACTGTCAAGGTAGCATATTTGAACATTTTTCGCCAATATTGCTCACGTTATGGGCTTGTTGCTATTAACGGTCTAGGTTAGCATGGTGAGCTATTTGCTAAATTAACGTAAACAGAGTCGAGGCCTATTGAGAAGAGGGTCCAATTAATTATGGATTTACTAGATACGATTTTTACAAAAATAGCGAAAATACCTCAAAGGCCACTTAATAATGTTATTTTTTGGTCTGGAATGTTATTGAGTTTGTCTTTGCTTGCGCAAATTACTTGGAAGATGGTGCCAACGGCAACGACAGCTGTTATGTGGCAGCCTATTCCAGTGGAGGTTAGCCGTGCAGGTAAAGTTAATGTTAAAGATATTGAGAGATTAGAATTATTTGGTCAATATACTGCTGAAGCTAAGGATAAACCTAAAGATAATGTTGTTGAGCAAATAACGGATGCACCTAAAACAACCTTATCTATTCAGTTGACTGGCGTTGTGGCTTCAACAAAAGAACAGAAAGGCTTGGCTGTTATTGCTTCTAGTGGCGGGCAAGAGACCTATAGTTTGGGAGATAAAATTAAAGGTACATCGGCTTCTCTTAAAGAGGTTTATGCCGATCGTATCATTATTACCAATAATGGTCGCTATGAAACCTTGATGCTGGATGGTTTACAGTATGAGGCGCAGGGGCAGGCGAATAAACAATTACAAAAAGCCAAGGTCAGCAACGATGTGCGAAAAATTGACCATAGGAATAACAAAAATGTTTCTCAAAGGTTAAAAAATTCTCGAGATGAGCTAGTATCTGATCCGGGGAAAATTACTGACTATTTATCTATCTCTCCTGTGAGAAAAGGAGGGGAATTACAAGGTTACCGTTTAAATGCTGGTAAAGATAGGGCTTTATTTGCACAGTCAGGATTAAAACCAAATGATTTAGCGAAATCGATTAATGGTTATGACTTGACGGATATGAGTCAAGCGTTAGAAGTGATGTCTTCTTTACCTGAATTAACCGAAATGTCATTAATGGTAGAAAGAAAAGGTCAATTAATTGAAATTATGTTTAGTTTACCGCAATAAATGGGATGTTTTTTAAGGTGTAAACAATATTTCATGCTGGTTTAATGAAGATTATAATACGTACCAATGGTATAAGAAGATAACATTGTTTTGTGTATTCAAATGGAAAGTGTAAGCATTTAGTTAATGCTTTTTGGTCATTTGACAAGATGTTTTGGATGCACGTTTAAAAGGTTTTCAGGGGAAGGTTGATGATAAACAAAAAAAGTATTAGGCGGCGCTTAGTCGCTGGACTCGTGATGGGCGCAGCGTTATTGACCCCGTCGCTTGCGTGGTCTGAGCAGTTTGCAGCCAATTTCAAGGGTGCAGATATTGAAGAGTTCATTAATATTGTCGGCAAAAACCTGAACAAAACGATTATTGTTGATCCCACTGTTCGTGGAAAGATCAATGTCCGCAGTTATGACTTACTAGATGAAGAGCAATATTATCAATTTTTCTTGAATGTATTGCAGGTGTACGGTTATGCCGCCGTTCAAGTGGAAAATAATATAATTAAAGTCATTAAAGATAAAGATGCTAAAACAGCGGCTATTCGGGTTGCAGATGATGCATCGCCAGGCATGGGCGATGAGATGGTCACAAGGGTGGTGCCTTTATATAATACTGAAGCGAAATTATTGGCGCCATTATTACGTCAACTCAATGATAATGCGGGTGGCGGTAATGTGGTTAATTACGACCAATCCAATGTCTTAATGATCACCGGCCGAGCGGCGGTTGTGAATAAGTTGGTCGATATTGTCCACCGAGTAGACAAACAAGGTGATACAACGATTGAAGTGGTTAACTTGCAGTTCGCCTCAGCCAGTGAAATGGTGCGGATTATTGAGAGCTTGTATCGCACAACCGGTAATCAGGCACAATTGCCGGGTCAAGCCCCTAAAGTGGTTGCTGATGAGCGTTTAAATGCGGTCGTTGTTAGTGGTGATGAAAAGAGTCGTGAACGTGTGGTGGCTTTGATTAAGCAGCTTGATGCTGATCAGGCGACAACAGGTAATATTAAAGTGCGTTATTTACGCTATGCCAAGGCTGAAGATTTGGTGGAAGTATTAACGGGCTTTGCTCAAAAGCTGGCAGATGAAAAATCCACAGCTAAAGCCAGTGCGGGCAGTAATAAACGCCGTAATGATATTAATATTATGGCTCATACCGATACAAATGCATTGGTGATAAGCGCTGAGCCAGATCAAATGCGTACATTGGAAAATGTCATTGATCAGCTGGATATTCGCCGCGCTCAAGTGTTGGTTGAGGCCATTATTGTTGAGGTGGCCGAAGGTGATAATGTCGGGTTTGGCATACAAATGGCCAGCGCATTAGGTGGGGGGACTCAGTTTAATAATATTGGCCCAACCATAGGTGAAATCGGTGCGGGTGTGTGGGATGCACAAGAAACAAAAGGAACTGAAACATGTTATGGCTCTGGAGATACGCAAACTTGTACATCTAATCCTGATACATTAGGGGATATTACCACACTTGCGACTGCACTCGCTAAGGTGAATGGCATGGCATGGGGCTTAGCGGCGGGGGATTTTGGCGCATTGGTTCAAGCAGTATCCAGTGATACCACATCGAATGTGTTAGCGACGCCGTCAATCACTACCCTTGATAACCAAGAAGCATCCTTTATTGTGGGTGATGAGGTGCCAGTGATAACCGGTTCTACGGCGAGTTCTGACAACAGTAATCCGTTTCAATCCGTTGAGCGTAAAGAAGTTGGAGTTAAGTTAAAAGTTACTCCGCTCGTGAATGAAGGCACCTCCGTTAAGTTGATTATTGAGCAGGAAGTGTCTGGGGTTAATGGCAATACCAGTGTGGATGTCACCTTTTCAACAAGGCGTTTAACCACTACTGTGATGGCCGATTCGGGTGAAATTGTGGTCTTGGGCGGCTTGATTAATGAAGAAGTCCAAGAAAGTGTGCAAAAGGTGCCTTTCTTAGGGGACATTCCTTGGCTTGGACAATTATTTAGATCCTCTTCAAGTAAGAAGACCAAGAAGAATTTGATGGTCTTTATCAAGCCGACGATTATTCGTGATGGCATGACAATGCAAGGGATCTCTGGTCGTAAATACAATTACTTTAGGGCCTTGCAGTTAGAGCAAGATGATAAAGGCATTAACTTGATGCCAAATAGTAGTGTGCCTGTGTTACCAGAATGGAATATGAGTGAGCATGTTGGGCCTGAGGTGAATGATATATTAGAGCGTTATAAGCAAGGTCAAGGGTTAGATACACGTATGCGTGAAACGAATTCAACCTTAAGAACCATTACTGAAAATAAAGAAAAAGATAAGCAAGAGGCGGCCGCTGAAGCTGAGGCTAAGATTAAAGCGGCTCAAGAAGCGATTGATGCTGAGCAAAGTGGATCAGGTGGAAGTAATGCAAACTGAAGAGTTAATGCAGGCGACAAATGAGCTAGAAATGTCGGTGGAGACTGAAGTCGATGAAGCGCTTTATTCTGATAGCAAAGAGCGTTTATCGTTTGCTTTTGCTAATCGTTTTAGTTTGGCATTAGATAAAACTCAAGAAGGTGAGTTGACCTTATTTCATGTGGCATCGACTCCCTTTGGGGCATTACTTGAAGCGAGACGTTATGTGGGGAAAAATGTTCCACTTAAACAACTTGAAGACAGTGAATTTGAAGCTAAATTAACGCAGACTTATCAAGCCAATTCATCAGAAGCGCAGCAAATGATGGAAGATATTGGTAATGAAATGGATCTGTTCACTCTCGCTGAGGAATTGCCGCAAACAGAAGATTTACTTGAAGGGGACGATGATGCGCCTATCATTAAACTCATCAATGCCTTGCTGTCTGAGGCTATTAAGGAAGAAGCCTCTGATATTCATATCGAAACCTATGAAAAGCAATTGATTGTTCGCTTTAGGGTAGACGGTGTTTTAAAAGAGGTGCTCAAGCCTAATCGTAAATTGTCCTCATTACTGGTTTCTCGTATTAAGGTAATGGCGCGCCTCGATATCGCTGAGAAGCGTGTGCCTCAAGACGGCCGTATTTCCTTACGTATTGGTGGCCGCGCAGTCGACGTGCGGGTATCCACTATGCCATCGAGTCATGGCGAGCGAGTCGTATTGCGTTTGCTGGATAAGAATGCCGGTAATTTAAACTTAGTGCAGTTAGGGATGACAGAAAATGTTCGTGTCCAATTTGATGACTTAATCAGACGCCCCCACGGTATTATTTTGGTGACTGGTCCAACAGGTTCGGGAAAAAGTACCACGCTTTATGCGGGACTGACGGATATTAACTCTGTGGATACTAATATTCTAACGGTTGAAGATCCTATTGAGTATGAGCTAGAAGGCATTGGTCAAACTCAAGTGAATACTAAAGTCGATATGACTTTTGCTCGTGGTTTAAGAGCGATTTTACGTCAAGATCCTGATGTGGTCATGATTGGTGAAATTCGTGATTTAGAAACGGCGCAAATAGCAGTACAAGCCTCTTTAACGGGTCATATGGTTATTTCAACCTTACATACCAATACAGCGTCAGGTGCGATTACCCGTTTACAAGATATGGGGGTTGAGCCTTTCTTGGTGTCCTCAAGTTTACTGGGAGTGTTGGCACAGCGGCTTATTCGTACTCTGTGTAATGACTGTAAAGAAGAGCATCTTCCTGATGAGCGAGAGCGTGAATTATTGGGCATTGAAATTAGTGATACCCAAACTATTTTTAGGGCAAAAGGCTGTAAATCATGTGGTTATAATGGCTATCGAGGTCGAACAGGTATCCATGAGCTATTGACGGTTGACGATCATGTTCGTGGGCTTATTCATGACGGTCGTGGTGAACTGGCAATTGAAAAACATATACGTAAAACAGTGCCGAGTATTCGTATTGACGGAATGAGTAAAGTCATTGCGGGTAAAACGACTCTCGAAGAGGTATTACGTGTCACTCGGGAGGAGTAATCAATGCCAGCATTTGAATATAAGGCGCTAGATAAGAAAGGTAAACAACAAAAAGGGGTTGTCGAAGCCGATACGCCTAAACATGCCCGTTCACAGTTGCGTGAATTAAGGCTGATGCCGTTAGAAATTACAGCGGTTGCAGAAAAAGAAGCGAAACAAAAGACAAAGGGCGCAGCGTTATTTAAACGGGGTATTTCAGTTGCTGAGTTAGCCTTGATCACCCGTCAAATATCGACACTTGTCGCCGCAGGGTTACCCATTGAAGAAGCGCTTAAAGCGGTTGGGCAGCAATGTGAAAAAGACAGACTTGCCAGCATGATTATGGCTGTTCGGTCGCGAGTAGTGGAAGGTTATACTTTTGCCGATTCGCTCGCTGAGTTTTCCCATATTTTTGATGATTTGTATCGCGCTATGGTGGCATCGGGGGAAAAATCTGGTTACTTGGATGTGGTATTGAATCGTTTGGCCGATTATACCGAACGGCGACAGCAGTTGAAGAATAAAATGATGCAAGCCATGATTTATCCTGTGGTATTAACGGTTGTCGCTATTGGGGTGATTGCAATTCTTTTGGCTGCTGTTGTTCCGCAAGTTGTCGGGCAGTTTCAACATATGGGGCAGGAGTTGCCTTGGACGACGGAATTACTGATTTCATCCTCTGATTTTATTCGGGACTATGGCCTGTTACTATTGGGGGGGCTGATTGGCTTCTTTGTCATAGCGAAACGGTTATTGCGTAATGCAAAAAATCGTATGAGATATGATTCTTGGTTATTGCGGTTACCTGTTGTGAGTAAGGTCAGTAAAAGTTTGAACACGGCGCGTTTTGCAAGAACCTTGAGTATTTTGACCGCAAGTTCGGTGCCCTTATTGGATGCCATGCGAATTGCGAGTGACGTGTTGATTAATGTACGAGTTAAGGAAGCTGTTGAAGAGGCGACAGCGCGTGTACGTGAAGGAACGGGGTTAGGGGCCGCGTTAGGTAATACGAAACTTTTCCCTCCTATGATGCTCTATATGATTGCATCAGGTGAGAAAAGTGGTGAACTTGAAAATATGTTGGAACGAGCAGCTGATACACAAGATAGAGAGTTTGAATCCAATGTTAATATTGCGCTAGGTGTATTTGAGCCTGTGTTGGTCGTGAGTATGGCGGTGATTGTATTGTTTATTGTGCTGGCTATTTTGCAACCAATTTTAGAGCTCAATAACATGGTGAGCCAATAAGTTAAATAAAGTAAGCGATTGATTTATAATGTCATTAATCGCACAATTTTTGAGGGAGTTGTTCATGCAAACACGAAATAAGCAAAAAGGTTTTACCCTATTAGAGGTCATGGTTGTTATCGTGATCTTGGGGATCCTGGCTTCGATGGTTGTTCCTAACTTAATGGGGAACAAAGATAAAGCCGATCAGCAAAAAGCTGTGTCTGATATTGTGGCTTTGGAAAATGCGTTAGATATGTATCGTTTAGATAACAGTATTTATCCGACTACTGAGCAAGGTTTAGAAGCCTTAGTGCAAAAGCCAACGATTTCACCGGAGCCTCGTAACTATCGTCCAGATGGCTATTTAAAGCGTTTGCCACAAGACCCATGGCGCAATGATTATATGCTATTGAGCCCAGGTGAACATGGAAGAATAGATGTCTTTAGTGCCGGTCCAGATGGACAGGCAGGAACTGAAGATGATATTGGTAACTGGAATTTACAGCAGTATCAATAATATGAATATGTTGCGTCAAAAAGGCTTCACTTTAATGGAGGTGTTGCTGGTTGTTTTGCTCATGGGGCTTGCTGCTGCAGCAGTGACGCTAAGTATGGGAGGAGCAGGAAAAGATCGTGCTCTGGAAAAAACGGCGCAACAATTTATGCAATCCGTTGAGTTGGTACTTGACGAAACCGTGATGAGTGGTGATTTTGTTGGTATTGTCGTGGAGCCAGATAATTACCAATTTGTTTTATATGCTGAAGGTAAGTGGCAGCCTCTGGAAAATGATCGTTTATTGAGTGAGCGAGAAATGGATCCGGGTGTGGAAATGACACTCATCGTTGAAGGTTTGCCTTTAGTACAAGATGATGAGGAAAAGGGTAGCGCTTTTACTGATGATGGCCCATTCATTGAAAAAACTGACGAAGAGAAGAAAAAATTTCCTGAGCCACAAATTTTGCTTTTCCCCAGCGGCGAAATGTCAGCGTTTGAACTGACATTTTCTGGCCGAGATGATTCAGGTAACTATATCGATGTCAAGGTGATTGGTGACGCTTTTGGTCGCGTGGTATTAGGCAGAGAAAATGATGAAAAGTAAAAATCGCTTATCTTTTTATGGCGTTTTTATGTTTGCTCAATTTCATGTGCAGCATATTTCGTATGTTCTTTCTTATTGTCTTTTACCATTTCAATATGATTACTCTGGGAGAAAATGATGAGAAGACGTCATTTTGTATTGAGTAATATGAAGGGGATGACTTTACTTGAAGTCATCGTCGCGTTGGCTGTGTTTTCCATTGCTGCAATCGCCATTACTAAAAGCTTAGGTGAGTTAATCAGTAATATGCCCATTTTAGAAGAGCGAACTTTAGCTCAATGGGTAGTGGATAATCAGCTTGTTGATATGAAACTTAATCCGGCTTTTCCTGATGTAGGTCGCACTGAAGGGCAAACAACGTTAGCAGGAAGAGATTGGTATTGGCGTCAACAAGTGATTAAGACTGATGATGATAAATTTCGGTTGGTGAAAGTCAGCGTGAGTGATAATGATAATTTCCAGCGGACTATCGCAGAAGTAAGCACTTATGTCTTTAATGATGCAAGTGATAGCGGTGACTCTAATGACTCGAATTAATCATCAGCAAGGTTTTACGCTTCTTGAGATGCTCATTGCGATTGCTATTTTCGCTATGATTGGATTGGCATCGAATACCGTGTTACATACTGTGATGCTTAATGATGAGAGTACTCGCGACTTTTCTGAGAAATTAAAAGCCATGCAGCAAGGCTTTGGCATGATTGAAAGGGATTTTAATCAAATGGTTCCCCGTACACCTAGATTATTTGAAGGGGGGCGGGGGAGTACGATGTTTCAGACCGGCAGTGACATTTTAGATTCAGAGTCTGAAGCGATAGTGTTTTTCCGTTTAGGTTGGCTTAACCCTGATGGCATGTTACCACGAGGCACATTGCAATCTGTTGCTTATGTTGTAAAAGAAGGTAATTTAGAGCGTTGGTATTACCCTTATCCAGAGCCAGAAATGGGGGCTGAACCCATAAAAACAGTCATAATGAAAAAAGTAATATCTGTTGAATATTCTTTTTTTGTTGACGGTAAATGGGAGCGAAAAGTGGATGCGACCGAGTTACCCCAAGCCATTAGTATACAAATTGAATTAGAAGACTTAGGCAAAGTGATTCGAAAATTTTTATTAGTTGATGCTATGCCTGAAACCGATGATTCTTCAAATAATTCAGGCTCAGGAGGTAGTTCAGGTAGTGACTCCGGTAGTGGTTCAGGTGGCAGTTCAGATAATAACTCTAAAAGGTAGCATTGATGGTTATGTCCAATCGCCAGTATTCATCTAAGCCTGAAAAGCAAAAAGGTGTGGCTTTAATTGTTGTCATACTCATTATTGCCATGATTTCAATTGTTGCGACAAATATCACTAGCCTAAACCAATTATCGGTTAGGCGTACTATTAATGTGGCTCAGTATGATCAAGCCTATTGGTATGCCTTGTCAGCTGAAGAGTTGGCTAAGAAAATATTAACCCAAGATTTTGAAGATGATGAGGAAAGTGTCAACCTGCAACAATATTGGGCACAATCCGGTATGGTTTTTCCTGTTGAGCTGGGTGAAATTGCTGGTGAAATGAAAGATATGCGATCTTGTTTTAATGTGAATGCATTATCAGTTGCTACTGAAGAAGATGCCAGCACGGGACAATCGAAACCCAGCCTACCGATGCGACAATTTGCGGGTTTGCTAGTGGCGATGGGAATGGATCAGTTTTCGGCTGATACTTTAGCGGCCACATTAAAAGATTATACCGATGAGGATACAACATCGAGCCCTTATGGGGCTGAAGATGCGGAATATGAGTCCAGAACGGTACCTTATCGCGCGGCGAATACCTTGTTATTTGATAAGAGTGAGCTCAGAGCCATTATGGGGTTCACTCAAGATATTTATATGAGAATTGCACCTTTCGTTTGTGCCATTCCGGGTAACTCTGAACAAGTATTGAATGTGAATACTATAACCGTTGAAGACGCTCCGTTATTAGCTGGCATGTTCGAAAATAAAATATCTGTTGGTGAGGCTGAAGGTATTATTAATCAGAGACCGGCTGATGGTTATGAGTCGATTGAAGATTTTTGGACTAATTCATCGATCAGTAGTTTCAAAACATCAGATGAAGCATTAGCGTCAAGTTTTGGAATAGACAGTAATTATTTTTTATTAAGGGCAGGTGCGAAAGTCGATCGTGCGATATTTCGTTTAAAAAGCGTATTAATGCGAGGATCGGATGACAAGCTGTCAGTGATTTCACGTCAGTTTGGTGATAGAAAAATAATATTACCAGTGAAAGAAGATCCCAGCTCATTTTTAAGTGAAGAAGAGAATATGGGAATTTCACAACTAGATCCGGAGAAGAGAAAGTGAGCGAACGATTAGTTATCCGATTAGGACAGACTGCCGAAAACCCTTGTTTTTGGTTGGTGTGGTCAGAACAAGAACAAGAGATAATTGCATCCGGACAATTGAGCCATGTTGATGAATTATCAACGTTAACCGAACGAGCTGGTCATAGACCTGTTGATGTTTTAGTGCCCACATCGACGATTACGTTAACTTCGGTTGATTTACCTGAAGGTAATCAAAGGCAAGCGATTAAGGCACTGCCTTTTATGTTGGAAGAGAATCTTGCGCAAGATGTCGATGAATTGCATTTTGTTGTGGGTAAGGCTCAAGGTGCTCATTTACCTGTGGGGGTGGTTGCTCATGAGCAAATGCAAATGTGGTTAACTTGGCTAAGTGATGCTCAGTTGACCATACAGCGCATTGTACCTGATTGTCTTGCTCTTCCTTTGGAAGAATGCCATTGGGCTGCAATGCAATTTGAAGAAGACTATTTATTAAGAACAGGTGAGAGTAGTGGTGTTGCTTTGCCAAAGACATGGCTGCCAACGGCACTTCCTCATTTAATTGCAGAAACAAACCTTGCTACTGATAGCGAAGAAGATGATCTGCCAACAGTGGCTGGGTATACTGAACTCACACTGGCTGGAACGGATATACGTCAGCAAGTGTTAGAGTTGCCTATGCTGACATTAGCGAAAGGCTTAGCCGCAGCGCCATTAGATTTGTTGACGGGTTTATATAAACCCAAACGTGAATATGCTAAATATTTATCGCTTTGGGGGAATACGGCAATTTTATTTGGTGCGTTATTTGTGCTGGCATTGGTTAATAAAGGCTTAAACATTTATCAAATGGATGCCCAGGTCGAGGCATTAAAAGCCCAAACCGAGGCGATATATAAACAAGTCGTGCCAGGCAGTTCTCGAGTGGTTAATGTGCGTACGCAAATTGATGGCTATTTAAGAGGGCTGCAAGGCAATAGTCGAGGCAATAGTCAGTTTTTTTCTATGCTAGCGGGTATTGAAGGCGCATTTTCTCAGGTAAAAGAATTAAAACCGACCACAATGCGTTTTGATGGCGCCCGTAATGAGCTGAGAATGCAAGTTTCGGCAAAAAGTTATGCTCAAATTGAGCAGTTCAAAGATATTGTTTCACGTTCTTACAGCTTAGATTCTGGGGCGATGAATAGTACCGATTCTGCTGTAACTAGTACTTTAACGATAAAGGCGAAATAACATGGAAAACTTAAAAACATGGTGGCGAGGACTGGTTCTGCGAGAGCAGCAAATGGTCGTGGCATGTGCTGTTGTTTTGGTGGTTGGTTTTATCTATTGGGGAGTCTGGACGCCTATCGATAATGCTGAAATGGATGCCCAACATAATCTCGCGGCTCAAGAGCAGACTTTACATTATGTTAAGCAAAAAGCCAACCGCATAGCGGGGCTTAAGCAAGTAAAGGGCAATGATAAGTTTACAGGGAGTTTAAGTGCTATTGTGAATCAAACGGCAGCGCAATATGAACTTGAGATTACTCGAATGCAGCCACAGGGCAATAAAATTCAAGTGTGGATGAGTGATGTTCCTTTCAATGCGCTATTAGATTATGTGAGTAATCTTGTTCAAGAAAAAGGCTTGTCTTTAGACAGTATCGATATTGCGGCAGTAGATACACCTGGCTATGTTTCTGTGCGTCGTATTCAGTTCTCTTTGTAAGGTATTAATGTGAGTTTAACGAAGAAAATAATTATTGGTCTGTTCATTTATCTCATTTTTTTAGTGGCTACCTTACCAGCCACTTTTGTGGCCAGATTTGTCGAGTTACCTAAAGGGCTTTCTGTTGCGGATTTGTCGGGCAGTGTGTGGGCAGGACAAATCAATAGTATCACTTTTGAAGGGCGCCAGCTTGACACCTTAAAGTGGGATTTTAGTCCATGGCGATTACTGTTAGGACAAGCTCAAGTGAACTTTACCTTAGGTGAGCGAAATACACCGATAAATGCAAAAGGTTTGGTTAGGGCCTCTTTTTCTGGCATGTATTTAGAGGACTTTCGATTTGAAGCGCCCATTCCAGCTTTACTAGGGAATAAGGCATTGCCTCTTAGAAGTAAAGTGAATGGAGACATTAGCCTATTTATTAAGGAATTTGATTCAGGCAAACCTTGGTGTGAAGCGTTATCAGGAACGGCTATTATTAACCAAGCAAAATTGAATAACCAATTTGGCGATTACCCTTTAGGCAATGTCTCTTTTGCTTTAGCTTGCGTGAATGGCAATATAGAGCTGAAAACCGATGATAAAATGAACCACCTTGGTTTAGTGGGGAGTTTGATAATACAAGACAAAAATCGTGTGGCTATTGATGCGAAAATGAAAGAAACCCCCGAGCAACCAGCCGATCTTAAAAAAATGTTGAGTCAGTTTGGTGCTAAAGACAGTCAAGGGTATTACACATTGAATTATAAAGGAGCTATACCTGGATTGTAGCGAATATGATGATTCTGTGGTTCTAAAAAGATTGTGATTTTTGACAATTAAACGATTAACGCCCACTTATTGGTTCAATGAGTGGGCGTTTTTTGTTGCTATATGAATCTTGTAAATATTTTAGCTAAAATTAAAGTTGTGGTTCAACTAGGTCGTAGTAAGATGATGTTCATAGTGGATAGATTATGAGCATGAAGCCCGATGAATAAAAAACTGCTGAAACCAACCATATTAAACACTCAGACTGTTGCGAAAAGCCGTTTGTTTCATATTGAGCAAGTGGATCTTCAGTTTTCCAATGCCGAATGTCGGCAATATGAAAGAATGAAAGGAAAGGGAAGCGGAGCCGTGATGGTCGTGCCGGTTTTAAACAATCAACAATTGTTGTTAGGTCGTGAGTACGCTGTTGGCACTGACAGTTATGAGTTAGGTTTTACTAAGGGGTTGATTGATCCGGGTGAAAGTGCCATGGAAGCGGCAAATAGAGAGTTGCAAGAGGAAATTGGTTATGGAGCCAAAAAACTTACACATTTAATGGAGTTAAGTTTAGCGCCCAGTTATTTTTCCAGTAAAATGCAAATATTTCTTGCTGAAGAACTGTACGAAAGTCAACTTGAAGGGGATGAGCCGGAGCCTATTGAGTTGGTCACTTGGTCCCTTGAAAATTGGCAAAATCTCCTGCTTGAAGATGATTTTTCTGAATCTAGAAGTGTTTGCGCCTTGTTTTTAGCGCAAAAGCATCTCAAGCTTAAGTAGACTAGTCATGAAGCTTATTTACTCTTAATCTATGCCGTTTTTAAAATTGTGGGCTGTTGGAGTCGTATATGAAGCCAGAACATTATATTGAGCAAGTTATCGATATAGCAAAGGATGCTGGGGAAACTATCCGGGATATTTATCAAAGAGGGACATTTCAACGCGAAATTAAGTCAGATAATACACCCGTCACTTCAGCCGATCTGGCTGCACATAATATTATTACTTCAGCGTTAATGGTGTTGACGCCTGAGATCCCTATTCTATCTGAAGAAGATGCCGATATTCCCCTGCAAAAGCGAGAAAACTGGCAGCGTTATTGGTTAGTCGATCCGCTTGATGGCACAGGTGAGTTTATTGCTGGAAGCGGCGACTTTTCAGTAATCATTGCTTTAATTGAACATAACAGGCCTATTATGGGCGTTGTTTATGTGCCGATGACAGAAGTGTGTTATTACGCTATTGCTGGTTTAGGGGCGTATAAACGTCATGATGACGCTGAACTTAGGATCCACAGTCGATTTATTGAAAAAGATGATCCCTCTTTACGGTTAGCGGTCAGCCGCAGGCAAGATCCTCAGTCAGTCATTAAGTTATTTCATCAACATAAGCATTGTGAACTTGTGACGTTAGGGGGAGCTGCATTAAAGAGTTGTTTGGTCGCAGAAGGACGAGCTGATTGTTATGTTCGTATTGGTCCCACGGGGGAATGGGATACGGGAGCCGCGCAAATTATCATAGAAGAAGCGGGTGGTGAAATCATGGATTTAGAGTTGCAGCCTTTGTCCTATAATGAACGTGAGAGTTTAGAAAACCCCAATTTTATTGTAGTGGGTGCCCCCCATTTAGAGTGGGATAAAATTTTGGTTGGAGAATCATGATATATCCAAGTCACTTGAAAGCGTATTTTCAAGTGATTTGGGAATAAAAAGGCCGATGCAGAGATTTTTATGCTAAACATATCGCCTTTATATTACAGCGTAGACTAAGTTAGCGTAATAAATTGACATACTAAAGAGGCTGGTTCTATCGAGCCTGACATTAAGGAATATCAATATGATCGTTTCTCGCCGTTTTTTCCCTTATTTTGTGACACAATCTTTAGGTGCGCTAAACGATAATTTATACAAGAATATTCTTCTATTGATGGTGACTTACTCACAAGTTGAGCAGTTACCTATCAGTGTTAATTTATTTGTCAATTTAGCGGCCGGCTTGTTTATTTTACCTTTTTTACTATTTTCTGCTCATGCCGGTCTGATAGCTGACCATATTGATAAAGCTTTACTCATTCGTAGGTTGAAGTTACTTGAAATTGTTATCATGGCTTGTGCCATGGTGGCCATTTTGACGCATAGCTATCTCATTATGTTGTTATTACTCTTTTTGACGGGGACACAATCTGCTTATTTTGGTCCTGTTAAGTATTCTATTTTACCACGTGCTTTGTATGAGCAAGAGTTGGTTCGAGGCAATGCTTGGGTGGAGTTAGGCACTTTTATTGCTATCTTAGTGGGCACGCTCAGCGCAGGGTTGATCGTTGATTATGATCCTCAAGGGGGATTACCTGCAATATTGGTTTTTGTATTGGCATTAATTGGCTATGGCTCCAGTGTGATGATCCCGTCTGTTCCCCCTATTTCAACTCATCAAAAAGTTAAATTTGCGCCCTTTTCGGGGGGCTGGACCATGATTAAAAATGTTAAGCAGCAACCTGCAATTTGGGCCAGTATTATTGTTATTAGCTGGTTTTGGTTTTTAGGGGCCACTTACTTAACGCAGTTTCCTAATTTCTCAAAAGTTAATTTGCATGGTGATGCCACGGTTGTGTCACTGCTTTTATTATTGTTTTCCATGGGAATAGGGGTAGGTTCACTCATCTGTGGTCGCTTATCATTTGGACAAGTTGAATTAGGTATTTCGTTACTTGGTTTAATTGGTTTGACATTATTTGGGCTTGATCTGCCTTTGGCTGTGACCTTGCTTGAAGTGCATTCTGGCGTGCCTTACAGCGCGGTTTCTTTTATTACCAGTGGAGAGCATTATAGGGTGATATTTGACTTGTTTATGATTGGTGTGAGTGGTGGGCTGTTTATTGTGCCTCTATATGCTTTCATTCAGGTCAAATCTAAGCAAGGACACTGTGCTCAGGCTATTGCAGTGAATAATATCACCAATGCAGTATTTATGATTGGTTCAGCAGTGTTTTCTATGGTGTTGTTTGGCGGCTTTTCTTGGAGTATTTTACAACTGTTTACGCTTTTATCTGCGTTAAATTTAGTGATTCTGATTTATCTTGTTTTTGTCTTTCCAGGCTTTATTTTTGCTTGTCTCAGTTATGTGATCCGGCATCTTTTTGTGCGGCTGAAAATTGATGGGATCAATAAACTTGTGGGTGGTGGAGCGATATTATTGGTCAACCGTGAGTTGTCGACAATGGAGCGTGTTATATTGCAGGGATTGACTGGGCGAAATATGTTTTTTGTCAGTGATAATCATAAAAATGAAACGGGTTTTAAAGCTTGGTTGTCTCGGCATTTACATTATATTGTTATTTCAGAAGCATTAGAGTCAGTTCAGCCTTCTATTGATAGTCTCTTGATGAAAGATTTGGATGCAGGAGATTGGGTGGTTATCCAAGATGTCGAATTTCATGTGTTATTTTCTGATATGAAAATTCAACCGCCAAAATTAACCTTGACCATGGGCAGTGATGACACTATCTCATTTAGGCATTTAGTGAAAATAGATATTGTTTAGTTAATTTCAACGCGGCGCTATTTTTGCCCCTATCTATGTTGTGCTTTCTACTAATAGCCCACTATTAGACACGAAATCCCGCCTTGATATAGACAAAAATAGCGGTATTTAGCCAAATTAAACAATAAAGAATAACGGGGCTAATTTTAACCTATTGACTTTAAATGGATGACCAATACTCTTTGACACTCATTATCTGGATTTCAGGTTAGTTATACTCATCAAGCCATTGGTTAATAGCTTGATGATCTCCTCGAAAAATCACTTTGTCTTGTTTTTTATTGAGCTGATATTGATACATAGGATCGTAATAGTATGTGAGTAATTGTGTTATCCATACTCTATGATCATCATTTGTGCGATATATCTCATATTGACGGCAAGCATAGCTTAAATGGCTTTGCAGTTTATCGTGTAATTGACCGCCCAAACGTTTTTTTATTTGCAGTAATCCTTGGGTTAAATACTGTTGAAATACTTGTTTACCTTCTATTGGCCCCAATCGAGTAATAAAGCCTTCATGCATATTGAGAATATACTCTTTCAGGATCCTTGATACGCGCTTTTCCATGGTTTCTTCGAGTACTAGAATTTGTGCTGTTTGCATTTTTTTATACAGGATTTGAGGAATGGCCGCACGTCCTATGAGATAGCTCTCATCTTCAAGGAGCAAGTAAGGTAATTTTTTTACTTTTGACTTTAGCAGGTTAATAGCCAGTGTGTTCTCAAAATTAATTTGACTAGGTTGGGGAGTAAAGCATTGCCCAAAGCTAGATCCTCTGTGCTGTGCAATAGCTTCGAGATCAATATTGTTTTTTTGTTGTGTTAACAGTTCTGTTTTTCCACTGCCTGTTGATCCACTGAGAATAAGTAAGTTTTGTGAATGGCTGATGGTTTCAATCGATTGGATTAAAAACTGCCGCATGGCTTTATAGCCACCTTCAATATAAGGCACGTTGAAACCGGCTTTTTTGAGCCATTCTTGGACAAGTTGTGAGCGTAGTCCGCCTCTAAAACAGTAGAGGTATGCATTAGGTTGTGTTTTTAAATAGTCAGTCCATTGTTCTATGCGTTGCTGCTTTATGTCGTCTTTTATCAGCGAATAGCCTAAGTTGATTGCGGCTGCTTGTCCTTGTTGTTTGTAGCATGTCCCCACTAATTCACGTTCATTGTCTTGCATTAAATAGAGATTACAGCTGTGTGGAAAGGCCCCTTTCTTGAACTCTATGGGCGCCCTAACATCAATAAGAGGATGCTCATCAAGAAAAATAGAGAGGTAATTTGAGCTGGACTGAGTGCCTTTGAACATTAGGCAAGATTGATAGTATGGGTGGCTGGCTGAACATCCAGTTGGCCGATACAATGAATGGGAAGTCGATGGCCTTCTGTTAGGTGTAATAATGCTTCTTCTGCATTTGAGCTAACGGAAATCAGTAGGCCACCACTGGTTTGTGGATCGCATATAATGGCTTTTTGTTCATCAGTCAGAGAAGGTAAATGTGTATGGTAGCTTTCATAGTTTCGGTGTGTGCCACCAGGAATGCAGCCCATTTTAATGTATTCATGAATAGAGGAAAGTAAAGGGAGTGAGGCCATATTAATGGTTGCGTTGAGATGAGCACCTTGGCACATTTCAAGTAGATGTCCAGCGAGTCCAAACCCTGTGACATCTGTCATGGCATTGACCCCTTTAATTTCCGCAATAAGAGGTCCAATACTGTTGAGTTGACACATGGCATCAATAGCGATGTGGCTATCAGTAGGGTTTAACTTTTGTTGTTTTTGAGCTGTGGTTAAAATACCTATTCCAAGTGGTTTTGTCAGGTAGAGTTTATCACCTGCTTTGGCGGTATTATTTTTTTTCAATTTATCCAGTGAAATTTGTCCTGTAACAGCTAATCCAAAAATAGGCTCAGGAGAATCAATACTGTGTCCTCCCGCAAGCATGATGTTAGCATCGTGACAAGCTTGGCGTCCCCCATCGATGACTTGCTGGGCTATTTCTGCAGGAAGTTGATTAATGGGCCAGCCTAAAATGGCGATGGCCATAATTGGTTGGCCGCCCATTGCATAAATATCACTAATGGCATTGGTCGCGGCGATACGACCAAAAGTAAAAGGATCATCAACAATTGGCATAAAAAAATCTGTGGTGCTGATAATACCTGTTTTATTGTTCAGTTGATAAACAGCTGCGTCATCGCGGCTTTGATTGCCAACAATAATGTTTGGGTCGTTAAATGTGGGAAGCTTTGATGCAAGAATAGTGCTTAGCACAGAAGGTGATATTTTACAGCCACAGCCTGCCCCATGGCTATATTGAGTTAATTTTATATCTGTATTTTGCACGATATCGCCTCATATGAAAATTCATTGCTGATTATCATATAAGGCGATAGTGTGTTTTTATATTAGCCAGATGCATTAATCCTGTGGTTTTTATACGTACAGGGATGTGAGTATTCGCCAATTTTTCTTTTGTTGTAGCCAGCGCTCTTTCAAATGATCAACTTGAAGCATCAGCTGGTCGTTGACCAATTGTTTCTTTTTCGCTTCAATGAGGACTTTTTGGGCTTCATAATACTCTAATAAATGGCTTTTCATGAGATCATATTCGGCTTGTATAATGGCTAATACTTCTTCTTTGTTGGGTAAGTGGGCAATTTTATGCTGAGTGTTTTGCAGCTGCATTTTTAATTTCGCACTTTCGATGCGTTCTTGAGGAACAATGCGCAACTGACTGGCTAAACCGATTTTAGCAAAAGCATTTATCATCCATTTGGTTGGATCATATTGCCACCATTTAATCCCATTGCGGTAATCGTTTTCAAAGATATGGTGGAAGTTATGGTAGCCTTCCCCATAAGTGAGTAAAGCAATAAAACCATTATCTTTGGCTGTATTTTTATCCGTATAGGTTTGCTTACCCCAAATATGAGCTAATGAATTAATAAAAAATGTGAAATGATGGCTGACGACCAATCTTAATAAGCCTGCAAGCAGTACCATGCCAAGAATGTTGCCATTTAACCAACCTAAAACAACCGGTAATCCAATATTCATGAGCAGCATTAACGGAACATAATATTTATGCTGCCACATCACGATTTTATCATTTTGTAGGTCGCGAACATTTTTATAATCATTATAACGGTGTGCTTGGTATTCCCTTAGCATCCAACCGATATGACTGTACCAAAACCCTTTTTTAGCTGAGTAGGGATCAATGTCATTATTATCAACATGTTTATGATGAATACGGTGATCAGATGACCAATGCAATGCACTGTTTTGTATCGCTAAGGCGCCACCAAGTGCGTAAAGAAAACGGACAGAGGCATGGGCTTTATACGTGCGGTGTGACCATAATCTATGGTATCCCCCAGTAATTGACATTCCACTGGCAAAAAGGAGTACAACAAAGGCAATCCACTCTGAGGTTTGAAATCCTTGCGTCATGGCATACCAAGGCACCAAAATAACCGCACCTAGAAAGGTGAGGGTAAATAAACTGACATTAGTCCAAATTAAAGGCGGTTTTTTCATTTTATTTCTATCAATTTTATTTTGAGCTTACATGTGTAAGCTAATTTAACGTGCTTCTCCTCTGGGGTCAAGGTTTCTTCTCTTGCTGCGCTTTGCTTTAAAAAACGGTATTATTCGTTTTATCTGTTTTGTAAGTGGATCCAGTATGGGCATTAGAGCATTGCAAAAAGAGAAAACTCGTCGAGCATTAGTTGATGCAGCTTTTAATCAGCTAAGTGCAGAACGGAGCTTTTCCAGTTTGAGTTTGCGAGAAGTTGCTAGAGAAGCCAATATCGCGCCAACATCATTTTATCGTCATTTTAAAGATATGAATGAATTGGGTTTAACGATGGTGGATGAAGGTGGTTTGACATTACGTCAAATGATGCGCAAAGGGCGTCAACGGGCAGAAGAAGGTGGCAGTGTGATCCGCATTTCTGTTGATACTTTCATGGAAGTGCTGGAATCTAATCCAAATGTTTTTCGTATTTTATTACATGAGCGTTCAGGTACATCGGCACCTTTTCGTGGTGCGGTTGCCCGAGAAATTGAGCATTTCATTTCAGAACTAACACATTATACTGAGTCTACGACACAACGTCATCCTGCTTTAGCTCGAGCACAAGCTGAATCGTTAGTCACTTTAGTATTTAATGCGGGGGCAGCAGCTTTGGATATGAAACGTATCGAACGTAAGAAACTCGCCGATCAGCTGGTGGTGCAATTACGTATGGTGGCGAAAGGTGCGGAGGCGTTGCAAAAGAAACATATATCTAAAGTGAGTTAACAACGTTTTGAGTTAACTCACTTTGGTTACTCATTTATCTTTTTTCGAGTAATAGCCCTGATTCCATATGATCGGTATAAGGGAATTGATCAAATAATGCAAAACGACTTATTTTATGTGTTTTATTCAGTTCATCTAAATTATCGATGAGAGTATGTGGGTTGCAAGAAATATAAACAATACGCTCATATTGTTGAACTAGCTTGATTGTGTTTGTGTCTAATCCTGCTCTTGGAGGATCGACAAAGATGGTATTACATTCGTAGCTGTCTAAGTCGATCCCTTCCAGTCGTCTAAAGCTTCTCTTTTTTGCCATTGCGTCAGTGAAATCTTCAGCTGACATACGAATGATCTGCAAGTTATCAATATGATTGGCTTTAATATTATATTGTGCAGATTCAACTGAAGGTTTAGCCAGCTCTGTTGCTAATACTTTATTAAAATTTTGGGCGAGTGCAATGGAGAAATTACCATTACCACAATAAAGCTCTAATAAATCACCAGTGCTCTGTTTGGTCGAATCGATAGCCCATTCCAGCATTTTAATAGAGACGTTACCATTGGGCTGAGTAAAGCTATTTTCAATTTGGTGATATTGCAATTGCTTGTTGTTGACAATTAAAGACTCAAGCACAAAATCTTTATCTATGATGATTTTTTGTTTACGGGCTCGACCAATTAAATTAATCGAGAAGTGTTCTGACAAGAAAGTTTTTAGTGTTCGAGCTTCTTGCTCCCACGCTTGTTCTAAGGGCTTATGATAAAGTAATGAAACCAATATTTCGCCACTGAGTGTAGAGAGAAAATCTATTTGAAATAATTTGTGGCGTAATAAGGTGTTGGATTTTAACTGTTCAATTAAAATCGGCATCAGTTCGTTAATGAGTTTGCTGGCGGGAAGAAATTGATCACAGCGCACTTTTTCATTGAGTGCTTTATCAAACATGTAATAGTACATGTCATCACCATCATGCCATATACGAAATTCAGCTCGCATGCGATAATGTTCAGGCTCAGATGCAAATACTTCCATCTTTGGTGTATCAAACTGGCTAAATAATTGTGCCAGCTTGATGCGTTTTTGCTCGAGCTGCGCATCATAGGTTGTTGGATCCATTGCGGCTAAATTCATATCTTGATCATCATTGGCTATTGGGGGCGGAATTATATACCCAAGTGGCGTCAAGATGCGAGTGTGGCTGACTTGCGTATCATGCATGGTTTTTGATTTTACTTTCAAGTGTGGGAAACTGCGCTTTTAAACACTTTTAAGAGGTATACCTTGGCAGGTCCTATTTTGGTATTTGATTCTGGTATTGGTGGGTTATCAGTATTGAACACGATAAAATCAGTATTACCAGAGGCATCTTATTGTTATGTCTTTGATAATGCAAGGCTACCTTATGGCGAACTTGATGAGCAAGATTTGATTGCAGGCTGTGTAACGCTTATTTGTGATATTGCTGTGCGGGAAAAGGCAGCGTTAGTCGTAGTGGCTTGTAATACCGCAAGTACGTTAGTGCTACCTATATTACGGCAGAAAATGAGTATTCCTATTGTTGGTGTTGTACCTGCAATCAAACCGGCTGCTACCTCATCTATTCGAAAGAAAATTGGTTTATTAGCGACGCCTGCGACGGTTACTCGTGCTTATACACGTGATTTAATCCAACGTTTCGCAAGTGATTGTGAAGTTCATTTATTCGGTTCTTCTGAATTGGTCTTGCTTGCGGAGGAAAAGGCCATTGGTGATAGGATTGATAAGCAGTGCCTTGAATTGATACTTACCCCAGTAAAAAATTCGGGAGTTGATACTCTTGTACTAGGTTGTACTCACTTTCCTGTACTTAAAAATGAAATACAAGCAATACTGGGCTCTGATATTCAGTTATTGGATTCAGAATTGGCTATCGCCTCAAGGGTCCAATGTTTGTTCAAAAATGAGAAGGCGCAGAGGGATAAGTCAAATACTACCGCCTATTATACTGCAAACAGCATCTCTTTAGCGCTGAAAAATAAATTAGCCAATGATGGATTTGTTAATGTTAGTCGGTTCCATATTGGCTAATGATGAGTAGAGTAGTGTGTGAAATGCCTAGTTATTGGCTTCCGCTTTATCTGAATCTTGAGATTTAGCCTCTCTTACTTTTAAGGTTCTTTCTTGAAAATCAAATTCGTTAAGTTTGTTCATTGCTTTTTTGGCACCCGCTTCAGACATTTCAATGAACCCAAAACCTTTGCGTCGTCCTGTTTTTCGATCCCTAACTAAGCGAACTGAATTAACTGGGCCATATTCACCAAACAAAGCTTTTACTTCTCCTTCATGAACGCGATAGGGTAAATTGCCAACATAGAGTGTCATTGTTGGCCCTGTATAGGGTTTATCTGGATCAGCTGACATTGAAGTTGATTTAGATAACATAGAATAAACGACGCTAGCAATGATGGCGCCTGTGAAAAAAGCAATGGCTCCGTTTAGTGCTGGAGCAAGTAGGTATATTGCGAGAGCACCAAGAATGGCAATGAGCAAGACAATAAAGAATGGCTTTTGCATATATATAATCTCTAAAGAGTTAATGAATAATATGATAAATAACTGTTAATAACTGCTACATGGTAATGAATTATTTAACATGAAACTAGTCTAGTGATGGAAAAACGAGCTTTAGTCACTTTTTAACTATCTTAAAGATACGACAATTTCATCGTTTTGGGGCTAAATTGTATGGCTTTTCGACAAAAAAAAGCAAAGTGAATAAAAGCTGTGCATATAGGCGTTATTTTTTATAAAAGCCCTTGCGCTAATTCAAAATCTCCCTATAATGCGCACCCACTGACACGGCAAAGCAGCTTACTAAGCAATTG
>NZ_CANMWS010000031.1 GCF_947501665.1 uncultured Shewanella sp. | reverse complement strand
GCTTAAAAAGAGTGTAAAAAGCATCATGGATAATTACCCATCAAAATATACGATAACTTTTAGTTAAGCACTTAATAAAATTAAACACAAAAGTGGGGGATGAAAGAATGAATACACTATACTTATAAAGTATCGGTTTAACACTCACACTGTAAACCATAAAAGTATCAAAGAGGTCTTTATGGCGTCCATCACAAAGCGAGTATTAATTAATGCGCCTATCCACCAAGTGTACGATTATGTGACAACCCCTAACCATTGGCCCATTTTATTTTATCCATGGTCGATAAAAACTGAACCTTATTTGCAAAAGCCACTATCTCCTGAGTATCCTTCTATCGATAAACAGCCATCACTCTTAGAGCGGAAAAATAACACCACTTGGACACCTGAAATCAATGGTGCTCCACACTATTTATTAGCCTATGGAGAAAGCCCTTTTTTATTTGGAATAAGAGGTTATGTTCGTTACGATTTAGCCTCTAAAGATCAGCAAACCTATTTTACCCGCACTTTATTTTATGCATTCGATCATGACTTCATTGATTTTATTTTTGGTCACTTCATTCACCCTTACTTTAGTTACATTTCTTATCGATACGTCAATAAAGCCAAACAAATCTTAGATTTTCATCATGTATAGCAATATCTATTCAGTAGAAAAACGATAAACTCACAACTTGAAATCTCTATTGACGCTGCCAAAATGCTAACCCGCTTGATCTGAAGAATAAAAAAGTAATTCGCCTAACACATTACCTATCATTAACTCTGTACGTTTCTCAAACTGATGACGATTAAAAAGTTGAATATCAAATACTCTACTGGCAAATAATCCGATACCATCAAGCTCTGGTTGTTCATCACACCAACTCAATACCGCTTGCACTAATTTATGACCAAAACCTTTACCTTGCTCAAGAGGAGAAATCGCAATAAATTGTAATATTCCACAGTCTTTGCTCGGTAAGTTATCAATAATTTGACTTTCTTTTTTCATCAAAGCTTGGGTTGATTGCCAACCTGTACTCAGCAACATCTTTAAGCGCCAATGCCAATACCTTGCTTCACCCAATGGCACTTGCTGGGTTGCAATACAGGCCACCCCAATCAATCTTTCATTATCAAATAAACCAATTAGTGCTTGTTCTTGCTGCCACAATTCGTTGAGCTCTTCTCTAATGGCTCCTCTTAATTTTTTTTCATATTGTAGTTGCTCACCGGTAGTCAGCGCATCCAAAAATAAAGGATCACTATGGTAAGCATTATAAAGAATGGAGGCGGCAACTCGTAAATCTTCAGCGGTAAGATAAACAGCACGGCACTGTTCAACAGCTTGATTTTCCATTTTCATTATCCTTTATGTGATATAGCTCACATTAATGTACCAAGCTGACAACAAAGTGCAATTAATAAACAAAATAAAATCCATAATACCCACAATTTTTGTAAAGGAATATAAACGGATTGACATTAAGCACATTAATTCGTTATCACTAAATTAGCTTTTAGGTTAATTAACCTGAATAACATTCTTGGTAAGAAGGACACTGAGAACAAGAGGCGGTTGGACATAATGGTAATTGAGCCACTAAACAAAATTGCCTATACAAAAATTTTTTCCAACGCATTTTATTATCGATATTTTTTGATGCAAAAGAGGGAAAATATTGAGTAAATAATGCTGTAATACTCTGTCTTTCCTTAAATCCCATATCAAGATACAAATGTGTCCGCCCACAACATGCAATCACAATTTTATGTGCCCACCATAACGCTTGTTGCTTATCAGACATTAATAAATGCATTTGAAGTAAATCCATTAAATCTTCATAAAACGCCAATGGACTTGGATTATTGACCATTAACTGACTAAAATGAGCTATATCATTCAGTGCACAATCCCAAGTCATATTCAGCCAATAATCATCTAATACACGCAATCTCTGAATCAATAAGCTGCCATCGACATTATGATTTTCATTCACGATACAAACATGAATATTCTCAAGTAAATCAGTGGGAATTGGAAATGATTTTTCTTGCCTTAATCCATTCATATAGAAGGAGATAGCAGCCAGTTTATCCATGAATGACCTTTAGTTCAAAATACCAAAGCGGCATCATAATTCGTTATCGATATAATGAAAAGTCCCTCAAGTTTATTCTATGCGCAATGACACTTTCAACAACATTTCCACTCTATTTACCAACATCGTTTTTCACTATTAAAAACATTAACTCTCGGTAGCATAGACATATCATACAAGTGTATAATCAAGATCATAAACAGGCTTAACCTAATTATAATCCCGTGATACTTCATGAATAAAAAAAGAAGGCCTAACCTGCAAGATGTTGCGGATCTTGTTGGCGTCACTAAGATGACCGTCAGCCGTTTTCTTCGCGATCCACAACAAGTCTCTATACCGGTTCAACAAAAGCTTGAACAGGCCATTAATCACCTAGGTTATATCAATAATCGTGCGCCAAGCATGTTATCTGCTGCTAAAAGTCAGGCTATTGGGGTCTTGGTCCCTTCTTTAACCAACCAAGTTTTCGCAGAAGTGATTCGAGGCATAGAGAGTATTACCGACAGTGCCAATTATCAAACGATGCTCGCTCACTACAGCTATTGTCCCGATCAAGAAGAAAAACATATCGCGTCTCTATTATCTTATAATATAGATGGCTTACTGCTATCCGACACTGAGCATAATCCACGCACCATACAGATGCTCAAAACATCAGGTATTCCGATTATTGAAATGATGGACACCCGCTCGAGCCATATAGGCATAGCAGTCGGATTTGATAATAAGCGAGCGGCATCTAACATGACTGAAACTCTCATAAAGAAAGGTTATGACAGAGTCGTTTACCTTGCTGCCCGTTTAGACAAACGGACCGAATTAAAATATCAAGGCTACCAACAAGCCATGCTGAAACATCAGCTTAACCCTGTCCAAATCTCCACTCAAAGTGCTTCTTCCTTTTCATTAGGCGCCCAACTATTGCAGCAAACATTAGATGAACATCCCCAAACTAACGCCATTTTTTGTACTAATGATGATCTTGCCGTAGGAGCCATATTTGAATGTCAACGACAAGGCATCAAGGTTCCTGATAATATGGCGATTGCAGGCTTTCACGGCCATGATATTGGTCAAGCAATAGTGCCAAAATTAACCACCGTAATGACACCAAGAGAAGCGATAGGGCAAACCGCCGCTAAAGCCTTACTCGCTCAACTTGATCCTAAAGGCAATCATGATGATACAGTCCAATCAACCATCGACTTAGGGTTTAGTATTCATTTGGGAGAAAGCACCTGATCAATATTGTTATATATACTGAAACATTATAATTGACGGATCTCAGTTAAACATTTTTCAAGCACTTGCTCAAATGTTCCGTCAATATTAATGTGATAAACATCACTTTCATCCCTTGAGGGAAAAGCCAATGCGTCAAATTGGCTTTGCAGTAATTCAATGGGCATGAAATGATCTTCGCGCCTTTTCATTCGTTGTAAAATCAACTCAAATGATCCATACAGATGTAAAAAAACGGCCCTTTTATTTCCTTCACGAAGGACATCTCTATATTGTTTTTTCAATGCAGAGCATACCATCACACCAGCATGCTCATCATCCACTAACTGCCCCATCGCATCTCGTACACATTCAAGCCAAGGTAGGCGATCATCATCGTTAAGTGATTGTCCCGAAGCCATTTTAATAAGATTGTCTTTTGGATGTAAATCATCCCCATCAATAAATTGCGCATTAATCGCTTGGGCTAATGCTTTCCCGATAGACGACTTTCCCGTACTTGAGACTCCCATAATAATGAGGCATCGGCCATTTATATTCTCATACATTTGTATTTGCTATCCTTAAAATATCATTGATTTTTTATAGACATCAACATAATCTCTGTATAATGTTACCGGTAACATTACGCTGTGTTCACTAGCATAGTCAAGCATTCGATGATTTAAATCCTTGCTTACACAATAAATAAAATAGGCATCTTTAATCGAGAATAATAACCAAAAAAGGAAACACCATGTCTGACGCATCATTGATCCTTACTGCTGTAGGTTCCATCCTCTTATTGCTTTTTCTCGTCATGAAAACAAGATTACATGCCGTGGTCGCACTGATTTTAGTTTCTATGATTGCAGGGCTGCTGTCAGGCATGAGTCCTGAAAATATTGCGAGTACAATTCAAAAAGGTATGGGAGGCACCTTAGGGTTTGTTGCCGTGGTCGTTGCATTAGGTGCCATGTTTGGAAAAGTCATGGAAGTCACTGGCGCTCTCGATCGTATTGCTCACACTTTATTGGCTCAATTTGGCAAAAAAAATGCACATTGGGCACTAACACTGACAGGTTTTATTTGTGCGCTCCCTCTCTTTTTTGATGTCGCCGTTGTGCTGCTCATTGGTATTGCCTTTGCCGTCGTAAGACGAAGTCAAGATAGCATAGTCAAAATGGGGATCGCTTTACTTGCGGGCATTGCCAGCTGCCAAGCTTTTCTTATTCCCGCACCTGGGCCCATTTTGGTCGCATCGCAATTACAGGCTGATTTTGGTTATATGATTTTATTCGGCTTGTTAGCCTCTATTCCAGCCATGATCCTCGCAGGTCCCATTTTCGGCCATTTTATCGCCACTAAAGTCCATATCGACTTACCCTGTGAGAAGGGTTTTAACACCCCAAACACAGAACATGACCCGCAAAAAAATCACCCAATATCCATTACCCGTGAAGGAGAAGGTAACCCCAGTTTTTTACTGGCCTTAGGTTTAATTATTTTACCGCTATTCATGATCGCACTAAACACTTTTGGCTCTCGACTTATTGCCCCCAACTCCCCATTACTTTCATGGCTGGCATTTATTGGTCACCCCTTTACCGCTATTTTAGTTGCTTGTTTAATGGCATTTTACTTTTTAGGGATCAAGCGTGGCATATCTGGCAATCGCATTATGGATATTTGCAATAGCGCCCTACAACCCGCAGGTATTATCATCTTAGTCACTGGCGCAGGTGGTATTTTCAAACAAGTATTGATTGATTCTGGTGTCGGTACTGCCTTGGGGAATATCCTCGCAGGATCGGGCTTACCCGTCGTCGTACTTGCTTTTGTTTTATCTGCAGCGGTAAGAGTCATTCAAGGCTCTGCAACCGTTGCCATGCTAACTGCATGCGGTTTGATTATCCCCATAATCACTCCCCTTAACCTTGACGGTGCACAACTGGCCGCGATCACCATTGCCATTGGAGGGGGCTCCGTTGTTCTCTCTCATGTCAATGACTCTGGCTTTTGGTTAGCCAATCGTTATTTAGGCTTAACCGAAAAGCAAACTCTTCAAACCTGGACAATCATGGAGACCATTATTGGGATCACAGGAGGGATCATGGCTATCTTAATGTCCGCTTTTTTGTAATTCTGCTAACCTTAATCAAAAAGCTCATAAAACAGGGAAGCATAATGCGTTATCTCCTCTTGATAGTAATCATTTCACTGTCCGGTTGCGCGCAAATGCAGCAAGACTGGATAGCCCAACACTGTAATCACCAAGCGGCTTATAGCCAAGGGATCAATGATGCTCGTCATGAGCTAGACATGCAGCCAAATTACGCAGAATCATGCCCTACATCGCAAGTAAAACTCAATCAAGCGTACCGACAAGGCTACCAATTTGTACTCACCAATCAGCCTTCGAGTATCAATATCAACACCGCAGCCCCCCATAAAAAGTATCAATGCCATGACCAATATGGTCAGCAAGTCTGCGGATATGACTGTAAGTCATTTGCAGGTCAATGGACTTGTGCTCAAAAGCCCAATCAAGAATGTGTACAAAATATGAGTGAGATAAAATGTGGTTATCACTGTATAAAAGATGATTTTGGTCAGTTAACGTGTAAAACAAAACCATAAAAAAAGCCTAATGTCATAAAGTAGACTCATGGGTCTTTTACAATATGAACACTGAATATCCCCTGCGTTACCACATGCCTTTCGTGCTAACAATGACTGTTAACCCTATTTTTAAATCACAATAATATGATAAACATTAACACTCTTAAATCGTTATTCGTTGACACTCGCCAACACTCACTTTTCACTTGTGAAGGACTCAGTCTGGAAGATATGGCCTTGCAAGCTGCCACATTTACCATCAAAAAAACTTGGACTGACGAAGAGGGCTTATTCAATATTCATTATTTATCTCCAATATAATATCGATTTTATTAACTAAGCTGAACTCGGAATAATGAGTGTCTGCTTTAAACAAAATAAGATTAAAAATCAATAAATTAAATTGATTTCTTGTTTTTATTTATGTCATTTATTGCTAAATGCCGATATGTTTGTCGATATCAAGGCGGGGCTCGTGCCTAATAGCCCGCTAGAAGTAGAAAGCACAACACAGATAGGAATAAAATAGCGATATTTATTGGCGATGCTTAACCAGAATTTATATTAACTAATTGATTAGAGATAATTAATAAAGTCAAAGAAAACACACTACATTCAGTGTGTTTTCAATATGCACACATCACACTACCACAAACCTTTAGCCTTCACACTGCGAGCACGTTTTAGTTGCGTTTCAAGTGTATCGTCCTCAGCACTCTTAATAGCTACCGACTGTTGAGGCATTGTTAATTGCTGACTAATGACATTAAGCCGTCTGATTAAATCCTGCTGGCTGGACTTTATCGATTCAAGGTTTTGACTGACTTGATTTGTGTTGATGGTCTCAGTTTTTGACGCTCCAGCGTCCAGTTTATTAACCTTTTCTAATAACTCCAATTGCAGTGAAGTAATATTATCAAGCTGAACGTGTAGGTTTCTCCCTTCTCCCCCTTCTGAAGATGAAGACACTGAAGCCAATTCTGTTTTTAGTGCTTGAGTCTGCTCCTCACCGTGTTTTTCCAACATGGAAGAAAATTGCTGCCATTGAGATTGAGACAACATGGCATCTTGTGTCTTTTGCTTAATCCCAACTTGTGCCAACTGCCATAATAAAGGCTCAACACTTAGCTCATCATTTGGCAAGAGTTCACTGACTAACTGAGGCAAGTCAGGAGACAATTTATGCAAATAAAGCCCTGAAAGATATAAAGACTGATGAAACGCGTTACTTCGTCCAATCATCACTTCTTTATTGCTTTCTTGCTCTTTTTCTTGTTTTTGCCAAGCCCTTAAAATATCAATTGCATACTGATGATGAGTATGCACTTCCGGCTCAACAATAAAGCTACATCGAATACGCATGTTTAGTCTCTCTTTTCATTAAGCTTACGAAGCTTGAGCTATCTCATCGACTTCCGCTGCATGGTAACAACAAATTTCACGAGAAAGTGCCTCTTGAGGTTCATCCAGTAATATAATTTTGCTCACTAAACTCGGATAAGCCTCTCTCACCGCTTGTTCAATTAATGTTGCTCCGCCGCCCACTAAATAAATGCGATTAGGATTGCGCATAAAGGTTTTTGCTTCATAAGCGACAGCGTCTCCCAGCTCATTAATCTTATTCGCAATACACTCAAGTACCCAATCAACTTTGCTTAAATCATTGATCACTTCACTGGCAAATTCACTATCATGACGACGCTTAATCAACTCATTAGCCACTAAATAACTGGCATCACTGTCTGCAGCCGCTAACGCTTTTCTCGTGGCATCCGTCACCATAGACACGCCAATTTCAGCATTCCCATACACACTGGAAATATCATCAAACTCACCCACAATAACGCCCATGTCTAATGTGGTGCCTCCCACATCAATCACTAATGATTTAGTAAATTCATTGACGCCAGAGTCCACTAAGGTGGTTAACACTGCAGGCAGGCTTTCAGGCAAGACTTCCACATCGACAATCTTAAACACATCGCCTTTATTTAAACTAATCTCACGCATTAAATTCGCTTTTTTGCGAGCAATATTGGCTTCATTTTTCTGACAATCATCGGCATTGTAAAACTCTGTGATAGGCAAAGTAACCAAAATTTTCACTTCACAAGGCGCAACCCCTGTTTGCAACAGTGCGTGATGCACCGATAGCAAGTTTAAATCATCATATTGAAAAGCGACATGGGTAGTCGATAAAGCCTTATCAGAGGTGGCATCATAAGTGTATTTGGTGGAGCCTATTTGATAATTAAAAATTTTCTTATCACTTAATAGCGCCGCACTTTTCCAATCTTTTCTAAAGGAGTTAGGTGAGGTGATACTGCATACCTGTCCCTTATCTAGCCAGCTAATTTTTACGTTTGTCGAACCATCATCGATGGCAAACTTTAATGTGACTGCTTGCATTATAAAGTTGAGCCTATTAAAAAAAGGGATTACCCGTCTATATCGACACTTTTTCAATAAACTTTAGTGCTTTCCACGTTATGCCTTGAAAACTTGCTCTCGGCTATACACATAAAGAGTCACGCTATTGCTTAAAAGCAATCGATGGGTCAATCTTGCATTGTTCAACCGGATTAACGTCATTGTCTTTATTAATAACCCAACATTCCTCATACAGCGAACAGTAACACAGCTCCATGTCGATAGATTCATCCATATTGAGTAAAAAACTCACCTTGTCACCTTGATATGACATCGAACTTATCTGTGCTTGAGGCGATAAAATTCGGTTACTCATATGAGATTGGGAAACCACAGGCAAATTGGGAATATCCCGCCATACTTTAATCGGTTTAGATTGATACATCACGACTGCATATTGGATTAATGCAGGGCCATTACCACTGTTGGTCACACCATAGTTAAAATGATTGCTACCAAAACTGCGATGCAACTCTAACCTTGGCCAAACTGATGCGCGAGCATAACTGCGATCAACGTATGCAGAATATACACTCACCGCAGCAGTAATTAAACTTATCAATAAGGCGGAAAATGCCACGATCATCTCAGGTTTTTTATACCACTTCACAGCTAACATCTTACAATCATTCCTTTTACTGCTTTCATCTCACCACAAAAAAATGATAAGAAGTTGATTTTTATATGTTAAAATAACAATGCACTAATATCAATATCAATAACCTACTCTTCCCCTCAAAAAACACCCTACTTTTGACTTCCCCCTTTAGAGTGGTTTTCCTATTCACACCCTATCCGCACATTGTCGACTGCAACCAAGCTTGCTAGCTTAATGATTGAAAAAAACGCTTTAATTAAGTGCAAAGCCAATAAAAACGAAAAAGGACTTCAAATGAAATTCACTCAACTATTAAAAGCATCGGCATTAGTATCAACATTATTACTGTCGCAAAACGCCCTCTCTGCAAACTTAGTGTGCTATTTAAATGTCAAACCCGGCGGTAATGTTTTTGGCAATGGCACCTCAAATTGCTCAGGTCTGGATTTTAGCTTTGGCAATAGTACTTCCGGTCGTTTTACGATTCAAAACATCAATAAAAATGTGGATACGGTTATCTGGCAAGGCGATGCCAGTTGTTCAGGCGGAACTCAATGTTATGTCACCGTTCGTGCCTATAGCGGCAATACCACCGCAAAAGCCACGATTTTATATGATGATGGCACTTGGGAAACCACCAATAGTGCATCTATGGATTATGAAACGGGCTATTAATTAAAATCATGCAGGTAATAGAGCTTATTACCTGCTTTCTCTTTCGCAGTACTCAACGCCTGCAACACCCGTTAACCAATCTCATTCGCCATCAGCGTTAAATTAGACAAGCCTAAATAATAGGTGTAGTCTCTTCTGCAAAGATCATAAAAAGAAAAATGCCTTGCTAAAAACAACGCTCATTTTAGATTTCGACGGTACCATAGTCCAATCTGGCGAATTGATTTATCGATGTTTAACCCAATACACAGGGCGACATGATTTATCTTGGGTTGATTTAAAAGATTTATCCTCAGATAACGTTATCGAGGCTTTTGGTATCAAACGATATGAGCTCCCTCTGTTTATTTATCGCATCAGAAAAGCATTTAAAGCACAATTATTTCAACAAGAAATAGTAACAGGCCTCAGTGACATACTCATTAAAATGCACCAGGAAGGCACTCAATTACATATCGTCTCCTCAAACAGTCAGACCAACATAGAAGCATTTTTGCAAGATCAACATTTACACTCAATCATTAGCAGTGTGATCTGCTGCCACACTATTTTTGGTAAAGCCAAAGGCATTAAAAAGTGCTTAGAGAATATAAAATGTGATATGAGCAATACATTTTATATTGGTGATGAAACCAGAGATATTGAAGCCGCCAAGCAAGCTGGTATTGCCAGTGTAGCGGTATCATGGGGCTATAACTCAGCCCATATTTTATCTCAATACCAACCAGATCACCTTTTTGAACACCCATCAGAACTCACCACACTCCTCCCTAAAGTAACGCCATAATAAACCTCAAATTAAAACAATAGAATCTATTTTTGCTCAAAAAATAGCGACTTCCCCTGCCCATTTTTCTCTTTCCATCCGCTGATATGCATCATTGCTGTCAATTGTGTATTTTTAAGCCATACTTATGATGTGAAAAAAATGAGAGTAATGAGTTAATACAGTTATTCAACTAACACCCCAATCGCATCGTAAGCCATAAGTTAACTCACTAACATTAGGCATAATCGATGACTTGAAAAGGAGAGTATTATGAGTAAAGGTAAAAAAGGAAAAAGAGATGCTAAGAAGAAGCCCTTGTTAACCCCAAAAGAAAAAAAAGCCGCAAAATTAGCTAAGAAATCAACCCCTGATGTACTCAGTAATTAACCTTCTATCCCATTAGTAAAACAAATTTCAAAGGGCTATTGGATCCAATCAATGGCCTCTTTTGCTTATCATCAGTATCAGCCCAACGAGGCTTTAACAAAAAATGTCACTCACCGCTTTTTTCTCAAAAATATTCTCCATCAAAGTTCTACTTTCAATTAAAGTCTAACTACAATTCTATTTGCACCTAGCAAGCGCTGTTTTTCTAGAATAAAAGTCAGCTAACCTTACTTACCATCCAATTATTAATAGAAAAGTCGTTATTAATAGTCAATAAAGGATTAATAATGAAAGTAATAAGAATAATTCAACATTATTGGACGTCTGCTCTAGCCTGTTTCATCCTACTACTGATCACTGCCTGTAATGACAACGATGATGACACAACATCAGGAGTGATCTCAGAATATGAGTCTAATAAAAATATCGTTCGCGTTAATGTGGTCAATATGGCAACGGGGCTAAAAGCAACCTTTGCAGATCTCATCCCAAACCTTGATGACCGTATTGCACTCACTCAAGCTATGGTCAGTGACACGCGTTTTTTCCCTGATGATTCAGGTTACTTTTTTGTTGAAACGCTGGAAGATGCCACTGTTATTGCCCATATTTACGACACTTGGATAGGCACCAGCCGATGTGATGCACAGGATTTGAACGGGAAATATCATGTTCAGGAGATGATAGATACCGTTGAGCATATCGGTTTTGGCTTCATCTCTTATTATTTTACTAACCCCGCTACAGACGAGCCTGCGGATAAATTAAGTTTTGTGACAGGCATTGAAGTCAATGGCACCAATGACAGTGATGACACTGATAACTGTGTTGGCACTGATGACACTACTCCCAACGATAACCTGCCATGGTTTATCGGCGCAGGCCTTTATAATGATGGCATCAATAACTTATTGTATGTCAATGATGCCAATAAAACTTTAGTCATGGATGTCACCACAACACTTTCTGAGGCCTTCTCAGCTGTATTTAATGACATCTACACCCAAGAGTCGGATCAAATCACCTTCTCGCAAATTTTTATCAACTATATCCGCTTCTTTGAAGACCAATCTGGTTACTTTTTTATACTCGACGATGCTGGTACCGTGATTTCTCATGGCACCGATGACACACTCGAAGGTGAGGATATGTGGAACCTACAAGACTCAACCGGGGATTATTTTATACAAGGTTTAATCCAAACTGCCCAAGAAAATGCTGGAGGTGGATTTTACCAATATTACTGGGCGAACCCTTCAACGGGTGCAGATGAAGAAAAAACCACCTTCATTATCGCTATTCCTGGTACTGATTATTTCATCGCGGCTGGCGTATATCAGCACTAATACATCAACACAATGCGAGAAGTGCTAATCATCCCGAAACAAGCACTAATTGCTCTTAAATATTAAGATTAAAATAAGCCCTCAAGAATATCATTCTGGTACTGAGGGCTCATTGATAAAAAAATCAAAAACAATGTAAATCAATGCTAAGACAATCATTAACCCGCTTTTACCCACCTGTACAAGCTAAGCCAATATCAAGGCGCTAACTCATCATTTTGTACACCCAGAGTGGCACCGACAGGGGTATCTTGCATTAAGTTAATCGCTTCTGTTTCTGTCACATCAACGATGGTGGATAACAATGCCAAAGCAGCAACAAAAAACAATAGATAAACATTGTTCATAGTCACGCTCACTAATAAGCCAATATTTAAATCACCCTATCAAAAAACCAATAGCAAGATTCATTTCTCATTTCAAGATACATTAAAACAATATCATTTTATGTTACAGAATATATTGTATGCCAACCCACAACAGCACTGTGAAAGACATTCTGTTCAATAAACCATCTCACATTAGAATATTAGCTATAGTGTAATTAAAGGACTCAATATAAGTAACGAAACGGACGATGCAGAAATTCTCCTTCAGACAAAAGATTTTGTTTGGCGCCGCCTTACCCATATTCTTTTTATTGGTCATTTCAATCGTGGTTTATATGAGTATCCAACGCCAAACAGAAACAACGCAATGGGTAGAGCATACTCACGAAGTTATCGGTAAAGCGCATCATTTAACCAAACTATTAATCGATATGGAAACCGGTGAACGAGGTTTTTTGCTCACAGGCAACCCTAACTTCTTAGCCCCCTTTGAGGCTGCAATAAAGATGTGGGGAGCTGAACTTATATCATTACAAAATCAAGTATCAGACAACCCTCCACAAGTTGCGCGACTAGAAGAAATAAACCTGTTACAACAAAAATGGATGAAAGAAGCAGCCGAAATAGAAATCGCAACAAGAAAGCAAATAGAAAGATCAAATGAAGTCTCAATGCTTGATATACAAGCATTAATCGAAAAAGAAACGGGGAAAAAAATAATCGGCAATATTCGGCTAATACAAAAAGAGTTTGTTGACATTGAGTTAGCATTATTAGAACAAAGAGAGCAATCACAAGTACTGGCTAGCCAACAAACCATCTTCATAGTCACCATTGGTACTATCATCGCCATATTATTCACCAGTTTATCCGCATACTTTCTCTCTAAAAACATCATCAATACCCTTAAAATATTAACGATTGGTGCAGAAGAAATTGAAAAGGGAAACTTTGACCACAACATCACCATCGGCTCTAAAGATGAATTTTATGTATTAGCAAATACCTTTAATAATATGAGCCAAACTCTTAAAAAATCCATTCATTCAATGGAAAACGCTATGCAGTCAAAAAGTGACTTTCTTGCTAACATGTCTCATGAAATTCGCACGCCAATGAATGGTATTTTAGGTATGGTCGCACTGCTCGATGATACAAAGCTTGACGATGAGCAACGTGAATATCTCAGTAGTATTCAAGTTTGTGGGGATGGGCTACTCGTTATTATCAATGATATCTTAGATATTTCAAAATTAGAAGCAGGGCAGTTACACTTAGAAAAAATGCCCCTTGATTTAAGAGCAACAGTCAATGAATGCTGTTATCTGCTTGATGTACATGCTTCAAATAAGGGATTAGATATTATTACAGAAATGGATACAGCATTACCTGATTGCGTAATGGGCGATAAACTCAGGATCCGTCAAATACTACTCAATATCATGAATAACGCGATAAAATTTACTGAAAAAGGAACCGTAAAACTATCGGTTAAAGTCAATGCTAGTGTCAAAAATGACTTTCAAATTGCGTTTACGATTACAGACACGGGTATTGGCATTAGTCAAACCGATCAAAGTAAGCTGTTTAAACCATTTTCTCAAGTCGATAATTCGGTAGCAAGAAAGTATGGCGGAACAGGGCTAGGTTTAATCATTTGTGCTCAACTCATCAAACAAATGAAAGGGCATATTTCAATCGAAAGTGAATTAGGAAAAGGCACTGCTATCACATTCGTTTTACCAATGCTGCAAGTCATAGACAATACAAAGGCCTCATCACGCACTCATTCCCATAATAAAACCCCCATGAAGCTTTCAGCACAATATCCATTGACTATTTTGCTCGCTGAAGATAATAAAATTAATCAAGCCATTGCTAAAAAAGTATTTCAAAAGATAGGTTATGATATTGATCTTGCAGTCGATGGTATAGAAGCCGTTCAATCCGTCAGTGAAAAACATTATGATGTCATTTTCATGGATATGCAGATGCCGAATATGGATGGCGTCACTGCAACTAAGAAAATCATTAAACAGCAATCAACCAATCCGCCTTATATCATCGCTATGACCGCCAATGTATTACCTCAAGATAGGCAAAGGTGTTTTGATGCGGGTATGCAAGACTTTATTGGTAAACCCATCAATGTAGATGACATCATAAAGGCAATTGAGGCATACATTAAAATCAACCAATGATCTTTCAGTCACAACAATAAGCGCATTGAAGCTTTGAGCATCGTCACCCTATAACAATCTTTTTAACAGCTTGATTGATAGCCAGCCATTATTAATCCCCTCTTTATTTATAAAAAAAGATCATCCCCGCATCTCTTTGTGTCACCTCTGCATGTCACGAATAGAAGACGGGCACGCCGCACAGCGACAGCAATGGTAATAGGCTCTTCTTGTTAAACGGAAAATTCAATAGAAAGTTCAATACTCATCAAGGTTCTGCTTGGACGTGGCACAGCCCTTTATAAATGGGCCTTTATCAATAGCCCCTGATAAATAGCAAGCTGCGACATCTACGAGTTCATAAAGCTTAGCTGGAGGGGTTAGAAAGTGCCATTAATGATGGCTGTCTTAGTCGGTTTTGCCCGAGTCCTGCTTTAGTGACTTGTTATATTGCAGTTACGCAATACACTCTGATTTGGTGCCCTGAAGCTAAACAAGAACTAAAAATCGTATTTACCTTACAGTTAACTAAATTACCACATACCTTTTTGAAAGTTGAGCTGGTTTTAGATATAAAACTGTCATCGAATACGAAGGATTCTTTAGACCAAAAGTCACTATATTGAGAGTTGTGTTTGTGAAAGTAAGTAGCCATCTCTATGTCAGTAAAATATACGACGTATTTCTTGGCGCTGCCATTTAAAGTTGATAACCTTATAAAGTCTTTAAATAGGGAGCCTGCTTTTTGGGGCTTAGGCGACGAACTATTACTCTTTCGATGATATTTAAACTCAAGAAACGCTTCAATATTTTTTGATTTTATATAGGTATCAATTTCCGCATTTTTTATTTGAGGATGAGGTAGTTCTAGAGTTATTTCATGTTGCTCAAACGCATTCTGCGCTGTAAGTGCTGAAAAGAAACTATACCTAACACTATCCTCTGTTAAATGAATATTAGTTTCTAACCTATCTTCCAAATACTTTTGAAATAATTTTAGAGATCCATTTTGAAACATTCACTGAACCTTTTTTGCAATATAACGCCGCGCTCTGCGTCAACTTTGGAGTGTAACGTAAAAATTGTCCGGCAGCAGCGCCTTGTTAGTTTTTGAAGCTAAGGAAGTTCTCATTTTTCCTTAAATGCCTCAGCTATTATCTCAACCGACTCATCGCAGTCACTGCATATTTTCTCAAAGTGTTTTCTGAAACTACCATGCTCTTTCAAAGCATTTTTTCGTTCATTTTCCGCTTCTGTTCCAGACGTATGTCCTTTCAATATTGAGCGCAAATTATGGACAACGTGAAAAGGTGACATAATCTCCCTAGCATGCTCTTCTTCAAAATCTATACCGACAAGTATGGTCTCCAATAATTTTAATGCCCTAAGCCGAGCATCAGGATTACAACCTAGCGCTTTAGCCTTTTTACGTAACCACTTTTCTTGGAGGCCTTCTACTAACAGCTGATCGAGATTTAATATTTCCTCAGCCCATTCATCTTTAGAGTCTGTATAAGGGTAATGAACTTTATCTGGAGCGTTTTCGTCTCGAAGAACCCACCAATGCACACCTTCAGAATGAAGTTTATCCAATTTGCGCTTTAAACTTGGTAATGGGTCATATTTTTCATAAAACTGACCTTCAAAGTCAGTTTTAATTGCGCGCTCTGAAAGTGGAGCCTTTGGTTTCTCGTTATACTGTTTCCAATGAAGCTGCTCTTCATATGGCAATCGACTTAAATAGATTAAATAAGTGTGAACCTGTCCGGTAGAATTGACATCGAAAGTCTCTAGATGCCATGAAGCTCTACAACTTACAGAGCGACTATCAAGCTTATACTTTGCTCTATCACTTTTGTATTTAGATAGTACTTCTGGTTTAAAGAACGCAGGTGTAATCTCAAAGGGAAGATCTGATTTTGTAAAATAATTAGACAAGCAAGTAGGATCGCATGATATTTCAGTTATGTCCTTATTTTTCCAGTCATGGGCAATGTAGGCGCAATATTTCTTAGGTTCTTTGTCAACAGGCCTACCCCAAACACGATTTACTATGTGCTCTTTAGGGAGACTGAGTTCTATAAGTTGAAATCCTCTTGAATAACTTCCTATCCCTGGAGCTATCGACAAAGAACCATAAATTGAAGCTGAGCTCCCAAAATCCACGGACTCGCGACTATTATCCCAACCAGAAAAATTGCCAGACTTATATCTTGTAAAATCAAACATTCTGATTAAAGTTAGGTTTTCGACGCCTAAATATTCGCTTAACACTTCCTTCTTAGCGCATATTATTGTGCCAGTCTCATTCTTTGGAAGGCCATCAATTTCGAGTATTTTAAATACATCGAGCATATCTCCATGATCATCCAGCTTGCACCATGACCTTCGCTCTGGAACAAAGTGGATATCAAGTACATGAGCTAATTTTTGGTTTAATTCATAATAACTTTGATTATTATTGATACCTTCAAATGAGCGCCCGAATACAATCTGCTCTCCCGTTTTCAGAGTTTCACTCCCCGAGCTAGAAAGAGGAGGCTCTACCCAAGCATCATCAGATGAGCAAGTTAGCCCCCATGATGAGAACGGGTTGTAACTCCACTTTTGGAGATCTTTTAGTACCTCATCATTTGGCTCAACGTTAGGAATAAGTACTGAATGTATGAAAGTGTGTGGTAGAGACGAGTAGATGATAATGTATTCTTCTTTCGCTTCATCCTCTAGATAATCCACCACCCCTTCTTGCGACATCCAATGATCAAAATCAATTTGATTTTCTGGCTCTAACGCAAGCGAGTAAATTCCCTCTAAATTAAATAAATCCATATTTCTACACTTCTCTCGCTAACTTGTAAAAACTTAACAGCTTACTCAGCAGCATAACCTTCCAGACTGCCAATTCTTTGAAACAGTTTTTTTAAACCAATCACTAAGCCAGAGTACACTGCTAACCCAGCCCATTTACGCTAGCCAAGCAAAATACCACTACAGTAATACATTTGTAAATAAAATGTTTAAATCGCATAAAGAGAAAAATAAAAACCATTGATCTAGCTCACAACTTTCATTCATACCTCTCTATGTAAAAAAACCTAACTCGGAGAAACACCCTGCTTTGATCTTTTCTTTTTCTGTTGATTTTCGCTTTTAAATCCCCGTGTAGATGCATCTGCTAGTTTCGGTTTCAAGGATGAAACCGTAAAGCGGCCAAGGATGGCTTTACAGCGTCTCGCAGGGGCATCTGCACAAAAGCCTGCGGTAGCAATGAATACCATTAAGGCTAAAAGCTGAAAGATACTGGCCAATATCACTGGAGCCAAACGCACATTTTAGGATCCTAGTGTGGATAGGCATCCACGACCTTAGCCTGCGGCAGCAATTTACTCAAATAAACCCAGTCAGTTCAAATTAGATAATTTTAAACAAATGAAATTATTGATTCCCCCCAGTGTGAATGGGAATTTACGACCTTACCTCACTGGAAGCGATAACCCCACATGAAGTTTCAATTAATAAACACACTTTCCAGTACCTAAGAATAGCCAAACGCAAATTCATGATACTCTCTGCGGATGGGTACCTACAACAGCACCTTAGCCTACGGCAGCAATGAATGCCATTAAGGCTAAAAGCTGAAAAAACACCTGCCAATATCGCTATGGTAATTAATAACTGATTAATTACAAATACACCTAGAGGCTATTCTAGGATCAACGAATGTGCGTGAGAACTCACACTCTTAATCTGCTACAGGCAATTGACTTAAATGAACTCAATGAGTGAGACGACAGATAACAAATAACGTTATCGATTACTACCCTGCATGAATAGTATTAGGCTGTTTCTTTTGTAATAACAAGAAGATAAATTATTGTAACTGAAATACCTCATTCGATTATTTCAAGTATCATGGTTAACAACTTGCAATGTTAATAAAAAAACAAAACATTGATCAAAAGAATAATATATGCAACATTACACAACAATTTATCAACCCAACTTCAGATAAGAAGAAGTGAATATAACGACATCTATCGTTCAACTATTCACTAGATGAAATGTTCAAAATAAGGATATTATATGAACACTAACAGTATTATAAATGAACAAAGAATATTTTATAAAAATGAGGGAGCTGGATGTGTTTTTGCTGCATTAGCAGCAAGAAACCCCGCTAAGTATGGATGGGGACATGAGATTATTAACGACGTCAGTTCAAAAAACATTGATTTAATAATAGATTCATTTAAAGAAAAAAAGGATATCAGTACCTTATCGCTTATTTTTCCTAAAGTAAGAACCTTATTTGATTTATGTAATTTCATTTCAACCTTAGAAAAATGTAATAATATTATCGTAGAAAAAGAAAATTACTTAGGTCATGAATGTTTTGGTTTTCGAGTTAAATGCCAAAACAAACTCTCTTGGGTAACTGGCTTCGGACCTTTTTCATTTTTTCCTGCCACACGGACTTCCCCGCACACTGAAATATCTTTTAGAATAAAACCAAAACCCCACTATGATTTCGAAATGAAAAAGTGTGACGAAGATATTCTTCATTTAGCTCATATGGAAATGAAAGGAATGGGTGCAAACCATTTTAAAAAAGTGTGGAGTTCATCGCTTACTAAAACAGAAAAATTACTGGGTCATAAGCCCGATTTCATTAGCGCAGCTAAAACCACATTTTCAATCCCAATGCTACAGGTCGAATATAATGCTGCTTGATCATCTAACATGGCTATTAGTTGCTGGAAGTCTCATTGGTGGACAGTTAATAATTGGAAAGAAAAAATCAGGTTACCTTATTTGGGTATTAATCAATTTACTCTGGGTCAGTTTTTATCTCTATAAAGAACTCTATTCATCGGTTTTTTTATTTTTAGTATTCATGGTGCAAGCCATGTTAGGTTATGTAAAATGGAGTCGTAATGAAAACAGCTGAAGTCGCACAATCAATCCGATCTTTTTTATTAGATTCTGAAGCATTAAAAAGGGAACTTAGGCACAGTTATTTAACTGATGGAAGAATAGAAAGTGTCGCAGAACATGTATGGCAAATGTCTTTTTTAGGTATCATGGTAGCCCCTTATCTCACATGCTCATTCAATCAACTAAAGTTCCTAAAACTAATCATTATCCATGATCTGGTAGAAATTTACGCCGGAGATATGCCCATCACCATTTCTTCATCAAGCACAGAAGCAAAACAAGATAAAGAACGTAAAGAGCAACAAGCCATTGAAAAGATAAAAACAAAACTTCCTTCCACTATTGGTGAAGAGATATACGAACTTTGGTGGGAGTATGAAAAAAACCTTACTGTCGAAGCCAAAATAGCCCATGCACTTGATAAAATAGAAGCCCAAGCACAGCACAATGATGCAGGTATTGAAACTTGGGTTGAGGATGAATATCATTTCGCCTATAAATTAAAAAATTATACTATGAATGAAACGTTATTAGAAAATTTGGCCGATATATTAGTGACTGAAGTCGATACTATGCTATCTAGCATAGAGAAAACACCTCCAACTGAATATATCATGTCATAACAATATTATGTCATCTTTATATTAGAATACACGCGACATACAATATCGTCTGTCGCGCTATTAATTATTTGTAAAAACTTTATGATTAAACATTTATTTTTAAAAACGGCAAACGATACACCAACAGTAGTTATGGTTAATGAATTATCGCTCTCTTCAAATGGGATCTTGGGAGGGGTCACTCGCCATGAGTTTAGACACCTTCTTCTGCTGCCCCTTAGTACATTAACAGAATTCAATATTCCTCCCGGTCAACTTGGAGAAAACATATTACTCTCAGAAGAAATGGAAAGGGATATCCATACATATCCCTCAGGAACAGTATTCAAGATAGGAGAAGTACTGCTTCGTATCACGTTTCATTGTGAACCTTGCAAGAAAATAAAACACCTTGCCAGTGCCAATAAAATTCTACACAAACGAGGTGTACTCGCTCAAGTCATTAATGGAGGAAACATTTATGTTGGCGATAAAATCAAAATAATGGAAACCACATTTGAGCCAATTCCATACGCACTTGCAGATAGAGTAAAATGGTACTTAAATAAAATCGATAATGCTATTGCAGTAACCACATTGGTTGATGAAATTGGTTTATCAAAAAGCTATTGTCGAGCAATACCTAATATTATCAGAAATAGAACAGATATTGACGCGACAAAAATAGTCTTTAAAAATCGTAGATAAACATAAGCGCTGATCTGCCAGCATGGCTAGCATATCCTTCAAGCTAGCCTTTATTGCTCAACCAAAATCCAATCACTAATCGACTTGAATTCGAGCCAAGCCCTAGATGTCAACAACATCGCTAAATACCGTTATTTTAACCCCTTATTTGAGGGTGCTGTCCACTAGTAGCGAGCGATTTAATACGAACGACATTCCACCTTACTATCGACAAAAGGTTGGCACAACACCTTAATCAGGCCATTAAGTTGGAAGGAATAACGCTATAACACTCATTATTCCAAGTGCAGGTTAATCAGCCCCCACTTAAGTCTGGTACATTAATTCCAATACAATTAAAGCATTACTCACTGCTTGTTCTTTTCTCTTGATTTTCGCTTTAAATTCCCGTGTAGATGCATCTGCTAGTTTCGGTTTCAGGGCGAAAGCCATAAATATGGCTTTAATGAGCGACAAATAGGGTTAATATGGTCACGCCATGAGTCAATGAACGGGAAACAGGGATGTTGAGCTGGCTTTTATATACGGATATATTTTATTTGGCTGGCCTTTAGACAAGGATGTCATTTGAAATCGCAGAGCGCCCATGGCCCTGTCACCGATCATGCAAAGCTGTTCCCGACATTTTAAGGCATTTCCTGCTATCCATGCAGGTCAGATAGCTCTACAGCGTCCCGAGAATTACTTGCACAAGAACCTGCGGTAGCAATGAATAACCAATAAAGGCTAACTTAATTCCTCAAGCTAGCCATAATCAGAAATTTGACACAAAATATCAAAATTAAACGTTACCGTTTACGCTAAAGTTTAATCGCTACAATTTAATAGCCAATTCGGCCCCTTGCCTAATGGCCCGCTTGGCATCGAGCTCGGCGGCCACATCCACGCCACCAATCATATGCACAGGCAGCCCAGTGGATTGCATTTCTTCAAGTAAGGTGCGGTTTGAGACTTGCCCGGCGCATAACACCACATTATCCACATCAAGCACTTCACTCTGGCCATCGATGCTGATATGCAAGCCTTGCTCATCAAACTTTTCATAACTCACACCGGTTTTTTGAATAACTTGGTGCTGCTTTAACACTAAGCGATGGATCCAACCTGTGGTCCGCCCAAGGCCTTTGCCCATCTTGCTGGTTTTACGCTGCAATAAATAAAGCTGTTTATGAGGCGCTTCTTTTTGAGGACTCATCAAGCCGCCCCGTGCTTGATAGGTCTTATCAATGCCCCACTGCTTAAGCCATTTATCTAAATGTAAGGTACTGGACTCTTCTTCGCCTAAAAAATGCGCCATATCAAAGCCTATGCCGCCTGCGCCAATGAGCGCTACCTTATCACCTACCGTCACTTGACCCATAAGTACTTGCTGGTAATCCACCACTTTAGGCGAGTCAAAACCGGGTAACTCAATTTCTCTTGGCAATACCCCTGATGCCATGACAATCTCATCAAAGGCTTCATCTCGCACCACAGAGGCATCCAGTCGCGTATTGAGCCTTAAGTCCACTTGGTGCAATTTAATTTGCTCAAGAAAATAACGAATAGTTTCATCAAACTCTTCTTTGCCCGGAATTTTACGAGCTAAATTAAACTGCCCGCCTACCTCGGCTTTAGCTTCAAACAGCACCACCTCATGGCCGCGACTGGCCGCATACACAGAAAACGCCATGCCTGCTGGCCCTGCGCCCATCACCGCAATGCGTTTCTTATGCTTAGTTGGCGTGAAATTCATCTCTGTTTCATAACAGGCACGGGGGTTAACTAAACAGGTGGCGCGCTTCAATGAGAAGGTGTGATCAAGACATGCCTGATTGCAACCAATACAAGTATTAATCAGCTCAGGTGTATTGGCAGCGGCTTTATTGACAAAGTCGGGATCAGCCAAAAACGGCCGCGCCATGGACACCATATCCGCTTGACCCGATGCAATAATGCCTTCTGCGATCTCTGGTGTATTAATGCGGTTCGTGGCAACTAAAGGCAATGACACTTCTTTTTTAAGCCGTTCGGTCACCCAGGCAAAAGCCCCCCGTGGCACACTCGTCGCGATAGTGGGAACCCGAGCCTCATGCCAGCCAATGCCGGTATTTAAAATCGATACGCCAGCGGCCGCTAAGGCTTTGGCTAATTGCACCACTTCATCCCATGTTGAGCCATTTTCCACCAGATCCAACATAGATAAACGAAAGATGATGATAAAATCATTACCGACTTTTTCACGAATACTGCGCACGATCTCAAGGGGAAATTTAGCGCGATTTTCAAATACGCCGCCCCATTCATCGGTGCGTTGATTGGTTCGGCTACTGACAAATTGATTGATCAGATAACCTTCTGAGCCCATCACCTCAACGCCATCATAGCCCGCCTTTTTCGCCAAGGCCGCACTGGTTGCATAATCTTTAATGGTCCCTTTCACTTGCCTTGCTGACATCGCACTAGGCGTAAAAGGGGTAATAGGGGATTTCACTTTACTGGGGGCTTGAGAAAAGGGATGGTAACCATATCGCCCTGCATGCAGTAATTGCATACAAATTTTGCCACCCGCCTGATGCACTGCTTGGGTAACAATAGTGTGTTTTTTGACTTGCCAGGGGAAACTGAGTTGACAGGCATTGGGCGCCAATCGCCCCCGTAAATTTGGCGAAATCCCCCCAGTCACAATCAGTCCGACTCCGCCAGCGGCGCGCTCTTTATAAAAAGCAGCTAATTTTTCAAAACCGCCCTTTTCTTCTTCTAGCCCTGTGTGCATAGATCCCATTAACACTCTATTTTTCAATTGAGTATGGCCTAAATCTAAGGGTTCTAATAAATGCGGAAACGACATTCAAACATCCTTTTTAAACAAATGATTTAATTCAGCATACCTTGAGTCTGTACTAAGCTCAATAAGGGAAAAGAGACATCCGTTTTGAATTGGGTTTTCCATCTGTGCATTATTTCGGTTAACATGGCGTCAATCACGTCATCAAGGAGTGGCAAATGTCCGCTAAACCTTCATTTTTAAAAAAGATATTTTGTTTTATGTGGAATACTGTAAACGGTATTCGCAAATTTATTCTCAATGTCATTTTTTTCGGATTACTGATCGCGGTGCTGATTGGACTGAGTAAAGAAGACACTGTGAATATTGAAAAAGGCTCCGCCTTAGTGCTCAATTTATCCGGCAATATTGTCGAACAAAAGAAGCCTGTTGCCCCGCTTGAAGCCATTATGAATAGCGAAAGGAAAAATAGCGCCGACAGTGAAATTTTATTGAGCAATGTCATTAAAGTGATCAATAGCGCTGCCAATGATAATGATATCAGCACGCTAGTATTAGATTTAGACCAATTACAAAATGCAGGTTTAAGTAAACTCTCCTCCATTGGAGATGCACTCACAGCCTTTAAAGCATCGGGTAAACCCATCATCGCCCACGCCAATAGCTACAACCAAAACCAATATTTTCTGGCCAGTTTTGCAGACACGGTTTATTTGAACCCACAAGGCATGGTCAGCATTGAGGGCATGGGGCGCTATCGCCAATATTTTCAATCCGCCCTAGATAAGCTTAAAATCAAAATGAATGTCTTTCGTGTGGGCACGTTTAAGTCAGCGGTCGAACCTTTTATTCGTGATGATATGTCACCCGCTGCTAAAGAAGCCAATATGAGCTTGCTCAGTGATTTATGGCAAACTTATAGTCAAATAGTGGCGAACAACCGTAACATCAAACCAAATCAACTCGTCTTATCACCAGAGCAATATTTAGCCGAACTGGATAAAACGAACAATGACATGGCTAAAATGGCACTCAATCTACACTGGGTAGACAGCTTAAGCACAGCAGAAGCCTTTAGACTCGCCATGGTAGATAGAGTGGGCAAAGCCAATCAAGGCGATAACTATAAACAAATCAATTTCTATGATTACTTATCCATCGCAAAATCACACACCCAAGCGACAGAGTCTAATAAAGTGGCCATTATTGTCGCCAAAGGTAATATCCTCAATGGCAATCAGCCTAGCGGTGAAATTGGTGGAGAAAGTACCTCAAAACTATTAAGAAAGGCGCGTTTTGATAACCATGTTAAAGCGATTGTATTGAGAGTAGACAGCCCTGGAGGCAGTGCTTTTGCTTCAGAGCAAATTCGCCAAGAAATCCTCGCCATTAAAGCCGCGAATAAACCCATCATTGTCAGTATGGGCAGCTACGCGGCCTCAGGAGGATATTGGATCTCAGCCGATGCCGATTATATCTTTGCCACTCCAACCACATTAACTGGCTCAATTGGTATTTTTGGTCTTATTCCAACCTTTAAAGATTCATTAGCTGACTTAGGTATTTACACCGATGGTGTAGGGACTTCATCTTGGGCAGGTTTTAGTGTTACCCGCGATCTCACCCCGCAATTTCGTACTGTTGTGCAGCGCAATATTGAACACGGTTATGACAACTTTATCTCAATCGTTGCCGATGGCCGAGGCATGAAAAAACAAGCCGTTAACAATATTGCTCAGGGCCGAGTCTGGACAGGAAAGCAAGCCCTAACACTTGGCTTAGTCGATGCGATTGGTGATATGCCACAAGCCATTAAAAAAGCAGCGGAAATGGCCAAGTTAACACAATTTGACACCAAGCTCATTGAACAAGAGCTCAGTCCACAAGAACAAATCATTCAAGATATCTTTGCCACGGCAACAGCTTACCTTCCTGTACAGCAAACACAGGCTCAAAGTCCAGTCGTGAATGCCTTAATGTCAAAATGGCAGAATATGTTAACAACTTTCTCCTCCTTTGACGATCCTAATGGTGTCTACTTATATTGTGATACCTGTAACTTGTAATACAAACGCTTTTTAGCGTCATTTATCACCAAAAGCCCAGTTTTTACTGGGCTTTTTATGGCCGAAAATCGTATACTCTCTGCATTAATTTCTCTGCAGAATGACTTATGACTAAACGTTCAATCTATGTCGCCTATACCGGCGGCACCATAGGAATGGAAAAAACCGCGAACGGATTTGCCCCTGTCGCAGGCTTTTTAACCCGCTGTGTTAAAGCCATGCCAGAGTTTTACCATGCAGAAATGCCCGATTTTGTCATTAATGAATACCATCCCTTGATTGACTCTTCAGATATGGCCCCCACTGATTGGCAACTAATCGCCAATGATATTAAAGCCAATTATGATAAATATGATGGTTTTGTTATCTTGCATGGAACAGACACCATGGCATTTACGGCCTCAGCACTTTCCTTCATGTTGCAAGGCTTATCAAAGCCTGTCATTGTCACAGGCTCGCAGATCCCGTTAGCCCAACTGAGATCGGATGGACAAACCAATTTACTGAATGCATTATATATTGCCGCTAATTATCCAATAGCAGAAGTCAGTTTATTTTTTAATAATCGCTTATTTCGGGGGAACCGAACAACCAAAGCACATGCCGATGGCTTTAATGCTTTTGCTTCCCCTAACTTTCCCATGTTACTGGAAGCAGGCATAAAAATTAGGCTCCATGCAGGGAACATAAGTCAACCCGCAGCCAATCAAGTATTAACCTTGGCCAATATCAGTCCACAGCCCATTGGTGTGGTCACCTTATACCCAGGTATTTCGACTGATATTTTTAATAATGTCCTCCAGCAACCCGTCAAGGCACTTATTTTACTGACGTTTGGTGTAGGTAATGCCCCCCAAACGCCCGCCCTTTTAGCCACACTAAAAGCGGCTCATGAACGCGGGGTTATATTAGTCAACTTGACACAATGTATGCAAGGTAAGGTGAATATGGGAGGCTATGCAACAGGTAATGCATTAGCAGGAGCAGGGGTGATCAGTGGTGGTGATATGACCACTGAAGCGGCCTTAGCCAAATTGCATTATTTATTATCAACCGATATGAGTCCTGATGATATTCGCCAAGCCATGCTTGAAAATATCGTCGGTGAACTCAGTACAGACTAAATGAAACAACAAGCAACGATATATTCATCGTTGCTTTTTGATAAATTTATAACTCTTCATTTTTAAAGGCGGCAATACTCTCCCCTTTAAAATCAGCAACATCATCAGGTTGCGCTTTAAATTGTTTTTTCAACTGGGCTTTGGATAACTCATTAATTTGACCTTCTTGACCAATAGTAAAATGATCGGTCTGATGCAACTTCTTCGCTTGATACAACATTACCACTTGCTGTGTCGATGCGCGTTGCTCATCGGTCAACACGCTACCATCTTCCCACTTGCCAAGCTCCACCGCACTGACCAGACGCTCATACACTTCTACAGGCATCTGCTGGATCACTTCGTTGATATCTTTCATACACTTTTCCGCTTATGTAACACAATTCGAATACGGCAGATCAAATAACCGATAAATCCAAAAATAAAGCAAGCACCCGCCACATAGGCTCTCGGGCCTGTCGCCACTTCTCCGCCCCAAAAGCCAAGAACGACACCAAAAATGAACAAACTCATTGAAAATAAACTGTGATTCAATAATTGATTGGATTTCTTAATATGACTAATGCGCCGATGGGATTCATTGTCACCGGATAAACCCACATGACAATGCGGGCATGTGCTCGCTTTATTTGAAATTCTTTTATGACAACTTGGACAAGCGACTAATGCCATGATCTCACCTCTAAAAAGCCATGATTGACTCTTATAAAGGGGCAAAGCATTTATTGCTGCCCCAGATAAAGTCACATTATACCTGTTTTTTACAATTTGTTTAATACCGCATTCATTGCAACTAAAGATGCTTCACCTAACAGCATACACCTTTCTGGAGACCAAGCCTGAATCGGCTCAGGTAAATCATCGTTGTCTTTAAACGGCATCTCTAACGTATAAGATAAGCAGCCAAATTCTTGAGCCACCCAATTGGACGCCACAGTCAAATTAGCTTGGCCGGGTTCATCCTTGTCATAACCAAATTGCGTTTGAAAATCGGGACTGGCCAATAGTAAAGCCTGCTCAAAAGTATGTTGCAATGAAGACATCGCATCATCGAAACAAGGCACGCCTTCACTGCCCGCTAAAAACACATAAGGCAAGCCTTCATCACCGTGAACATCATAGAATAAGTCCACTCCCGTTTGGCGCATTTTATTCACCACATGATACACTTCAGGGCTTTTTTCAAGTGACGGAGCTTGCCACTCACGATTCAAATTCACCCCTATCGCATTCGTGCGTAAATGCCCCCTCACACCACCATCAGGATTCATATTAGGCACAATATAAACATTAGCTTTGGCCAATAATGAGCGTGAAACAGGGTTATCGCTATCAAGAAGCTGTAACATCAAACCTTCAACAAGCCACTCTGCCATGGTTTCACCAGGATGTTGACGGGCTGTGATCCACACATTTTTTTTAGACTCATCGCCATCCCCCACCTTCACTAAACTTAACACTCGCTCATCCAATGTTAAGCCTAAATGTTCAACCGTCACCATAGGATGAACTTGGCATTTAGCCAATAAATCTTGATGACGCTCATAACTATAAGGGGCAAAATAAGCAATTTGTATCGAGTCACAATCTAACTCAACATCAATCGTTAAGCGCCCATTTTCATATACTGTGGGTAGACGAAACCAATGTTCTCTATCATAGGAAGCAACGGCTTGGTAATTTTCCCATCCTTGAGGATAAGAGGCTTTCTCAGCATTGATAATATGTAATTGATACTGTACGCCTATTGTGCCGTCAAGTTTAAAATTAAACCACTGAAAAAACGCATTCCCCTCGTCGGGACGAATAGCGAGTTCGATATTATCTGGCGCTTGTAGACTAACAACATCAATATTTCCGCCATCAAAATTGGCACTGATCCGCATAAAGGCTTCCTTAAATACAGACTCTGATTGAACAGAGATCCATTTAATTAACATAAGTAGGCCATAGGATAAACGATACTCAGGCTATTTCAAGATGGCTATTTTCAAAGCCAATAAAATGAAGTCATACAAGACATCTTTTAAAAGCATGTCTCAAAAGGTGACAAGCGTTAAACGGCTGCATACAACTATAAATAAAAAAGAAAAGCGTTTTTATAAAAACGAAAGCCATACCCATGATACTTCACAATACATGGGTATCAACCAAAGCCAACACACAAACGTATATCAAGAAAAACAGTAGCCTTGGCCCCGAACCGTATTGATCAGTGTGCGAGGTAAATGCATTTCAACTAGCTTTCTTCGAGTATTGCTAATATGCATATCTAAATTTCGATCAAACTTACCAAGATCTTTCTTCAGTATATTACGCTGTAATTCTTGCTTAGTGATCACTTGGCCTTGTCTTTCAAATAAATATTTAAATAATTTAAACTCTGTTTGAGTCAAATAAACCTTTTTATCATCAAGAGAAACACAGAATTCAATCTCGTCAAAGTCAAAGCCAGTACTATCAAGAGTTGAAGAGGCCATACTTTGGGTATATTTAACACTTTGTTGCGATTGATTCATACACAACCCACTCCTATACAGTCAATAATAGTGACGAGTAGCAAATAAAAATGCTTATTTCACTATTATTCATTTACGTCAGTATCAATAGATATCAATGTGACTATTTTTAATTAATCACTTTAAAATTATCTTACGTTTCTTTTACTGCAAATAATATTGTTATAAATTACAAATAACCTGCTAATATAATTAACAAATTAAATACTACCGCTTTCAAGCTTAACCGTTCTTGAATGAATGCACTATCACTAAGTTGCCAATAAAAATACTCCAGCTTCATTCTAAAATTGAAACATAGCGTTAATAAAAAACAATGAGGCAAATAAAACCGGCACCATTAAAAATAGCCCTAAACGGGGTTTCATCCCCTCGAAATAATAAACTGTTAAGCTGGCTGAAAATAAAACCGATCATTATTTCAAAGCCAGATTTTACATCTACATTACAAATAGTAAACTACACGTTATTTTTTCTCCTAGGAGACACTTCTTTACACTAAAACTAGATATACTCTTTATTTTTCATTTACTCAAGTATTTTATGCCAGACACCCGCGTAGCATCAGGGTTTCATTCAAGTAATTTTCCAACATGAATTAACCTTTATCGCATTTATTTGTTAATAAATATTACATTTAAACATCAAAAAGTCATCATTAATCAAAGTGAATTCTGTTAGTAAATACCTTGTATGCATTTATATATATCAATATTACTTTATATATCAATAATATTGAATATGTTAAAAAGTTAGCTCACTGTCAATATTCCATCATGTATTTTTAATTCAGTTCTTTAGAGGAAATAATGAGTAAAGACTCTATTTTTGTTACAAATAGATACATAATATCAGTTTAAAATAAATGAACACTGAGTATAAAAAACGCACTCTCAAAGAGTGCGTTAATATCATTTAGCGATTAAATTGTCTTTTTTTACTCAGTTTCATTATGAAGTGATAATAACATTAACTCTCTAATATCACTGACCGGCGCACTACCATAACTTAAAAAGCGTTCATGAAAGGCTTTTAAATTAAAGAGAGATTCTTCAATTATTTTTATTTCTTCTCTTAAATCGTAAATACCTCTATATCCAGCATAATAGCTGGTGAGTTGCACTTGACTCAAAGTCGCTCTACGCCACTTTCCTTCTGCCTCTGCAATTTGCTGAAATGCCTCTTTAGTCATTAATTCAATGGCTTCATCTTCACTCATGCCTTTGACTTGAATACTGTAGTCAAGCAAGGTATTGCAAATAACCCGCAAGTGCCATTTGTAATACATCAACCACATTTCAGGTTCAAAAGCACTATAACCTTGCTCTAGCATCATGCGTTCGGCATACACTGCCCAACCTTCAATCATGGCGCCATTACCAAACAAACTCTTCACTAAACTAGGTGACTCATTGGCGTAAACTAACTGCGTGTAATGACCAGGGATTGCTTCATGGATATTTAAGATCTGTAAAATCCAATGATTATACTCGCGTAAATAACTCTCAGCGGATGCATCACTCATCCCTTCTAGGGGAGTAACGTTATAGTAAGTATTTGCTGATTTATCATAAGGTCCAGGCGCACTGACCGAAGCCCCCGCAAATCCTCGCATATATTTCGGGGTCTCACGCACAATTAAAGGCTTATTAGGATCAAGCTTGATTAAATCCTGCTCGTTCACAAACCGAACGAGCGCTGGAATTTGCTGGCGAATATCACTGACAAAGTTATCGCGTTTAACATGATTAGCAGACAATTTTTCAATGAGGCGAGCTATCGCAACCTTATCATCAGCAGGCTTGGGAGCTGAAAAATACTTTGACCATAATTGAGTGGTTAATGTCGCCATTTCAGCTTGAACACGGCCTTTATCCAATAATGCTTTTTCATAAAGCTGTTTTGCCGTCATCCCAGCCTTAATATCAAAAGCAAACTTTTGTTCGTATAAGGTTTCCCCAATACGAAAATCACGGGCTCCTTCCACTTGTAACCTTTTCTCAAGAGATTTAAGCCAACTCACATGTTGTTTAATGGCTTGCACTGCTTGCTTCAGCCGCACGGTAAACTGCTGCTTTTGACCCTCACTTAACCCTGAGTGCATTGCAGTATCTAATAAAGCTGGGGACAACACCGACAACGCACCTTCATTTTGTAAAATCGCCAACTGAGTGTGTTGAAGTGTGGGAGAAAGAATGCTCTCTCTTGCAGCCGCATAATAATCCGTCACATAAGCCAGTCGCGATAATACGGATGCTAATCTATCATCTAATGGTGCAAAATCACCATTAATCAACAAAGCAAAACCTTCGGCCACATTATATTGACTCGGATCCCATTGCCAAGATTTAAACGTGTCTTGTTCCCATTTCATTTTCGCCAATAAATTATCAATAATACGATAATCAATGCGCTCATTCGGACTGAGTCCTTTCGAATTGATTTGCGCTAATGCTTGTTGCTGAATAGCAATGAATTGAAGCGTTCTTTTCCTTTGAGCCGCATTGGGAATATTGAGTTCGCCATCATATTCATGAAAGCCTTTATATAAGGCCCAAGTAGGAAATGTGCGCCATAATGCATCAATAAATTGTGCTGAAAATTGCGAAAATGCCTTATCCTGCTCAATCGTTTGCACTATAGGTAAAGTTTCTTGTTGTTGTGTTTGACACCCAGTCAATCCTGTTAGCGACAATATTGCCACTATAGAGAGAGCCGATTTCTTCATGAGATGATCCATTTTGGTTAACCAATCTTCGAATATTAACTAAAATTGATCATATTTAGCAATTAACCGATATTATTTAACTCTGAATTTACCCAATTAAGTACCTGACTAAAAGGATACTTTTCCAACAAAGCAAAAGAATGTGTGGCCCTGAGTTTATGCTGAGTAAACATGGGGGTGGTTAATCCGCATAAATAACGACTCAATAAAATTGCGGAAGTTTGCTTCGCTAAACGGGTTCGAGCCTCAAGCGTAATGCTCTTAAAGTCATAACTGTCAAGTGCAGGCAATGTGGTTAAACGGGGCAATTTGGCCACTTCTGCACAGCACACAGAGCAATGCTGGCAAGCTTGGTGCAAATAAGGATCGGAAAAATACTGAGCAAGTTGTAAATTGAGGCACTGATCACTGCAAAAAAATGCCACTAGCTCATGGATCCTAGCTACTTCACTTTGCTCTTTTAAATGAAATTTTTCAAATAATCGAGTGCATAACACATCAAGAGAAACGTCAGCAGTGTGCACCTGATAAACTTGCATCATTTGTTTAGTTTGAAGCTCAATCATGCTTTTCGTATCCATATAATCAAGCGCGGTTAACACTCTTGAACGTTCACAAGGATAGGCTTGTTGTAGTGCTTCTAAATCCAATGTATACCAAAGCGTTGCGTGCTTTGATGTCTCAATAATGGCATTAACAAATGCTAAACGCTCATCGTTAAAATGCCTCTCTAGTTGGGGTTGTGTCGCGATTAACTTATATTTATATTCAGCAAAGTAACTGTACAAAGGCGAAATGACCGCTTCTATTTCAAGATAAACTAACAAGGTTTTTAAGCTTAAGGGTCTAATATTGGTTCGCGTCGATAAGCGATTAAGCATTATTTCCCATTTACCATCCACCGCACTGTCTTGCCTCATTTCATACAATAAAGCCGTAATAGCGGTCTTCTCAGGCGTGTCAGCATAGACAAAGTTTTCCAGCGTGGTTAAATTTTCACCACTGGCAAGCACTAAACATTCAGCCGCTTGACCATCCCGTCCAGCTCGACCAATTTCTTGGGCATAATTCTCAATGGACTTTGGTAAGTCAAAATGGATCACAAAACGAATATCACTTTTATCAACCCCCATACCGAAAGCGATCGTCGCGACAATAATAGGACTGCTACCCAGCATAAAATCTGTTTGAATTTGCTCTCGTACCGTCGCATCTAATCCTGCATGATAAGCAACTGCATTCACGCCTTTTAAGGACAATTGCCGAGCGACTTGCTCTGCCGTTTGCTGCAAAGTCACATAAATAATGCCTGCTTGTTCATGGCGTTCTAATAACCACTGGTATAAGTATGCTAATTTCTCATTCGCTGGGATCCCTTTCACCGATAAATGTAAATTTTTTCGATACGTCCCTGTTAAACAGACATGCTCAGGTTCAATCCCAAATTTATCCCCCATGTCTTTAACGACTTTTTCCGTTGCTGTTGCCGTCAACAGTAAAGTTTGCGGGATCCTTAAATTTTTCTGGTATTGGGGGAGTTTCAAATAATCGGGTCTAAAGTTATGCCCCCACTCAGAAATACAATGGGCTTCATCTACCACTAATAGTGAAATGGCCACTTGACTAATAAAGTGTCGAAAGCGTTCATTATTCAACCTTTCCACTGAAATCATCAGTATTTTAATTTCTTGCCTTTGCACTGCTGCCATCAGCTCGGCAACCTGATCACGATTCATAGTGGAATCAATACTGGCAGCGGGGATCCCTTTAGTCTTTAAAAAAGATAATTGATCTTGCATCAAGGCCAATAAAGGGGAAACCACTAAGGTTAAGTGGGGTAAACACAATGCAGACAATTGATAACATAAAGACTTACCCGATCCTGTTGGAAAAATGGCAGCCGCACTATAACCATTAACCACGGCTTGAATGACTTCTCTTTGTCCTTCGCGAAAGCCATTAAAGCCAAAATAGGCAGATAGCGCCTCATCGATATTCACGGGATGATGCATGTTGTTCCTAACAATCAGTCAATAATAAAGTGTATGCTTTATTCTAACAAACAAAAGATGCCCTTCACTTAAAAACCTCTCATTATTTAAAATGGGCGCTAGTTAACACTTTATCGATTTTTCATCAATATTTAAGGGCGGTTTTAATGCAGTCCCTATGTCACTGTGCTATTATCCATCTGGGCAATTGGTCTTACCAATTTAGTTTTATGCTTCATCAATATTATCGCGCATTGCGTTGGTTCAGATGAAGAGAGTGACTAAAATGGTCACTTAAACTTTATTATGTATGTTCCACATTCATGTTCTGAAAGCTGAGGCTCTTTTCTGTCAGCACGCGTTAAATTAATGACAAAGGGGAAATATCATGACTCAAGATAAATCAAACACACACACGCCTTTTCAATCAGATGCGTGGCTGGACTTTCATCCCGGTCCATGGCAATCAAGTGTCAATGTTCGTGATTTTATTCAATCTCATTATACGCCCTATGAAGATGATCATCACTTTTTAGCCCCAGCAACCCAAGCGACCCAGGCTTTATGGGAAAAAGTCATGGTCGGCATTAAGCAAGAAAATCAGACCCATGCTCCAGTAGACTTTGACACTCATACCGTTTCCACCATCACTTCTCACCCAGCAGGCTATATCGATGCTGAATTGGAAACCATTGTAGGCTTACAAACCGATAAACCCTTAAAACGCGCCATTTTACCCAATGGCGGTATTCGAATGGTTGAGAGTGCCTTTAACGCCTATGGTAAAACCTTAGATCCTAACCTTAAATATCAATATTCAGCACTCAGAAAAACCCATAATCAAGGCGTGTTTGACGTCTATACACCTGATATTTTACGCTGCCGCAAATCAGGTATTTTAACCGGGTTACCCGATGCTTATGGCCGAGGCAGGATCATTGGTGATTACAGACGTATTGCACTTTATGGTATTGATAAGTTAATACAAGATAAACACGCCCAGTTTTTAAGCTTACAAACTGTATTAGAGGAAGGGAAAAACCTATCCGAGACAATACAGTTACGCGAAGAGATTAGCGAGCAACAACACGCTCTTACTCAAATGAAGCAAATGGCAACCCATTATGGTTTTGACATTAGTCAGCCTGCAAAAACAGCAAAAGAAGCCATTCAATGGACCTACTTTGGTTACTTAGCCGCAGTTAAAAGTCAAAATGGTGCAGCCATGTCACTGGGACGTACCGCCAGTTTTATCGATATTTATATTGAGCGGGATCTTAAACGTGGCCTCATCAATGAAGTTGATGCACAAGAAATGATCGACCATATGGTCATGAAATTACGCATGGTACGCTTTTTACGCACTCCAGAATACGATGAGCTTTTCTCTGGCGATCCCATTTGGGCCACTGAATCAATTGGCGGTATGGGACTGGATGGACGCACACTCGTGACTAAAACCAGTTTCCGTTTTTTACACACTTTATACAATATGGGCCCCAGTCCTGAGCCTAATATTACCGTATTATGGTCAGATAAACTCCCCGCAGCCTTTAAAGCGTATTGCGCTAAAGTATCCATTGATACTAGCGCCATTCAATATGAAAATGATGATTTAATGCGCAGTGATTTTCAATCTGATGATTACGCTATTGCTTGCTGCGTGAGCCCGATGATTTTAGGCAAGCATATGCAGTTTTTTGGTGCGAGAGCCAACCTTGCCAAAACCTTACTGTATGCGATTAATGGCGGTATAGATGAAAAATCTTATCTTCAAGTTGGCCCAAAATCTGATCCCATTTCCAGTGATATACTCATTTATGATGATGTCATCACAAGACTGGATAATATGATGGAGTGGTTAGCAACTCAATATGTCACTGCGCTCAATAGCATTCATTATATGCACGATAAATATGCTTATGAAGCAGCACTCATGGCGCTACACGATAGAGATGTTCGCCGCACCATGGCCTGCGGTATTGCTGGTTTATCCATTGCCGCCGATGCCTTATCAGCCATAAAATACGCCAAAGTTAAACCCATTCGAAACGCGCAAGGTATAGCAATCGACTTTGACATTGAAGGGGATTTTCCTAAGTTTGGTAATAATAATGCCAAAGTCGACGATATTGCATGCGAATTAGTGCGCCGCTTTATGGATAAAATTCGCCATAAACCTATGTATCGTCATGCCATTCCCACTCAATCAATTTTAACCATTACTTCAAATGTGGTGTACGGTAAAAAAACCGGTAATACTCCTGATGGCCGCAAAGCAGGAATGCCCTTTGCCCCTGGCGCCAATCCTATGCACGGACGCGATGAAGCGGGCGCCCTTGCGTCACTCACCTCCGTTTCTAAATTACCTTTTGCCCATGCACAAGATGGTATTTCCTATACCTTCTCTATTGTACCCAATGCGTTAGGTAAAGAAGAAAGTGCCCGTGAAGCCAACCTGGCCGCCTTACTCGATGGCTATTTCGCCCATGACAATACGCGAGAAGGTGGACAGCACTTAAACGTCAATGTCATGGATAAAGCCATGCTAGAAGATGCCATTAGGCATCCAGAAAAATACCCACAGCTCACGATCAGAGTCTCGGGATATGCCGTACGATTTAATGCGCTCACTCTAGAGCAACAACAAGACGTCATTACTCGCACTTTTACAAAAAGTATATAAGCACATCGTCAAGGTGATTGTTCTAAGCTCAATGCAGGCTCAATCACCTTTTATAGACTATAACATCACAATATCAGCAATCACTAACATAAAGACAAGCAAGAGTCTATACGGCGAAAGAAAGCAAGAAATTAAGTTCAATAATACGGATAATAGTGCTCGAGGGAATCGATACATATGAATAGGTTAGGTGCCAAAATAACCGCTGTAATACACAGGATATTTTGAGCATAACCCACTATTGTCATCAACATCCCTAGTTAAAGTAAAGTAGGAAAAATATGTCAGTTCATGGCCGAATTCATTCGGTAGAGTCATTCGGTACTGTCGACGGCCCGGGTATTAGGTTTGTCATTTTCATGCAAGGCTGCTTAATGCGGTGCCAATATTGTCATAATCGAGATACTTGGGATCTGCATGCAGGCACTGAAGTGCACGTTAATGAACTCATGGTTCAAATCGAAAGCTACCTCCCCTTTTTCAAAGCCAGTCATGGGGGAGTCACCGTCAGTGGCGGCGAGGCAATATTGCAAGCCCCTTTCGTTGCAGCATTATTTAAAAAGTGTCAAGCCAAAGGCATTCATACTTGCCTTGATACTAACGGTTTTGTCCGCCACTATACTCCAGAGATCCATCGGCTATTAGCTCATACGGATCTGGTTATGCTTGACATAAAACATATGTTTGATGACAAACACATCGAATTAACTCAAGTCAGTAATCATTACACACTTGCCTTTGCACAATATTTACATCAACACCAGCATAGAACATGGATCCGATACGTTATCGTTGAAGGGTTTACCTATGATATTTCTGCGGCAGAGGCATTAGCCGATTTCATCGGGCCTATGACTAATGTTGAAAAAGTTGAGTTATTGCCTTATCACCCACTGGGTAAGCATAAATGGGCAGCGTTAGGTGAAACTTACCAGCTCGACAACATCACACCGCCAAGCGATGTAATAATGAAACAAATTAAAGCTGTCTTTACTCAGCGAGGGATCCATACCGTGTAATAAAGGTGTGTAACATAAAGACAAGATGATAGGAAGTTAAAGCTCTTCCCAATAGCTGGCATCAAGGCGCTCAAATGCCGCTTTTAAAATCATCGCCATGTCAAAGTAGCAAGCTTTAGCGCCAAGTGGCTGACAATAAACCCCCATATCAGTCAGTTTTGTCGACAAGCTGTTTCCCCATTCTAATAAAGAAAGCGGTAATGGATGACGAGAACGCCAACCTAACCAAAGCAGACCTTGAAGAGGTAAACTGATAAAAAAAGCGGCGATAGTAATTGCTTGAGGAAGAAAACCAAGACCATGAATAGACAACTGACTGATTGCTGCCACCACTGCCAATATTGGCATTAATGGCAGCGCAATGCTCATAGCACGGATCACTCTATATTCGGGAAAATAAAAGCTTAATTGTCGGACCAAAGGCCAAGTCTTCATATAACGTCGACCCTCACTTAAGGTCTTAAATACTTTAATACTCAAAAAGGCACCTAACAACTGACTAGACTGCCTTTAATTTTAGCACAGGCTCATAACGACTCCCAAGCACAATAATAGGGAAGCTTTTTGCCTGAGATCTGTTTTCGAGACTTCAACCTTAAATGGAGAAGAAGTCATTATACTCTGTGAACCTAAGTTCACGATTTATGCGTAAGGTATAACCATGTCAAACAAACTCGTATTGGTGCTCAACTGTGGTAGCTCCTCCCTTAAATTTGCCATCATTGACGCCAATAACGGCGAAGATAAAATTTCAGGCCTAGCTGAATGTTTCGGCTTAGAAGAAGCTAGGATTAAATGGAAAGTCGCAGGCGTTAAACAAGAAGCAAGCTTAGGTGCCATGAGCGCACACAAAGAAGCCATTGCCTATATTGTTAATCATATCCTGAAACAAGATCCTAATTTAGCAAGCCAAATTCAAGCGATTGGTCACCGAGTCGTACACGGTGGAGAGAAATTTACCCAATCGGTACGCATTGATGATGCTGTGATCCAAGGTATAGAGGATTGCGCCAGTCTAGCACCATTACATAATCCAGCGCATTTAATTGGTATTCGCACCGCACAAGCTTCTTTTCCGGATTTACCACAAGTAGCTGTATTTGATACCGCTTTTCATCAAACCATGCCTGAAAAAGCCTATATTTATGCCTTACCTTATGCCCTTTATCGAGATAACGCTATTCGTCGCTATGGTATGCATGGCACGAGTCATCTATTTGTTAGTCAAGAGGCCGCCAAGGTGCTCAATAAACCCATTGATGACACCAATATTATCTGTGCTCATCTCGGTAACGGTGCCTCCGTCACGGCTATCAAAGGAGGGAAAAGTGTCGATACCTCTATGGGTCTTACCCCACTAGAAGGTTTAGTGATGGGAACGCGTTGTGGCGATCTAGATCCTTCCATTATTTTTCACTTAGTCAATCGCTTAGGCTACACCTTAGATGAAGTCAACACATTATTAAATAACAAAAGTGGCCTACTTGGGATCTCTGAGCTCACCAATGACTGCCGAGGTATTGAAGAAGGCTATGAAGCAGGTCATAAAGGTGCCACTTTAGCACTTGAGATATTCTGCTATCGTTTAGCCAAGTATATTGCTTCTTATACCGTTCCCCTCACTCGTCTCGACGCTGTGGTCTTTACTGGCGGCATTGGTGAAAATTCCGATGTGATCCGCAAAAAAGTCCTAGATGCATTAGCCATTTTTAACTTTGACATTGACAATAAACGCAATCAGGCCGCGCGCTTTGGTCAGCAAGGTGTGATCACCACAGACAAAAGCCCGGTTGCCATGGTGATCCCTACTAATGAAGAATGGGTGATTGCACAAGATGCCATTGCACTCACGTAAAAGAGCACTCATGTAAAAGAACACTGACGTAAAAAGTGCACTAAGGTCCATTGCACTCTTATAAACAAGCACCTATTTTTACATTTATCCCTAAGTTTTATCAAAAATCATGAGCTAGGGACAATATGATTAACAACTAGACAGGCTCATCACATTGAGTCAAAAAGAGGTTTATATGTCTCGCAACATCATGCTAATCCCTGTCGGTACCAGCGTGGGTCTGACTTCCATTAGCTTGGGGTTAGTACGCGCATTAGCACATCAGGGAATTAAGGTCCGTTTTTTCAAGCCTATCGCCCAACAACGATTAGGGGACACCACCCCGGAACGCTCAACCACGATTTTAAGCCAATCACCGACGATTAATCCCATTGAGCCTTTTACTATGGCGCATGCTGAGCATTTAATTCGTTTAGATCAAACAGACGTGTTGATGGAACAAATCATTGCTCGAGCTTCACAAGCTACCGATAACAGTGAGACAATGATCATTGAAGGGTTAGTGCAAACCCGCAACCACCCCTTTTCCAGTGATATCAATTACGCCATTGCCCAATCATTGGATGCGGATATTATTTTTGTTGCGACCCCAGGTACTGAGACCCCCATCGAACTGACCAACCGTCTTGAAATTGCTCATAACGCATGGGGCGGCAATAAAAATAAGCGCTTAATTGGCGCGATTATTAACAAAATTAATGCGCCCGTCGATGAGGATGGCCATACTCGCCCAGATTTATCTGAGGTCTTTGATCATCAAAGCCTCAGTGACGAGCACCCAAAAGAAGCCTTCATTCTTCCAACAACCAGCGCAGTACGTATTTTAGGTAGCGTCCCTTACAGTCTGGATTTAGTGGCTCCTCGCGCATCTGATTTAGCCCACCATTTAAACGCCAAAGTGCTCAATGCTGGCGAAATGGATACCCGTAGACTGCGTAAAGTCACTTTTTGCGCCCGCAGCTTGCCCAATATGGTCACCCATATTCAAACCGATTCATTACTGGTGACCTCAGGCGATCGCTCTGATGTCATTGTTTCTGCATGTCTTGCCGCTATGAATGGCATCAAAATTGGCGCACTGTTACTCACGGGGAGTTATCAACCTGAGCCAGAGATTATGCAACTCTGCCAACAAGCCTTTGACACTGGATTGCCTGTCTTTTTGATTGACACTAATACTTGGCAGACTTCATTAAACATACAACGTTTCGATCATGAAGTGCCTGTTAATGATGCTGTACGCATTGAGCAAGTACAAGAGTTTGTAGCGAGTCATATTGATCAAGATTGGGTTGAAAGTGTCACCAAAAACGTCCCTCGCGAACATAGATTGTCACCACCCGCTTTCCGTTACAAATTAACAGAACTGGCTCGCGCCGCCCAAAAAACCGTCGTCTTACCGGAAGGCAGCGATCCTCGTACCATCAAAGCTGCTTCAATCTGCGCTGAGCGAGGTATCGCACGTTGTGTGTTATTAGGTCAAAAGGAAGAAATTCATCGCATCGCTAAACAACAAGGTGTGACATTAGGTGAAGGCGTTGAGGTGATTGAACCCAATGTCGTCCGCAATCAATACGTGGCGCCCATGGTTGAACTTCGTCGTCACAAAGGCTTAACTGAAGTCGTCGCTCGTGAGCAATTAGAAGATAACATGGTGCTAGGGACTATGATGCTGGCACAAGATGAAGTTGACGGCATTGTCTCTGGCGCCGTGAACACCACAGCCCACACTATTCGTCCTCCATTGCAGCTTATTAAAACGGCACCCGGTTCCAGTTTAGTGTCTTCTATTTTCTTTATGTTGATGCCCGATCAAGTCTTAGTCTATGGTGATTGCGCCATTAATCCTGATCCTAATGCAGAGCAACTGGCTGATATTGCCATTCAATCCGCCGATTCAGCTAAAGCATTTGGTATTGAACCTAAAGTCGCCATGATCAGTTACTCAACTGGCCGCTCTGGTACTGGAGATGATGTTGATAAAGTCCGAGAGGCCACTCGTATTGCCAAACAAAAACGCCCAGAGCTCATCATTGATGGTCCTTTGCAATATGATGCAGCAGTGATGCCAAACGTGGCACGTTCTAAAGCACCCGATAGTCCAGTAGCCGGTCAAGCCACTGTCTTTGTATTCCCTGATTTAAATACAGGAAACACAACTTATAAAGCGGTTCAACGTAGTGCTGAGCTCATCAGTATTGGCCCCATGCTTCAAGGAATGAGAAAACCCGTTAACGATTTATCACGAGGCGCTTTAGTTGACGATATAGTCTATACCATTGCCCTAACCGCGATACAAGCATCACAACATTCATAAAACAGGCTAAATTAAGCATCAAGCCTCTGTCATTGATACAGAGGCTTGATGCTGTGGATAACTGACTTTAAGGCATTTTGGGAGAGTAAAAAACACACAAAAAAAGACTTATACGTGAAAAACGATAAGACGTTAAAAAATGACCAATAAGAATTAATTGCTTACATTCAATAAGTTAAAGTAAATAAAAAAAGTCTTCAACACACTTGTCCACAGATTTTGTGGATAACCTTTAACTTGCAATAGTATAGATACGACTGAATCAAACTTTATTGTCAATAGGTAAAAATGATTTATTCATAATAATGCACTTGCCAAACAGAATAAATCACTATAGATATAATATAACATATTAATAATGAATGAATTATTGAAAATAAAAAAAATAAACTGCATACTGCTTCAAGAAACCATTCAGCTCAACGGATAGGTTATGCGAACAGCCTTTGTTGTTTTAACTATGTTATATTTACTAACAGCTTGTGATATTAAACATGCCTCCATATTATCACCCCTTTCCTTCTTTTCTTCACATCAATCAGAGGCTGAAGACACAACTCTAGCTTTTTTTAACGCCATTTACATTCAAAAAGATCTTTATCAAGCGCAGCAATATGCCAGCCCCGCATTACAATCTTTACTCAAGCATTATGCTATTGTTTCAAGTGTTCAAAGGCATTTACTCAACTTATCATTAACCCAAGTCACCATAGAGATAGTGACACCGGATCCCGAATTATTTAGTCAATATGAACAAAGTCGAGTGATTACGGTTAAATTGTATGGCATAAAGAACAATCAAACGTGGATTGATGATCGCAGTGTGACATTAGAATTGAGCAGCGGTCGATGGCTCATCACGAAAATATTAGCCGAAAAAAAACGCAATAATCATGGTTAATGCCCAGACATCAATTAATAAGCGCAATTCCATTTGCTCTTATTAATATACGCTAAGCCTCTCTACACTTTGATTAAACCTTCTGCCAATAAAAGCAAGTGTAACGCACTAGGAACTCCACCAGTAGATTCAAAATCCTTATGAACCTGAGAGGCCATTTTATATTCATCAGAGTTTACTGTATATTTAGGGTTAACCAAATAATCCCCTGTTTTAACCTCCCATAAGAAGTTTGCTAAGCGACTTGAACTGGAACCCATCATCTTCTTCAATATTTTATCTGACTCTGGTGTCGATGATTTTTTTCCTACAATCAAATTTTCATCAGGAAGAGAACCCAGCTCTCGCTTAAGTTCTAGTCTCGCTTTTTCACCCGCTTTGATACCCGGAAATGTCTCCTCTAATTGAGTAATGTCTTTTTCTTCACAGGGCCCTAAATAAGCTAACAGTTTAATAATATTGTCAGTTTTTTCCAATTCATGATATCGATAACCCTTTGAATCATTTATTTCAATTCTTGGCAAAGAAGTCACATCGGGCTTTTTATTTAAATTATCAGAAGGTACCTTAGAAATCCCTGTTTTTTCAGATTTATTCTGGACCATATTGCCCACTTTAAGCGCCAACTTCCCTTCGATAGTTTTATGTATGCCATGACCAACAAGATGGGACACCATCAATCCGCCGACAGACACAACCCCGCCCGATGCCACTCCCCCTACAGCAACAATACCAGAGGTTGTTTTAATCGCCGTTTTCTCAGCAGTCATCATATGATTTTTATCGAGTTTATTTGCAATAAACTTACCCAGATGATTCTCCATGTCAGGACGTTTGAGTACATTATAAACACCGTGTTCACGATGAGATTCATTAGAATCAGTAATCATACTACCAATATTCAATCCAAATTTTACCACAGGAATATTATCAATTTTAGGAATAACTTTATTCAATCCTTTATTGGATAGCTTATTTTTGACCTTACTGGTTATCGATGATTCTCCGTCAAATATAGCTGCTAATCTAGGGTCTTTACCAACATTAATAAACTGATTTTGCTTTTTAATAAATTGCTCTTTATTCAACTTTATTTCATCAATATTTTGATGGGCAAATTTAATGTCCTTTTTGCATAATCGGTTTCCATTATCTTGCTTTCCTTTCAATTGTTTAGTCGCTATAACGCCTTCATCACCATATTTATTCTTCATTGAACCAGCAAATTGTATATGGGATAATTCATTTTCAGATTGATAAGTTCCTTGTCTAGCTAACAAAAACGATCCCTTACTTGTTGTAAACTTTGATGAAACCTGAGGGGACATATCTTTTTTATCGATTTCAATTCTGTTATTAGAATTGCCTTCAAGTTTAAAAAATTTTTCAACAGGAATATTTGTCACTGTATTCGTATTAAAGCTGGTACTTGGCATAATTATATCTCTTGAAATTAATACAGGCTAGATCCGGTTACTCGCTTGCATGACATTAAATCGTTCAGGTCTAGAGCTCGTTATAGAAGTAGAGGTGGAAGACGAAGTAATTTGCTCCTCCTCTGTTAATTTTTTAAACCAGTACTCTATTGCTTCTACCAAAGATTCAATAATTAATGATAATGCATCAAAATCAATGAGTTCATCATGGAATCGCTTAAACAATATTAAATGTTCATTCGTTGGACTCAATCCAAAATGAAATTGGTTTGTTTCCATTCCAAAGTAGTTTGCTTGAAGCAGTGTCTTAAAAATTTGATATTCTTTATATCCTTGTAAATTAATCACCTCTGAGAAAACCGTCAAATAATCTTTATCATCATTCATCTGAAAATGTAATCTGTATTTTTCTTCTAAAATGAGACAGAAATAATTATCCTCATTAAAAGAGAGTTCATCGAGATCATAAGTTTGAGAAAATTGTTTTATGGCTTGCACACTTCTATTCATTCGGAATGCACACATATATCGCTTAAGTTGTGTCACCAATATATTAATTAGAGTTAATGTTATCTATTAAAAAAACATACACATATAAATAAATATTAAAAACAAGAATAATTTACATAATATCAGTAAATATCATAGTGATTGAATCTTATGTAAAACTTGATAGACTAAAAAGCACAAATTAATTAACATGAAGCATTAATTAAAACAATTTAACTTTTACTTTTACTCAGTTAAATTATTATCATCAAGTTAATATCGTTTGAACTCTTACTTTCAAACTCGGTAATACTTCTTCTTCAAACCAAGGATGACGTTTAAGCCAGGGATTGTTTCTAGGGCTCGGATGCGGTAATGGGATCACCCTTGGCCAATATTGTTGCCAATTAGCTACCCTTTGCGTCACCCCCAAATTATCACTGGGTAAATGATAAGCCATGGCATACTGACCTAATACAATCGTTAGCTGAATATGCCTGAGAGCTTCCAATAAACCAGCTCGCCATTTAATGGCACATTCCATTCTTGGCGGTAAATCTCCTGAGCTCCCTTTACCTGGATAGCAAAACCCCATAGGAAGGATCGCAAACTGATTTTCATCATAAAACGTCTCTTTAGACACCCCTAACCAACTTCGCAACCTATCCCCACTGGCATCATTAAACAAAATACCGGTATGATGAACTTTTTGACTGGGTGCTTGACCTGCGATTAAAATTTTAGATCCGGATGCCATTTGAATAATAGGCTTAGGCCCTAAAGGTAAACAAGCAGCGCATAGATCACATTGCTCCACACTTTCTTTTAAAGTCACAATAGAGTCCATGCATTTATTCCTGTAAGCCCTTTTCCACAGAACACTATATAGCTAAATCAATATAAAATGACATACTCAGCTGGAATAAAAAGTGATTTAGGCTAGGCGAATGGTTAAAAGCATAGTCATTCTACGGTAAGACAAATCAACAACGCATAAATCACTTTTAAACCAGCCTGTTAGGCGCTTCATTTGAGCGACACTTCTTTGTTGCATTATCTCGAAAGGTGCCTACATTCCATCACTAATGCGCCTCAAATTGCCGCTCAATTGATTGCTCTGAGACTATCATTTTATATTGATTTAGCTATACACTCATCCAGACAGATTAATATAACGCAAATTATTTTTTAAAGTGAACAAATGTCCCATTTTATCAAAGAAGCTATCATTGCTTTAAAGATAAAACGGTTAAATCGTTTATATCCATGCGGCTTCATTTTACCTTATTTAAAGACCCTGAATTCTGTTACTTTAAGTCCTTTTTTACTATTCTTTAGTATTATTACATCATTAATGCTAGCCATGCAAAAACACAATATTGTTGATTGTCATCATCATTTATGGGATTTACAGCAGCAGAACCATCCTTGGTTGCTGAACGAACCAAAAGACATCTGGATTGGTGACTACCAAGCATTATGCGTCGATTTTCTCATCTCTGATTTTAAACATGCATCAACAAAAGCCAATATTGTGAAATCGGTTCATATCCAAGCCTTAACTCAAGATCCCATAAAGGAAACCGCTTGGCTTCAAGCCCAAAGTGATGAGTTATCACTACCAAGTGGCATTGTTTTCTATGCCGATCTCAGTGCTACTAACATTGAACACATTATCCAGCAACACATGAAATATAAAAACGTTCGCGGGATCAGACAAATCATTAATGAGCACAACAACCCCAAATTTAATATGTGTCCTCAACATGGTCTCATGAGGAATAAGCAATGGCTTAAGGGGTTCTCACTATTAGCGCAATATCAGTTATCTTTTGATTTGCAGTGTTATGACTATCAATTACCTCAAGCTAGCCTACTGGCCACGCAATTCCCCCACACTCAGATAATATTAAATCACATGGGCATGCCCATTAAACGCGATTCAAAAAGCCTAGATCGTTGGCGATATTATCTAAGCGACTTCGCAAAAAATAGTAACACCGCCATAAAATTATCAGGGTTAGCCATGCTGGACCACCCAATGAACGAAGCTCTCAGTCAACAAATGATCCAAGATGCCATTGCTATCTTTGGCTGGCAGCGAGTCGTTTTTGGATCAAACTTTCCTGTTGACCGCCTTTTTCATGACTATGATGATTGGTTTGATTTAGTGTCAAACGCTATTGCTTCTTTAAACCAGACTCAGCAACAAGCAATATGGCAACACAATGCCGAGCGCCTATATCGAATATAAACACCACTATGGGAAGATTACATGAAATGCCTTCTTCAGCATGATTACCCCATATGAACGCATTACCCAAATGAGTGAGCAAAATAGCATTAGAATCGACACAATCACTGCCACAAAGATAATGCATAAAATCACACTTTATCTCTTCTCTACACTGCCGATAAACAGCCACACAAGTAGCTTAGCGACCATTCATTTGCTAGAATCCACTGTTCTTTTTTTGGCGGCAGCATTAGCAGCCATACTCAGCTGCAAACTGAGTGATTCCGTTTGACTATATAAAGGCAGGTTATGACCGTTCTTCTAATGACTCCCCCTATGACACAGCTGAATACGCCTTATCCGGCAACAGCCTATTTAACGGGGTTTTTACGATCCAAAGGTTATGAGGCGGTGCAACGGGATCCTGCTATTGAACTGTTCCTTGAAATGATGACAGCCCCTGCACTGGAGATTATTCGTCAACATGTCGAAGCCAACTTTGAACATTTGAATGACAATGAACGACCTGATGTGATTACATCTTTTCTCGCTGAATTTGACCGTTATCATTTAACCGTTGAAAGTGCTATTCGCTTTTTGCAAGGCAAAGATCCTAGCCTTGCCATGCGAATAAATTCCCGTCGTTTTTTACCTGAAGGCCCAGCCTTTGATGCCATAGCGCATATGGAAGCCGTCTCTGGTGATGTATTACAAGCGGCCTTTGGCAATTTAGGCGTTCAAGATAAAGCCAAATACTTAGCCACCCTGTTTATTAATGATCTCTCCAATGTCATCACTCAAGGTGTGGATCCCTACTTTGAAGTAAGCCGTTATGGTGAGCAATTAGCAGCCGCAAACCCAAGCTTTGATGATCTCTACCATACCTTAATGGACGATCCCAGTTTCAGTGCAGACATTTTAGAGCAATTGGTTGAACAGTATCTGGACGAAACCCAGCCAAGTGTTATCGCCTTAACCGTCCCATTTCCCGGCAATATGCTCGGCGCCTTACGTATTGCACAAACCTGTAAAACCATCAACCCTGAGCTGCCTATCGTCTTGGGAGGCGGCTTTATCAATACGGAGCTGCGCGCACTCAAAGATATTCGTGTGTTTGAGTTTGTTGACTTTATTTGTCTCGATGACGGTGAGCGCCCCTTTCTCACACTGCTGGAATATTTTCAAGGACATCATGAAATCGATGCCTTAGTGCGAACCTATTTCCTTGCAGAAAATGAACACGGCCACCCTTATGTGCACTTTAATGACAATGCCCAGCTCCATGATATACCTCAATCTGATGTCGGTGCACCGATTTACGATGGGCTGCCATTGGATGAATACCTGTCTTTATGTGAAATGCTTAACCCTATGCATCGTATTTGGAGTGATGGACGTTGGAATAAGCTGACTATCGCCCATGGTTGTTACTGGCGTAAATGCAGCTTTTGCGATGTCAGTCTGGACTATATTGACCGTTTTGATGCTGCTGGCGCTGATGTTTTAGTGGATAGAATTGAGCAACTCATCGAAGAAACCGGCGAAACTGGTTTTCATTTCGTCGATGAAGCCTTACCACCGAAACTGTTATTTAATTTCGCTAAACGCTTAATTGAGCGTAATGTAGTGATCAGTTGGTGGGGCAATATTCGTTTTGAACGCACCTTTAGTGAAGCCCGTTGCCAACTCCTAGCCGACTCAGGTTGCATCGCCGTTAGCGGCGGCCTTGAGGTAGCATCTGACAGGTTATTAAAACTGATGAAAAAAGGGGTCAGTGTTGAACGAGTTGCCCAAGTCACCAAAGCGTTCAGCGATGCAGGCATTTTAGTGCATGCCTATCTGATGTATGGCTTTCCAACACAAACCGAGCAAGAAACCGTCGATGCTCTGGAAATGGTGCGCCAAATGATGCAACAAGGTTGTTTCCAATCCGCCTACTGGCATCGCTTTGTGGCTACTGTTCACAGCCCTATCGGCATGAACCCTGAACAATTTGGGATCACTCTGGCAGAACGACCTGAGATCTTATTTGCTGAAAATGATGTGGATTTCACCGATCCTACTGGGACAGATCATGAAATGCTAGGCGAGGGATTGCGCAAGGCAATCTATAATTATATGCACGGCATAGGCTTTGAGCAACCAATGAGTTTTTGGTTTAATCAGCCTGTTAAAAATACGCAAATGAAAAAAGATCTGATCTCAAAAGCCATCAATAACCTCATTATCTGATGGTCACTAGACACTGCCTTTGTTAACTTTTTACCACCCTTGATAAGGGCTTAGATAATCGTCATTTTCTGAGCCCTTTTATCTATTGTCATTAAACAAAGGGCATTATTCATTATAAATATCAACAAAATGTAGATAGGACCCTCAGAGAAAAGGCTAATCCAATTTATTCAATCTTGCTTTATGAATTGGATCTTTTAACATACTAGGTTCAATGGCATTATGCACTTTTTCCCTCGCTAGCTGAGCTGAATACCACATAGTGTCTCCCGTCAATTTAACTAACAGCCCAATACCAGGTACATTTGCTCCAACACTTTCAAGCGCATGAGACACCTTATGTACTACCGAAGCAACCGATGCCCCAGAGCGGATCATACCCGCCGCGCCGTCAGTAATATGCAGTGCAAGGGACTTATAGTCTCCATGGGTTAAATCACCCTTTGATTCTTTCATCGCCGTTAACACTTCACTAACGGCCGTCGTTAAAGCTTTAGCATCTACTGTATGCGTGGCCATTTCAATACCAGTACTCGCCATATCAGGAGCATGGTGAATGGCCGTATGCACAACTTTATGTAATTTTTCACTCACATTATCCATTGTACTTGGCTTAAATGTCTTTCCATCACTACCAAATCCCTGAATTCTACTTTTGAGGCTTCCTTGTTGAGTCGCTGTGAGCTCAGTACTTTCTTTTGGATAAGCGACCCGTAACCTGAGTCCAGTACTGTTTGATTCTTTATTATAAGAACGAACAACATCACTCCATGACTCTCGAGAGAATTCCAATTTAGATTGGGTTAATTCATTGATATTATCAAAAGATTGCTGATCTGGATGTAAATGTGTTGCGAGCGCAAAGGTTTTAGGCGTTAAACTTTTACTGAGTGACTGATCACTGGATATTCCCTTCAATCCTTGCGTTATGGAAGTCGTTGTTGTGGATGATGATATAATAGGGGTGGTAGTTGGCGATATTGGCGTAGATGTTGTCGATATTGAAGGCACAGGCATAAAAACTCCGATAAATAAAAACAGTAAGGGTTTAATTTAATAATGCAAATGAGAGATGCATTGTGAGAATATGATTAATGGCATCCACTTTTTGATGAAAAGATTCAATCAGCATGCCTAAATTTTGTGGAGAGTGCAGACAAGATATATCCACTAACGCTTTAAGTTCATACCCAGTGATAGCTCTTACAAGAATAGCCTGATCAAGCGCTAATAAAGGAATGGGTTCCTGTAAAAGAATAAATAATTCGGATGCATGTTGAATAACGACTTCGAATGTTAACTCGGTAAATGCCGACCATAACCATAATCTATCTTCTTCAATATTCAGTGTAATACTGGGTAGTGACTCAAACTCAAGATGAATACTCGAATGTGCATCAATGTTGGTTAATTTTTCAGTAGGACACCCCAAGGAAATCAGTGCCTGTTCGGCTAAGTACTTTAAACTTTGATGATGGTTTTGTGAAAAAGATAAAGGATCCTGAATATACATGTAAATACTCCATTTAATTTAGTATAAATACCAACCAAAACGCTTAATATATAAGCAAGCCACCACTTTGGTATAAATGAAAATATTAAAAAAATAGATAATTACCTTTAACTGGTAAGATGAGGTAGAACACTTTAAGCATAATAAAGTGTGATTGGTATCATGCCAATATTAATGATTTATTCGTGTTTGAAAGCAATATTCTACGATCAAAATCCAATTTATATTATTGCTAAAAACTGTATGTTTATTGGTCTTGAACATCAAATAACACGCTCATTATTGACCAAATAAAGTACAACAAAATGAGGTGTTCACCTGATTATTTAAGTATAAAAAAGACATATCAACGATGATAAATATCACTATTTTATAAAAAATATTTTTCTATTATTGATCCCCTTGAATAGATATTAAATGAATCTATTGTTTAAACTTTGTATGTTTTAATGGATAAAACATACACAATATTGATAAAAAAATGTTCAACAACCTAAAAGTACACTCCCCATTGTTGGAATACTTTCATCCTCTAGAATCAAAATAAAGATTCAGAGAGTATTCTCCGATTTCAACATATGACTTGATAACTCTTAGTTTTACTTTATTTTAATCATGTTTACATTGAATCAGTCATTAATAACGTCAATAAAAGTCAATAAAAGTCAATAAAAGTCAAGTAATATAGTAAACCCACTAACTTCGATTCTTTTTTGTCAGTTAATTTAAATTACCCAATATTTTTAATAACATAAAAATCAATTAAGACAATGTTTTATTTACTTTAGAGAGGTAATAACGTCATATTTTGTACAAAAAAAACAAAAAAGGACTTATTAAGGCTCAAACCATTGACTGAGCAGCGACTCACTGTGACAGCAGCAACCTATTTGCTATGGTGACTCAAGTCCGTTGTATCACCACATGACAAACAGAGGGTGATTAGCACCATATCAGAGTTAAACTATCAAATTTAATCAACTAATCATTGAGTTAAAGAGGAAAGTATTATGTTAAAACGTTCATCTGTTGTTGCTGCCGCAAGTGTATTACTCAGCGCACTCTTATTTAGCACTATTGCCAATGCTGATCAAAGAAGAGACCCACCAAAACCCCCCATTGATAAGTTAAGTGCTGCTCTAAATGTAAACCCCGATCAAATGGAAAACTGTTTAGAGGAAGGGAGACCCGCTTCACCTGGAGAGAAGCCCAATAAATCCGCTTTGTTATCTTGTTTACAACAAGCCAATTCAAATATTACTGGCAATCAACTTGATGACGTCATGCAGCAATATATGCCTAAACCAGACCGTCCTGCTGAATAACTGTCCTTGTGCCAATCATGTTTTAAACACCATGATTGGCACCGCCATATTAATCTTTTCATAACGAAAGCAATGACAAGCCAAGAAGTGCTGACTTGCCCATTCGCTTGCAACTTTCATCTCAGTTATAATCCCTCGCCTCTTTATCCTTAGATATTTGCCATACCATTATGCGTTTACTACGAAGCACAACCCACCCTAGTCTCAATCAAAAAAAAGGTCATGCCTTTCACCGCCAAGCGGCAAGAGGCATTATTCTCGATGGTGAAAATATTTTAATGCTCTATACCCAGCGGTATCACGACTACAGTATTCCTGGCGGCGGTATTGATGAAGGCGAAGAGGTACGCACAGGTTTACTTCGTGAACTCAAAGAAGAAACCGGCGCGAAACAAATTGAAATCATAAGCGAGTTTGGTTGCTATGAAGAATTCAGACCATGGCAAAAAGCAGGCTTTGACCGGATTCATATGGAGTCTTTTTGCTTTGTTTGCACCGTTCACCCTGAGCTGGGTGAGACTCAATTTGAACCCCATGAAATTCAAAATGGTATGCGACCACTGTGGATTAATATTCATCAAGCCATTGCTCACAACGAAGACACTATCGCCAATAGTCCCAAGAAAGGCATGTCCATTGAAAGAGAAACTTACCTATTAAAGCGGATCGTTCACGAACTGCTTTAGCTTTCTACTTGGAATATGCAATGCTCATTAGCACGCTTTTTCTGTGTAGGCATGGCCTAACGGCGCACACTAGCCCATCTAGCCCATCTAGCCCATAGTGCGATGTTACCTTTGTTTATAAGCTCTTTGCAGAGGCAGAAAAAGAGTCGTGGTATGCAACGATTCCTTGAGAACAATTCCCTAGAAGTAACAAGGCTTGAAAATATTCCAAAGGTACATTCGAAAGCATCAAGCCCTCTTAGGGTTTAAAACCATAATAGTCGTTAAAGTCTTCGAGCAATCCCCCCAGCGTTGATATTCTTTAGCTATTCAATCGTGGCATTCATCAGCTTCGAGCCCACACCTTTCTTTTGGTTATTGGAAAGAACCGAGATAAGCTCAAAACCAACTATCTTGAGTCATCGTTACAGTAGAAAGTGCCACATGACCGACGATATATAATCTTCAGTAACAAGGACAATTGATAGCGCCCCCGAACCACGAAGAACTTTAATCCCTTTTTTGAACTTAAGACGTTCGCAAAAGTAATCAACTTCTAATACAAATAAGGATTGAGTTGATCAGGCTATAAAACCTTCTACGCTTAATTTAAACATTCGCTTTTCTAAAACGCAGCAATAAAAAGGCAACACGTTATATCAAAACATAAAAGGTAAGGAAACAAATGCTCATATCATTAAATAAACCCATTCATTTTCTTTTTTTAATCATAATACTGTTAATATCTGGTTGTGATAGCGCTAAAACAACATCAGAAGACGACATCAATGAAGCCAACTATTTACTCAGTGGTTCTTTGACCCCAAACGTATTTAGTGCCGATGGCTTAACCGAATCATTATTAACCATTAAAGCCGTTTCAGTAGGCAATACCAGTATTACTATCTCTCCTTCTGACTCAGCAAACAATTTGGCATTTTTTAGTCCAAGAAAAGACACGCCATGCATTATTGATTCGACTCGGGATCATTGCAGTTTGTATGTTATCGCTAAAAAAAATAGCTCAACAGAGAACATAACTGGCCATATTAACTTTACGGTCAGTGACAATTCAAATGTTGAAAAATTAAACTATACCATTTCTCATTCTGATTCCAATCTTATCAGCGCATCGTTATCCCCCTCTGATTTGGCCTCAGATCAAACAGCTGAATTAACCATCACAACTAGTGACTTTCAAAGCTATCCCCTTACCGTAACGGTCTTTGATAGCTATGGCTTAATCACCTTTACCAATAGTAATACCTGTATAATAGAAGCATTAGCAAGACAATGCACGATTGCCGTCAATACCAGCACAGTGACAAAAACACAGATGGGCCACCTCAGTTTCACTCTGTCAGGTGACAATGAAGATAATTACCCTAATGGCATTAACGATGTGAGTTACGCCATCTACCCCATAACGAATAAACAACCTTACACGCTGGCTTTTTGGCCAAACTATTCAGGATACAATAACAGGAATACGACAGTTGAAGAAGCCTCCTCAGAGGCTGCCAAAGAAGATGGAAATTGCGGGAGTAAATTTACCACCAACATTTTTGACATCACAGGTAACTTTATCCCGCAAGCCTCGTACAACATGCCAGGCATAAAAATCAAAGCGTCAAATCTCGGCGAAGATATCGGCTATCCAGCCTGTGATAAAGCGATTGAAACAACGAATAACACACATAACGGCTATACCAATAATCACCATTTTACCGCACTCTCAGAGCTCGTTGATGCCATATCCTATGCCTTCTTAAAGCCCACAAGTAATGGCTATGCCGTATTTGATGATCCATGGACAGACTTATCAAATGATGATTTTATGACAGATAAAATGTGCCATAGTGATATGTCAGGTCACTCCATCTGTAATGATGTCGTTATTAATGGGAATAATTGTGAAGATGCAGTCTGCTATGGCTCTTTTTCGGCATTCATCAACTTACAAAATAATGCAGGCACACTGGAAAAATGGGTAACAATCGGAGGGGAAGATTATAAAGACATCATGTATTACCTTGTATCTGAAGATAATACCAATATTAGCGATCAAAATATTTCAAATTTTATCAATGGATTAACCAACCTTGCTTTACATGGTCTAGACGGAGTTAATTTAAACATTGAATTTTATTCCAATGATACTTGGACCGATAATCTATTATTTCAGGCATTAGCAAGAAACAAAGATAATAATAATATTAGTAATCAAAATGGTCGAAATTTAATTACTGAAATAATTAATAAAACGGGATTAAAAGTGTCTATCAGCCTGCCAGCATTTCCTGATATGATCTTGTACCTCATGGGAAATGATCCCTCAGGACAGGCATCTGGTTTTAATTTTATTGATTCCTGGCTTGATCAAGGTTTAAGCCACCTCAATTTTATGACCTATGGATACCACAGTATTGCTGATGCCAGTAAAGGCGATAATTATACGGGTTTCAACACTGCCTTATTCCCTCAACCAACTAATTCTGAAGAAAAAAATCCATTCAATGAATATACAGATCCTATCGATAATATCAATTATGATTTATCCGTCAATGCAGTCACACAATATATCAATGGTCATGACGGTGCGGCACCTCACTGGAACAAACTGGATAATATTCAACTAAGCCTAATACAAATCGGCCTTCCTACTTATGCACGCGCTTACACTGGAATAGGTAAAGCAGATAATGCCTCTGATGTAACAAGAAACGTATCAAATAATGGGCTGTTTAACAGCATTCAATATGCCAATACGTTGCCCGGCGATCAGGATAATTTAAGGTGTACCATCAATAAAAATAATTTAGAAGAAAATTGTGACGGCCTGTATTCATATAACTATATTCATTTAAATATGACAAGTCATGAATACACTTCAACTTTAACCCCCCTTTGGAATGTAACAGAATGGATATATGATGATCCTATTTCCAAACTCACTTTTAATATTGCCACCAGTGCTTATCAGTCATCAGCATTTATGCCAAATACAGCCTTACCTGTATTTGGTACCAATGCTGATGATGAGGCTATCACAGCATTAAATGTGAGCAGTTTTTGGAATGAAGACCATAGCCAATATAATAACTTCCAATACAACTTTATTTCTTATGCATCTGCCGATGTCGCGAAATCTTATGGTGCTTATTCCGCACAAAGAGGACTGGGAGGCGCCGTGATTTGGCTCATGAGTGGCGAATTAAATATTACCGATAACAATCAAAAAAAGGATGCATTAATTTATAATTTTATCGACGGCTATAATAACGGACTAAATTAGTCTTCACCAAAATACAGAGTCAATGGCTTAAAATACTATTCCCTTGACTCTGTCTTTCTCCTTCCAGAGTATCATTCAAAATCAGTCTACATAGCAATATTAAGAAGCCAAAATAGTAAAGCCTAATACTAACCATACTTTCAAGCATCCCTTTACCACTCACTTATTTCAAACTGGCAGAGACATAAGAAGTATTCAAAAAATAATTTTAGGTAGCAATATTGGGTATATTAATGATTTTTTTTAAAAGTAGCCAGTATCGATATTGATAAACTAAACAAATAAAGCATCATCTCCTATCTCCAAACTCTTTCATGACCTTGGCTAAGTTTTTTCACTCAACACTTCACCTTGTGACATCATCAAACAGCTGATCTGCAAGCGATTGCAGCACATCTAATGTGGGGTAGGTATGCGCGAAGGTGCGCAAACCATAAATGCCCATCACAAAATACCGTGCAAGTGCCTCAGCGTCTCTTTTACTGCTAAGATGACCTGTATCAATCGCTTGAGCAAATTTATTGGCTATCCCCTCTTCCCAATGTGTCAAGTTATGGCTAATGACCCTTTGTAATTCATCATCTTCTTCAGCCATTTCACTCAGAGACTTGGTCAACAAGCAAGCTTTACTGACCTCACAGCTAATGCATTCAAGCACTATGCTATCAAGGTAAGTTTTTAATTGTGTCACTGGCGAGCTTTGATTTGAAAAAAAAGATTCAAATTCAGCGGCTTTATCACTTTGATACTGGGCTATCGCCGCCAATAATATGCCACGTTTATTATTGAACGCGCAATATAACGACCCTGGATGCAAACCTGTCACTTGGGTCAAGTCTTGCATGCTGGTTTTTGCATAGCCTTTATGCATAAAAGCCAGCATGGCGGCTCGTAAAACCGTTTCTCTATCAAATTCAGCATTACGCATGTCGGTAAAAACGATATTAATGGGCAATATGGCCAGTGTACTCACATTGATAAACTTGTTCAAAGTAATTATTGAGTGTTTGTTCAAAATAGTTCTTGAATGTTCATTCAAATAAGCCTATCTTGAATAGGCATTCAATAAAGACAGTCACAAAGTCACTATCAGGAATAAAGAGTATTCTCATGACAGATAATTTATTTCAACCTTTCTCCCTCAACGATACACTCCACCTCACCAACCGTATTTTAATGGCGCCACTGACTCGGTGTATGAGTGACGACCAACTCGTTCCCACACAAGAGATGGCCGATTACTATGCACGCCGTGCAAGTGCGGGATTAATTATTTCTGAAGCAACGATTATTCGTCCAGACGGACAAGGTTACCCTAATACGCCTGGCTTATTTACCCCAAAACAAATAATAGGTTGGCAAAGAGTCACCGATGCAGTGCATAAAAATGGTGGCAAAATATTTGCCCAACTTTGGCATACAGGCCGTGTTGCTCACCCTCATTTTTTCGATGGAAAAGCCGTTATGGCCCCCTCTGCCGTAGCAGTTGAAGGCAATGTACCTCGTATGCGTGAACTCACTTATGTCACGCCAAAAGCAGCAAGTCATGATGATATTCAACAATTAATCAATGATTATTCTCAAGCCGCTGCCAATGCGATTGATGCAGGCTTTGATGGCGTCGAAATTCACGGTGCTAATGGCTACTTAATCGATCAGTTTTTACATCATGATAGCAATCATCGAATAGATGAATATGGCGGAACAGCAAAAAACATGTCGCGTTTTGCCCTTGAAGTCGTGGACAGTATCATTGCTCGCATTGGCCATACTCGCACGGCGCTGAGATTATCCCCCGGCGCTTATTTTAATATGGCAGGTGACAGTCGCGATCGCGATGTATTTGATTACCTGTTACCCCAATTAGAAAAACGTGACTTAGCCTTTTTGCATATTGGAATTTTCGATGATGCGATGGAGTTTGATTACTTAGGAGGACGAGCCTCAGATTATGTGCGCCGCCATTACCAAAACACCTTAGTGGGCGTAGGCAGTTATACGGCCAAGACTGCTAGTGAAGCGATTCATCAAAACAGGTTTGATCTCATCGCAATCGGCCGACCTTTTATTGCGAATCCGGATTATGTGGAAAAAGTCAAACAAGGAAAAAGTTTAACCGCCTATAGTGAAGAAATGCTAAGCACGTTATTTTAAATTCAGACTTTAACTTCAAAAAGGTAATAAGATCATAAAAAGTGATCTTATTACCTAACAATCATGACAAAGCTCAATGGTGAAAAATATAAACACTAACGTTCACTTTTAAAATTCATTTTTTTGCCCACAATCACATAGCCTCGGCTGCGTTTCGAATGGTTATCAACCCCTGACATAGCCTTAAATAAATGCTCAGTTTTCACCCAGTAAGAAGGCAGTTTATAACGCGCCACATCCAATATTAAAAAGCGATCTTGCGCTTCATGATAAGCCACCACAGGCGACACATGACCTCCACCTTCTTGTTGTAACGCCTTGCGGTCAAAATTAACGAGTAAGCGTTTATTGGGGCTTTTTAATGCCTCAATCGCCGCGGTTCTAAACCCTTCAACACGGCTATTACTGGCATAAACTCGCTCTACATTCACATTATAAGCTGATAAAATCTGGCTCATTTCATCTAAGGTCGTGCCTTGAAAACCGACAATGGTTGGGCTAATTATTTTCAACACTTTATCGGTAAAAATATTATCCTGATCAAACAACTCATAAGGATAGACATTTGGGTTGGCTGGCGCTGGAATATCTAAAGAATTGAGCACCACCACACTACTGGCAATGGCACAATAACTCAGCTCTTTTTGGGTCACAAAATACCGTAATGATGCCCAAAAATCGCCCGTGGTCTGCGCCTCTTTAAACAGTTGCCTCGCTAAATTATTACTCGGTGCTTCTGTGGAGTTTTGATAAATAACGGTAAATTCGGGTTCCTCTTGTGCAATGGCCATAAAAGACATCATGACAAACACAAGCGATATTATCTTCACCAACACCACTTTTATATTCATACTCCCTCCTTTTAACCTTGCCATAAAAGTCAGCCGCCTCAACAGAGAATAATCAAAAATTTGCCATTATGCCTAATGTTTCAAAAAATAATTCCCCCCTTGACTTAGGCAAGCTAAAAGCACACCTCCAAGCAATAAACTAGAAAACGGTACAGCGCTACCCGAATGAAAAATCGCCAATAAAGGCCCTGCAAACGCACCTGAGCCAAATTTAAGGGTGCCAATTACCGCCGAGGCTGTACCCACTTCTTTTTTAAATTTCATTAAAATGATGGAGTCCGCATTCACAGACATTATCCATAAACAGCCCATAAACGGATATAACATGACAAGGGTAAAGCCATAACTCAACCCCATCATATTCACAACCACCAAACCTGATGCCGCTAATATTGCCAGTAATGTCCCCATCGCTAGCAACGTTGTGGGCCCGTAATAGCCCAGCAAACGACCATTAATAAAACTGGCCAAAATTAATATGCCAACATTACTGGCAAAAATAATGGAAAAGGTATATTTATCTAATCCAAAGACTTGCATAAAAACAAAAGAAGAGTCGGTGATATAACAAAAGAAAGCAAACGAGGCAAAAAAACTGGTCAAAATATCCAGTTTCACACCTCGCTTTGAAAATACTCTTTGATAATTACTAATAAAAGAGTATTGGCTACGATGATGCTTTTGCTGATCGCTAGGAACATGTAACCAAAAAATAGCCAAAACCAATATAATGACCCCATAGGCTGCCAGTAGAAAGAAAATCAAGTTCCACTGACCTAACGTCATCATCAAACTACCAACACTGGGCGCAACAAGAGGTGCTAACATCATGATTAAATTAAGGTATGACATGCCTTTAGGCGTATCTTTACCGTATAACTCTTTAATATACCCTGGAATGGCGACAGTTGCCGCTGCTCCCGATAACGCTTGAATAAAGCGCCAGCCCAAAAACCACTCAATGTCAGTCGTTAACCCAGACAAAACACTGGCAAAGGTAAAGCCCAATATTCCCCAAAGTACGAAAGGACGTCGGCCATACTTATCCATCATGGGGCCAAAAATAAACATTCCTAACCCGTAACCGGCTAAAAACAAACTCAAGGATTGTTGGATAAGAGTAATATGTACATTAAAATCTACCGCCATATTGAGCATTGCGGGTAAATAAAGATCTGTTGAAAAAGGGGTAATAGCCACAATAGCGGATAACATGGCTGTAAAAAGCCAAAGCCTTATTTGCTCACGTGAATGCATAACACTCCAATTAATGCCCGTCTGATCCGCACTTATTACTGCTGACTTAACACATTCATTGATAACCAATGTGCTATTTTTTCTATTACTTCTGGCGCATCAGGTAAATTTAAATGTTGAACCTTGGGTAATAAGTAGACCTCAGCCTGTGGCGCATGAGCCTGCATGACATCAGGAAATTTTTCAGCGTAAAAGGCTTCATCCTCCTCCCCAACTAAGAGTAATACAGGATTAAGGTTGTGTTGCAATTGAGCTTGATAATCTGTCGGTGAAAAAGACACATTTAATCGATAGGAATAGCTATCAAGCTGTAAAGAGTCATTCACCGCTTCTGGACGATTAAAAAATAAAATGGGCAGATGATTAAACTGCCTTATTCCTAGTTGATTCAACAAACTTAAGCCAATAATACGCCTGATAGACACTTGTACCCAGCCACCTGAATTGGGTCTCACCGTTGGAGCGTCATGCCCTAAATAAGGCGCTAATAATACATAGGCATCAAAAGGCGCTTGAAGGTATTGAGCTTTATCTTTCATCACATCATCATCTTTTGGAATGAGTGCATGGCCAGCATATTTAACCGCTAGCCCCCCTCCAGAAGAATGCCCAGCTAAAATTATCGTCGCATCGGGGTATTGCTTCTCCAATCGATGATGTAAATCGGCTAAATCATGCTCATATTGTCCGATGTAATCAATGTCGCCTGGGTGAGACAGCATAGAGCGGCCGTGTCCTCGTAGATCAGGGATCACCACGGTTGCACGCAATTGCTGATTAAGCTGAGTGGCTAAAGGCAATAAATAACGCCCTTCAGTTCCCGAACCATGTAACAGTACAAAAATAAGATCATGACTCCCTTTTACGTGACGATAAAATAACGCCTTACCATCACGTGCAAAATATTGACTATCAATACTGCCAACATCACCAAGGGGGGGAGTATCTAACACATTAAAATCCAAACCATTGACTGGATTTTCTCGCTTAACGGGAATGACTATCATGCTCAAGATAACGATGAAAAAAATCACCAAAAGAAAAATTGAAATAACAACCAACTTATTCACTCATACATCCTTTTATGACCATTGTGTTAATGACACCTTATCACTCAGCGATAGTTGAAGACACCAAAGCTCACTGAAAAATGAATCTTAATTATTAATGACTCGATATATTTTCCAAGGAGAAGAAAGTGTTTCTCGGCTAAGCAGCCAAGCATTTACCCCGATAATATTAGGTTCTAGTGTATAACGTCCAATGGTATAAAAAGTCAGATCGTTTAACGGAATATATTCCCAGTCTAAATACTCCATGACCAACAAATTATGCTCTATACCACTTTGTCCATAATAAGCTTCAACAATCCCCTTTTTATAATTTTCTTGCCCAAAAATAAGTCCCGAAGGTAACGTTGATGCCTTCACATTGGCAATGCCTACGTCTTCTGTCGCCAGCATTTTCATTTCATCAAACTTCTGCTGTGCGTACAGTGTATTCCAGTGCTCAGCAAATGCCTGAATTTCCTGTATCGATTGTGCTAATGCCTCAGTATTCATTCTTGACTCCCTAAAAATGAAATCGTGTGCTAATGACCTTCAAACAACTGACATGTAGGAATATTGTCTTTTGGACACATTTGAGCCACTTTATTCCAAGTCAATGTAGCTTGAGGCTTTTCAGCACGAAAGCTTGTGTAATTTTGGCTCACAATGGGGGCATTCGCTTTTGTGGTATCACCAGAGAAGAAAAAAGATTGTGGGTGACGGTACCAAGATGATGAATAAAAATCCGGTGAAGCCTGCCGATTAAAGGCATAACCAAATAGCGGGCCCCCTTTATCTAACATGGCTTGCCATACATACGCTTGAATAGACCCATTAAGCTGTTGACTACGCTGCTTTGAGTAATCTAAATGTTTAATAAAATCTTGTCGTGGTGGATGATTCAATGGTGAAAACAAACAGCATTGAGGCATATTTTTAGGCCTATCGTCATAGGTTAAAAAAAAAGCTTTATTGCCTAACGAAATAAAACTGCAAGTATAAGCATTATTTTTAATCGGGAAAATAGGCAAACAATACTTATCATAATGCTCCATCATGGCACCTTCACCGTCTTTATCTGTTGGTACATAGTTCGCATCATAGTAGGTGGTACCAAAAGATACGGTATAATCTTGCGAGGATAAGGTTGCGGGGGGATTTGTATAAGGCGGCGGATTTTCCTCAAAGTTTTTAAAAACCCTGAACATGGTCCAATCACTGATCCATTGACTCGGAAATAAAGGATCAGTGGGGTCTCCCTTATTACGTTTCGCAATACAATGATTATTCAATATATTACACCCCTTATCATTGTGTACCCCATGGGTCGGATACACAGCATCATCAATATTTGGTTGCGATTGGGCCCATGATTTAAGTATATCAACGGGCTCATTGGCAAAAAGGGGAACCCACATTTGACTAGAAAAAGCGATAAGTATTAAACAATAATGCACTATTTTCATTTTATTAATATCCTTATTATCGATTACTTTTAATCGCATTAAGCACACTTTTATACATAACCTCCCTCTTATACAAAAAACAGATGAAATGTGCACCTACAACCTAACGAAACATAAACATAAACATAAACAAATTGAAGCGCATTTAAAGGCATTATCAACAACTCAAAGCATTTCAAATGCGCTGTATCTCTCTTAAATATGCGATGAGATAAACTTCACCTCCAATTAATGAGGCGGCTGAGTGGTATCACTTTTCTCATCTGAACTTACCGTCTGTGATCCCGTGAGCGGCGCCCAAGGCTGACTATTTAAAAACTGCGTTAATAGTGCCCGCTGACTCGGTGTCATGGAGCGCGTAATTGGCATGTAAAGACTGGTTTGACGGTAGATATCACTAATTCGGCTCTCAATAGGCCCAGATAAATTCTTAACCGTCATCTCATCATTTAATGGAAAACGCATATTCATTGCAGGAAAAGTCACATAAAAGTAGCGCAAACTATTCTGATACACTTGCTCCCAACTAATACTGCTGCCTGCCACAATGCCAAAATCCGATTTAGGGTATTTTCTAATATTAATAAAATATGAGCCCCCTTCTACAGAAGAAATCACTAAGGTTTGAAAACCATACTGTTCGATATTGCCCTTATCAGCAATAGAGAAGGTAAACTGACTCTTGCCTTGTTGAACATAAGTCTGCTGTGGGAAATCAAGAAAATCACCATCGGCTAACGTACCTGTATTGCCTGATACCAACGTGATTTTTAAATTACCACCTGGCTCATCAAAAATCGGTGTCGGGCGCCCATAAATACGGACATTAAGTTCAATGTCCATCGCACCATCATGTTCATCAATGTAAATATTACGGGCATCCCCATAAATGCGCACCGGTGTTTCTATTGCTTTGAAAACCGTCTTTATGGCTTTTCCCGTTGGATGGCCTACGCTGGGGTCAAATCCAACTTGATTGCCAATGCCGGTGAGTGTAACTGGCTTTTCGCCTTTTATTTCAACAGGGTTATTATTTAGCGTTTCGATTATCGATGAACTCTGCAGCGCAATATCAATGATGCCGCCATAACGATAATAGTCATCAGGATTAGCACTAAAAGAAAGAGAAACATCGCCTGCTGTGAGCGTATTGATGCCGTAGTCCACATTAGGCTCAATGGGAAAACTCCCCCCAATATTTTTCCGATTATCACGAAAATGCGCCTTAGGATATAAAGACAAGGCATCTAAAGTGAAACGTTCAGCCTCTTGATCAATATCAAAATAGCCCACCAGCTGTGTGTCTTGCATGACAATTTCACGCCCAATGGAACAGGTTTTAGGCTCACCGGGGTAATGGGGAGCAATGGTTCCCACTATCCGACCCAAACTGGGATTTGAGGGGTTTTGATTGTTTTTATAGGCAAGCTGTAATTCATCAGTTGTCAGCATCGGAAACATTTCAAACATTTGAAATCGAAGGACGATACCATCCATAGTAGCGTCATTGACTAACGCCGCAATCGCAGGGCAGCTCAAATCAGCAGACTTAATGCTGGCTTTACTAAAAGTGACTTGAAACGTACCACAGGCCCAAGCAGAACCCGGTCCATCGGGATCACGATAAAACTGTCGAAGGATTAACCCTTGATCCGTTTCATTATCAGCCTTCGCTTCAACAGTAAACACGCCATAACTGTTGGCAGTAACATTCTCAATGAGGTGTAATTTAGGCTTTTCAGGTGAACCTATCATTAAGCCGCCCATTATAATTTGCGTTGAAATCGATGCAGTAGGGTCCAGATCGACCATCACGGCACTCGCATGAGGACCTTGCCCAGTATTGGGATCGAGCGATCCCAATAAATATATTGGCTCATTAATAATATCACCTTGTGTGTTAACCTCACCGGGTGCGCCACTGCTCGATACTTGTGCATCCACTAAATGCAATTGTTGATCGCCGTAAAAATTCCAGCCACTTTCGGTATAATAATGCTGAGGATCCGGCGCCCTCATCAAGGTAATAATGTCTTCATCTGTCATCGATGCCGCTTGCTCTGCAATTTGCGCGCTGGCCACATCCAATATCGGTTGTTGATCTTGAGGTGCAGCGCTTTGCGGCACACCATTACTGTTATTTGCCACATTCACATTGGTTGAAATTCCACCCCAAAAATTAATACGCGGTCCATTAAAAATGCTCATTCGTTCTTCCTTTTGGTCTCATGATTAAAAACCATCTTATTTCGCTTGTATATACGAGCCGTTATGGCTGAGTGGCATTCAGTAGTAAAAATGAAAAATCAGAATGATAAGGTGAGTCAATGCCACTGGCTGTTTGATGGCAGGCCATACAATTACTCGACTCTTGAATATAACTTTCCATGGTCACATTGGCAGCAATATTAGGCTCTGGCGTACCTAAAGGATCGCCTGGATCATTAGGGTTATTGGGTCGTTGTGTCGTCACTAACTGGTAGTATTGCAACGCACTCCCCTTCAGCATACTTTGAAATGACTTATTCACAGATAAAGTGTCTGCCACTATCGGCGTCAATCTTGTGAGTGGGTTTGGCGTTGTAAAACTGGTGCCCTCTTTAGGCGTACAAGGGATCACCCCCTGCTGACAAGGGGATTGGTTAGGATTGGTCGCATTTGGATTATAATATGAGGCAAAAGTCGCCTGAGGATCAACATTATCCACTTGCTCAAACGTCGCCCATACCCACTGTGGAAAACCTTCAGGCTTATTAATAATATGTAAGCCCACCAACCCCAATGTCTGACTCGTAAAGGTATTTTTGGGTTTTCCTTGCTCATCAAATGTTTCCACTAATGCGGTCTGAGTAAGATAACGGCTATTATCATCTTTATCGGTTAAAATACGCCAGCTTGCTTTAATTTCTGCCGTCTTCCAAGGAAAGTTAATCGGAAAAAAGATTTTCACCGTGTCAGCATTATACAACTGGTTAGAAACAATGTAATTGTATGAAATTTCATTGGATGCGATTTGATAATATGTTGGATTCCCCCGCTGATCGATAAGCCATCCTCCCACTGCTTGTAATATTCCAGAGCCCTTTGGCTCATTCTCTAAAGCCGTTTGTATTCGTGTCGCCACTTTACTGGTTGCAGTCAATTTAAGTGGTGGATTGACCCCTTCCCATCCCGTATTCCAATCCCCTGGAGCGGCTGCATTGGGTAAAAATAACGCTGAGGTTGTTTTCCAAGACTCCCATACTCGAGGACCCGGCGTATCAATGGTTTTATTGCAGTCTGGTACACCTCTATGTGTCTGACTGTTGACCCAGTTTAAAGCAAGAAACATCTGCCAGCTATATTCATCAAATGCTTTCTGATCTGCGCCCGCTGTCGGTGCATTTTCAGGAAATTGACAATACGCAGTCAATGGATCGGGAGCGACTTCGATCCCACTCGTAGCTCTATTGTCATTCTGTGTATTTGAATTCTCTTGAGTACACGCTGTCACTGCGCTCAAGCATATAAAAAGTAAACCCAGTTTAATTTTCACTCGCCATCTCCTTTATGCACAAAATAGACTGTTTTTATACTGATTGTTTAGGCCACTATTTTTCATCATTATTTTTATCAAATCTTTTTAATGTTTTATATTTATAACGCTATACTTATATAAGTTCGAATAAAATATTAACGGTAAAGACTAACCTATTTATTTAACTTCATCGCTATATAAAACACATTTTAAACATTATGACTTAGTGATTAAGAATAATAAAACAAAAAACAAAGTTACAAGCTGGCATTATTAAAACTTCTAACCTATGCCATAAAATGGCATGTTATTATACTCATACCAATAATATAACAATAAAAATAACAAGAGAAACTGATTATTAATAACAGCATTAATATTTGAGTTATTTTAAATTCCAACATACTGATTTTTGATATTCCTAAGGGCACTACAGTCACTTGGGAGCAAGCTTATCAATATGCGTTACGTTATCATTATTTGAACTTTCCAGGAATGTCGACAGTCTTTCCATTGAATTTAGCGCAAACCATTCTGGACAATAAAGAAGGAATTAAGGCACGTATGTCGAGTCAATATTGGCCAACAAGCTTATATATGCCGATTGTGCGTTCTATGTCACCCAGCCAAGTACGATTAATTAATGCTTTTGCTTTTAATACACCTTGGGATCCCAATATCAATATTTAATTCGCAATAATAAGCCATACTTGCCCTATTTTTTTAGGGCAAGAGAAAATACTGTGTTCATGTTCATTGGCTATCTCTTTTACCCACAAAAACAGCCTATTTTTATACCCTTACACTATTAATAAGATAACATTCAATATTAACCATATCATTGGTAAGGTTTCTATATATTAAATCACTTTACCTATTATGTCTTAGTGATTAAGCATACAAAAAAATAAAATAAGAAAATAAATTGGAATTACTATCACATCGATACTATGAGGTAAGAGTTTATTATTATTTGCATTTAAATAATAACACGTACTGAAAAATCATTCTAATTTAAGTTGTATCGCATTTTATTTTAACTGCCAATATCAACCTCCTATATAAAAAATTTCACATTGAGGTTAAAGAATAAAAAGCTAACTTAATTTAAATATGATTCATTCTGTTCAATAAATAACAACATGCAGTCATAAATACTTTTCTTCATTTTAAAAAAGGATAAATCATGAGTTATTTTAATTACCCCCGTATTATTTTTGATGGCACATTTCAAGCCGACCCTTCCACTCTGAATAACACACCGAATAATTATAACCCTAAAAACCAAGTGCCTGAACATCCCCATGCACTCTCCCCCCAAAAGCGAAATGAACTTTTTAACAATCAAAAACAAAATAATGTGGAGCTTTACTGGAACCCTGCTGGCACCGGAAATTTTCAACTCAATGGCACCATCACCAAAGTGATTTACGGCCCTGATGACAGCCCTGATGACGACCCTTGGATAGGCAAATCCATTGACAGTGTGTTTACTGTTACGCCGCCTAAATTGGTGGACTTAGATCCCATGCAGATGAATGTTTCCGAAGTCTGGGCCATGACCTTAGGCTTAGGCGATGATACTGGTAATTTTACGGGTCATTTTATGCCCATCGGCTTTGTTGAATCTTGGATCCAGGCCCAAGCCGTTAAACCTAGCTCAGCCTCTGCCAGTGCTGTATATCAATCATTACTTATTGGATTAAATAATACCAACTTAAGTGATGAATTAAAAAAGAGTCGGCTAGTGCAAGCACTTGATATTCCCAATCAAGCATTAAGTATTAACTTTAATGTCCGTGCCTATAATGTTAACCCTGTCATCTATCAATGGAATGAAGATATCATAGCGCAACTAAGTTCACATATACCAAAACAAGTCATTATTGCACTTGAGCCTTTACTTTTATTTCAAATGAATACAGGCAAGCCTCAAGGCCAAATTCCCACACTCAGTTATTTTGATCAACAATTAAAACACTTATTATATCCATCAGATTATGACCTGTATCATCAACTCATCATGGATACCTGTAAAATGGATTACACGCCCGCCAGTCCATATGATTTCACCTATGGTCAAGCCTTTGGAAATATTGGGCCCTTAACCGATGCTCCCGCAGATGCACCAGACTTTTTCACCGCCGCAAGAATGCTGCAGCCCGTAGACGCAGATAACACCTATCCCACTAACTTTGCTCCGTGTCAATTACTGAGTGAACAAAAGCAACTGGCTATTAACTTAGGCAATGCCCTTCCCACCTTAATCCCAGGTGGGGAGTTTACCGAATTAACACCTTTATACCTTTGCTACTTTACTGCCAATCCCTCATTGAACTCCTGTACCTTACTTAAGGGTCCTCTTTCTCTCACGACACTCAAGGAACAAGGTGGCGTTATTAATATTAGCTTAGACACAGAAGAAATAAATCTGATTAATCAATATCCTATTGGGTTAGTTCAGGTTGATGACAAGCAAGCCCCCACACAAATTATTCTTAATGAAAATCATAACGGTTTATTTTTAAGAGCCAATCAGTTTGTTTTTCGCATGAACTCAGGGGTGGCGCATCTCAGCCGAGATGGTCAAGATCAACCTGAGGTGTATGGTAATGAAATCAGCATTGATTTTTATGCCAGACAATTTGGTCAACCCTTAGCCAATGCCAAACTAAACATCGAGTTGCTTACAGAGGAAGAAGCTTTCTTATACACCAATCAAACACTCGGTACGGGCGACACAGCAGGACTGGTAAACCTGTCTATTCCGCAAAATGCCCTTATTTTTGACAGTGTGACCACGACAGATCCCACTGGGAAAGCCAGTTTAACCATTAATGCTCAAAACCCTGGTAATCCCAGAGCTTATATTGATGGCCAAGTTTACTTCTTACGATATCGATTTGCAGACCATGATTACCAAGGCCATGACGATGACTTAATCAGTATTCAAGTCTACCAAGCACAACCTGATTTTGGGGACTTAACTTGGGATGGCAGTATTGGTGAAATCTTAAGTCAATACGGAAAGTTATACCCTGTTATGCAGAACTTTGATTTAAGTCGCTATGACTCAGTTAAACTCAATAGTCAAAAAATAAGAGGTGTGTTACTTCGACATTACAATGATGCATTGTACATGCCCGTCGTCCGTGACTTATCTCAAGACCGCATTCATATGATCACTCAGTGGATTGATAACGGCTGCCCGCGGGATAGTCATGATCTCAACACCAAAATTGCCTAAGGAGAAGACGATGAAACCATTAACACTCTTATTACTCACTGTCGCCTTGAGCATAAGCGCATGTATGCCAAAACCCGATGTTAACAATACTCAAAACCAGAGTCACGATAGCCAGACGGCAACAGCCCCCAATCATTCAGTAGAGCAAACGATACCGAATGCAGACTCAAGTTCAAATTGTGCAGGCAGTGCGAACTGGTTAACCCCAAACAGCAGCTTACCCACTAGCGTAACTGACGGCGATAACTGCTCTTTCCAGCAATTTGCTTGGCAAGCCTTTAGCTATTTGCTGCAAATGGATTCAAACACCAAGCAACCACGCTTTTTATCTTGGATGCCCACTGGCGATATTTTTGTTGGCAAAGGACAAACACCCGCACCATGGAGCAGCCAACCCAAACCCGACCCTATGCTTTGCACACAACAGCGTCAAGCACACCCAGAGCGGTTATTTTTATCACAAAAAATGCTCGACAATGTGCTAGACAAACAAGCTGGCTCTAACTTTCCATTGATAGACCAATCAAAACAATACGTGTACTACTATATTCAAGTGAATGAAACTAACTATAATTTCATTAATCAATGTGATCTTTATCAATCCAATTGTGCCGCATTAATTTATGATCAATACCCCAGTAATGGCTCTGGCGACAATAACTATGCAGCACTTCGTTTTCCAGCAGGTGCTTTTGTATTAAAAAGCGCCTGGATGCTCAACCCTAATACACCCGATGATTATTTTGTGATCCCAGGTATTATTGAAGATAAGTGTGAATTAGTGGATTTAGCCTTAGTGGGGATCCATGTCGTCGGCACAACACAAGTGCATAAAGAGTTTATCTGGGCCACCTTCGATCATTACCGAAATGCACCCGATTGTGGACTCGTAGAAGCAGGCACTGTCCCAGACAATCCTAAACAAGCTTGGAATTTTTACGATCCTGACTGTAAAAATTGTCCACGAAACACCTACCAAGCAGGTAAACCCACACAAGTGTGTCGTGTTCACCCTTATGGTGAATCTAGCGTGCCTGAGCAAGATCCCGAAAACACCACCAATATGCAGCAGATAAACCAGTCAATGAGTGACAATATTAAAGCCAATAATACCATAGCCGATCACTGGGCTAATTATGAACTCACCGGCAATGTGTGGTCCAAAAATGGCAACTTACCTGCGACAACGAACTTTCAACGAGGCTCATTAGCCTCGGCCAATGTCAGTATGGAAACCTATGTCCAAAAAGGCGTCGCGAATATTAATCCTGCGTTTAATTGCATGAGTTGTCACAATGTGGAAACGGGCACTCAAGGCACTGGACGTGATGCTGTTGCTACGCAACAAACGAATGCGGCTGTATCGCATTTATTTAAACAAGCGCAAGCTGACACAGGAGGCTGCTCTGAAGGAAGCTTACCCGCTGCTTGCACCACAAAATATGTAAAATAGCTGGATACAATATAATACCAATCTAAGTAAGTGATCATTCAGCGGGAATTAAAAATGCGGTAGGCAAGGCGGCAGTTTGACGCTAATCGTTATTCTATATCGAAAACAGACAACGCAGCATAACGTATTTTTAAACCCGCACAGAGTGAGTCACTCAGGCCTTCTGAGTGGATACCTTGCTTCCCTCATTAAGTGAGACGCTACGGATCATTCCACTGAGTTCCTGACTCTGCCCATCCAACGTCGGTAATAGACGTCCAGGTAATCCCATGCCTTCACTAATAAAAACTGTATCTTCATGTAATAAGAGGTTGGATGGCGTATCTAAACCTGTGGCTAAAATGTCACACTGATCCGATGATAAATCAATATGTAACAAGCGGCCACTAAAACGTTTAAAACCACCATGGCAAGGCTCAGTAGGCAAACCTTCAGCAGGTAAAGGTTCAAGCACATCGTCACATAATTCAGTCACCAAAATATGACCATCATCTGTTAAGCACAAGCCTGTAGGCAAAGTTAATCCGGTGATTAAGGTCTCAATATGATGGTTATTCAAATCAAGTGCAATGACCTCTCCTTGGTGCTTAGCAAAATCAATACCTTTAAACTTATCCCCTCTGCCTAATTCGCCAGAAAACAGGGATATCAATAACTTTTGCGTCGACGCATCATATACTATATTCACCGGCACGGCTTCTTGCCCTAATGCAAGTTCTGGCAGCGCGCACACCACTTTTTGTGGTTTTCCCCGCCGAAATTCCACTACTTCATTCGTATCAGGTTTAATGCAATACCAAGCTTGACGCTTTGAGTGATAACATAAGCTATTAATATTACCTTGAGTTTCAAACAAAACATCTATTTGAGGCAGACTTCCATTTGATAACATGGGTTGTAATTCTAAAATTTTCGAGCCTTCAATATAATCAGTCAATGCAATCAACCAAGCACTCTTGTGTGTTTGCAACGCTTTCACCTGACAGATATCTGCCAATCCCATAATTTCATCTCGTCGCATTCGCTGCTGCATATTCAGCGCGCGATAACCACTCAGTAAAGTCTGCTTTAGCTCACCAGTATGTCTATCTCGACATGTTAACTGCCCAGAATAAGGGGGCGCCATTTCTGCCGCCCCTGCTTCAATCACTAATAAATCGCCTGTTACACTTAACGCCATGCCTCTAGGATTGAGTAAGCCATAACACAGCACCTTGTTTTCTCGAATATGCTTACGACAAGACATCCTGTGAACATCAACAGGAAGGCTAACATCATGCTTCATATCACTTTCCTTAGCGCTTGCTTAAAATGCAAACGGATAAAATTATTAACTTGTGTCATATCAAATACTTGCCTTGAACGTAAGCTATCACTTAATGCAACACTGGTGGATATAATGACAGGACCTTCATCTTCGATGGTATTTAATCGTCCATGGCTGCCTTTGACTAATTCAGGTGTCAGAGGGATCACATCCATCAGCATGCGCTGACCCATTTTCTTCTGCAATACACGCTTAGCAATATGCAGTTTAGGTAACCCAAGTGCGGGATCAATAAAAAGCTCCACGGGATCGTAACCCGGCTTTCGATGAATATCGACCGTGCGAGCAAAATCGGGGGCTTGATTATCATCAAACCAATAATAATAATTAAACCAACAATCTGGCTCTGCAATTGCAATCAGCTCTCCGCTGCGAGCATGATTAATCTGGTACTCACATTGACTATGACGGTCAAGTACCCGCTCAACACCGGGCACTTTTTCCAATAAGCTTTTCACCCGCGTAATATCATTAAGATCTTGAATATAAATATGAGCAATTTGATGATCGGCCACCGCAAAAGCCCGGCTTGCCCCCGGATCAAGCAGCTCCCAAGTCAGCGATTGCCTCACCGCTAATAAGCCCGCTTGACGTAAAATTCGATTCAGTGAAATCGAATGTGACACAGGTGAAATGCCATATTCAGACACCACCAAAATATCCGCCCCTTGACCGCGACCAAAGTCAATCAATCGTCCCGCTTCATGATCAATTGCTGCAATATCCAGAGCAATATCAGGATGATTTGGGCCTAATCGTTGCAGGTTATAATCCAAATGGGGTAAATACACTAATTGTAAATCAGGCTGATCCATCTGATGTTCTGCAATCGCACAATCCACAATCCAACGACTAGAACGAATATCTGCGGTAGGCCCCCAAAAATTAAAAAAAGGAAACTCACCAATTTGCGCTTCTATTTGAGCATGTAGTGTTGCAGGCTCAGAGTATAACCCCATCACTTTACGGCCATCGGCAGGGTAATGAGGACGCGGTGTTATGGCATTATCCACGCCTGCATACATATTAAACCACCAAAATAACTGAGAGCAGGTCAAGTCATTTTGTGCCTGCTTCAAGCTATGCCAGATTTTATCGCCTTGCATAAGTTGATTCGCTTGTAGCCAAAAACGCACCTCTGCTTGATCACGTAAATACCAGCCATTCCCCACAATTCCGTGTTCAGCAGGATAAGTGCCTGTTAACATACTCGCTTGGGCTGTGGTGGTCACAGCAGGAAATACGCCTTGCATGGGCGCCATCACTCCCTCTTGCATCAACGCGTTTAAATGAGGCGTATCTTTTCCTAACATTGAAGGTGTCAGGCCAACAATATCAATGACAATAAGCGGCTTAATGTGTGTCATGAGCTAGTATTCCTCGTTGTTGTAATTGCCTTTCTACCCAAGTCAATTCCTCAGCGATTTGAATAATGAGCTCATCATCGTTGCTTGGGCGAATATCATGGGGCAGCACCTGCCACGAATAGGTCTCCACTTCCAAGAAAGGATGCAGTTCGGGATGAACCGATAAAAAATCAAACACGCTTGATATTTCAGACTGCGTGGTACCCAATTGTGGCAAGATTAAATAAGGCGCATGAATAGGCACATGAAAATGAATTCTTCCTTTGCCCTTCAAAGGATGTGATAAAGCAGACACTAAATCAGAATATCGAATAAGCTGAGGCTCCTCATCCTTGTGTACACTATGTCCCTTCACTGGTTGACATTTCACTTGATGCAAATAACGAGACTCACAAAACATGCGTAAGCAATCCATGAGCGAACAATCCTCATGGTCAAACAAGACCTCCAATGCATTTGATAACTGGATCTTACCGATAGCAATATTGGCCTCATGAATACGCCTTAATGAAGTGCCACTCTCTTCAAACATGACCGCTTGATGACACACATCATAGCAAATGGCTAAATGTCTCTTAAAAATAGCGGTTTGAGGAATTTCATGCCTAAAAAAAGCAATGAGTTCCTCGGTGGACTCTAAAACACAATCAGGCTCCATTTCTAAACACAAGATGATCCTTTTCCCTGTTTGCTCATGAAGCTGCCCAAGATAAACCACGACATCCGTTAAATGCTTAATTGCAGCTTGATGTTTTTGAAAGGTCCAGTCCTGTTTATAGCCTAAAGGCAAAGTAGAAATGGTCCCACTGTCACAATCATCAGGTAAACACGATGCTAAAATAGCAGCCAGAGATTGACTATAACGAACTCTTTCAACAGCTGACCAATCAGGAAGATACGCCTTTTCTTTGACTATTTGTTGATGAAAATCACCATAGGGAAATCCATTAATGGATCGCAAATTCAAACCTGTTTGCTCAAGTAAATGCTTAAATGACTGTAAGGCGCGTTCGTTATTGAGCTCATTAGCAGCGCCAGCACTTATCCACAACCCCAGACTCATGTGTGATAATTGTCGTTGCTTACGTACCGCTTGAACATAATGAACAAGATTAATACGCAGCTGAGCAAGTGAGTCCCCAGTATGCACATTACTGCAATAACTGATTTCACTGGATAGAAATGTCATACCTTCATTCCTAAGCCTCAATGACAGGCGTCTGCCCTCTTAATGCAGAATTTTCTTGCCATTGTTGGGTTTGATTTATTTTAATCGATTGACTCACTTCTTCTTTGCTTATACGTCCACTTTGAGCAAAAAAATCAATTGGATTATTAAACAGCACTTGAGTAATATCCGTTTCTGAAAAGCCAGCTTCGCGCATCTTATTACCCGTTTTAGGCACCTTAAGTGGATCGCTTTTTCCCCAATCAGCAGCGCTATTGACGATCATTTTCTCGGTCCCATATTCAGTGAGTAGTGCCACCATGCGAGATTCGGACATTTTTGTATTAGGGTATACCGAATGACCTTTCCAACAATCCGTTTCCATCACTAAAGGTAAGGTAAGTTCATTGAGGTGATCGATAACCACCATGGACTCACTCACTCCGACTTCTCGAATGGCCTCAATCGTTCGCTTCGTCCCTCCAATTTTATCTCGATGGGGAGTATGAATAAGCACGGGTAGTCCATGTGTTTTAGCCATCTCTAACTGGCAACAAAGCACATGATGTTCCTGGGGCGTGATGTCGTCATAGCCAATTTCACCGACAGCCACCACCCCTTCTTTGTGTAAGTAACGCGGTAATATCGCTAGCACCTCTTCAGCTAGATCAATATCATTCGCTTCTTTTGGATTTAAACCCATAGTGCAAAAGTGACGGATCCCAAACTGGCTGGCTCGAAATCGCTCCCAACCAATTAAGCTATCAAAATAATCAATAAACGTCCCTAAATGTGTTCGTGCTTGTCCTTGCCAAAAAGCCGGTTCAATCACACCCACAATCCCCGCCTCATGCATACGCTCATAATCATCTGTTGTACGTGAAATCATGTGAATATGTGGATCAAAATAATGCATTATTCTCTCCTTTTCCTATACGGTGGGTTTAATAATGTTTGCACTTGCAAAGGTAACAGTACTAGCCGCTCCTTTTGCTCGCAGGTTAAATGTTTAGGGTCAATCGCAGAATAAATAGAACTTGGCCAACTTCGCTTAGCAAATATCCGCTCTGACAAATAATCAAACGCTAATTGACTCAGCCGTTGACTATGTCTTTTGTTTAATCCCTCAATTAAATCAATATTGAAATCAGAAAATAAAGCTTTCAATAACAGTTGCTCAAATTCGACATCACTAAAATGTATTGCAGGCCAAGCATTTTCTAATGCTATGGATGCAAACAATGCCGTATTATTAGTTCGGCAAAGATCCACAATAAGCGCTTTACTGTTCCCTTGCATATCTAACCTATCAAGTCCTTGAACCAAAGCTTGTTTTTCATTGTCATCAGAAAAACGTAAACACTGTTTAAATACTTCATAGCGTAAAGCCTCATCAAACATCAACAAGGTATAGGCCAATAATTGCATTCGTATAATGGCTATCATTGAGAATGACTTATCAAGAAATGGCATACCATAGACAAGATGCTTAACAGCTGAACATTGACGTCCAGCTTGAGCGCTCAAATTAACCCATGCTGTAGCAAGTTCATCAGCCCCAACGCGATGTTTATCTTGTTGCTTGATTTGATGCGTTGCCCATTCAAACCACTCCAACACCGGCTTATCTAAATGTTGCTGTAACCATGCTGCTTGCAGACTGATCAGTACTTCATTTAAAATCATTAACTGCTCCTCCTATTAAAATTTAATGGACATGTCAGTTAAGTCGGTGAAATCCATTGTTGTAATTTAGGTAAACAGGCATACACACACAAACACACAACACAAGCGCCAAACTGCTGAACACTGGCTAACACTATCGCATCAAATAATGGAATAGTTGCCAGTAATGCCCCAATATTTGAAGGTTGAATTAATCGCGTTTTATATAAGAAAACAGACTGTATAACAGAATTGAACTGCCTGAATAATATCACGACAAAGCCACTTAATAAGAGGTAAAGTATAAGATTAGTTGACATAAAAAAAACTAAATAACACGGCGATAATAATAGTAGTGAGGCAATAAAGAGTAGACTGGATTTAACAGACTTTCTGCCAGAATAATGTTCAAATTGCGCCAATAAAGTGATCCCGACAATATACATGCCCAAACACAAAGAAGCGTAAATCAAATCAATCGAGAGCCCTCCCATTAATAGACCCGTAGTCAAATAAACGCCCGCTCGGCATCCACCCATTAATACACGGGAATAAACCCATGTTTTATGAAATAGGTTATAAAATAAAATCAATAAAAATAAAGACAATCCAGCATACCCACCCGCAAAATTGCCTAAATGGTACCAACCAGCAAACGTCAGCAGCACGATACCACTCAGTAATAAAAAGTAACTGAAAAGATATACCGACCTTTGAGAAATCCATTCTTGGGTAATCGGCCTTACCACTTGATGGGCTTTATCCCATTGAGCATCGACTGCATCATTTAAAAACATTCCTCCCAGATACATCAAAGATATTCCAATTAAAACCAATAACCAGCGACTCAAAAATACCAGATTTAAGAAGGGTACCTGTTGACCTAGCATGACTGAAGTGAATAAGCTCGCCGCTAAAACATTGGTCCATACGGTGGGTAAATTAGACACTCGACCTAACGTAAAAAATATAACCCATGAATGAGGCGCTGCGGTTAACATGACACCTCCCCTAAAGAGCAATATTTCAACTGTTTTAACGCCCCTTTCATTTTGCTCATATCAACCATATCTACATTGCAAAATGCCCCTATGTCCGTCAGAATAGGGATTGATAATTTACCCCCTAAATGTTGACGAAACTCTTCTAATCCTTGTATGACAAGAGGTTCAGCCTCATCATCTTCCATGTCTAAGGTATGATGCCATAATTCAAAGCCTAACCCTTGGATCACATTAATAATTCTATAAACCTTCTCTTCACTCAGCCAGGCCATTTTTTGGGCATAAAGTGCATCCAGTACAATACCAATGGCCACGGCTTCACCGTGACGAATTTGATAATCCGATAAATTCTCCATTTTATGTGCACTCCAATGCCCATAATCCAATGGCCGTCCATTACCTCTCTCAAAAGGATCCCCATTTTGAGTAATATGTGCAATATGACACTGTGCACAGCGCTGAATGGCATAACGAGTGGCCACTAAATCAAACTGATTTAAGGACTCAAGGTTAGTTTCAAGCCAAATGAAAAAAGCAGGATCCTTAATTAAGGCCACTTTAACAGCCTCTGCAAGGCCAGCTCGTTTATCTCTCTTTGATAAACTGCTTAGTAATTCAACATCATTGATGACAGCAAAAGGAGGCGTAAATGAACCTAAAAAGTTCTTTTGTTGGAAAAAATTAATGCCATTTTTAACACCAATACCCGCATCATTTTGCGCCAATACTGTAGACGGCATACGAATAAGGCGAATACCTCGATGAAAAATAGCACAAGCAAAACCAATACAATCTAATAAGGCACCTCCACCGATGGCAATCACCCAACTATGACGATCTAAGGGTTTCATACATTCAATAATTCGATTAAGTTGCGCTTGGGTTTTGCAAGCTTCGCCTCCCTGTATCACTTTTATTTGGCAATCAAATATCAAAGGAAGCTGTTGACTAAAATAAGATTCAATCTTTTGAGTAAAATCAGGTCGATGTTCATATACACCTTGATCAATAACACACAGTACTTTTTGTTTATAATCAAGTACAGTAGGTCCCATTAACGCCATTAATATCGAATTATCAACCGAAAAGGTATTTTCTGTTGTCAGCACTTTATAACAATAACTCATTTTAAATTGAGCTGATAATGTATCTAAATGATTACTTTCACTTTGTTTTAATTCAATTACTTTATTATTAATCCCTATATCTTTTTTTAAAAAAAAAGCATATTTATTTGCTGATTGCCCTCTTTTTTCTTGCCTGATAACAATATCAAAAATACATTTAATACCCAATGCTAAACTGGGCAATACAATACTGGCAACGAGGACCATTAACAGCGAATATCCTCCACTCACCTGAGAACCAACATAAGCATAAACCAATGCAATACCTGCATTCGCTAAGCTGGTTAGAATAACAAAACGGATAAAAGAGAACTTAATGAGCCCTGCAGCAATAACTGATGTTTCAGCCATAACAGGAATACCACGCATTAATATTAACGCAGCTTCATCTAAGGATTTAGACAGAATAATCGCTTTATTTAATTGATGTTTTTTTCTATCAAGGTTAGGAAATAAGTTGTAAATTCCTCGCCCTAACCCATACCCCAATATTGCTCCTAATGTTAATCCAATCCAGATTATCCCTGCAGCGAATAATAAATCAAATTCAGTACCAATGTATACTGCGACTAAACTAGAAGGGATCGGAAATATAATATCAAGTATTAAGGCTCCAATCACAAAGAATGAAATCCATGCTTTCTGCTGTTCAGCAGAATGAAGCAGTACAATCAGTTCATTAATCACATCTATTATTATGTTTTCAAATGAAAAAAAAGAAACAATAATAAAAGACATAACTAACATAATAATACCCAAAACAGGGCGAAAGAGTGTCATTTATTCTCCAATATTAGGGCCTGTTGATCTTTGGTAATTCAATTGCGTCCAAAATAAACGTATTTGAATCATGGTAAGAGGGGTGACACCGAGTCATTCTAAGCCCCTTTCTTTAAACAGAAGACCTCTCACCAAAGAGAGGTGAACTCTAGAGTATTACAGTCATAAAATAGACTTTTTATTTTTACTCTATACTTTAGTCGTGCAGCCTCGAAAAATGATGATACATCATTATTATCAAACAATATGAATTACAAAGTAACATAACAACTTCATCACTATAAAAATAGTGATGGAAATAAATTCAATACTAATTTAGTTAATAAGTATTAAGATTGTAATCATAATTAATTACCTCATACTAATTAACACTAAATGAGTAACTATAAATAATCTGAACTCAAGAAAAACCGCACCGATGAATAGCGCTATTTTGTCCTTTCTGTGTTGTGCTTTCTACTAATAGCCTACTATTAAGTGCTTAACTAAAAGTTATCGTATATTTTGATGGGTAATTATCCATGATGCTTTTTACACTCTTTTTAAGC
>NZ_CANMWS010000030.1 GCF_947501665.1 uncultured Shewanella sp. | reverse complement strand
AAGCAGCCTAAAGTCGTATTAGAGGAACTACGACAGGCTGCATAGGGGAGTATTGCACTTGCGAGTTGAATCCGCCAAATGAAATACTCACTTTTATCAACAAGGCCTATTAAGATCTAGGCAATTTATCTCCACTCAAAACAAGCTAGAGCAGACTTAAACCGAGAATGCCAAACGTTGAGGATCGGCTTAAATTGATTTTATACGACTGGTACCTGCATAACCCCTTTAATGACTGTTACCGCAGAACCTATCAACTTAGTACGCCCGTTAGATAAAAGCTCAGTAGCAATATATCCTCCGCGTTCGGATGCTTGATAACCTTTAAGTTTTAACTTACCCAGTTTTTCTGACCAATAAACAGTTAAAGCGCAATGTGCTGAACCTGTAACAGGATCTTCATTTACGCCGACCCAAGGCGCAAAGTACCTAGAAACAAAGTCCAATTCATGACTATTTGATCTTGCGGTAACCAGAACACCACGACCATTCGTTTGCTTCATTGCCTCAAAGTTGGGCTGAAGCTTCTTTAGTATTTCTTCATTATCAACGTCGATAAACACCTTAGTATCAAAGTGACCAAAGGAGATCACCTTACTTGCTTCTATCCCTAAATGGTCCAACAGATCTTGAGATTGAGGAACGTAAAATTCAATGACTGGCGATGGAAAATCCAATTCGACTGTAGATCCATTGATGAATGCCGTTAACCTTCCTGACAGTGTTTCAAAGTTAACGCTATCACCTGACTTTACTTGCCCACTTTCCTTAAGAACATGAGCGACAGCAAGAGTTCCATGACCACACAGTTTCACCTCAGCCTTAGGCGTAAACCACCTTAATCGCATGTCAGAAAGCGATAAAAATGCGGTTTCAGATACTGCCATTTCTTCGGCAATTGAAAGCATTAAGCTCTCACTTAAACCATTTGTCGTTATACAAACGCCAGCTGGATTCCCTTTGAATGCTTCCGTTGTAAACGAATCAACCTGATACACTTGTAAATCCATTCGTTCTCCAAATTTAACACACAAATCCGCGGCGCTCGTTAACGCATCATGCCCGCAGCGCGATGCGGCCTTTGCTTGCTATACAGCTACACATTTTGACAATACCGACTGGGACAACAAGCCATTCTTGATAGCTTTCAAAAACCTTCGATGTATAAGGTTTTTGATAATGTTCCTCTTTTGGGAAGATTTTTGCAAAGACAAATAAACTTCTTCCTATTCCTACTAAAAGACAAATGCTAATTGACTCGAACATAAAATAGCAAGGACAAAAAGCCTTAGCATACGCATATATTGAATATTTTCTACTTATAAGGAATTTAACAATGAGTGACTGTGCTCTTCGGTTATTTTCTTTTTGTTATAAAGCGATGTCAGTACAACCGCTTTGAGTGAGTTTGAGCAAAATCAATCGCCAACATCAAGACCAATGCCCAAAATAAAGTCAATACATATAGCTAAATCAATAGGAAGCTGGAGGTAATTGTTAATAACCCATCCATAACCTATGACGATCTTGGCTAGCTTTTTTGGCTTTCAAAAAAGTCAAACCAGATTTAGCTCAACGGCAGCGTCCTTACATGCCTTTGTTCTTTTGTATACCTTCTAAAAATGCACTACAAATTTTAATACATAAGAAACACCTACATTACTATCTTGATACATTACACAAAAGTCAATAAACTGCGTAACCTTGATCTTAAACGACTGCTTATACCCGTGATACTGGAAAGTGCCCAATTCAGCTGGAATGAAAAGCTTTTTAGACAAGATCATTAATTGCTCCTGCATAAATGACATTTCCATCATCTAATGTTTAAAGATGAATAAATGTTGTGATCACATGGATGTGAATGAACGACCATGATGGTTAGCTGAACAAAGAGCCTACTGATCCTAAGCTAATGTTCAATAATGCAGTATAAAAGACTTTCCTCTTTACTAATAAGAGTCAGCCCTTTGGGAGTCTGTTAAAGCACCTGCATCGAAGTTGCATTACTTTAAAAGGCAAGAAATGCGCCTTAAATTAGGCACTTTTACAGGCTTTGAAAACAAGCCTCTTCAAGCATCACAGGTATATAGACAGAGTTAGACAAGAATAATGTCGATATGAAGAGCAGTTACCTCGCCATACATATATACCGGCACTTTTCATGCTCAAGCTTTAAGTCTATTTATGGAAATATATAATAAAATGAATAAATTAATAACAGGTTTGCTTATCTCTGCTAGTGCACTGAGTCACTCATTTTTTACCCCAAGTGCAGTTGCATCAGAAGCGGCATGGGTATTTGCCCATCGTGTTAACAGTATTTCAGCGCTGAATGCGGCAAATAATGATATGGGGATTAATGCCATTGAAATTGATATTACTCACCGTGATGACGTACCTGCAAAAAAGACGTGTACTGAAACGTGGTGCGCGTACCACGATGGCGATGAGGTTGCAGTCAATTTATCTGAGATTTTAAACGCAGCTGAGCTAAGTATGCAAATCGCAGCAGTTTGGTTTGATATTAAATCAACCACTAAAACCGATGCAGATTATGCCGATATTAGACAAACGGTAAAAACCTCTGTGGGTGAAGGCGATGGCAGCATGCGTAAATTTTGGGGTATTTATCCTGCAACAGAGTTAAATACGCCATACGTTACCGCTATTGAGCAAAACCTAGAGCAATTAGGGGGTCACGATGAAAACCTACTGATTATCGATGTTGACGATAATGCTGATACAGAGGCAGCCAATGCTAAATGTGCCCAGTGGGGTATTCAGTGTGGTTTATCTGTAGGTGGTCCCTTGATAGGGACTTTTGGCTTAATCGCCGATAACAACGATTTTGACTCCATCAGCGGCGATATTCAGCATATGGAGAATATTAATTCAATCTTTATGTGGACCTTTAACTGGGTAGGTTTGTATGAAGACGACATGATGCGGCTATTGTTTGGTGATCGCAGCTATTGGGAGCACCTAGCCGCTCCTCAGTGGCAATGTGGCCAAGAAGGCAATGGTGTGATTGTGGGGGCAATGAACGGCCTTTATTACAATGATTTCTGTGAAAATGACAGTGATGACGATGCCTGTGCTGTAGCAAATCAGTCCATTAATAGCGGTCCAAATACCCTCGGCACGCGTTATACGAATGTGAGTCAACCCCGCAATAACTATCAGTCTACATCCGTTTATGAGTGTGATAAGTATTACTAATTTATCGTCTAATCATTTTCGCCTGATAATTTGTCGTCTGAAAATATAGAGACTTGATTAGCAATATTCGCCTCTTCGATGAGCTGAATATTGCTTAATAGAAAAGAGGAAAAGGAAGCAATAACCTGCTTTCCTTTCCTTTCGCTGATGATTATGCGTGATATACGGAAAAAGCATCTACGTTCATCAGGTTAACTACCGATTGGATATTTTACTCTGCTCCAGTTAAGTTCATTTGTTCGTCTAATAATTGAAGCTCTTCAATTCTTTTATGCTCCGCTTCAAGAAGTGCCTCAAAGCGCGCTTCATTAGCCATAATGATTTGCTGAGCGAGTTGCATATTTTTTGTGATAAAACTTGGCATGAGTTCTTCATATTTTGCGTAAATAGGTAAAGCCATCATTTTTTTTATTTCTAAAAGTTCTTCGTACGAAAACAATGTCATCTGAATGTCGGCTAGACCGTGAATAAATTCCTCAGATTGAAATATTTCTCTGTAAAATGTTTCATAAGCTTTTCGCACTGGTTTGATGGAGTAATTTGCATTAATTTGTTGTTCGACAACACCTTGAACCATTTCCTCAAGTTTTTCACCTTGTGGAATTGAAATAACAGCCAAAGCAGCCTCGTAATGTTTGGCATCATTCGCCAACAGGTTTGCTGAAAAAATTAAAGCAAATAATAAAAAGAATTTTTTAATCATAGTTCCCTCTAAATTACTAACACTCGTTATTGTTCTGGTCTAATTCCATCTGACACTTAATTTTGAGACAGTATCGTTAATAAATTAAGAGGTCTATATGAGTTTGAAGAAATCGCATAAAAGTTATCCGCAAGCATTTAAAGATGAAGCAGTCTTGATGGTGCTAGAGCAAGGTTACAGTGCTGCAGATGCTGCCAAGTCACTTGGCGTGGGTACAAGTCTGCTTTATACCTGGAAAGAAAAATATGAATCCAAGCAACAAGGATTGACTTTAGAAGAATCTGAGCGTGATGAACTAAAACGATTGCGTAAAGAAAACAAAGAATTGCGCATGGAGAAAGAGATCCTAAAAAAGGCAAGCGCCTTCTTTGCGAAAAAAATGAAGTAAAATTTCAGTTTGTTAAAAAACACGCTAATCAATTTCCTGTAGCGCTGTTATGCCGTGTGATGAGTGTCAGTAAATCTGGCTATTACGATTGGTATAAACGCCCTGCGAAGGTGATAAACCTTGATACGTTGATGCTTTATCGCCGTGTTCGGCATTTATTTAAGAAAAGTCGAGGCAGTCTAGGGAACCGTGAAATGGTGAAGCGATTACGCAAAGAAGGTTATCAAGTTGGCCGTTATTTAGTCCGTAAAATCATGCGACGTTTACGACTCAAGGTGACTCAACGCCAAGCTTATAAGGTGACAACAAAGCGAAAACACAATGATAGCGTTGCAGATAACCTGCTAAACATGAACTTTAATCCAATTTCTGCTAATCAAGTTTGGGCGGGTGACGTGACTTATCTGAAGACGGGTGAAGGCTGGATGTATTTATCTGTAGTGATGGATTTATATTCACGTCGTATAGTGGGATGGCACATAGATAAACGCATGACGACAGACTTGATTTCTAAGGCATTAATGAAAGCTGATAACCTTCGGCAACCGCCTAAAGGCTTGGTATTTCACAGTGACAGAGGCTCACAATACACCAGTAAGCAATTTGGCAAGCTGTTATCGAGTTATGAGATCCGTGCCAGTATGGGGGATGTGGGCGCATGTTGGGATAATGCAGTCGTCGAGCGTTTCTTTGGTAGCTTGAAACACGATTGGATTTTAAAAGTTAATCAACCAACAAGAGAGTCTATGAAGAGAGAGGTGGCTGACTATATGAAATACTACAACTTAGAGCGGCTTCATTCTGCTAATGGCGATCTGTCACCTGTAGAGTTTGAATATTCTCAACTAAAAGTGTCCAATTTGGGTTGACCTGTACAAATAACTATGGGTGTCTTAGTTGTTCTGTCATTATACAATGCAAGATAGTTGACATTGATATCGTCAATCATCGGAAAAAGTATCTCGATTCAGAAAAGTTGGGGTATAAGTGCCCTCATTGTAATAATGGTAGGTTTATGCGCCAAAAACCATGGGCGATAACTAAAGCGATAAAAAATTTGGTTGGCTCAGGACTAGACAATTTATAGGAGCACCTCGAACTAATGCACTTGTACATAATGAGGGCGTTCAACATTATACAATTAGGAATAATTAGGGGTAGTAAGTGTTCTGTGCTTTGGCAAAATCGACCAGCATTTTTGGCAATGGAGCATTAGGGAAAAATTGCTTAAAGACACTCTCACGGATATAAGGTTGCATTTGGGTGTGGGTATTAACTGGCGGTAACGCAGCACTGCTATTTTCAATAATTTGTAAGGCCAGTTTTACCGCTAATTTGCCTTGTTCTCCGTGATTGGTGCCAATGGAGATCGCCCCGCCGTCATCAACAAAACCACCACTAAAACCGACCATGGGGATGCGGCTATTATTGATTGCCCAAGTGATGATTGGTTTGGCATTATCGCTACTTTCTAAATCATAATAACGTAACACAAAAATCAAATCAGCTGTTGTTTGTGCTTGCTTAATCGTGTCTTGCCATTGTTTGGCATTAGTAAGGATTTTGATAGCGATAATATTAAAAGGCGACCAGTTAATTTTTTTGAATGAGGCGAGCATACTTTTTGATTCAGCACTGCTATCGGTAATCACCACCACACGCTTTTTGTGAGGAAAAAGCTCACCATAAATTTGTTTAGCAATAACAAACGGTGTGGCTTCAACGATGCCTGTCGCATTGGTTGCTGTGCCATATTGTTTGCTCTCATCAACACCGCGGATGCCGGCGAAGATAAGCTTGATTTTAGGGTCGTTAAGATAATTTTTAGCAATGCTACGCTGCGCTTTTTCACCAACAGCAATAATAAGCGTTGGTTTCCAGCGTTTAACAATATTATTGGCCTGTTTTACAGACCACAATAAGCGCTTATTTCTTTGGCCGAGATAGACCCAGCGGGTGCTAATCCAAGCTTTTTCATTAAAGGCTTGACGTATGACCTTATCAATTTCAGCACTTGATTTTGACGTGGTTGTAGTATGGCTTTGAACAATCAGTACTCTGGGTTTGCTGGCATTGCTATACGCAAAATATACAAACAGTATCACTAGAAAAATTAAAGGCAGTAAATCAATTTTGTTCTTAATCATACGAGCAGTCCTAATTTATGCCAGAACAAGATGCCCGCCAGTATGGCGACGAGACGTATAAAAATAAAGGTGGTGTTGATGATAAAGATTTTATTAAAGCGAATTAAATTAGTGCGTTTCATTTCATCTTCAAAATTACGATAAAAACTGGCCTGATAAGGGAACAACCACGACTCGGTTGACATTAATAAGACAAATATTAATACCCATGGACTAAAGTTTGCCTGACCGATAATTGGCAGCAATAACATAAATAATAGCGGTGGCGTGATGCCTGAGCCAAGAATAAAATTGCCTAATATGCCTGCAAAATACACCATGGTGAAAAATAACAATAAATTTTTATCAGCAAAAACACTTAGCCAATTCAGATGTGTGCTTAATAAAACATCAATCTTTAAATATTGCATAATACTCGTGATGCTGATCATAAATCCTAGATAAAACAATAATGGCCAATTAATCTGGGTTTTAAATGCGTCGCGAGAAACAAAGCCCATACACAGCACAATATAAAAAATGCTCAAACTGATCCATGCAGGGGCAAGATCACTGATAGACGATGTCATCAAGCCAACCATCAAGGCCATGATTGCTAACAGTGCTGCCCATTCAGAGATTGTGGTTTTGCCAAGTTCAGCTAAATCATGAGCGATCTTTTCTGTTGATGTTTGTGGGTTTTGAGTAGAACGAAATAACAGCATGCGCATGATCAAAAAACCAAGGATTAATACCAGTGCGGGAATGGATGCGCAATATAACCAATACAGCCAATTAAACTGTAATTTAGTATTAGTGGGCAACATGCCATACAGCACTAAGTTATTGAATTTTCCTGTCATAAAAATAACAGAAAGAATAGATACACCAAAAAAACCACACGCTGCAATGCTTTCGATAGCAGAGTTTTTTTTCTTATAACCAGCAGCTTGCGAGATTTCTTGAATCAAATAGGACATCAGTGTAATGCGACTATTCTTGCCAGTCATAAAGCTAGTGAGTAAAATGCCAATTACAAAAGCGATGACTTGCAACACAATGGTTTTTTTAGGTAAGTGTTTTAGTGCCAGCAAAGAAAAACGATAGAAAATGCCAGAGTTTATTACCAGCACACCCAGGCCAAATACACTGAGTGCTAAAAAGAAACTGCCTGAGGTAAAGCCAGACAAAGCCACATTTTGTGGTGTTAGGCTAAGCAGTAAAGTTGACAGAATCACAAATAGAGCGGGAATGAAGTCGGGGAGCAAGCGAAATACCCACATCATCAGTGCGGCAACAAAAATAGTGGCAAATTGCTGCTGTGACCAATCAAGATTATAGAGTGGCGCAAGCTTAGAACCAAGCGGAAAGGCTACCATTACAAGCAACCAGCCAAGGCATTTGTTGATGGACAGATCAAGTGAGATTGACTTTTTCATAAACCAAAATAGTTCTAAATGTTACCGTTAAACTTCCTCATAGAATTTACAATAACTCAAACGACAACCCTCAACGAATAATCCCACCACCAAGACAAATATCATGATGATAAAACACCACCGAGTATAAGTAGTATAAACGTCCTTTTCGTAATGTCTAAAATATACTTTGTTTGATATTTGGTCACATTGACTTCTTCTTTATCGCAATGAGGAAACAAGTGCGTTCCGCTGTTGCGTAAACCAGCTCTGAGGTTATTTAAATGAACCAAAATCAAAGCAACACATGAGATTTTGACTTTGCTTTTAATTTTGATTTTCCATCTAAATGGCTGACGTTCGTTAAAATCAATGCGTCAATCTGACAAGAAGAAGCAAAAACCACTCACTCTAGAATGTAGGTAGCAATATTAGGCATCAGGGATCACTGAGATGATAAAGATAGATAGCCCACCTCTTTGTTATAAAGCGATGTCAGTACAACCGCTTTGAGCGAGTTTGAGCAAAATCAATCGCCAACATCGAGACCAATGACCAAAATAAAGTCAGTAAATATAGCTAAATCAGTAGGAAACTGGAGGTAATGATTAATAATCCATCCATAGCCTATGACGACCTTGGCTAGCTTTTTTGGCTTTAACAAAAGTCAAAACAGGTTTAGCTCAACGGCTGCGTCCATACATGTCTTTGTTGTTTTGTCTATCTTCTAAAAACGCACTACATATTTTAATATATAAGAAGCACCAACGTTACTATCTTGATACATTACACAAAAATCAATAAACTGCGTAACCTTGATCTTAAACGGCTGCTTATACCCGTGATACTGGAAAGTGCTCGATTCAGCTGGCATTAAAAGCTTTTTAGACAAGGTCATTCATTGCTTCTGCATAAATGACATTTCCATCATCTAATGTTTAAGGGTGAACAAATGTTGTGATCACATGGATGTGAATGAACGACCTTGATGGTCAGCTGAACAGAGAGCCTAGTGATTCTAAGCTAATGTTCAATAATGCCTTTTAAACCAGTCGTTTGTGAGTCGGTTAAAGCACCTGCATCGACGTTGTATTACTTAAAGAGACAGTAAGCATTTCTGCAATAACGCGCCTTAAATTAGGCACTTTTACAGGCTTTGAAAACAAGCCTCTTCAAGCATCACAGGTATATAGACAGAGTTAGACAAGAATAATGTCGATATGGAGAGCAGTTACCTCGCCATACATATATACCGGCACTTTTCATGCTCAAGCTTTAAGTCTATTTATGGAAATATATAATAAAATGAATAAATTAATAACAGATTTGCTTATCTCTGCGAGTGCACTGAGTCACTCATTTTTTACCCCAAGTGCAGTTGCATCAGAAGCGGCATGGGTATTTGCCCATCGTGTTAACAGTATTTCAGCGCTGAATGCGGCAAATAATGATATGGGGATTAATGCCATTGAAATTGATATTACTCACCGTGATGACGTACCTGCAAAAAAGACGTGTACTGAGACGTGATGCGCGTACCACGATGGCGATGGCAATTAGGGGGTCACGATGAAAACCTACTGATTATCGATGTTGACGATAATGCTGATACAGAGGCAGCCAATGCTAAATGTGCCCAGTGGGGTATTCAGTGTGGTTTGTCTGTAGGCGGTCCCTTGATAGGGACTTTTGGCTTAATCGCCGATAACAACGGTTTTGACTCCATCAGCGGCGATATCCAGCATATGGAGAATATCAATTCAATCTTTATGTGGACCTTTAACTGGGTAGGTTTGTATGAAGACGACATGATGCGGCTATTGTTTGGTGATCGCAGCTATTGGGAGCACCTAGCCGCTCCTCAATGGCAATGTGGCCAAGAAGGCAATGGTGTGATTGTGGGTGCAATGAACGGCCTTTATTACGATGATTTCTGTGAAAATGACAGTGATGACGATGCCTGTGCTGTAGCAAATCAGTCCATTAATAGCGGTCCAAATACCCTCGGCACGCGTTATACGAATGTGAGTCAACCCCGCAATAACTATCAGTCTACATCCGTTTATGAGTGTGATAAATACTACTAACTTATTGTCTGATATTTATCGCCTAATCATTTGGCGCCTGATAATTTATCCTCTAACGATATAGTCAATGAATGAGCAATATTCACCTCTTCAATGCACTGAATGATAGCACTGAATATTGCTCTTTAATAAATGAGTTACCTCTTGTTTTGCCGTCAAAGTAAGGAAAGGTCCATGTGTGTTGATTATTCTGAAAATCTAAGTTTTTAAAAACAGTACCCTTTCCTTAACCAATATTTCCAATCTTCTATAGCTTGGGAAGCATTATTGCTTGTACTTAATGGCTCAATATTTTCTAGAGGGAACAGTAATTCATCATTACCGTCAAAATCGACTAAAACATACATGTGACTATAACATTCTGAAGTATCAGCTAACCCTACGATAGTCAGTTTTGATTTATCTTTAGTACTTGTTGCATAAAATGGAAATTCAAGGTTATTTTCAAGATAGCAATACCACCCCATAGCAGCTTCTTCTGTATCATAGCAATCCACTATAATCTCCATCTGAATGCGCTCTTCTACTTCTGCTCTCATTATTACCATCCACAATATTAATTAAAAAAAGCAATCATAGTAGTGCGAGCTAGTACTACCAAACGCTTGCTGATCTTTGGACTATAAATTTCAAAATCACTTTAACATCTTATTGCAGTTAATAAAGTTATAGCTTAGCTATTTTCTGAAAAACCAACATAAGCCCACCAAAGGCAAAGGTATGACTTAACGTTAGCAATCCGTCTGGGTGTTTATTTTTTATTGGTTGTATTGGTTCGCCAATCTATTTAATCCTAGGCATTAGGGGCGCAAGCATAAGCTTGTTAAGCCCGCCTTTCCTATTTTCAACGGTTGTCAGCACTATCGCTTAAAGCAAAACGAGTCAATCAAACAATATCATACTAAGAGATAACAACATTCACATACCAAGACAAAAAGTCTTAGCAGAGAAACTTATGTATTGACTCTACGGGAGCGTCCATATATGTCCTGATTATTCTCCCTTATTCGGAATTTATCATAAGGAGTAAAATCAGTAATCATCCCTGTTTCTTCATCTAATTCAGCTACCCCAATAAGAATGTCTATCGGCGGAAATTCCACTAATCTTCTCTCCAAAACCTTCTTAATACTTTCCACATGATCCACATCAAAAGTAACTAATACAAACACTAATTCATCAATCTCATTTTTGTCGGCAAAATAGTGAGCTTCGTATATTGACCCATATAATCTTTCAGAGAAGCGAGGATGACGAACGACTTTAACCTCAAAAGCCACAGTCTTTCCATCAAACTTTGCAATAATATCTACTGGAGCATGACTAAGATTCACTAAGCACTCCTCTCCATATTGTTCGGACAACCAATCATAGACCACCTTCTCGGCTGAACGACCCATGTTATGGTGATTACGTTCACGATAGCGCACTCTAGCAACATCCCTTACTTCTTCTATCGCCTCACTTGAAACACCCACACTTAATATTTTATTGGCGTACTTTAGAAATCCTTCTGAACTATACATGTGGAACCGTTGAACATCAGCCTGCTCCGTCATCTCACCTATCAGCTCCGGTCTTGGGGATATTGTTTTATCTCCATTTTGTTTTACCTTTAGCCACCAATCCTCTTTATCATCATCTGTAATAAATATCAGGTCAGAAAGATTGCTTTGACTAGCGTGAGTAAGCATTTGTGACCAAACAATATAATCGCTATATTTTCTCTGGTATGTCAGGTTGCCATATGAAAATACAGGCTCATCTGATTTCTCTTTGTCATCATCCATATAGCCTGGTGGGACTTTATTTTTAAATCGGAGTTCGGCTTTTTTTTCAAGAGCATCTATGGCTTTCTGATCGGCTGGTTTTTCCCCTATTCTCCCATCAAATAAAGCATCTAACTTAACTCTAACCTGATCTTCACTGACAACACTAAAATGGTGTTTTTCTAGTCCACTCAATTCAGAATATAGGTAACAATATTAGACACAACACATAATTCAAAGAAACACACGGCTGTGCTTTATTCTTTGTTTTTAACATCTCGTGTAGATGCAGCTGTACGCCTTCGACTTCAGGGATGAAGTCGTAGAGCGCTCAGGGATGAGTTTATAGCGTGCTACAGAGGTATCTGCACAGAAGCCTGCGGCAGCAATTCACCAAAATGAATATGAACAATTCAAACCAGATAACTTTATACAAATAAAGTGAGTGATTACACCCCCAGTGTGAGTGGGCACTCACGTTCTTCCATTAAGCGACGCTTAATCAATAAAAAATACCTAACCTTTATTAGAAGGTCGAAAACTGACTATTTCATCAAAGGTCAAATAGCGCCACTCTCCCACTGGCACATCCAAGCACACGGTGCCTATTTGCTCACGGTGCAGCGCCTGCACCCGATTACCCACCGCGGCGAACATACGCTTCACTTGATGATAGCGCCCTTCGGTGAGGGTCAGTAGCACTTCTTTGTCGTTGACGACAGCAACTGAAGCGGACAAGGTCAGTGAAGACTCACCTTGAAGTTGAATACCTTGCAAAAAACACTCAATGACATCGGTTTTAATGGGATCCCGTAAACTGACTCGATAAATTTTCGCGCACTGCTTTTGCGGGCGAATAATGTCAAATGACCAGCGGCCATCATCGGTGATTAGCACTAAGCCTGTGGTGTCTGCATCCAAGCGACCCACAATATGCAGTTCCTCGGGATTATCGATAGCAATGTGATTAAAGATGGAGGGGTGATCGCCATCCACATTAGAGCTGAGGGTATTGCTGGGTTTATGAAATAATAAATAACGAAAAGGCCGCGGGACTAACACCTGTCCATTAAACACTATGTGATTATTCTCATGGACTTGTTTGGACTCATCTCGCACGGCCTCAGTGTTAACACTCACTTCCCCTGCCGCAATGACTGCCCTTGCTTGTCCCCGTGACAATAGCGTACTTTTACACACAAACTTATCCAGACGCATCCATTACCCCAAATACCACAGCCTTGTTATACTCGATACGAACGCGCCCAGTATTGCTGAGTAGGCTCAAAAGGACGCGTTAAGAATCACCAAAACACCTTAATAAATCTCAGGCTCACCTTCTGGCCGCGTCTTTAACACTTTTAAAAACCACATGTATTGCTCAGGGTAAGCCAAAATGACTTGCTCCACCGCTTTGTTGAGGGCAAGCGCTTCGTTTTCTTTACCTTGCATGGTACTGGGTTCAATGGCCGGCAAAACGGTTAAGTCAAATTGTCTTGTTTGTTGGTTATAGCCTATTTGTATTGGCATCACTTGTGCATTACCGGCTTTAGCGAGCCGTCCGACTACAGGTAAAGTCGCTTTAGTGGTGCCTAAAAAGGGCGCAAAAAGACTCTTATCACGGCCTAAATCTTCATCGGGCAAATAAAAGAAGCTGTTATCTTGCTTTAGCTCGCTCAGCAGCGCGCGAATACCCGCTTCTCGCATATAAACGCCCCCACCATGGGTACTGCGCATACGATTATTAAACCAGTTAAATAAGTCATTACGGTGCGCTTTAGCCATGGTCACCATAGGCAATTCCAGATTGAGTCTCAATCCGGCATAATCAATGCCCCACACATGGGGCATAATAAAAATAATCGGCTGTTTGTCTGCCCGTGCTTGGTGCACATGTTCAAGGCCCGAAAGGGTGACTCGTTGCCTTAAATGAGCTTTAGAGCGAAGCAGAAGTTCAGCTTGCCCTAACAAGATCATGGCAAAATTTTCCACGTTACGGGTAATAAGCCCATCGATATCTTGGGAGGAGTATTCAGGAAAGCAGAGCGTTAAGTTGGCTCGCGCCACCTTAATGGGCTTAGTGGCGATTTTCATCACTAACTTGGCTAACACTCTAGCAATGGGATCCCGCACACAGGCTGGTAATAAAGAAAAAACAAGCAAAATCGCAATACCCAACCAAGTCAGCCAAAACTTAGGATGCAATAAGCTTAAAGGAAAGCGACGATCAAAATAGTTAGCATGTGTAGACAAGACTTCAACCTCTATATCTGATCCAGATTGACAACATCAGACCGATTCTTCTGTGTAAAATAAAAATGCAGTGACAAATACAATGAAAAGTGCGGCTTCACATTCAATCGAATAGGAAGCCACATATTAATCCTCTGACTCATTGAGTACAAAACACTGCAATGAGAAAGACGTTATCCTACCACAATAATGAAAAAGCCACTCAGGAGAGTGGCCTTTACATACTGCTAGCACGCAATTACTTCTTTGCGTTAGCCTCTTCAACTCGACTTTTTAGCTTTTGTCCAGGTCGGAACGTCACAACACGACGTGCCGAGATAGGAATATCTTCGCCAGTTTTCGGGTTCCTTCCCGGTCTTTGATTCTTATCCCTTAGGTCAAAGTTGCCAAAGCCAGATAACTTGACCTGCTCACCACTTTCGAGCGCCTGACGAATCTCTTCGAAAAACATCTCTACCATCTCTTTAGCCACCCTCTTATTGAGACCGAGCGTTTCAAAAAGATGTTCTGCCATTTCGGCTTTGGTAAGTGCCATACTTTTAGTCCCTCAACGATGCGTTGAACTCAGACTTGAGAGCAGAAACCACTGAATTTACCATCTCAGCAATGTCCTTTTCTACAAGCGTACGAGTGTTGTCTTGAAATATAAGTGCGATAGCTAAGCTCTTCTTGCCAGCCTCAACACCTTTACCTTTGTATACATCGAATAAGTTTAAGCCAACCAACTGATTTTCGCCAACTTTTCTTATCACTTTTACAACATTACCCACTGTAACTGCATCATCAACCACAATCGCAATATCACGACGGTTAGCTGGAAACTTAGATACAGCCTGGGCTAGCGGCAATTTGGCTTGCAATAAAGCATCCAATTCCAGCTCAAAAATGATGGTTTTACCATTCAGGCCAAACGGCTTTTCTAAACTAGGATGAACGGCTCCGATGATACCTACTACTTGCTCACCTCTAATAATTTCAGCACATTGCCCAGGATGAAGCGCTGAGTGTGTTGCTGATCTAAAGCTAAAGTCTAGATCCGATCCTGTCAAGCCAATTATGGCTTCTAGATCACCTTTAAGGTCGAAAAAATCAACCGTTTGTGACTCCAAGGTCCAATGTTCGTCACTTTGATTGCCAGCAATCACCGCACCTAACATGGCTTGTTGTCGTACACCGGACTCAGCATTTTCATCAGGAATAAAACGTAATCCTGTTTCAAATAACCTCACCCGATTCTGTTGACGACTCTGGTTATATCCCACAGCAGTCAAAAGACCTGTCATTGTCGACAAACGCATTGCCGACATGTCAACCGAAATAGGATTCGGTAAAATCATGGCATCTTGTCCCGGATGGACCAATGCCTGTTGTTTTGGATCCACAAAGCTATAAGTGATGGCTTCTTGGAAACCACGGTCAACCAATAGATTACGGACACGTTTAAGACTGATATCCGCTTCTTTATGATCGGACATCTTTAAAGAAGCTTCTGGTGCAACATTAGGAATATTATTGTATCCATAAATGCGCGCAACTTCTTCAATTAAATCTTCTTCTATTGCCATATCAAAACGATACGTTGCAGTCGTGACTTGCCAGCTGCCATTTTGAGCTTCCACACTGAAGCCCAAGCGGGTCAAAATTTCTTCGACATCAGTGTCGATAATATGGTGACCTAAAATACGGTCTAATTTACTGCGGCGCAGTAAAATGCTCACCGGTTTTGGCAAATCGCTTTCAGATTTTGCTTCAACCACAGGGCCCGCTTCACCACCACAAATATCCAGCACTAATCGGCTCGCTCTATCCATGGCTTTGTGTTGCAGCTCTGGATCCACACCGCGCTCAAAACGATGTGAAGAGTCAGTATGGAGCCCTAAACGGCGCGCCTTACCTAATATGGCAAGCGGTGCAAAGAAAGCACATTCTAATACAATAGACTCTGTTTGCTGACTCACACCTGAATGTTCACCACCAAATACCCCTGCAAGAGCAAGTGGTTGCGTGTTTGATGCTATAACCAGCATATCACTGGGCACAGTGACTTCATTGCCATCAAGTAATGTCAGCTTTTCATCACCCGTCGCCAAACGCACCTGAATATCCCCTTCGACTTTTGCTTTATCAAAGGCATGCATAGGCTGACCAAACTCAATCAATACATAGTTGGTAATATCAACAATAGGATCAATTGAACGTATACCACTGCGGCGCAGCTTTTCTTGCATCCAAAGTGGTGTCTGCGCTTTCACATTGACATGATTAATCACACGGGCCAAATAACGTGGGCAGGCACTCGGAGCCTGTAAATCAACCGTCACGGTATCATCAATACTCGCAGGCACGGCTTCCCACTCAGGTTGTGTCACCGCTTGACGGTTCAATACACCCACTTCACGTGCCAAACCCGACATGCCTAAACAATCGGCGCGGTTCGCCGTTAAGTCCACATCAATAGTGGCATCATTTAAACGCAGGTATTCACGAATATCCATGCCAACAGGTGCATCACTCGGCAATTCGATGATGCCATCACTTTCGATGTCAATGCCTAACTCGCCATAGGAGCACAACATACCAAACGATGGTTCACCGCGTAATTTGGCTTTTTTAATTTTAAAATCACCGGGTAGAACAGCGCCCACCATGGCAACAGCCACTTTGATACCTTGTCTGCAATTTGGGGCACCGCACACAATATCAATCAACTCATCGCGACCAACATTAATTTTGGTTACGCGTAATTTGTCTGCATCAGGGTGCTGGCCACATTCCACCACTTCACCCACAATCACACCACTAAAATCGCCTGCCACCGCGTCAATACCATCGACTTCTAATCCAGCCATAGTAATTTGATGCGCTAATGCTTCGCGGTCAACACTTGGGTTAACCCATTCACGAAGCCAAGATTCGCTAAATTTCATGCTCTTACAGCTCCGATTATTTAAATTGTTTTAAAAAACGTAAATCATTTTCAAAGAATGAACGTAAGTCGCTCACGCCATAACGCAACATCGATAAGCGCTCAACCCCCATACCAAAGGCAAAACCAGAATATTGCTCAGGATCGATTCCCACGCTGCGTAATACATTTGGATGAACCATACCGCAACCTAACACTTCTAACCATTTGCCATTTTTGCCCATCACGTCCACTTCGGCTGAAGGCTCAGTGAATGGAAAATAAGACGGGCGAAAACGCACTTCCAAATCTTCTTCAAAAAAGTTACGTAAAAAATCATGCAATATGCCCTTAAGCTCGGCAAAATTGACTTTTTCAGCCACAAACAGCCCTTCCACTTGATGGAACATCGGTGTATGGGTTTGATCATAATCATTACGGTAAACACGACCAGGAGAAATAATCCTCAATGGTGGTTTTTCATGCTCCATAGTACGAATTTGTACGCCAGAGGTTTGCGTACGTAACATGACCTTAGGGTTAAAATAAAAAGTGTCATGATCCGCACGAGCGGGATGATGCTCCGAGATATTCAATGCATCAAAATTATGAAAGTCATCTTCAATTTCAGGGCCATCTTTGACCACAAAACCTAATTCACCAAAAAACGCTTCAATACGCTCAATCGTTCGAGTCACTGGGTGTAAACCGCCATTTTCAATACGGCGACCAGGTAATGTCACATCAATCCCTTCGCTAGCAAGCTGGGCTTCTAATTCAGCCGCTTTTAAACCTTCAATACGGGCAGACAGCGTTTTTTGCACTTGTTGCTTGGCTTGGTTGACCGCTTGTCCAAAAGCTGGCTTTTCTTCAGAGGGTAACTTCCCCATCATTTTCATCATGTCTGTGATTTGACCTTTCTTACCAAGGTAATCAACACGAAGGTCATCGAGGGCTTTTAAATTATCAGCTCCTTCGATTGCCGCTAAGGCCTGTTCTACGATTTCTGTTAACTGTGACATTATCTCTTCCAGTGCGCGGTGACCCCAATAATGAGCCCCATTACTTTTTGGCTAACTTTAATTTCAAGAGTGAAAATAAGAAAAAACACAAATTTTACGTGAGCATATTGCTTTTGACTAGTGATAATTCAGGGTTTTTTCATTCAATTGACTGTTATTTCTCAATGATATTTAAAATTGCGGCTATTTATTAACATAAAATGACTTTTTGCTGGTGTTTCACTCACCTCAATTGTTAATATTACTACTCATCAAATTAACATAGATTGCTTTTTGTATCATAAAGACGCCATTATCGCGGCACTAAGTCACTAATACAGTGAAACAAAATAACAACAATTCATTCAAGTTATCTTGTCTGTGACCGATATATGTATCGTAGTCGTCCCAAAAATGAGAAATATCATGAAAGAAGTTAAATTTCGTTGGGTTGATCAATATTTGATCCACATGACCTTAAAAACTAAATTTGCCATTTTGGCTATTTTACCTATCTTGGCTCTCATCGTACTCACTTTAGTACTTTCAACACAGTTTAACAGCCATTTTCAAACCCAATTGGCCAGGCAAACCCAACAACAAGAACAAGCCATAAATCAGCTTAGTGCTCAAGCCCAAACAATACTATCCAAAACAGAGCTTGACACCTTCCGTCGCCAAATGACACATAATATGGCTGCGATAAACACCCAAAATACGGCGTTGCCCCCTTATCACTTCTATGACAACCCGTGGATTTATCTCACGCTTCTATTGAGCTGTGTCACGATTTTTATTGTGTCGTATTATATTTCTACCTTTGTTCGTGGTGCGCTTTACACCAATGTCAGTGCCCTACAAAAAGCCGCTGAAGGAGATTTAACCGGACGCTTAAATTATTTTAAAGTCAAAGATGAATTCAGTCATTTAGCGTTGAGTATTGATACTTTAGTGGATCGTCAACAGTCACTGGTTCAGCAAATGTCCCAGGCAACCGGTCAAATACGTCATGTTGTGCAATCTTTTAGGGACACTGCGCAAGAAGGCCAGTCTTTAGCCATGGATCAACGTCAGCATTTAGACTCATTAGCCACCGCCATGGAACAAATGACTGCAGCGGTCAAAGAAGTGGCTCGCAATGCCGAGCAATCATCCAGCGAAACCCAAGAAGCCAATCATCAAGTCGAAGCAGGATCCCGTGATATCAGTACAACCGTAGAAGCTATCGGTACGCTTTCAACTGAAATTGGCGATGCATCAACAGCCGTCAATCACCTCAATGAAAATGCCGCCAAAATTGATGAAGTGGTCACCACCATTAATGCCATTTCAGAGCAAACCAATTTGCTGGCATTAAATGCCGCTATTGAAGCGGCGCGAGCTGGCGAGCAAGGCCGAGGATTTGCCGTGGTGGCCGATGAAGTCCGCACCCTTGCAGGACGCACTCAAGCGGCGACAGTGGAAATTAAAGCCATGATAGAAGCATTGCAATCGGGTTCACGCAATTTAACCCAAGTCATGACTCGCACGGTTGAAAAAGCCAATGAAGGTAAGAAACATGTCTTAGACACAGGAAAAGACTTAGATGCTATTGCCCACCACAGTGCAAAAGTCTATGAAATGAGCACCTTAATAGCTACCTCAGCGGAAGAGCAATCAGCGGTTGCCAATGAAATTGCCACAAACTTAATGGAAATTCGTAACCAATCACACGACGTGGAGCAATCAGCTAATCAAAGTGTTTCAGGATGTGATGAGCTGCATGCAACAGCAGAACAACTCGACGCATTATTAGTTGGACTCAAAGTATAGTCTCAAAAACTAGGCAATATACTAATAACGATCACTCAGGGCACAGTCAATATACCGTTCAACACTGTGCCCGCACTATAGCTAAATCAATATGTTATGCTTTTTTAGGATAAATAACCGGGAACCAATCCTCTCTCAGACGCTCACCACTTTTTTGATTGAGATCGGGGTAATTCGGTGATGTTCTGCCAGGACGTTGAATAAAGCGCGCATCGTCCCCAACAACACGAAAAGACAAGGTCTGATTGAGTTGTGATAGGGTGTTTGCGTTCGCACCGTGAATGGTCTTAAAGTTAAAAGCAACAGCATCCCCTAGCTCTAGCCCCCAGACTTTAATGTCCCATTCACTGTTTTCAATATCCGGTAAGTCCATAAAATGCGAATCATCAGCATAAAAACTCTCTGCTGTTGACCAACTTGTCGGACGGATTTCTTTTGTTAATAAGTGACTTTTAGCCACACTCTTTAGAGAAATAGACTTTTCTCTCTTGCTTAATGGGATCCAAAAACTTACCGTTTGCTGCCCATCAACACAATAATAAGGCATATCTTGATGCCAAGGGGTGGCCACTGTCGAGCAAGCCTCTTTATGTAATAAATGATCGTGAAAAAACTGTGCCGTAGTCGATTTCATTAACTGGGCTGCCACTCTTCCAAGAGAAGACGTTAAAACAAATCGGCGATAGGCTTCGATCTGTTGCCAATTACAAAAATCTTCAAAAAAGAAACCGGAATGCGCATCTGATTGATGAGTCAGTGCTCGAGCACTAGGAAAAGCCACATTTTGATTAGCACCTTCGATTAAAGAAGGGATCCACTCGGTAAATACCCCCTTAAGCAATACCACTCCATCTCGCTGGTAAGTGTCTATCTCTGCCGCTGTCATTTCACGCTCTTGCTTCATCACATTTCGAACTCCATGCTTAAGAATTTATCTATCATCCCAATAATCATATTCAGCAAGCCACATGAGGCGCAAATAATTTATTCAATTCTCTTTCATCAATGTCAGTTTAAGGGGATTACGTCGCCTTTTTTATTAAACTAGTGACCTAAGCCTTTAAATCACCAATACAAATAGGAAACAACATTAACATTAAATTAATTTATTTATTTAAAAAAACGATTAACCTCGACAGTCAGAAAAAGAAATGGCAAAAATATGTATCGCACACATATTATTTAGGCCTAATATGAATTCAATTGTTTTTGCTGTCTGTCTCATGCTGCTCTTAAGCTTAATGAGAGTCAATGTCGTCATTGCCCTCACCCTCAGTGCGGTGATTGCAGGCTTAATTTCTGGCATGGGACTCGATGCGACAGTCAATGCATTTAATGCGGGATTAGGTAATGGGGCAGAAGTCGCACTCAGCTATGCTTTACTCGGCGCCTTTGCCGCCGCACTATCACACTCAGGACTCACAAGCTTACTGTCTAAAAATATTTTAACTCGATTAAACCAGCAGCATACTCAGAAAAATACGAATAAAGTGCGATGGGCCTTATTAAGTTTTATTGTATTAGCCGCCGTCAGTTCAGGTAATATTATTCCTATTCATATTGCTTTTATCCCTATTCTTATACCACCACTGTTACATGTCATGGAAAAGCTCTCACTCGACAGACGACTCGTCGCTTGTGTACTCACCTTTGGGCTCGTTATTAATTATATCACTGTTCCCATTGGTTTTGGCGGTATCTATCTCAATGAAATTTTACTCAAAAGTCTGACTGTCAACGGGCTCAATGCTAATGCTTCACAAGTCCTGCCCGCCATGGTCATTCCTGCAGCAGGCATGATCTTGGGTTTAGTCATTGCTGTTTTCATCAGTTACCGTAAACCAAGACAATATAATCAAGCCGTAACATTGTCTGTGGAACCTGAACAGCCTATACACTCGCGTAATATTATTATTGCATTAGTTGCAATTAGCTCCGCATTAATAGTACAACTACTGAGTCAATCCATGATTTTTGGCGCATTAATTGGCTTTATTATTTTCAGTTTCTCTGGGGCACTCAGAAATAATAAAAATCAAAATATCTTTGATACTGGCGTAAAAATGATGGCTAATATTGGCTTTATTATGATTGCAGCGGCTGGCTTTGCCTCAGTCCTGAAAAGTACAGGCGAGATAACAAGCTTAGTGAATTCACTAGGTGGGATCATTGGAGACAGTAAAGGCTTGGCGGCCTTTTTTATGTTGCTGGTTGGTTTGATAATTACCATGGGAATAGGCTCATCTTTCTCAACTGTCCCCATCATTGCCGCTATTTACGTGCCTTTAGCACTGAGTTTTGGCTTCTCAACTCCCGCCATTATTGCACTGGTTGGTACCGCAGGCGCCTTAGGCGATGCAGGATCGCCTGCATCTGATTCCACATTGGGGCCCACTTCAGGATTAAATATTGATGGCCAACACGATCATATGCGTGATAGCGTGATCCCAACATTTATTCACTACAATCTGCCTTTACTGGTTTTTGGCTGGATAGCAGTAATGAGTTTGTAATATCAACCTAAGTCATGCAACGGAAATGAAAAATACGCTAGGCCAGTTTAAAAGCATTAATTAATCTGGCTATGCCCAGTTTGAAAATACTCAGTAATATAGTAATCACTAATAAAATCAACTGATAATGAAAAATAGCAATTTTGAATTAATAAAGGCATGATTTCAGCTTTTAGTACTTCAGCTAGCGATTGCATAAAAGCCCCATCGCGATGAGGCTTTTTAAGTAGCATTACAGAGATATAAAGGTGAGAATGTCGACATTCCTTCACGGGGAAAGCGCGGCTTTTACACACGCCAGCAGTGCTATCTTTACCATTAATAGTATGTTCGATAGCACTAAAAATAGCTTCAGTATCAAGAGTGATATCATCAGAATATTTCAGTTCAATTTGTGGCATCATTGCCTCTTTAATCGTAAATAGTAACTAACTTCTGGGTATTTCCACATCAACCATATACTGGCCTTTTAACCAATCTCGGCCAATCAATAACTTATAATCCATCCGGCTACGATCACGCAAATTGACTCTTATATTACGAGCGTCACCATGATAAACAATATTGAGTTTCACAATATAACGTCTTTCTTCGCCTTGAGAATTCACAACTCTAGACACGCCCACGATTTTAGCCGTCATGCGCTTAGATTCACCATCAGCATTTTCCGTCGTAAAAGACACCATTTTTCCGATATCATGACGCATACTTTTCCCATTTGATGCGTCTACAACAATATCTTTTGCATTTAATGACGTTCTTGCAGCGCCAGTATCAATTCGAGCAATGTAATTGAGACCCGTTCCTTCAACGGACATATCCGCTGTGGCACCAATAATCTTTTTTTCTGACGCACAACCTGCTAACGCAACCGAAAATAACATGACGAAAAGACCTAATTTTAAACTGACTTTCACTGTATGCTCCAAGACAACAAAACGGGGACAATAAGATTAAAGCAAGGTGATACCACATGACTTTTTGAACTGCAATATACCCCCACTTATTTTTACCCAATAACCCATTCAACCAAGAATAAAGTCTAATCATAGTGACAAGCCGCTAACAGTGTTAAAACATGGCAACATTGTACTAATACACTGCAAAACGACTATTTTCGTGCTTTTTTAGGCTATTTTTTCACTTAGTGTCAAGGCGACCTGCTGATCAAATAAATTTTTAATTAAACCGGAAAATTCACTGATAAACACTGATTGTGTTTGAGTTGCCCTTTCGTTGGCTACATTTGCAAAAATCTCTTCAAGATCATAAACAATAGCATCAACTTCTCTAATCACTTGATTACGTTGACTAAAAGATAAAGCAGGGTTTTGCCCACATACCATAATAATTTGAGCCGCTAACTGAGACTCAAATAGCTCCATAACCGTATCATCAATGCGTTCTGAGGTTGGATCTTCAAATAAGCCTAAATGCTGGGATAAATACTGTATCAAATGCATATAGCCTTCTGTATCTGTTACCATTTCAACCCAACTCCTTTATTCAGCAATACTCTTCCCATCAAAAACCACCTCAAACCACAATGTGAACCATTACTGATGCAAGCTTAATACAAAGGAGACCGGCACGGCATAACTTATCTGAGTTAATCCAGCCAAATCCCGTAACTTATTCACTCCCTTAGCCAACTTAAATTGCCCTGCATTGACAATAACAGGCTGAGTACTGGCCACCAGCAAGCTGGTTGGTGACAATTTGGCCACACTGACTTCAAATATCATGCCTTTACTCTCACCATGCAAATCAATCGTGGCATCCACGTCCATTTTGGCCACTTCCCCTACTTGCAGATCTTGAAGCGATTTAGGATCAATCTTCGCATTCAATGTTAATTTAGGGTATTTATCCACCTCAAAAAAAACAGACTTCATGCGTTTATCTCGAATAGGAACCCCCGTTGACACACTGGATAAAGGAATGACTAATGTAAATTCACCTTTATCATTTAATTGACCATTAACCTGCGTAAAATGATTAACTTCAGCAATTTGTCCTTGTTTAATCGAAACGTAGCTCACATTTGATTCTTCATTACTCACCGTCCAAGTCGCGGCATTGGCACTTAATGCTAAAGGCAGTAGCAAAGCCGCTAACCCTATTTTTAAATTATGTCTCATTTTTAGCTCCATATCTTATATGATAATACTGAAAAACAGTCTAGGCTTTAATCACCTTAAAGGGCCATTGAAACAAGGCTTTTCGGTGACGATAAATATACACTCAATTTTAAGGCGCAAGACGCTCTTTGCCCCACGAGCCTGCATCTTTTGTATATAAAAAGCGATCGTGTAATCGATGCTCTCCACCTTGCCAGAACTCAATACTCAAAGGTTTAACACGATATCCCCCCCAAAAACTGGGTAATGGTACCTCCCCTTTGGCAAATTTTGCTTTTAATTCACTAAACTTACTTTCCAATACATGACGTGCACTGATGGGACTAGACTGCTTTGACACCCAAGCCGCTATTTGACTGTCTTTAGGGCGACTAACAAAATAACTGAATACTTCTTTTTTTGACAAAGGTTCAGCAAGGCCTGTGATTGCCACCTGCTTGTCAATCGATTGCCAAGGAAATAATAAACTCACTTTGGCATTTCCTGCGATTTGCTTGGCTTTACGACTGCCCAAATTAGTAAAAAAAACAAATCCTTGCTCATCAAAACGTTTTAACAATACAATACGTTGAAACGGTTGACCAGTGTCATCAACCGTCGCCACAGACATCGCAGTAGGATCAGCAATCTGCGACTCCTTCACCACGTCCAACCAATGCGTAAATAATGCCATAGGATCGTCTGGCATCGCTTCATGAATATCCCCACTTAGGGTATATTCACGTCTAATATCACTAATTTCAGTCATTAACCCAATCCCTCATATTCATCGCAGTCACATTGATATTATTTTTCAATCACTTTACCATTACTGCAAGCCCAAACATGCAGCATTTCTAACCCTAATGTCGCCCCCGCTAATGCAGTAATGTCACTGCTGTCATAGGCTGGCGCCACTTCAACTACATCCATACCGACAATATTCATGTCTTTTAAACTGCGAATAATTTTAAGGGCTTTATCACTGGTTAATCCACCACAAACAGGTGTCCCTGTACCGGGGGCAAAAGCCGGATCTAAACAGTCTATATCAAAAGTGATATATAAAGGACGATTGCCAATACACGCTTTAATTTGAGAAACAATATCATCCACGCTAAGATCATTGGCCATCGCCGCATCAATCACATTAAAAGCATGATTTTGCTTATCGTATTCAGTACGGATCCCGATTTGCACTGAATGCTCTGCATCAATAATCCCCTCTTTAGGGGCATGATAAAACATAGTACCATGATCATATCGGCTACCTTGGCTATAAGTATCGGTATGAGCATCAAAATGTAATAACGCCATTTTTCCATGTTTTTTATAATGTGCTCTCAACAAAGGTAAGGTCACAAAATGATCCCCACCAAAACTCAATAACGCTTTGCCAGAATCGACAATATTGGACGCAAACTGCTCCACACGCGTGGTAAAATCTTCCGCATCACCACAGTCATAAACCAAATCACCTGCATCCACAATATTAATATGTTCACACAAATTAAAATGCCATGGCCAACGCTTTTCTTCCCAAGCCAAATTCACTGAGGCTTGACGAATCGCACCTGGTCCCATTCGCCCACCCGAACGCCCAGTTGTCGCCATATCAAAAGGTAGCCCTAGCACCACCACATCAGCATGGCTCGCAAGAGGATTAAAATCTAATGGTTGCCGTAAATAGCCAAATGCATTTGAATACAAAGAATAATCTGCTTTATCAGCAATGGTGGTCATAACATCTCCAAAAATAATACAAATACATATCAAGCTTTGGAATAAAAACAGCGTCCTTAAATAAAGGGCTCCGCCTCAATATCGGCCTCACTATTATAGCGCGTAGGGCCGAAAGACTTCAGTATTATTCACTTGATATTGATAAAAAAATAGCTTTTCGTTGTGTGAAAGAGCTAATTGACTTTGCATCACACAAAACGCGGGCTCTCTCGTCTGCAATGCAAATTCCACATTATAAGTCAACACGTCCCATTTTTTAGGTGAAAATAGCGATAATAAATGCGCCACCATCACCGAATAATGAGTATCGTCAAGATTGGTCTCAAAACTCACATACGAACTTTGCGCTTGCGGGGTAATGTGTATAGTAAAATAGTGCGCAGCACACACTCCGTTGATGGAATAGCCACTAGGTGAAAAGCAATGATCGTCAATCTCAAAATCAATAAAGAGTTGCGCCCCCCCCAGCCGAGCACGAATGTCTTCAGCAGTAACACTACCACTGCGAAGGTTAGTCGCAAACTCCCCTTGAATATGATACATCACCAGTTCACAGCCCATAACAGGACGTTGTTCAAGAGCCTGATTGGCACTAAAAACATATTGATGATGACTGTCTAAATGGCCAATGCGATAGGATTGACCCACCATTATTTGTTCAATATGCTTAACATCTTCAAAAAAATGTTGCTGTTGTAACGCTGGCATAAATTCATTGCGACGAAAGTAGCGCACCTTGATCACAGCATCTGCATCCACTTGGGTGATAAAATGCTTCAAACTGTCAACTAAGGTGCTGTCACCACAAGTTAACATTAAAAAGTGTTTATCCCATACAAATAAGCTCGACTCACTGAGTAAGTAAGCATCACATTGAGTGGTACTGATTTGAGACAGTATATTTGCCCCTGCAAAGGACACCAATCGAGCCCAAAAACAGCAGTCCAACCGTCGCAATGAGGGAGACTTATCAGACACTCTAACCGTTATCTTTTTCTCTGTTCCTTCAAAAAACATATTGCAGGTTATTCACTCCCTTTAGCTTGATACACCTTATTCAAGGGCACAAGAATTAATTTGCCCCTTGAATATCGATGGTCATCAGCATCGAAAAATGGCCAAGAGATTTGTTTAAGAAAAATCCTCTAAATACGTGTAACCTTCAAGCCCTAACTGCAATTCTTTTAAAATATCCACGCGCTCAGCCTCATCGATATGCTGATGGACTAAATCTTCATAAGTTTGCATAAAAGATAAGGGATCAAGATTCACGTATTTTAAAACATCCGCCACAGTATCTCCTGCCAATACTGACTCAATATCCACTTGGCCTGCATCATCGAGACGTACGACGGTAGAATGAGTATCACCAAATAAATTATGCATGTCTCCTAAAATTTCTTGATAAGCACCGACCAAGAAAAAGCCCATAAAATAAGGGCTTTGTTCACTCCATGTGGGTACAGGTAAGGTGGTTTCAATGCCTTGACCATCCACAAATTGATCGACTGTGCCGTCAGAATCACAGGTGATATCTAACATAACCGCTCGCCGTTCTGGCACTTTATCCAGTCCACTTAGGGGCAAAATAGGGAAAACTTGATCAATTCCCCACGCATCCGGTAAGGATTGAAACAACGAAAAGTTCACAAAAAATTTATCGGCTAATTTCTCATTAAGTTCATCGATAATCGGTCGATGAAAACGATACTTAGTGCTCATGTTGTCACGCAATTCATGACACACTCGCAAGTTAACTTGCTCTGCCCAAGCCCGCTCAATCAAACCAATTTGCCCCAGTGAAAACAAGGAATGCACTTCGGTTAAATCACTCTGACAATCATGAAAAATTTCAATCAAAGCCCGTTGATCGGCCTTGCCACTCACCTCAGTCCATGACTCCCACATATTGTGTAATAATTGCGGTGAATCAGGATGTGGCGGCTCAATGACTTCTGGCTGATAAGTTTCTGTACCAATCACATCCGTGATAAGCACAGCATGATGCGCCGTTAAATATCGGCCAGACTCAGAAATAATTCGTGGCATGGGCTGCTCATATTCATTACAAATATCCGTCAGCACACTGACAATATTATTCGCATACTCAGTTAAACCATAATTCATCGAGTTTGCACTTTGGCTTCGAGTGCCATCATAATCAACAGCCAATCCACCGCCCACGTCGAAACACTGCACCTGCGCGCCCAGTTTCATCAACTCGCAATAAAAACGTCCCGCTTCACCCACGCCTTGGCGAATATCACGAATATTGGCGATTTGTGAGCCTAAATGAAAATGCAAAAGTTGTAACGAAGACAACATGTCTTGTGTTTTCAGCTCATTGATCACGTTGAGTACTTGGGCGGCTGATAAGCCAAATTTAGACTTCTCTCCTCCGCTGGCTTGCCACTTACCTTTTCCTTGAAAGGCTAAGCGAACGCGCAACCCTAAACGCGGCGTGACACCTAAATCTTTCGCTTCTTCCAACACCATTTTAAGCTCTGACATTTTTTCAAGCACGATATACACTTGGTGGCCAAGCTTTTCACCAATTAAAGCCAGACGAATATATTCTTTATCTTTATAGCCATTACAAATAATCACCGAACTGGCTTTTTGTGCCATGGCCAATACCGCCATCAACTCAGGCTTACTGCCAGCCTCTAAGCCCAATTGTGGCACTTCTTTACTTTTTTGGCTGGCCAGAATTTCTTCTACAACCGCTTGTTGCTGATTGACTTTAATGGGATACACCAACAAATAATCAGCATCATATTGGTATTTTTGTATGGCTTGATTAAAGGCTTGGCATAAGCTGTGCACCCTATGATGTAAAATCTGTGGAAACCTGACTAAAACAGGCAACGCCACCCCCGCTTTAACTAAATTTTGAGTCAGCTCATTCAACCCAATTTTAAACTCAGGATGGGCCAGATCCGGCGACACTGTCACTTCACCTGTTTCGCTTATGCCGTAAAAGCTTTGACTCCAATAATTGACGTTATACAAGGACCGCGCATCATCAATGGACCAATTGTTCATATTCTTCTAACCTGACTATTGCCGACTTCAATTCAGTTCTCTACTCTACACAAACAGATCACTGGCCTTTTCTCTCTATGGCGGTAATCCAAAGAGACCTCATTTTATTCTTTATTCTTAATCAACGCCTTTCAAGCGCTCAATAAATTACAGTATACGCCACTTCAAGATGTCTGTTTTCAGCGTTCATCAACCACATCATCCAACACACGTTTTCAACATAAAAGCTCATTTAACGGACGATGATTAGCGAATGACGATGCCGTGTAATAGGCGGTACTCAGTATAACGGAGCCCATCCCATCCTCCGTCAAATATTTCGAAAAAACACGACACTGACAAAAAAACGCAATTAAACCTCGCAATGTCAAATAAAGCAAGCTTAAAACAAGACTTGCACCTTACTTTTCTTTTATACCCAAGCCATTTGAAGATGCGAGGTTCTGTAGGAATTAAAACGCGTTTAGGCAAGGCATTGAACTGATAGCTTAGTTATTCTCAGTTAATGTTCAATAACGCGGTATAAATGTGTTTTAAACCTGCCCTTTGGGAGTCCGTAAAAATGTTTGCATCGAAGTTGCACCATCTTATAAAACAATCGTCATTCCGATCCCTTATTTTAAAGAAAACGCACCTTAAATTGCGCATTTTTACTGGCTCAGAAAACATGGATCTTCAAGAGGCTTGGGTATATACTCGCTCCAAATAAACTGTATCTTTTTACATCCCTTTTTTAAAGTTGAGAATCCCATGATCCAAATAGGTCAAACCTGCACCCTTGAAGTCGTAAAAAAAGTCGATTTCGGTGTCTATTTAAATGCACAAGAACTCGGTCAGGTTTTACTTCCTCGCAAGGTCACGCCAAAGGAGTGTGAGATAGGCGATAAAGTGAGTGTATTTCTTTACTTAGACTCTAAAGATATGATTATCGCTACCACCAAACGTCCCCGTGCACAGGTGGGTCAATTTGCCTATTTAAAAGCCGTTGAAATCGGTCAGTTTGGTGCCTTCTTAGATTGGGGACTCGAAAAAGATCTGCTGCTGCCTTTTGGTGAGCAACACAAAGAAATTGAAGCAGACCGTTCTTATTTAGTGCATGTTTATCAAAGCAGTGTTGATGAGCGCATTGTCGCCTCATCCAAAGTCGATAAATTTCTTGATTTAACGGAGCCTCGCTATGGCACAGGACAAGAAGTGGATTTGATCATCGGCGGCACCACCGATCTAGGCTATAAAGCCATTGTCAATCATGCCCATTGGGGTGTGATTTATAAAAATGAAGTGTTTCAACCGCTAAAATTTGGCCAAAAGCTAAAAGGTTTTGTTAAACACGTACGCAGTGACGGTAAGATTGACCTTATTTTACAAAAAGGGGCCAAAGCAGAATTAGATAAGCATGCCACCACCATTTTATTTAAGTTAAAACAAGCTGATGGCTTTTTGCCACTCACCGATAAAACCCAAGCTGAAGACATTTATGCGCAATTAGCCATGAGTAAAAAAGCCTTTAAAAAGAGTATTGGTGCTTTATATAAACAGCAACAAATTACTCTCGATAGCGATGGTATTAGGCTGATTAAATAAGGCTTATACTTCATAGAGCCTATTTTACCTATTTGACATTGTGCTTGTAACGCACAATGTCTTCCCTTCATTTAAAGCACACAAAACCACCACAACGACGCCGACTAACAATTCTTACTAGGATTTCATTCATAGCTCTGCTATAAACAAGCTAACATCCCAAATGCGATAGCGATAAATAGGAGCGATATATGGAACTCACGCCACTTGAAGCGAGGATTATTGGGGTACTGTTAGAAAAAGAAATCACGACACCTGAGCAATACCCACTGTCATTAAACTCGCTCACCTTAGGCTGCAACCAAAAATCCAGCCGCTCACCTGTGCTTGCTTTGACTGAAACAGAAACACAAGCAGGCATTGATAGTCTCAACAAAAAACGTCTTATTTCTGAGCAATCCGGCTTTGGAAGCAGAGTAATAAAATATAAACATCGCTTTTGTAATACTGAATTTAGCGATCTGCAATTCAGTCCAGCGCAAGTGGCCATTATTTGTTTATTATTATTACGCGGCCCTCAAACCCCAGGCGAGCTGAGAACCCGCAGTAATCGATTACACGCTTTTAGCGATGTTACTGAAGTCGAACATACCCTACGCCTGCTGGCTCAGCACAGCCCCACATTAGTCACACAATTAGCCAAAGAGCCAGGAAAACGCGAAGCCCGCTTTGATGAATGTTTTACGCCTGTTCATCATGCCGTTGAACAAACAAGTCATCAAGTTTCCTCTCAGTCACAACATCAGGCTCAAATAGACGGGCAACCCAATACAGGCCCCGATTCACATCAAAAAGAAGTAAACACCAGCCAACACAGCAATCTTGAATACAAGCAGTTAGTTGAACGTGTCAGTTTATTAGAACAAGAAGTCGATAGATTGAAAACCGCCCTTGCGGATCTTCTTGACTGACTCTATCAATTCACACAAAAACATAGGCCACTTCATGCTATTAACCCTAAATAAGAAGAGAGTCTCACCTTGAATAATGCCGCTCCCAGTCAGGTACACAATACCGCCATTATTGCCTTATTTGAAGTCAAGAAAATGCTCTTCAATACACGAGGTCTTATCGCCATTGCCGCCTTTTCCTTAATCTGGTTACTGATTTTATTGTATCCAATTAAAGATGCATCAGATTATTTACTCGATCCCAGTATTAGGCAGTTACTCATTAATTTATTCGGTGAAGGCTCATTAGATCAACTTTTTAGTTGGAAAGTTGCCGAAATGGCCATTTTTTGGGTCATCGCGCTGTTTATTTTTCCTCTGTTTAGTATTTCTGTGGCTGCCGATCAATTCGCATCAGATAAGAGCCGAGGGGGATTTCGCTTTTTGGCCCTTCGCACCAGTCGCGACAGCCTCTACTTTGGGCGTTTTTTAGGTAGCCTGTTAATCCAAGTCCTTTTGCTGCTCATCACTGTGGCGGCAACCATTTTACTCAGCGTGAGCCGTGATACCAGTTTATTGCTTCCCGCACTCACGTCTGGGCTATTCGCCAGTATCAATATCATTATTGTATTAATGCCTTACACAGCCTTAATGGGGATATTATCCCTCTATGCCAACTCATCAAAACAGGCCACAATTTACGCCATTCTCCTGTGGGCCTTATTATTCATTGTTAGCAGTTTTTTCAGCGATAGTCCCAACATCATTGCTGCACTGCAATGGGTTCTGCCTGGCGCTCAACTCTCACAGATGATCAACACGCATGGCGTGGGGAGTTTTGTTTATGCGCCCATGCCGTTATTACAAACCCTAGTATTATTGACTCTGGGTCGCCTTTATATGAAACGGAGTGCAATATGAGCTTGATCCAATGCCATAACCTCAGCAAACAATATGCCAGTAAACGTGCCCTTAATCAGGTTAATCTCAACCTAAAAGCAGGTCAGCCCATTGCCCTTGTTGGCCCTAACGGTGCAGGAAAAACCACACTCTTTAGCCTCATATGTGGCTATATTCAGCCAAGCAGCGGTGAGATCAGCCTGTTAGGTCATGCGCCGGGTAGCCCTGCTTTACTGGGTAAAGTCGCCTCTTTACCCCAAGATGCCAGCTTAGATCCCAACCTAAGTATTATTACCCAGCTGAGTTTATTTGCACGCTTGCAAGGTTTTTCCAAAACTGCCGCTGAGCTAGAAGCACTGCGCGTGCTTGATCTCGTGGGGCTAAGAGACAGCGCCAATCAAAAGCCCACAGCCTTAAGCCATGGTATGAGCAAGCGCGTGTCTATTGCACAAGCCTTAATTGGCGAACCTGAGCTGGTTTTGCTAGATGAGCCAACAGCAGGACTGGATCCGGCTAATGCCAAAGTGATCCGCCATTTAGTCAAATCGCAATCAAGCAAGACCACCTTTGTGATCAGCTCTCACAATCTCGATGAGCTGGAAAAACTATGCGATCATGTGCTCTATCTTGATAATGGCCAGCTCAGTCAATCAGTTTCCATGAATGACAGCCAGCAGCAAAATTACCTGACACTCACCATGAGTCAATGTGAGGCTGCCTTACTCATTGACTCCATCAAAGCCTTAGCTGGAGTCAATAGTGTCGAGCAAAAACAAGACAATGAATTTATTATTCAACATAATAAAGCCAATATCGAAATCGCCTTATTCACCTTATTTGATGAGCATAACTGGCAATATAAATCCTTGCTCAAAGGCCGCCGCTTAGAAGAGAAGCTATTCTCTTAACCTCGTCATAAGATGTCACAGCCTTCTATATGATGAAGGCCGATGACATTTTATCATTAAGCGTGCAGTTAAACTAAATGAGCTTTACTGCACGGTTTGATTTTTGAATATAATGTCTCAATTATTACACCGACATAGCTATATAATAACGAAAACCTCCTGTTTAGCAACTCAACGGCGCAGGACATGGCCCTTTTGTATATTGAGCAGTTGAATTAGTGATTAAATCACCTTGACTTTGAATCGATAATGATTTTTGAGTAGTCATTATATTATCAGTTTGCACTGCGATACTTGATGTACTGAATAATACTAAAATTAATGGGATAACAGCTAAGTATTTCATGGTTTATTTCCTCTTAACTTAACGAAAATTAATTATAGTTTACCTATTATTAATCTATATATTTAATGAAGATTAAGTTAGCTTAGATACAGGTTTGTAAGAAAATATTTTTAATATCACCTTGAATATTGTGCAAACTAATTGACAAATATATCAATTATTAAAAATAATCTCATTGTATTATTCTACCCACTTAGCAAGTTTTCTTTTTATAAGCTGACATAATCTCGATGAATGAGAAAAGCTATGCGATGGCCGTTGTGATGAAATAGGATTGCAACAAAACCCAAACAAAAAATAATGTACCGCACGCATACGGTTGATTAGATGCTTTTTACCGAAAAGAGCTGATTTCAATCATTATTCACCTTATGGCCTCTTCCTGCAGTATTTAAACTCTGCAGGAAGAGGCCATAAGCTATTGCGTTTCATATAACAAAGAACTAGGGATCCTCGAGGTGTTCACTGCCCATTAAAATTGCCCATTGATGTTTTTGACTATTATTGTATGCTCAATAACACCAGAATATGCGACTTTAATGCGCAACCCGTTAAATAAATGTCGAAAATCAGAAAGTGCCTTAGTCGATGAGACTTTACTGATATTTACTTGCATAATTTTCCCCTGCTTAAGCTGAAAATTAAATGAAAGCGTTACTTGACTCATTTCGTTAGCTTTTACTAATTTTAATATTGAGCTTTTCTTACTTGCTATAAGCTCTGCAATTTGTTTCTCCGCAAGATCTAATAAGTACTTTTCTGAATCAACAGATGAATTTTTATTCGATATATCAACATCGACTGTCGACTTAGTGAGAGGCTCACCTTTTAGCTCTTCATTAATTAAATTTTCAGCGCTATTAATCGTTACCCCTCTCGTTCCAGCAGTCTTTATCGAACTTGTATGCTCTTTTTTATTCGCTTTAAGCGCCTGTTTAGGTAATATATCGTCATTGGTATTAAATAGTGAGTCATCAAATAAATCATTCACATCTTCATCTGTTTGAACTGGCTTTGCCACTGATTTAGCCTTAGCTGTAGTCACAGATTTAGATTTAGATTGAGTTTCAGGTTTAGCCTTAGGTTTAGGTTTAGGTTTAGGTTTAGCCTTAGGTTTAGCCTTAGGTTTAGCCTTAGGTTTAGCCTTAGGTTTAGCCTTAGGTTTAGCCTTGGGTTTAGCCTTGGGTTTAGCCTTGGGTTTAGCCTTAGGTTTAGCCTTAGGTTTAATCTCTGGTTTTACCTCAGGTTTAGGCTTAGGAATAACTACTAACTTAAGATGAGTTTTCTGAACTGGTTTCTTTTTTATTTCAGGCACTTTATATTGTGCAACATTATAAAAAAAAATACACAAGATCAATCCTAAGGCTATTAGTAAACATAATAAGAGAATATTTTCACGATCTTCACTCTGTATTTGCATCTATGTTCATCTCTTTTACAATTTTTATATCATTGTTGACTGACGATTAAAAACACACCATTAAAGCCAATCTCATAGCCCATATTCACAAATTGGTTTATAAACGGGTAACTCATTGCTTTAGGGGCCTCTATTGCCAAAGCCGGACATTGAGTTTCATTGCAGAGATTCTGAAAATGTTCTTTTATAACCGTTAACCCCTTTGTCATATCCAGCTCTTTGTCATTTAAAAAGGCCTTCTTTTTATCAATAACTTCAAGCACTGCAATCTCTTTCTTCCGTAACGAATCCATGTCTTTCATCACGGAAGAAACGGGTAAATCCTTTACATTCTTTATTTGCAGTGCTTGTTCCTCATGGACGTTAAAAATCAGAAAAAAAACAAGCACGGTAAAGATATCCATTAAAGCAACTAAACTTATTCCAGCTTTCCTAGTCGCTCTCACTGGCTTAATAGTAAACTGATTAGTGTTCAACATATTTATAAACCTTCCTTTACTGATAGTGAAATCGAACTGAACTTATCACCATGTTTATTCAAAATATCCAACAAATTCACTATGGTTTGATAAGAATGATCCGATTCTATATCCAGTACGATAGAAGGCTTTGTTTTTTGACTTTCAAGTAGATTTAATAACTGCTCTTCAATAGCATCCCTATCTTCAACACCCACCTCGAATAATGTGCGGCTATTTTGTTGTAAAAGCGCTTTATCTTTTTTTACCAATAAGCGATACAAAATCATTTTTTTGTCAGTATTTGACTTTTGCTTGGTCACATTTTGAGGCGGTACATTATTACTGATATCGTAATTAGCCAGTAAAGTGAACTTCAAACTAACTAACAACACAGGAATAAGCACTATCATCAGGCTCATAAAAGGTGTGATGTCCAACTCTTCTGGCTCTTTACTCCCTGGGATTGCACGTCCAAATAAAGACTTTAGTTTCATTGGTAATACCTTAAATATTATGCTGAGCAGAATAAAGTCTATTAATCACCGTTGCACAGCCAACTTGAAGATGTTCCAATGTTTTATTAGAAAGATTATCAATAAAAAGGTAAACCAATAATAAAGGGATGGCCACCATTAAACCAAAAGCGGTCGTGTTCATCGCAATAGAGACTGATGCTGATAACATCGCTGATTTATCTTCCGCAGCGGCTTGTGCAACAGAAGCAAAGCTTTGAATAAGACCAAAAATAGTCCCAAGCAGTCCCAATAATGTGGCGACATTAGCTAACGTAGATATGACGGTTGTACGCCGAGTCACTCTACGCAACGAATGAACAGCCTTAATCCCAGTCAATTCTTCAAACTCTTCTTTAGACACTGAGTGAGACTGATAAGATTTAACCGCTTCCGATAAGGTCGATGACAATAAAGACTTATCTCCCACTAATGACTTTAACGCTTCCCCTTTATTTTTACTTATTTTTCTCTCAAATAAATCAGTCGATGCCGTAATTTGTTTACTATTAATCATCAAAGAAATAAGCCTTTCAATAACAACACCTGCTCCTACGGCACCAATTATTGCAATTGGGTACATGAATACGCCGCCATCTTTAAAGAAAGTCATAAAAATATCAATCATTGTTTTCCCACCTAATTTTACTGTTAATAAAGTTAATTAAAACAGGATCCGATTTATCATGGACCGCTATTAATTTATTTACGGGTAAATAACTTTTAATGTCATTTTCCATAGAAAGAGCCCCTGAAAAAAAAACAGTCTGATTAATATTTTCTTTTTCTTTAGGAGACTCAATTTTCTTTTTTTCAGCCTGATTAGCAAAAGCATTCAGACTCAATATCAATACCAAAAATAGAAAAAACCTCATCATAAGTTATCCTTTAATATTACTTGCCAATATTTTTTCTGTTCATCTGATACATTATCATCAAGTAAATTGGGTGAATTAAGCTTTTCAAATGCACCGATGGTTATGAGTGAAAAAATATACTCTTGAATAAGGTAATCACTTTTATATTCATTACAATGTTCAAAAGTCGCAATATATTGATAAGGTGCATTTTTAGCATTAATATCTTCAACAGCTGCTATGCACGACTTCTTTTCTGGCAACGAACTTTCTGGCGACAAAGAAGACAAACTGCAACCACTTAAGGTGCCAACAAAAAGACAGACATATAACAGTACTTTTCTCATGACGTTTTACCTTTTTTCAATTGCAACTGCAGTTGAAATGCTTGTAACACCCTAACATCATATATATTCTGCTGTTTTTCAGACATAACTTGCTTATAAATGACATTCAGCTTTTGCATAAATTTAGCCACTTGTTTCTCTAAAACCATGCTCAGTTTTGTATTCTCTGTTTGTTGCGCAAGGGCATTTAATTGTTGGGAGAGCAACACAGTCGACTTCATTTCCAAATATAACTTTGCAGTATCATTGGCTCTTTTCATTGGTCTATTAAGCGCTTTCATTATGGCTTTATAATGCGCTAAAAGAGACTTAACTTGGATCATGACTTTTTCATTTGAAAGCTGAAATCCCTTTACTAAGGTCTTTTCAATATCCTGTAGATTAAACAGGTACTTGATAGATAAATAGTGAGATTGAAGTGCTGATAAACGTTGCAACTCTTCTTTAGATATAGCGCTATAATGACTATCTAAATATCGAATAGCTTTCACTTCTGTAAAGCTATCCACTGATTGATTCGACTTTAACCCTTTAATTATAAATCTAATCGCTTTTTGATAATTATCATCATCAGCATAAAGCCAAGCCAACTCAAAAGCATGTTCGTTCTCAGATTTTAATAAACGAGTTTTTAATGCTTCTTTATTACCACTATTACGTAAATCTGCCAGAACCATTTCATTCACTACATCAATCTGTGCTTTTGTCATCCACCCTTGGGTTATTGCACTATCCACAGTATTCAAATCAACCGATTTTGCACTGTTTTCAATTAATATTTTTGTTGCATCAAAAACCATATCTCCATCTTTTGACTGCATAGATAATGCTATTACATTAGGAATATCATTCTGTTGCTTGGCATATAAATACCGCACCTGAAGCTGTTCTTTCACCAATGCACTTTTTAACTTATTCGGAAGCTGAATAGTATTCCATTCAATATCTTTAAAGCACGAATACGCCTTATTTAATTGATTGTTATTTACAAAATAATCTCCTTTCAATGCTCTAACGAGTTGAAGCGATTGAACATCACTACACTTGTCAATGAAAGGTAAATAAGCGGAAGCCATATAAACATCCATATCATCTGGCATTAATATAGAAAAATACCCTTTCAATAATAATTCTTGAATTTGAGAGGAAAGCTGTTTTTTATCAAATTTTGAAACAATAATAGACTTATTTTTCATCAAAACTGCCAGTTCAGTAATATCTGAAAAATAAGATAATCCCTTATTATCTTTATTTAACATTATTCGATTTTTAAGGTACATTTCACGTGATTTAATATCTATTTTCGCCGCTTGAGATTGAGCCAATAAATACGGTTCAATATAGGCAAACGATAAAGAATTATAACCACTTAGCTCATAGCGCAAGCGAACTAATGTATTGGTGCTATCATTCACTAAAGTGAGATCCTTGAGCGTCACAGGATAAGCATCATCAAAGGTTTTTAAATAGCTCTCTATAGACTCCACTTCTTCCAAATATAATTTGTGTTTGTGAGCAAAGTTCATATTAAACGCTAAATGTTCACGCTTACTTTCTACCGTCAAAGATTTTGAGGCCATAAACTTATACTCTGCATAAGCTTGCCGATAACTATTAAAAGAAAGGTAAATTTTTATCACTTCATCAGAAAACTTTTGTTGCATCTGCATTGGGATCAATAAATTTACTCTTTCAATATGCCCCAAAAATAGAAACTCTTTTCCGAATTTAATCAGCGACTTTTCATTTTTTGACCACTGTGATGCTGAGATGTTATTGTAACTGAATAATGCTTCATCATATCGACCTAACATCATCAACGTCCTGATTTTAGCAAGCTGATATTCATCCGTTCCTGTGCCAATTCCTGTATCAATAATACTCAGCGCTTCTTCATAACGACCGCTTATGATAAGCGCATTGATCTTTGAACGTATAAGAATTGAAGTAAATGAAGCCATTCGCTTCTGGTTTAACAATAAATCTATATTTTTTATGAAAGTATCAACATTGTCCTTTGAAATCGTTTTTTCTTGATAAATAATGATATTCACCAATCGATCAGCTGGAATATCTTTACGCGAAAACCACTCAGGTTGAGGTTCTTTTTTTCCTTCTAATACACTTTTATATTCTGTATATAAAACAGGACTAGCCTGTGAAAATACCTGAAAAGAAAGTAATGATAAGAATATAGATAAAAGTAATCTATTGTTATTTTTTTTCATTACTCTCTCCCACACTTTGAAAATAATGTATTAAACTTTTTTCTAATTGAATATCTTTTGATAAAGACGCTTTAATGGCTTCTGTTGCCCGCTCTATATTTTCAGACTGAATGTTCAACTGCTTATTCAAATGAATAAGTTCTGCACTCACTTTAAACTGACTTAATTGTTTGATCACTTTTTTCTCTCGAATATTTTCAAGAGAAAAAGCATGAATGTATTTATATTGTTTGTACTTGTACTGCAATTCAATACTGGAAAAATTATTCGGTATCTCTATCGTACCAATATTAATCGCACCATAAAGTACTTCACGCTCATGGAGATCGGACTCCAGCTCACTCACCGCGCCTTTAACTTCTTCACTCGTTAACGTCCCACCTTGTGAGGATTTAATATAAAGATCACGAATATAATCAAAATTGAACCCTTTTTCGTCCTCTAGGATATAGCGATGATTTTCATCGTTAAGTAAAGGACTTAATTCAAATGCCTTTTCATTTAAAAATTGGTCAGGTATGTATCCATCATATTTAAGCCATACTTCATCACCCGCGGCCATCACTTGAATAGGGAACATCATAATGCACAAACACATCACTATAAATTGATTAATAGGCTTGCACATTTAACTTTTCTCCAAACAATGTCTTTTCTACTTGTATAAAAAAGCTCATCCCTTGTGAATGATAAAGTGTTAATTGCACACTATCTTTCAGAGAAACACTTTGACCCGATGACGATATAGCATCTATTTTTATTTTGACGTTATACTCCCCTTTAGGAAACATAAAAGCCGTTTTCGCATAATTATTTTTTAACGGTAAACTCGTTTCTATGCCATTAACGATGAATGTAATTTTTTTATAAACTAATGAATCATATTCATCAATATAAAGCTCTGAACTTGTTTTACTCAAGCCATATGAATCGATAACCGCCGAGCTTGCTTGAGTATTTCTCAAACTTTGGGCTCGAAGCGCTTTAACTGTGTCATCGATATCCTCTTCACTGAGGATAGGCACTTTAGGCGTCAACCTTGCTTGATTAGCACCAAACATTTTCACAAAGCCAAACATCAAACTTGTGTCATTAATCCCTGCGCCTCCTATCCCGCTGGTATACTGAACCCCTAATCTAAACGTAAAATCATTTGTCAGCTTATAGGTAACACCCGTATTAATAAAAGGAGATAGCCCTGTTTTAGTGTAATTGAGTAAGTAACCGTCATATTTACTGCTCCAAAAAACGCCACCAACTTTAGTATATAAAGATAAATTATAAGGGAGGTCGTAATCAAATTTAGCAGCAAAATTGAACCCTTGTACAGCAGAAGAACCTTGACCATTATTATACGTTTTAGGCCAATAAATGATAAAACCACTTTCAGCAGATAACCAAGGAGAAATGTTATAACCTAAAGAAAGTTGGTTCACCCCATTCACCGTATCACAGCTCCCCTGAATGCCAAGGCAACCACTGTCCCCCTTTGAAACCCCGGCATCTAAACCAATATAAAAATCATCAGCTTGTTGAGCATGAATAGCAACAGAGAATAGAAGCAACAGAGCAACATAAAACACCTTCTTCAACGAAATAATATTTACATATGATAAATGCCTACTGTAATCCACTGTCTTTTTCATTAATCGTGCCTTTTTCATCATCATGCTATCCATATACTCACAAAACCCTAATTATTGATTACCAAGTGCTTATAAAAGCTTTCATAAGTTGAATTTAGCCCTTTAGAAAGCACAAATTGTATTATCAAGTCAACGGCATATCCGTACAGTTTAAAAATCAAACAAGATACCTGATAACTTCACTACAACTCCTACTCAACAGTGGCGCTACTGGAAGTACTTGTGACACCATCCTTGGTAACATAAACGTAAGTCTTACCCGTATTTAAACTTACAGTAGCTAAGCCTGCGCCTGTAAAGCGCACTATATAATAGTTAGCTGAAACCCAAGTAACAGAAGTGGTGATCTCATCTTTGTTACCGTCACTGTAGGTACCTGTGGCGGTTAATTGTTGAGAATAATTGTCAGTACCCTTCGTTAAAGTGAAAGTTGAAGGGGTGACTTTTATTGAAATCAGTTCAGCGTTATTAACGGTCACGCTACTGTCATTACTGCTAATGCTATCGAGGGTGGCGGACACTTGTGTGCTACCCACCGACACTCCGGTAACCTGGCCAGCAGTCGTCACCGTTGCCGTCGACGTATTATCTGAAAGCCAGCTAACCAAATTGGTGATATCGGCTGTTGTGTCGTCACTGTAGGTACCTGTGGCAGTTAATTGTTCACTATTTGCCCTGTTGAGCGTAACACTTGCAGGGGTGATTTGAATGGCAGCCAGTGTCGCGGCACTGACGGTAACGCTACTATTACCGCTAATACTATCTAGAGTGGCAGACACGGTTGCGCTACCCACCGACACTCCGGTAACCAGACCAATGGTCGTCACCGTTGCCACCGACGTATCATCTGAAACCCAGCTAACAGCGTTGCTAATATCGGATGAGGTACCATCACTGTAGGTGCCTGTGGCGGTCAATTGTTGAATACGTCCCTTGTTGAGTATCACACTTACAGGGGTGATTTGAATATCAGTCAGTGTGGCTGCACTGACCGTTACGCTGCTGTCATTACTGCTAATGCCATCGAGAGTGGCAGACACTTGTGTGCTACCCACTGCCTCTGCACTAAGCAGGCCAGCGGTGGTCACTGTTGCCACCGACATATCATCTGACCCCCAGCTAACAGAGTTGGTGATCTCGACTGAGGTGCCGTCACTGTATGTGCCTGTGGCGGTTAATGGCTGAGTATTTCCCTTATTGAGAATAACACTTGCAGGGGTGATTTGAATATCAGTCAGTGTCGCGGCACTGACCGTCACGCTGCTGTCATTACTGCTAATGGTATCTAGAGTCGCAGACACGGTTGCGCTACCCGTAGCAACTGCAGTAACCAAGCCAGTAATGCTCACCGTGGCCACCGACGTATCATCTGAAACCCAGCTAACAGCGTTGCTAATATCGGATGAGGTACCATCACTGTAGGTGCCAGTGGCGATTAATTCTTGAGTATTTCCCTTGCTGAGCGTGACACTTGCAGGGGTGATTTGAATGGCGGTCAGTGTGGCGGCACTGACCGTCACGCTGCTGTCATTACTGCTAATACTATCTAGAATGGCAGACACTGTTGCACTACCCACTGACTCTGCAGTCAACAGGCCAGCAGGGGTCACTGTTGCTACCGACATATCATTTGAAAGCCAGCTAACAGCACTGGTGATAACCTCTGTTGTGCCATCACTGTAGGTGCCTTTGGCGATTAGTTCTTGAGTATTTCCTTTGCTGAGCGTGACACTTGCAGGGGTGATTTGAATATCAGTCAGTGTCGCGGCACTGACGGTCACACTGCTGTCATTACTGCTAATGCTATCGAGAGTGGCTGACACGGTTACACTACCCACCGCAACTGCAGTAATCAATCCTTCGGTGCTCACTGTTGCCACCGACGTATCATCTGAAACCCAGCTAACAGCGCTGGTGATAACCGCTGTGGTACTGTCACTGTAGGTGCCAGTGGCGATTAATTCTTGAGTATTCCCCTTGCTGAGCGTGACACTTGCAGGGGTGATTTGAATGGCTGTTAGTGTGGCATCACTGACCGTCACACTGCTATCATTACTGCTAATGCTATCTAAAGTGGCAGACACTGTTGCACTCCCCGTAGCCTCTCCAGTAAGTAAACCAGCAGGGGTCACTGTTACCACCGACATATCATCAGAATGCCAACTAACAGCGCTGGTGATATCCGCTGTTGTGCCATCACTGTAAGTACCTGTAGCGATTAATTCTTGAGTGTTTCCATTATAGAGCGTGACACTTGCAGGGGTAATTTGAATGGCCGTTAGTGTGGCATCACTGACCGTCACGCTGCTGTCATTACTGCTAATGTTATCTAAAGTGGCAGACACTGTTGCACTCCCCGTCGTCACTCCACTAAGCAGTCCCGCAGTGCTCACCGTTGCCACCGACGTATCATCTGAAACCCAGCTAACAGAGCTGGTGATAACGGCTGTGGTACTGTCACTGTAGGTGCCAGTGGCGATTAATTCTTGAGTATTTCCTTTGCTGAGCGTGACACTTGCAGGGGTAATTTGAATGGTAGTCAATTCGGCGGCACTGACCGTCACGCTGCTATCATTACTGCTAATGCTATCTAAAGTGGCAGACACTGTTGTGCTACCCGTAGCCTCTCCAATCAGCAGGCCTTCGGGGGTCACCGTTGCTACCGACATATCATCTGACAGCCAGCTAACAGCACTGGTGATATCACCTGTTGTGCTGTCACTGTAGGTGCCTATTGCAGTTAATTGCTGTCTATTTCCCTTGTTGAGCGTGACACTAGCAGGGGTAATTTGAATGGCCGTTAGTGTGGCATCACTGACAGTCACGCTGCTGTCACTACTGCTAATGCCATCTTGAGTAGCAGACACTGTTGCGCTCCCCGTAGCCACTCCAGTAATCAGACCAGCGGTACTCACTGTTGCCACCGAGGTATCATATGAAACCCAGCTAACAGAGTTAGTGATATCCGCTGTGCTGCCGTCACTGTAGGTGCCTGTAGCGGCTAATTGCTGGCTATTTCCCTGATTAAGTATGACACTTGCTGGGGTGATTTGAATGGCAGTCAATGTGGCGTCACTGACCGTCACGCTGCTGTCATTACTGCTAATGCCATCTTGGGTGGCAGACACGAATGTACTCCCCGTGGCCTCTGCAGTCAGCAGGCCAGCGGGGGTCACCGTTGCCGTCGACATATTATCAGAAAGCCAGCTAACAGAGCTGGTAATATCGGCTGAAGAGCCGTCACTGTATGTGCCTATAGCGGTTAATTGCAGACTATTTCCCTGATTAAGTGTGATACTTGCAGGGGTAATTTGAATGGCAGTCAGTCCGGCGTCACTGATGGTCACGCTGATATTATTACTGCTAATGCCATCTTTAGTGGCAGACACGGTTGTGCTACCCACCGCTATTGCGGTCGCTAAGCCACTACTGTTTATTGACAATAATGATGGCGCTTGGCTGCTCCAAATTACACTAGACGTTATATCTATTACATCTCCATTATAATATACCGCTGTAGCAGTAAAAGCTTGAGTATTGCCGACTTGAAGCGTTAATTCACTCGTCCCATATTGGCTTATTGTTGTTGGTGTTATTTGTATAGCTATGATTGTATCTGTATTGTCATTTTTAGCATCTCCACAACCAGATAATAAAACAATAAAAACAATAAAAACAATAAAAACAATATTCTTTAAAAGCATATAAAATAGACCGTAATATGTGAATTAAAACCAATAATGAACAATTTTTAATTCCCCATTATTATTTAATGAAACTTCACATGAAATTAATGGTCTGAAATATAAAGAACAATCTTAAATAAATAAACATTATTTAATTCTACATGTTGTATTTAATTATATTTAAACATCATAAATTTTTTTTATTACTTTTATATTACGTTTATAATTCTCTAACCTTTTTTTATATTCATTTCTATCAAGTACGCAATAAGTTCTTACTGTCCTTCAGCCATACTTGTCACAAAAATTAATAGATAATTTTAAAGTTTATTATGCAAATAGCCTGTGACTGAGACTTTAAGAACAAAACAAGCTTCAATAATACGAACAACCTCATCCCCCATTCAACGCTTCCCCTGCAAAACCAGGCGTTATAATTTATTAACACTATCAATTTTTTGATATCGATTACCTATTGATTTGAACTTATTGCTCCAAATTAGTTTGTTCAATGTAAAATTAAAAAATATTAATGACAATCTAGCTCATGAGGTAATTGACCATCCCTCTAAGGCCAAATAGCTTGCGTTTTTTTAATCCCACCAGACCCCACTCTTTACAACAAGAGAAGTGGAAAACTAACAACATTAACCTGATCTCAAATAAGGTTTTAAGAAGTTAAATACTACAAACAAAAAGCCGGGATCTTAAGTTGGATACGTTGTTATTAGTGAACATGACAAAGGATTCAAATCCGAAAACGCCATAAAGTATAAGTGGTTATAACCCCTATCTGGGCAGGAACTAGCAACCTTATCCTGCGGCCAGCAATCAAAAGATCTACCGCTTTTAAAAAACGATAGACTTGCAACATGCGATTTATTCAATCTTGTCTCTTTCGATACTCAGCTACCGGAAGACCACCTATCCCCCAATCTTCTAAGTCCACTTCATTGATAACCACAAATGTGGTGTTAGGATCTTTATCTAACACCCTCCCAAGCAGCTCCGTTGTGCCTTTGATAAGCTCAGCTTTCTGTACTGGTGTAGTGCCTTCTCGAGTAATTTTAATATTTACATAGGGCATATCATTCTCCATTTGGCTTTATCAAGCGCACGCTAATGGCTTGTTCCATCATTTAAATCAGGCTATTTCCTTATCTCTAAACGTTCAAATCTAAACGTTCATAATGAAATACTTTTGAAATAATCCGCCATTGCTGATTGAGCTTAATCAATGTTAAAAAATCGGTAAAAAATTGATTCCCGATAGCGCACTCCACCCGCGCGATGGCTGTAACAGGACCGGCAAACTCGATAGACACGATGCGATCCTGCCTCCTCTCTTTTAGACTCGCGGGAGAAGGCCGCTTATTCACAATGGGTAAATACTCATCCATATTGCGATAGACTAATGCCCCCTCAGTTGCACAAACATAATGTGCCTGCGGATGAAAAACCGCCGCGAGTAATCTCGTATCACTATGATAAAGTCCATCAAAATAGTGGAACAAAACTTGAGTTACCACTTTCTGTTGGGAAACGATATTTTGTCCTTGAAGAGCATTCATTTGATTAATAATCCTTCTGCACGCATAGCATCCTGTACCTTTTCTCGAGCTGCCACACGTTTGGAAAAAGCGATTATATTTGGCCATTGTGATAACGCAACCCCTAATGGAGTTGCCCAGTTGGATACCACAAACAAATAAGCATCAGCAACGGAAAACCTGTCCCCTAATAAATAAGGTCGTCCATCATCAAAAATAAACTCAAAGTGGGCCATTTTTTTCTTTACTTGTTTTCTTGCTTGAAGTTTTTCTGCAGCTGCAGCATGAGATGAAAACAAAGGGGAAAAGGCTTTATGGAGCTCTGCTGAAATAAAGTTTAAATGTTCTTGCAAGCGCGCCCGAGCCAGTGCGCCAAACGCAGGAACAAGAGAATTCTCAGGCTTTAAATCCGCAAGATACTGAAGAATGGCTGTGTCATCGGTTAATGTTTCCCCTCTACCTAAGCTTAATACAGGCACATATCCCTTTGGGTTTATCGCATTAAAGTCTGCCCCATGTTCAGTGAGCATCTTGTCAGTATTGACCCTTTCAATCTCAAAATCAGAGCCAATTTCTTTTAATATGATATGTGAAGCCAGCGAGCAGGCACCCGGTTTATAAAACAATTTCATGTCAATTCCTTCTTTTTAAGCGCTTTAGTTTTCAGGAATATTTTAGTCACAGCAAGTTACCTTTGTATACCTAATATGTTAATGTTACCCAAATGAGAAGTTACCTTTTGGTAACCAATATAAGCAATTAGATAAGCCATCAGCGAGTAGAGAGATACCATGCTACCAAGAAGAAAAAACGGAGTGATCTTACCCCCAGAAGAATGTCCAATACATACTTGTATGGGGATCATAGGTGGAAGGTGGGCACCTGCTGTTGTTTGGTATTTAAGCCAAGGACCTAGACGTTTTAGCGAATTAAAAGACGACATAGAAGGAGTCTCGGCAAAAATGCTAACAACCCGTTTGAAAAAACTGGAAACAGATGGCATCATCATTCGAGAGGTCATGCCAACCTCTCCCCCTTCGGTAGAATATAGGCTAACGGAGTTGGGACTAGAATTAAAACCTGCTATCGAAGCCATTGTTGCTGTAGGGCACAAACTAAAAAGTACTAAACAATAAAATACTATACACACTCATCGTATGAGCAGTGTCGTTATTCAATCACGCAGAGCAGACTTGCTTAGACATCATGACCATACTATCTATTGCTAAATCAATATATTGCCATCAAAGCCTGTTACTAAAGACCTGTTACTAAAAACCTGAGAAACTAGCATTCACTCCCACTAATATTCCATTTATCAATGTGATAAATGGAATTTTTATCCAAACATGCTTACTTCGGCATCAACAATATTGATCCCAGCATTTTCAAGCGACACTTCATGGTCGGCCAATACGGCCCCACAAGTTTGCACTTTTGCCTCATTATCCTCAACTTTTGTCGCCACTTCGCTCATTTCTAGTGTATTCTTCGATACCTTAGCACTCACTTGCTCTAAATGCGTATTTGTAGAATCAATACGAGTATTAGTCGCATTAATGAATTCACTGATAGCTGTCATTTGATGATCTTTAAGATCTAGCTCTTCTAATACCACAGACATTTTTGATGCCAAAGCTGCTTTTTGTTCGGCAATTAACTTTTTTTCTTGAGCTTTGGCGGTATAGTCCTCAAGGTTTATCGATTTTTTTCTGACTAAAAACTCAGCCTTATACCCCAGTATTGCTTCCGTTTTAGCCCCTAAGGTAACCGCTGAGTTTAGTCCCAAGTTCACCTTAGTGTACGCCCCAACATACTGAGATGAAGACTGACCAAATACAATCGAATTTTTCGTACCTTTAATCATCGAAAAACTGTTTTCTGCTACAATATTGAGTCCTGGTATCGCCTTTTTAACTTTTAAATAACTGTTTTCTGCGACATTTCCCATAGCTAACATTTTAACGCCTCACTAACCGAAATATTCCAAAGGATCCATTTACTGTTATTTTGTTATTTAACACTCAAAAACGTTGAGCCCTGTTATTAAGTTCTGTTAAAAATACCCTATCTTGATGTTGTTAATCAGAACAAAATAAACTCGGTGCATTTTTACCAGTAATAAATGACAGTTATATGACAATGAAATTCTCAATCAAAAAAGACAAAAGAAAAGATAAAACATGATAATATTGGAAACATAAAAAACCACTTAAGACACCTTAACTATTAATATCATTAACATATTAATAAGCTAAAATAATCACTAATAGAATTGTTTTACAAGGCTAAGAAATGTCATATTTAACAAAATAGTCTATTTTATATTCGCAATTCAGTCAGCTCATATTACATTATGCTAGGAGGGTTGCTCTTTGATGAGAGCCCCTCTTGAAAAAAGGCTTAAAATGACTAAGCGTCCCCCCATTCGCCGTGATTAAAGCACGTTTATCTGAACATCGTTTCATCACTAAAGATAAACAAACCCTAATTTATATTCCACAGATATAAATTTCATTGTTATATCAGCAGCCAGATGTGATGATCTCCTCCCTCTCTACAGGTTAAATAATGGTATTTTTCTTATATCAAAGTAGAAATAGCCCACTTTCAGTAGCAAGCAAAACAGAGGTAGGAGTCACAACTCCTATTGAAAAAGGCTTTTAATCGACATTCAAGTTAACTAATCGATGGCATAAAATTGCTTATACCACTCAACAAAATGGTTAATCCCTTCATCCACTTTAACTTGAGGGCGATAATTAATCACATTAAAAAGATCTTCTGTATCGGCATAAGTTTGATAGACATCACCCGATTGCATAGGCAACCAATTTTTCTTAGCCACTATCTTGGTAGCCTTCTCAAGAGAGTCGATAAAATCCATTAATTTTACTGGGCTTCCATGCCCCACATTGTAGACTTTATAAGGCGCTGAACTGCTTGCAGGCGAACCAGACTCGACAGTCCAGTGAGCATCGCAATCTGGAATAATGTCTTTAATTTTAATAATACCTTCAACAATATCGTCAATATAAGTAAAATCACGTTGTAAATCCCCATGATTATAAACATCTATCGCTTCTCCCTTAAACATGGCTTGAGTAAATTTAAACAATGCCATATCGGGTCTCCCCCAAGGACCATAAACCGTAAAAAAGCGTAGCCCAGTTGTTGGTAATTGATATAAATGTGAATAAGTATGGGCCATTAATTCATTTGACTTTTTCGTAGCGGCATAAAGTGAAATAGGATGATCCACATTATCCGATGTATGAAAAGGACTTTTTTTATTCAAACCATAAACTGAGCTGGAAGAAGCGTACACTAAATGCTGAATATTATAATGGCGACACCCTTCTAAAATGGTTAGCTGTCCCACTAAATTACTGTCAGCATAACTCATTGGATTATCAATAGAATAGCGGACTCCTGCCTGCGCAGCTAAATGAATTACGTTATCAAATTTCTCTTTAGCAAACAACGCATCTATGCCTTCTCGATCCGTTAAATCCAACTCAACAAAACAAAATAAAGGATGCGAAATATTCGCCAAACGTGCTTTTTTCAAACTCACCGAATAATAATCATTAAGGTTATCAATACCGACCACTTGATGGCCCTCTAAACACAACTTGTTTACAACAGCGGCGCCAATAAACCCTGCAGCACCTGTGACTAAATACTTCATTGCTACCTTATCCTTAAACAATCTATTGATAAATTTGTTTCATGGCCTGTACATAGCGCTGAACGCGCTGAGGTTTTGGGCAAGTGTCTGACAACGCATCATGCCCAAATAACAACCAATGACGACGATGAGCAATGCCTAAGTCTACGGCTTTTTTAAGATTAAAACACAATAAATCTGTTGATTTTTGCGTAATCACATAGCGATTAGGGTTCTCTTTCATCCATAACCACGCATTTTTATCTTGCTCTTGCGGTGAGGCAAGATAACTAAAATGCACTAAAGGCATCGGTGAAAAGAGTAAAAACTGCTCTTTAAATCGCGCCAAACCGACTTCACTACCAGGTGCAATATCGGATTGAACCTTAGCCATAATTGCTTTTGCTGGTGTTCGTACCTCATTCATCACAGGATACGCCACTAATCCATAAAGTACCCAAGTGAGGCCGATCCCCACACCATAATGAACAAGGTTTAAACTCATTGTCTTTTGTTGACGAATACCACTATACAAAACACCTATCCAAATGACCGCGCCCATTAGACAAAGTAAAGCCAGTGGCCATGTTGTTTCCCCGACTTGACGGGTAATAGCCGGTAATTTGAACAGACATAAAAACACACCAACAACTAACACCGATGCTAATAGGATACCGGTTGATGCCAATACTTTATTAAACCACTTTTTGACTTGAGATAACGAGCAGCAAGCCCCAACCAATAATGCAAACATAGGTAAAGCAGGTAAAATATATAAATTACGCTTACCCGGACTTAAACTGAAAAACACGATCACTAAAACGACCCATATTAATAACGATAATGTGACAGGAGAAGCGGTCAGTTTTCGCCAAAAATCTTTATTGACCATCAATAGATACAATGGAAACCACAAAAGAGGAATAACACTAATAACAAAGAAATACCACGGCTTAATATGTCCCCATGAATTAACATAACGCTCAGCAGTTTGTTTAAATAAAATATTATCCCTATAAGCCGCAAAATCAGGATTATCGCTAGTATAAGAAAAGTACAAAATGGGGATAAGCCATGCTATCAATACAGCCAATAATACCAATGGCCCCAAAAACAGCTGAATATTAATTTGACTTTCAAATCGGTGCCTGTGGGTGTAATGCAATCCCAAGATAGGGATAAGGAAAAAAATAGGCAAAAATCCAACGCCTTTAGTCAATACGCCCAGCCCCATAAAAAACCAAGCGAGTAAATACCACAGACGTGACGGCGCAACAAAAAAATGTCGAATCAAGCCATACATACTTATCGTTATCCAACAAGCCACCATAGCATCAATTTGGGCCGTTTTAGCCTGAATAACAAATTGTGGTGCAATAAGTAATAATATCGCGGCTTTTTTTGCCACTTTAACATTCCACAGGCGTGCCCCTAAATCATAAACACACAATAAGGTGATTAAACTCGCTATGGCATTGGGTAATAAAAACGTCCAAGATATAGAGTCGGTCAACTGATACAAAATAGCCATAGACCACATGAAGATTGGAGGTTTATCAGGATAAAACTCTCCACCTCTTTGAGGAAAAAACCAATTACCTGATGCCACCATTTCTCGTGCAACTTCAACAAAACGGGGTTCATCGGCTGGCCAAGGATCCCGTAATCCTATCCCTGCAAAGATCACAATAAACCCTATCATCATTAACCAAAATAACGTCTGATAATATTCTTTGTGCTGCAACGCGCGCTCATCATTCATTGACAATATCATCCTTTAAAATAGATACCTGTGATAATTCACTCTCAATTGAATCGAATTCCTAAATCATGCTCAATCATATTTCAGGACGGATTGATTTCATATGATCACGATAAAGGTAACGTGTGATGAGTAGACTCATCCCAAATAACACTAAACTTAAATATACCAACTGGTTATTAAGCGTATTAATCCCCGCTCCAATTAAACTAAAAATAAGGGTTTGGGGTATATAACCCACAGCGCTCGCACTAATGAAAGGAAAATACTTAATACCAATGCCACCACAAAACACATTAGTCAATAAATTGCTCCCCACAGGAAAGAGACGTAAGAGTAAAATCTTATAAAAAGGTTTTCGCTGACAAAATAACTGGAAGGTGTATATTTTATGAGTAAAATGTGTTCGCAACCAATGAGAAAACAGATAATGAGCAAGCCAATAATTCATACTTGCCGCCACTAAACTCACCACAACAGCAAAAAGCATCCCATTGAAGGCCCCCAATAAATAGCCGTATAACAAGCCATTGATTTGCCTAGGTCCACCAATAAAAACAAACATGAATGTCGCAAAAAACAAGAAGGCATAACCTGTTATGCCTTCTTGTTGTAGATATAAAGCGATCCAATTCTTATCGGATAAATGTATTAAAATAGGCTCGATCACATCACTTAATAACAAGCCAACCACAGCAACAAATAAGAGAAGTCTAAGTACTTTCAAGGAGAGTACTTTCAAGAATAGCGCTTTTAAAGACAGTACGTTAATAAATAGTACTTTCATGGATTATTCACTGAGCTCTCATCGTTTGAATCAAAACGAACAGTCACAGAGCTTGGGTATTTAGTTCTTTGCCTCAACCAAATAACCCCTAATAAATCAACTACCCCCACCCATAATCGATTCCAAACATTATAATTTGATGCACCTGCATTTCGCTCTCTATGATTGACCGGACATATCACAACCTCTCCTCCTAATCGTTTAATTAACGCAGGTAAAAAACGATGCATATGATCAAAATAGGGCAATAACATGAATGTCTTTTTAGGAAAAAGCTTTAACCCACAACCTGAATCAGGTACACCATCACCTAATAATAATTGGCGTATTGCATTAGCAAATCGAGATTGAAATCTTACCCAAGGTGTATCAAGTCTCTGATGTCTAAAGCCTGCAATACAAAAGTGAGTTTGTCTTTGTTGCTGTGCAAGCATGATCAGTTTGGGATAATCAGCCGGATCATTTTGCCCATCTGCATCAGAGGTAATAATCCAATCTCCCTTAGCGTAACAAACCGCACTATACACACCAGTGCTTTGACCACAGCTATGAGAGTGGGATAATACTTGCAATGCACAACCACAAAACTGTGCCATATCGATGGCTTCTTGAACCGTTCTATCATCACTGCCATCATCAGTGATCACAATTTCAAATGAATATTGCTGATGCAAACTCTGATGAATTTCTTGAATTAACTGACCAATATTGCCTTGCTCATTCTTTGCCGGTAACACCACGGAAATTAAAGACATTGAATACTCACACCTATTTCACATTATCAAATAAAAATTAGGAAGATGAACAGCGATTAGATTAACATTTTAATAATAGTAACCTAGTGTAATTACTTATTAAATACAACTAGTATTTAACGCTTTGGCATTAAAATATATAGCAATAAGTATGATTAACCCCTATTGACATGGTGTTTAAATTTAAAAAATAATACTAATAGGCTATGAGTTATATTAGTAATAACTCAAACAAGATTATCGATTATTCAATTTCTCATTCAAAAAATGAATAAAAGCGTTATTTTTAGGGGGGCCTCAAATGCCACTTTAAATACACAGCATAGGTCAAACTTAATCGCTCATAGGGACTAAAATGATGTTCAGACAATATACATGGACTAATGCCCCACTTTCCAATTCCTGCTTCACTGCCCAATATGGCATAAGTGATAAGCCTGCATGGCTGAGCAATAATTGTTTTTGTCCATTAACTGAATTGACCGATGAACCATGTTTAATATCAAACTTAACGGCTTTTTATTGCATAAGAAACCAATCTTGCCAACCAGAATAACGGTATAAAATACATTGATGCTCAGTTAATTCAAACGGCAATGATAATGGCTTACGTCCTTTTAAATACGCTTCACTAGCACACAAAAGAAAAATCAAACAGGGTGACAATGTCCTTATTCATGGTGCAACAGGTGGAGTGGGTCATATTGCCATCAACTCGCAAAACATTTAGGCGCGACAGTCTCCGCGACTAGCCTAGCCTAGCAAACAATTATGAACAGGCTAAGACTATCGGCGCTGATCATATTATTGATACATCCACAACGTCGGTTTCACAATATGTCAATGACATCACTCAAGGTCTGGGATTTGATACCATCTTTGATACTATTGCTGGCGATCATATTCAAAAAAGCTATGACGCAGCAAAATATTGCCAATTTGATTGAGTACCCAACTCTCATCTAACATCCAATCAACAAACGGTACATCTTTTGATGGGACTTGCGACAACTTAATCGCCCGCGCTTAATGACATCATCAAGCTTAAACAAAAAACATTTTTTAACGATCCAACCATAGAAATACAACTCCAGTGTTTTATGCTTAAAGTGGAGAACAATACCCCACAACATAAACATGTTAACACTTTGCTTTAAGTGTAATCAACTGGTTGTTTTAAAAGAAATACTACTTTGCCAGCACGCTTGCAGATACTCGATTGGCTAATGCTTTACCTAAGATTTCATGTGAGTCTTTATCTAAATGGAGGCCATCGATATCACTCATTTCAACAACAGAGGCGGCATCGAAATACAAGGTTTGGTAAGCTTTCGCGATAATTGAATATTCTGCAGCTAGACCTTGACTGCGCTCAACAGCCCCTTCGAATTTATAGGCAATAGTCCCTTTAACTGGCTTTAATTTAGGGGAAGCGACCACCATAATTTGCGGCACAGGCATGCCAGGTTCGATCGGTGCTTGACGAATAATATTAATGAGCTTAACCATGCCTTGACCTGAAAGCGCAACGCTATTGTCGTGAGTACATTGAAAATCATTATTGCCCAACATCACAATAACCAATTTCAGAGGAGAGTGCATTTCAATCACTTGCGCCAAACCTTCAGAGCCATCACGGCCCGCCCTAAATGGATCGCTCCACACCGTACGACGACCATTTAAGCAATTTTCAATGATACGGACTGACTTACCTTTCTCCAGTAACACTTTTTCCATTACGCCTGTCCAGCGCTCATCAAAGGCGAGACGCTTTCGCGTATTCGGGATAATCCCCCATGAAATACTATCAGAATACACTAAAATATTGTCCATAATAACTTAACTTCCTGTTACAACATAGGTTTTAATTCTAAGACAAAATAAAATAATGATCCACTGATTGGCATAAAAAAGGCTTTCCTGAATATGGAAAGCCTGTTGAGTCATCAATTAACGTCACATCATGACATTAGGTCAATGTTATGCAACATCTAACGCTTTAGAGACTTTCTCAAATAAGTCTTTAGACAGATCCGGTAAATCCAATAGTCGTTGTAGTGCCGCTTTCATTAAGCTCTGACGCTTTTCGTCAAACTTTTTAAACTGAATGAGTGGCGTTATCACTCTAGCAGCCACTTGAGGATTAACACTATTGAGCTGAATTAAAATATCCGTCACAAATTGATAGCCTTTCCCATCGACGCGATGAAATTCATTGATATTTCCAGCCGCGAATACGCCCACTAATGAACGGACACGATTCGGGTTTGATAAACTAAAAGCTTGATGATTAAGCAGTGATGACAGCTGCTCAATACAAGCTTCATCATGCCATTGGGCATGTAAACTAAACCATTTATCCATAACCAGCGGCGTATCTATCCAAGTTTGTTCAAATGCACTCATCAAGTCTTGACGCACACTTGACCCTTGCACATTCAAGGCAAGCAACGCCCCTAAACTATTAGTCATATTATCAGCTTGCTCAAATTGAGTCGCCGCCAAGGTTTGATACTCATCATTACAGTCAATGAGTAATGCTAAACATTTATTTTTAAACGCTCGAGCCCCTGCATCATCAATCAGATTAAGTTCGGTATAGCGCGCTAAAAGTTCATCCTCACAACCTTCAGCAATTTGCTCAATGGCGAAGGCTCTTGCTAAACTTAACTTATCCAAGTCAACTTGTTCCACTTGCTCTATTAATGCCGATAAGCTTGGTAAGGTTAAAATTTCTGCCACTAACGCTTTATCCAGTGTTTCATTAAGGATAACCCCTTTAAACGCATCAATAATACGAGGGTCCAGCACCATAGCTGTACCAGCCTGCAAATGAGCCACATTCTCCCAAATAGCATGACTAAATAAATTCACCGATGCTTCCCAGCGCGCGACTTCACTGCTGGCAAAGGCCATAATATGCACCAATTGTTCAATACTATAAGCAAACTTTAACCGCACAGGTGCTGAGAAATTTTGCAGTAATGATGCAACAGGTTTATGGGACAGCCCTTCAAACTTGAGTGTTTGTGTCGACTCTTTGACATCGATCACTTGTGATAAAATCGACTCACCTTCGGCATTTAACAGCTCAATGTCAAAAGGGATATGTAACGGTAATTTATCCAACTTATCGGGCGTTTGCGGCGTCATTTGCGATAAAGTTAACTGATAACGTCCCGCGACATCATCAAATGTCTCCTCAACCGTCACCACTGGCGTACCGGCTTGGCTGTACCAACGTCTAAATTGAGTCAGATCCACATTTGATGCTGACTCCATTGCACTCACAAAGTCATCGCAAGTGACCGCTTGACCATCATGACGTTCAAAATACAAAGCCATTCCTGCTTGAAAACGCGCTTCACCTAGCAAGGTGTGCATCATGCGGATCACCTCTGCGCCTTTATTATACACAGTCACTGTATAGAAATTGTTCATCTCAATCACTTGAGCTGGGCGTATAGGATGCGCCATCGGACCTGCATCTTCTGCAAATTGCTGGTTTTTCATGACTCGAATAGCATGAATACGATTAACGGCACGCGATCCTAAGTCAGAGCTAAACTCTTGATCGCGAAAAACCGTTAACCCTTCTTTTAAGCTCAGCTGAAACCAATCACGGCAAGTCACGCGATTGCCTGTCCAATTATGAAAATACTCATGACCCACAACCGACTCAATACCATGGTAGTCATCATCCGTTGCCGTTCGTTTATCTGCTAACACGTATTTGGTATTAAAGACATTTAAGCCTTTATTTTCCATCGCCCCCATATTGAAAAAATCAACGGCGACAATCATGTAAATATCGAGATCATACTCAAGGTTAAATCGTTCCTCATCCCACTGCATGGATTTTTTCAATGACGCTATAGCATGATGAGCTTTATAAAGGTTACCTTTATCAACAAACACTTGTAATGTTACTTGTCGGCCACTCTTGGTTTGATAGCTATCTTCTAAGAGATCAAAATCCCCAGCTACTAAGGCAAATAAATAAGCGGGTTTGGGAAAAGGATCGTGCCATTTCACATAGTGATTCAATTCATCCACTTCGCCTTGTTCAATTAAATTTCCATTACTGAGTAAATAAGGAAAACCCTGTTTGGGCGCCGTAATGGTTACCGTGTAAATTGCTAATACGTCTGGTCTATCAAGAAAGTAAGTAATACGCCTGAATCCTTCAGCTTCACATTGGGTACAATAAGCTCCATCTGATATGTAAAGCCCTTCTAAACTGGAATTCGCTTGGGGATCCAGTAAGGTCACTATCTCTAATTCAAATTGATCTAAGGCGGTATTTATGACCAGCTTGCCATCAAGGATCTGATAATCTGTCTCTTGGCCATTTATTTTAACGGACTGGATTTGAATATCGTCACCATCAAGGATTAACGCTTCTTGATGCTTACCTTGCCTAATGACTTGACTGGTCGCGTTGACTTTTGTGTTCGCCGCCGCTAAATCAAAGGCTAAATCAATATGGCTAATCGTAAATAGCGGAGCTTGATAATCTTTTAGGTATTTAGGTTCCAGTTGAGACATAACATACTTTCCTTAATCTCTTAATTTTAATTCAAAATACACATAAAAAAACGCGCTATAAGCGCGTTTTTTTATTGAAAACAATAACCACTACTTTGATTTAGCCGTTTTTTCTGCTGTTGCTAAATCTAAAGTAATGTAGACAGTTTCATTTAAAAATGCATCCACAGGCTCAACTTTATCATCGACATCATCAAGAGACTTCACTTTCTTAAGGCCCGCTTTAACACGACGCTCATTGATTCTATCAAGCTGCTTTTTGTCATTTTCTTCACGCTCGCTTAAACGCTCACTTTCGACTAATGACACACTTTTCTCATTATGATGCTTCTTAAACTCAGCAATATCACTGTTAATATAACCAAATTCAACATCTGTCTTAATACGTTGTTTATAGGCAGCATCAAGCTGAGCAATCATACCGGGAGTGATATCATTCAAGGTCTTGTACTTCGCCACTGGTACTTTATCCCAAGGCAGTGCATTCTTAGACTCTGCTTCACCGTACTCTCCAGGCTCTAATGCACTCGGGTATTTAATATCCGGTGTGACACCTTTCAATTGAGTGCTGCCACCATTGATACGGTAGAACTTCGCAATAGTGTATTGTACATGACCAAGAGGCTTATCGTATAAATCATAAATCCGGCCTAAGCTTTTATGCTGCTGCACTGTGCCTTTACCATAGGTTGACTCACCCACGATTAACGCTCTGTCATAATCTTGCAGTGCTGCGGCAAAAATTTCCGATGCAGAAGCACTGTAACGATCAACCATCACAGTTAACGGCCCTGCATAAGTGGTTTTACCATCATTATCACGATTTTGAGTCACTCGTCCATTGGCATCACGAATTTGCACAACTGGGCCTTGATCAATAAACAACCCAGTTAGTAATGACGCTTCCGTTAATGCACCACCACCATTACCGCGCAAATCAATGATCACACCTTCGACTTTACTTTCTTTTAATTGCGTCAGCTCGTTAGATACATCTTTTGATAATCCCATATAAAAACCAGGAATTTTTATCACACCCACTTTACGGCCAGCATAAATGCCTTCTTCAGGCTCAATGATTTTCGAGCTTGCAGCGCGATCTTCTAATCGAATTTTATCGCGAGTAATCGTGACATTAAAGGTTTTAGCAGACGATCCCCCTTTCTTAGGCAAAATTTCTAACGTGACTTTGCTACCTTTAGGGCCTTTAATTAATTCAACCACATCATCGAGACGCCAGCCTATCACATCGACCATGTCTTTGCCGTCTTGTGCCACGCCAACGATTTTATCTTCAGGTGCCAGTTTATCACTACTTGCAGCTGGACCACCGGCAACTAAACTCTTAATCACCGTATAATCATTATCCATTTGCAACACAGCACCAATCCCTTCAAGACTCAAATTCATTTCCATTTGGAAACGTTCAGCATTTCGAGGAGAAAGGTAACTGGTATGGGGTTCAACCGTACGAGCAAATGCATTCATAACCGCTTGAAAAACATCTTCACTGTTGGTTTGACTTAAACGTTTAATCGCATTGTTATAGCGCTTGGTCAGAACCGTTACAATCTCGTCCCAAGATTTACCCGCTAATTTCAAATTTAATGCATCGTATTTGACACGCTCTCGCCAAAGCTCATTAAGCTCAGCTTCTGTTTTTGGCCAAGGGGCATCTTCTCTATCAAATTGGTATTTATCACCCGCTAAGTCAAAATTCATTTTCTTATCGAGTAAAGACAACGCATAGGCAAAACGTTCATAACGTCTTTTTTCGGTGACTTGAAACATATCATAAGCAGGTTTTAAGTCACCGGTTTCTAACATAGTATCAAATTGCTTTGCATACTTTTGAAAACCATCAACATCTGACTGCAGCAAAACATTGTGGCGATAATCTAATTGCTTTAAATAACTATCAAAAACTTGCTCTGAAAACACATCATCAAGAACAAATCGACGATAGTGAGAGCGACTAAACAAATCGGTCACCCGTTTACTCGCTACCTTATGCTGAGGCTCCTGCTTTAAAGCGGGTAACTCGCTGAAGGGGATTGAAGGGCTAACGGCCCAGGCAGAAAATCCTACAAAAATACTGACGACAGTTGCAGCCAGAATGAGTTTTCGCATCAACAAGTTACTCCTTTACTATTTCGCCATTACAGCATTATATGTTCAGCGCGTACTTTAACCGTTAAACCAGAATCTAACTGAACACTCACATCTTCTTTTTTGATATCTAAAATAATGCCAGCGACAGGAGATTGCCCTAGCTTTACATTAACACGTTGATTTTGCTTTAGTTCAGTAAGCACTGCTGGCACAAGTTCAACCTTAGGAGCAGGTTTCTTTTCTAATTTGTTTGGTTTTGCAGCAGGTGCACGTTTTGGGGCGGTTTTCTTAACAGGCTTCTTGTTAACTTTAGGCGCCTTTTCAGCATGTTTAGCCGCTTGTGCTAATCGCTTCGCTTTAGCTTTTTCTTGACTGGCTTTAAGTGTGGTTTGAGCATGCTCAATATGCTCTTGCTCTAGCTCCCCGCAAGCTTGCCCTTCTAGGTCAACACGTTGGACGCCAGGCTTAATACATTTCAAATAACGCCAACTACTGGTATAGCGACGTAAAGCGATTCTTAATTGAGTTTTACTGACTTTAGAATCATCAGATAACCTTTCAGCCAAATCCTGAAACAATCCAATCTTTAATGGCTTAGTTTCACCTTCAGCAACAAAGCATAAAGGAAATGTTTCATACAAATACGCAAGAATTGCGTTGGTGTCGGTCAACTTTTCTGTTGATTCCATCATTACTTCCACAGTTTTAAAAAAGGGCACATAAAAAAAATCATACACGAACATACAATTTTTAAGTGTCGTTTATATTTATCTGAATCCACGTAAAAATAAAGCATAAATTGGTCATTATTTTTATTCTTAACGTTCTTTCTACAGACATACCTTAGCAATTACAAAGAATAAACGCCAAACATTCATTCAATCAAGTTTAATAGCCTACTTGAATTTTGTAATTTATCAAACCGCCTATTATAAGCACAGTAGCCATGAATGCGACCACCAATTAACGATAATAGGCTAGCATTTAACCAAATAAGCCGTTTTCGAAGCTTTTTAACACGGCTTCGAGCCCTATTTGATCGTTTTTAGTGAATCTTCCTAACGAAGGACTATCGATATCTAACACACCAATAACCCTTCCATCACGACAAAGTGGGATCACAAGTTCTGAATTACTGGCAGTATCACACGCGATATGACCTTCAAATTGATGTACATTTTCTATACGTTGAGTGGCATTTTTGCTCGCCGCTGTACCGCACACTCCTCTTCCTAATGGAATACGAGTACAAGCCACTTTCCCCTGAAAAGGACCTAATACTAATTGGCTATTTTTCATCAAATAAAATCCAACCCAATTAATATCACTTAAATGTTCATTTAATAAAGCTGAAAAGTTCGCCATCGCACAAATTAAATCATCTTCTCCAGCAAACAATGCCTGAACTTGACGATTCAATACATCATAATCTTCAACACTCATCCCATACCCTAACACGACATCACTAAAAGAATTGATAAAGCACCATAATAAAAATAATGGCACCATTACCAGCCGGGCAGTTTAACAAATAAATGCCTTAAAATCCTAGTGACTTTTCTATGACAAGTTAAGGTTGAGACGTGTCAATCACTCAAAGATGAGATGGGGTTAAATTTTAACGGTGTTTTTATCGGCAATTTATGACTAATTTAAATACTCATCCAAAGACCTAAGATGACCATAAAAATGAGCGTACAATGTCCTTTATAAAAAGAAAACAACGAGCGCACCAACAGCACTTGAAAATACAACATTCCAATGGTGTTGGTACACTGTGATCATAATATTAAGCCGCTTCTTGTCCAGTTTTTTTCACTGTTTTTTTCTTATTTGAGGTTGTTTTTTCAACAAGCGGTTCTTCTTTTGTACTTGAGCCTCCCTTTAATACCTTCATAAATTCATCTTTATTTTTAGCCAGATAAAAGCTCAAGCTTTCACAGGTCGCATCATCAATTTCCAGTGCTGACTCGGCTAATAAAGGCTGAAGGTTATCAGCGATATCCAACATTTTATCATAGGCATCCGCATCTTTTTTTGATGTAAATGTCATTTTCTCTACCCCTTCTCTAACCACAACAAATTGTGTGATAACGGCCATGTGTCACTCCATACTGTTTTTATATACAGTACCTATTTTGCCATAATTCACCCAATATGCAAGCCAAGAAACCATCAGTCCTCTTACCTGAATGCCTACACTCGCCTTTTCAGGTTTTTTAGGTATATAATCTAATAACTTTGCTCTAATGTATGAATATCTCTCATTACTCAATATGCATTTTCAAGCCACAGGGCTTTTACCATAAGTATCATAAAATATAAATATTACATATCAATGCATTGTCATTATCTTCATTAATCATTAAGTAGGTTAATAACACTATGGGATCACAAGCCGAGAATGAGAGTATTGTCTTATGCCACTCTTGTGACTTAGCCATCAGAAAACGAGCCCTGCCCACAGGCGTAAGAGCCCTTTGTCCCCGTTGCCATTCTCCTCTCTATCACACCCCCTATTGTTCCATCAATGGCATGCTAGCGTTATGTCTCACCGCTCTGATCTTTTTTCTTCCTGCTAATGTATTTCCTATGCTTGAATTACATTTCCTTGGCAGTGTTAGAACGACGACAGTATTAGAAGGTGCATTGGCGGTCGGCAAACAAGGTTATTGGGTGGTCAGTCTTGCCGTCATGACTACCGCCGTGTTCGGTCCGGCTCTATTACTACTGTCAATATTGAGCCAAATTATCATTGTAAAGCACCGACTATCATCACCTTTTCACCGAAAAGTACTCAAAAAGTTATTGATGTTACATACATTACTGACGCAATTAACTATGCTTGAGATTTATGTTATCAGTTTTCTGGTTTCATCATTTCAGCTATCTGATTTTGCAACCATTACTTTCGGTATGGGCACATTTTGTTTTACTATGCTATTTCTATCGACTTTGTTTTTGCTCAGAGAATACGATATTGAACACATGTGGAGTCTGTTAGATGAAAAAAGCTGAGACCTTACTGCAAGGAAAGGATATCCAGTTAACAGCCTGCCCAACTTGCAAACAAATCGCTTCATTACATGACAAAGTTTGTTTACGTTGTGATAGTCCACTACGCGCAAGGAACACACTCAGTCTTCAAAAAAGCTGGGCATTAGTAATTACTGCGGCAATATTGCTGATCCCTGCAAATATTTACCCAATTACCATGTTAACCAAACAAGGAAATGTGCGTTACGATACAATTTTTTCTGGTATCATTCATCTTGTTCAAACAGGTATGCTACCCATTGCTATCATTGTTTTTATTGCTAGTATATTAGTACCTTGGTTAAAAATTATTGGCTTAACCTTGTATTTAAGTGCCATTACTTTCAACTTACCTTTATCCAAAAAGAAACTCATGTTCGGTTTTCATATAATTGAAACCATTGGCCGATGGTCCATGCTCGATCTTTTTGTTATTTCACTCACTGTGGCTTTGGTCAACATGGGCCAGCTACTTGATGCACAACCTGCACCTGCGGCAACGCCTTTCGCCTTAGTCATTTTACTCACACAAACCGCAGCAAAAGTTTTAGACACTCGTTTACTTTGGGATCGACTGGACACTCAAGATGACACAAATAGAACAGCCTAAAATTGTTAAGAAAAAGCTCTTCTCTCCTATTTGGTTGCTACCAGCTGTAGCACTCATTTTGGCAGCATGGTTAGGAGTACAAAGTATTCGAGACGCAGGTATTACCGTCAGAATTCACTTTCCCAATGCGACGGGCATGGAAGTGGGCAAGACATTAGTCCGTTACCAAGGACTCAATATGGGAAAAGTCGTTGATATCAGCATCGATAAAAACTTAAGCGGGGTCAATGTCGATGTATTAATGGATGCTCGTGCAGAACCCTTTTTGCGTGCAAATACACAATTTTGGCTCGTCAAACCTAAAGCTTCCATCATGGGAGTGCAAGGTTTAGAAACTATTTTTTCGGGTAATTACATCGGCATGTTACCCGGTACTGGCAGCCCCAAAATGAACTTTAGAGCCGAAAAAAATGCCCCAGTCATGCAAGCGGGAACAGAAGGCATCATATTAAAATTAAACACGGAAAAATTAGGTTCATTAGAAGTGGGATCGCCCGTTTATTTTCGCCAAATCCCTGTCGGGCAAGTGGTCGCTTACGAACTGAATAAAAGTGATAATATTCAAATCAGTATCTTCATACAAAAAGAATACGCTCAACTGGTTAAAATCGACTCGCTATTTTGGAATGTCTCAGGGCTAAACATCGATGCTTCATTGTCTAATTTACAAATCAATGTTGAAAGTCTAGCAGCCGTATTAGCTGGCGGGATCAGTTTTAATTCAAACGATAATTCTCAAGTGGCCGAAGTCAATGACAGCTTTAATTTATATGCCAGTAAAAAAGAGGCACTAGAAGGCATTAGTTTCACCTTAATGGCTGACAATACCTACGGCATTAATAAAGGAACAGACATTGTCTTCAGAGGCATAAAAATAGGCCAAGTCACTCATATTGATCTCACCTCCAAAGGGGTCAACATGATGGCAAAATTAGATAATACCTATAAATCACTTCTTACCCAAAGTGCACAATTTTGGGTGAGTGGTGCAAAAATATCCCTCGCAGGTATACAACACCCTGAACGTTTAATCACCGGTAGTGTGATTAATTTTAAAGCCGGAACAGGGCCTGCAAGTTCGGAATATCCATTATTGGATAAGGCACCCGACGCACAAACTAACAATTTATATTTAACCCTCAACTCTCAGAGTAACCCCAATCTTTCTGTCGGTGCGGAAGTGCGCTATAAACAGATAAAAATAGGAGAGGTCACTGCCGTTAACCTGAACAACAAGCTGACTCGCGTTAATTATCAAGTGAAAATTTATCCCGAATTTGCACAATTAATCACGCAAAAAAGTTATTTTGTGTCAGAAGCAGCCGTCTCGATTAATGCCACATTAGATCAAGTCAAAGTGAAAACTCGCGATTTAACCACCTTTGTCAAAGGTGCGATCAGTTTAGTACAAGGTACTTCACGTCAACAAGTAAGTAATAACGCACAATTAACACTCTTTGCATCCGATCTGGCAGCAAGTGATTTTTTTGCAAATCAAGGTGCAGTCAAACTCACCCTGCAAAGCCCTGATGGTGCAAGTTTATCTACAAATTCACCGATTTATTACAAAAAAATGCAAATTGGCCGCGTTAAGCAAGTGACTTGGTCTGAAAAAAAACAAGCCTTTGATGTTAATATTCAAATTCAAAAACAATTCAAAAGCTTGATCAATAGCCAAACTGTTTTTTGGCAAAATAGTGCGGTATCAGTCAATGCCAGCCTCAGTGGGCTCGAAGTTAACGTTGCCCCACTCAAAGGAGCAATACAGGGCAGTATTTCACTCGATTTACTGAATAAGAATCAAACAGGAGATCGCTCTCATTTATATACCACCAAAAAACTGGCTTTATCTCAAGCTAAGTCCATCACGTTACGCTTTCCCGCTGAGGCTAAGTTAGCCGCACATGCTGCTATTCGTTATTTAGGATACCAAATTGGTGAAGTTGAAACAGTGAGCCTAGATAGCTCCCTCAAAACTTTAACCGTGAAAGCTTACCTCTATGGTGAATATGCTAAGCCTTTTTTACGCACTGATGCACAATATTCACTGGTCGATGCACAAATCAATTTAACGGGCATTAAAGCCCCTGAAACCTTGCTTACTGGCGCCTTTATTAAAGTCAGTCCGGGAAGCAGTGAACGAGAAACCCATACCTTCAATGGTCGATTGCATGGGCAAATTCACTTACAGCCTGATGCATTAACCTTTACGATTACCACTAAGCAACTTGGCTCACTAAAAGTCGGTACTCCCTTATTTTTCAGAGGAATACATGTTGGACAAATAGACCAATATGCCCTGTCAGGTCAAGGAACTTACGTCAAACTTTATGCTCATGTTGAACCCCAGTATCGCAATTTAGTTAATCGTTCAAGTCAATTTTGGGACCTCTCAGGTATAAAAGTGGATGTGGGACTATTTTCGGGTGCTCAAGTTGATACAGGCTCCTTAGAAACCATTCTGGCAGGCGGGATCGGTATCGTCACAAAAGAGACAACTGTTAACGATAATACATTAAAAAGCGGTGACAGTTTCACGCTTCATGATAAGAAAAATCCTGCTTGGGATAAATGGTCGCCCGCTCAAGCCACCCCTTAAACGCTTGTCGCTCACTCCTTAGCCAAAACGCATGGAGTGAGCCCTCTCTCATTTGACCATTTGTATACTGTCATATTCTTAACTAGACTCAATATACTCACTTCATTTCATTTTTTATTCATCATTAAGTCAGTAAACAGCTTGATGGAGGTATGCTACCCTTCTTTTTAATCCATTAAGGATATTGTTATGCCAATAAAAAACATTGCGATAAGTCTAGGGCTATCAATCTTATTTGTCTCAAGTAGTGTTATTGCTAATCCAGTCAATGTCTCTGGTCGTTGGGTCGGCGTTAACTATGCCAGTAAAATTAAAGGGCCGACTCAAGTCACCATGACCCTCAAACAAACGGATCAAATGGTGATGGGTAAATATTTAGCAGCGACAGGGGTAGCAAAAGAAGGAAAAGGCATGAAAACGACGCCCAAAACCTTTAAAATACGCTGGAGAAATACGGCGCTAAAATGCCCAGGAAAATATGTTTATGAATATACCCTAAATGGTGATCAGCTCACTTGGATGTTTGTCGGCGAGGACTGCTTAGGAATAGAAAAAGGCCATGGTTACGCCAAACGGGAACCATAATTCGCGCCAAAATCCTTTATCTCACTCACTTAAAAAAGTTTACTATTGACTGTGCTATCCACAATGCATCTGGTTGAGTATTTAATGACAAGATGCTTTGCTTTAATAATTCAGCTGAAATTATTTCTGAACGCAGTGTAATTAAATCATGGCAGTAATCAGTGCTAAATTCTGGATGTCCTTGAATACCGACAAAATGAGACCCCATTTGAAACATGCCATAAGGACAAAATGCACTTGACGCTAATATGTTTGCCGATGGTGGTAAACTGATCACTTGATCTTGATGACTCATGACTAACGATAATGTCGATATTCCATCTGCCGCGTCGGCCATCCAAGGCATCGTTTTCGATAACTGACTTGTCATCACCCCCAGTCCCCAACCTTTCTTTGAGCGCGCGACAGTGCCACCTAATGCCTTGGCTATCATTTGATGCCCAAAACAAATCCCGACACATTTTTTTTGACGCTCATTGAGTTGACGCACATAATCTTCTAAAGCATGGATCCAAGCTAGATCATCATTCACACAATCTCGACTGCCAGAAATAATATACCCATCACACTCATCAATATCCTGAGGAAAGTGACCATCCAACACACGATAAAAAACAAGTGTTACTCCCCCACTTGGCTCACAAGGCGCAAATAATGCTGAAAACATGTGTGGATAATCACCATACTTTACCTGCAATTGTTCCCGAACATCATCACACAGTAACAAACCAACTTTCATTTTCATCTCCTTAATGCCAAAAACATGCACCTTGAAGCGAGCCAGAGGTGTCCAGTGATTATATGGCTATAACCGACCTTCAACGGCATCAATAAATAAAGCCGTATACTGCTTAGCCGATAATAAAATCGGGTTTGTTGCCGCTGCACCATCACAAACAGCCATTTCACCAACCCGCTTTGCATCATCGATATCGATATCAATAAGCGCTAAGGTATGAGGAATATGAAGACGCCTCCTCATCGCTAAGATCCAAGCTAATACGCCATCAAAACTGGGATGTTCAAACTCTAAACAAGTGGCTAAATAAATTATTTTTCTTTCGATTGCAGATTGATTATGCTTTAGCACATAGGGCATCAAAATCGCATTTAACAATCCATGATGTTTATGATAAAGCGCCCCTAATGTGTGGGCTAACGCATGCATGGCGCCGAGACCTCGCTGAAAGGCTGTCGCCCCCATACTTGAAGCCACCAGCATCTGTGTTCTGGCTTCAATATTATCCCCGTTCTCAAATGCAATGGGTAAATAGGACTTAATTCGTTTTATTCCTTCGACCGCGATTCCTTCAGCCATAGGATGAAAATGGGGCGAGCAATAGGCTTCGAGTAAATGTGATAAGGCATCCATGCCTGTTGCCGCCGTGATATTTGGCGGTAATTGAAGCGTTAATAATGGATCAAGTAACACTTTGAGAGGCATCAATTTAGGATGAAATAAAATTCGCTTTTTAGGATACTGGCCTTGTAAATCGGTGATCACAGCCGCTCGTCCCACCTCAGAACCTGTCCCTGCAGTTGTCGGCACAGCAATAACAGGTAAAATCTTATCGGTATCAATACGCAGCCAGTTATCACCCACATCTTCCATATCCCACAAAGGTAAGGTTTGCCTCGCACTTAACGCAATCGCTTTCGCGGCATCTAAACTCGCCCCTCCCCCCAATGCAATAATACCATCACTTCCTGCTTTATTGACTTTTTCAGCCCCCAGAGCCACATCATCATCGGTCGGATCTGACGCTATTTGGGAAAAGACTTCACAGTGGATCTGGCGAGCTTGACATAAATCTTGTACTTGTCTCACCATAGGAAAAGTCGCAAGCTGGCTATCAGTCACCAATAAGGCTCTTGTGATATTCAAGGACTCGCAACATTGAGTAATCAAGGATAAACATCCCGCTCCCACTCGAATATCGGTAGGATAATGCCAATGAGCCTCAAGTGCCATTTAATCTCCTTGTGACATCCTATGCTGAACATAATACGACTTAGGCCGAGTCACAGACTCAAAACCGAATATCGACAAACTGCAGCCTCTTCCAGACAGCTTCACTCCGGTCCAAGCCAGTGCAGGATCAAGATAATCACAACGATTAAGGAAAAAAGTCCCCGTATTGACCCTATCCCCTAACTGAATACCCGTTTCAATATCTTGAGTAAAAATTGCCGCCGTCAGACCAAAATCACTGTCATTCATTAAGCCAATTGCTTCATCATCATCTTTAACTTTTTGTATGCCAATAACAGGACCAAAAGATTCTTCTGTCATCACTTTCATATGATGATTCACATTGGTTAATACCTGTGGTGCTAGATACGCTGAACCCACTTGGCTTAAGGGAAATAACTGCTCTTCTATGTGAGCTATCGCCCCTAATGCAATGGCCTCTTGTATTTGATCCCGTACTCGCTGCGAAGCACTCTCACTCACCATAGGACCTAAAGTTGTCGTCGCCTCATTTGGGGCACCCAGCTGATATTCCAACACCTTTTGCACAAATGCAGTCACAAATCCATCAAAAAGACTTTCATGGACATAAATACGTTCAATGGCGCAGCAGGATTGTCCTGAGTTAAAAAAAGCACCATCGACTAACACATCAACCACTTTACTAATAATAGCATCACTGCGTACATAAGCAGGATCTTTCCCACCCAGCTCAAGTCCAAGATGCATAAACCGTCCCGCTGTCGCTTGTTCTACTTTTTGACCACCCAATACCGACCCCGTAAACGCCACATGATGAATAGGTTCTTGAGCAATACAAGCCAAGGTATTTTCGTGACTCGTATGAAGACATTGTACGACCCCTTTTTCCACCCCCGCTGCTTCAAAGGCTTCAACCAAACGTTCAGCACATAGGGGCGTTTGAGGTGAATGCTTAATGATGGCACTATTACCCGCCAATAATGTGGTAAGCAAGCCATTGATCGCGGTCAAATAAGGGTAATTCCAGGGGGCAATTATTAGACTGACCCCCAAAGATTCTCGCTTAATATAGCGTGTCACTCCCGCTTTTTCGGCAATGGGAAGCGATGCTAATGCCTGCTCACAGACGTTCAATAAATACTGCGCCCGCTCGTCGACACCATTGAACTCCCATTCGCAATATCGAATGGGTCGACCCATCATCCAGCAGAGCTCGTTAGCCAAGTTTTTTTTCTGCGCTATCAAATAATCAATGGCGCGAACACATAACTGTTTCCTATCAATAAGTGGCAATGCAGCCCAAGCTAATTGCGCCTTATTGGCACAATTAACCATAGCATGTATATCAATGAGTGACGCAATAGGTCGAGTAACATAAACCTGTTGATTAATAGGTGAAATCGTTTCTTGCACGGATGTATTACAAGCATCATTATGGTGCGGCATAACGCATTCCTTGATTTCTTTATGACTCAAAAAATAGTGGTGAGTTAAATAATTTCAAAATAACGGATCATTTCCCAATCAGAAACATGCTTTCGATATTCTCGCTCTTCCCATTCACGGGTCGTCGCAAAGTGTTCCACAAAGGCCTCACCAAAAAACAATTTTGCCGCTGCAGATTGCCGTAAATTTTTAGCAGCATCCCACAAACTACAGGGCAAATTAAGCGCATCGGGTTGAGGCTGTTCATAAGCATTACCCTTAACCTGTGGATAGGGCTCTAATTGTTCCATAATGCCGTATAATCCACTGGCTAATGCTGCCGATAAAGCCAAATAAGGATTCGCATCTGCCGCGCCCAAACGATATTCAATCCGTTGACATTTTTGTGAGCCCTTAATCACTCTCAACGCCGTGGTTCTATTCTCAACCCCCCATGTGGCTTGCGTCGGCGCCCAAAAGCCAGGGATCATACGCGTATAACTGTTAACCGTTGGCGCAATCATCGCTAAGAATTCGGGCATCAGCCTTTGCTGACCCGCAAGAAAGTGTCGCTGAATTTGACTCATGTTGTGTTCTTGTTCTGGGTCGAAAAAAGCAGACGTACCATCTTGATGCTGCAGCGAAAGATGAATATGCCCACTTTGTCCTGGAAAATCCCTTGACCACTTCGCCATAAACGTGGCTATTAACTGTCTGCGCTGAGCAAGCACTTTAATAAAGGTTTTAAATAGCGCCGCTTTATCGGCTGCCGCTGACAATGCATCCACTGTGATCGCAGCTTCAATCACACCTGGGCCGGTTTCTGTGTGCAAACTTTCAATAGAGAAATCCATCTGCTCGCCCATGGCAAGGATATCGTGATACAGCTCTGCATGAACAGAATTACGGATCATCGAATACCCAAACCAATCTGGGGTCAAGGTATTTAAATCACGATAATTTTTTTGCCTTACCGACTCAGGAGTCTCGTTAAAGAGAAAGAATTCATATTCAAGCGCACCAAACACATTAAAGCCCATGTCACCGGCTTGTTTAATCACTCGAGATAAGGTTTGTCTTGGACAAACCATCGCCGCCTGTTCATCAAATTCAGCAATGAACAATAACATCCCTTCTTCACCATACACCTCACGGCAACTGGCCGGTAAAATACGCACGGGCGCATCAGGGTAACCGGTATGCCATCCTGTATATTGCGTTTTATCCAATAATTGATCTTTGATATCCCACCCCAGCACGACATCACAAAAAGCAAATCCTTTTTCTAAAGCTGAAAAAAATTTATCTTTTGCCATATATTTTCCACGCATCACGCCATCGATATCAAACAATCCAACTTTAACATGGCTTAAATGTCGCTCTTCAACAATGGCTTTTGCATCCACAATCGTTTTAACTTGCCTAGCATTTTTCATATCAACTCCCTTTCGATTGCTTTTTCTTATGACTTCCCTAAAACATCATCAAACAACTCTTCAGGTGCCGATGCCACTAAATGGTGGCGACTGTAAAAAATAAAATATAGCAACATCACTGAATAAAACACACCAGCCCAAAGTGCAGCTTGTAAACTGACAACAAAAGTTGACGCTAGCGCCACTAGAGATAAAACAAGCGTTAATGCCGATGTAAAACGCCCCCCAGGCGTTCGATAAGGGCGAGGGAGTTCAGGTTCTTTAGAACGTAATATGATATGAGACAAACTCATCATTGCGTATGAAAGTGTTGCACCGAAAACAGCCATAGTGATCATCAAATCACCTTGCCCTGTTAACGACAATAAAAAACCGAGAATACCTGGAATAATAAGCGCCCAAACAGGCACTTTCCGTTTACCTGATAGCGATAAAAAACGAGGTAAATACCCTGCACGAGATAGAGAAAAAAGTTGCCGAGAATAAGCGTAGATAATCGAGAAGAAACTAGCAATTAAGCCAAATAATCCAACGATATTAACAAATGTTACCATCCATGAATCACTACCATAAATAGCACTTAAGGCACCGACAAGTGGCGCACCATGGTTTTTTATTAAGTCAGCACCTGCACCGCCAGAGGCTAAAAATAAAATAGAAAAACCAAAGAAAGTCAATATTACCATTGAAACAATAATGCCTTTAGGAAGATCTTTGGCTGGGTTTTCAGCTTCTTCAGCAGCTAATGGCACACCTTCAACAGCTAAAAATAACCACATTGCAAAGGGCAAAGCAGCCCAAATCCCCACTAAACCTTCAGGCAAAAAAGCACTTGACCCCAGTGCTTGAGGATCCGGTGTAATATCAAATAATAATCTCCACTGAAAATGAGGCAGCATCGCTACAATAAAAACCAAAATAGCAATGACAGCGAGTAAAGTGATCCCCATCATGATCCGTAGTGCTTCACCCGCTCCCCATAAATGGATCCCCACAAAAATAAAATAAAAAATACCATAAACAATGGGGCCATCAATGCCTACTAATGTTTGTAGGTAACTGCCAATGAAAATGGCAATTGCTGCTGGAGCAATGGCGTATTCCAGTAAAATCGCTGTCCCCGTTAAAAAACCACCCCAAGGCCCCATGGCTCTTCGCGTAAAACTGTATCCACCACCAGCCGTCGGCAATGAAGATGACAGCTCAGCCAATGTAAGCACTAAACCTCCATACATTATCGCCATGATCACGGTCGCAATAAACATCCCCCCAAACCCTCCGGAGGCAAGGCCAAAATTCCACCCAGCAAAATCACCAGAAATCACATAAGACACTCCTAAACTGGCCAATAATACCCAGCCTGCGACGCCTCTTTTTAATTGTCGTCGAGATAAATATTGAGCCTCTGGTTTTGAAGAATCAATCTCACTCGATGTACTAGATAATCTACTGATAATAATGTCTTTATCGGCCATAATAGCCCCTTATCATTGCAATAAAGTCTATTGTCCCTAACCGCAAAATAAAGACGTTTCTTGTCACTATTTAGCCTTAAGCCACCCCTAAAAACAATTAGCCATTTGCTCTAAAAAGACACAATTGAAAATAAACACGTCATAAAACCAATCTCACTGACCTTACAGCCATAATAGAAGAAATCCCGAACATAGGGATAAAACCATCGCAATCGACAATACATTATTTCATGCTTTAGCATTGCTGAATATTTAACAATTAATCGTGACACTTTGCACAATATATAGCACTATAACCCTTATCGTTTTGTGACCATTTTTATAGAGTAAATAAGTGAAATATAGTCATAAATGCAAAAGTAAATTTATTAAGCTTGCTCTTTTGTTAGAGTGAATGTTGTGCGTGATAACAATAAATCAATATTGCTTATTCAAATCTGTCAATGCACCTACAATCAAGGTGTATTCGCTCACAATGATGAGTTAATATTAATCTAGGATTTGACATTTAAATTCTGCTTTTCAACATACAAAACCTAAATATGTGAAATATTCATTATTAATCAGTATTTTACATTGAAACAAATGTAGAACTTCGTTTAGCATTTTAACGGTTTGAATTTAAGTGCCCTGTCATCAATATGTACACGCTAGTGTTAGTCAACGTGAGAATGAAGATATGGACTCAAGAACCCCTAATTCAACAATCCCAAATATTGTGATCATTGGCGGTGGTGCGGGAGGATTAGAATTAGCAACCCAACTCGGCCATAAACTCGGTAAGAAAGGCAAAGCAACCATCACATTAATCGATAAAAATCGCACTCATATTTGGAAGCCTCTGCTCCATGAAGTGGCAACCGGTTCACTCGATCCTAACCTCGATGGTGTGGTTTATTCAGCCCATGCAGCAAAACATGGTTACCAATTTCAACTCGGTACATTTTGCCAATTAAACAGTGATGATAAAACAGTCACCTTAGCCCCAATTTTAAACGACCATAACGCCGCCATTCTTCCAGAACGTCATATTCAATATGACAAGCTTGTCATCGCTATTGGCAGTGTCAGCAATGACTTTAATACGCCAGGTGTAAAAGATCACTGTTATTTTCTAGACTCTCATCAGCAAGCCGACCGCTTTCATCATGCATTACTCGATAGCTTCACCCGCATTCACCAATCAGATAGTAATACGAGACTGGATATTGCTATTGTGGGTGCAGGTGCAACGGGCGTTGAACTCTCAGCTGAGCTATATCATGTCACTGAACTGCTTAAAAGCTATGGGTTAAGCAAAATGACAGCCGATAGGTTACATATTCATTTGATTGAAGCTGGCCCTCGTATATTACCTGCTCTTCCTGATCGCATTGCAGCATCTGCAAGGCGTGAGTTGGTCAAACTCGGTGTGAATGTCCTTGAAAATACCTGCGTCAGTGAAGCAACCGCGACAGGCTTTACCACAAAAGATGGCACCCACATTGAAGCGAACTTAATGCTGTGGGCTGCAGGTGTAAAAGCACCAGACTTTATTAAAGAAATTGATTTATTTGAATTAAACCGCGCCAATCAAATTATGGTAAAAGACACGTTAGTCAGTACCGTTAACGATGATATTTACGTTATTGGCGATTGTTGTGCTTGTAAGCAAGCCGATGGTAAATTCGTCCCTCCGCGCGCTCAATCTGCCCATCAAATGGCGGAATGTGTCGAAAAGAACCTAATTAATGAACTAAAAGGTAAACCACTAGAAAGCTATACCTATGTTGATTATGGCTCGTTAGTCAACTTATCAAAATTCAGTACGGTGGGCAGCTTAATGGGCAACCTCACCAAAAACACCATGTTTATTGAAGGAAAATTAGCGCGTCTTGTGTATATATCCCTCTATCGAATGCACCAAAGAGCTGTTCACGGCACAACCAAAACAGTTGCGCTGTGGTTAACAGAAAAACTTATGCGTGCTGTGAGACCGAGAATGAAATTACATTAACCTTAAATCGTTAACTTAATGCGTTAACTGCGTTTTCAATTGGGAAAACGCAGTTCTCATACTCGTTCGCCTATACACCATATGCCAGCATGGCGTTAGCCACTTTAATAAACCCCGCAATATTGGCACCATTAACATAATTAATATAATCGCCATCCTCATTATATTTCACACATTGTTGATGGATATCTTTCATAATATTCGCTAATCTAGCTTCTAAATCTTCAGCACTCCAAGACATCCTAACACTGTTTTGCGTCATCTCAAGCCCTGATAGTGCCACGCCTCCCGCATTAGCTGCCTTACCGGGTGCAAATAATAATTTCGCATGTTGCAATACTTTTATGGCCTCAATCGTCGTTGGCATATTGGCACCTTCAACAACAGCCATGCAACCATTTGACACTAATGTATGGGCATCTTGTTTATCTATTTCATTTTGTGTTGCACACGGAAAAGCCAAATCACAACGCACTCCCCAAGGTTTTTCATCAACAAAAAAATCACACTGGTATTTATCGGCATATTCTGAAATACGCCCTCTTTGAAACGTTTTAAGTTTTATCAAATAATCCAGTTTCTCAGCATTAATCCCCTGTTCATCATAAATAAAACCTGTCGAGTCTGAAAAGGTAACCACCTTGCCACCGAGTTGTATGATTTTCTCTGCACAATACAGTGCCACATTCCCCGAGCCTGATAACACACATGTTTTCCCTCGAATACTGTCACCTCGATGCGCCAGCATTTCTTCCATAAAAAACGCCGCGCCATACCCCGTCGCTTCGGTACGAATGAGACTGCCACCAAACTCCAATGCTTTTCCGGTTAATACCCCCGTAAATTCATGGCGCAATCGCTTATATTGGCCAAACATAAAACTTATCTCTCTTGCTCCAACCCCGATATCTCCTGCAGGAATATCAGTATCGGGTCCAATATGATGAGATAATTCTGTCATAAAACTTTGACAAAAACGCATCACTTCTCTATCGGACTTGCCTTTTGGATTAAAGTCCGCTCCGCCTTTCGCTGCCCCCATAGGCAAGGTTGTCAGACTATTTTTAAAGGTTTGTTCAAAGCCTAGAAACTTCAAGATACTAAGATTAACTGACGGATGAAATCGCAAACCCCCTTTATAAGGCCCAATCGAATTATTAAACTGGACACGATAGCCGCGATTTAACCTCAAGTTTCCAGCATCATCCTCCCAAATCACTTTAAAAATGATACTTCTATCCGGCTCTGTCATACGTTGTAAAATAGCCGCATGCTGGTAAACGGGATTATCTAAAATAAACGGCATCACTGATTCTGCCACCTCATATACTGCTTGATGAAATTCCAACTCACCTGGATTACGTTTTTTCAATCCATCCATAAAATGCGCTAAAGATAAGTCACTGTACATATCCCCTCCACCGATATCTGCTTGAAACAGCCGCCGCTAAATAGTGTATTAATAATAGAAGGAGAAAGAAAAAGCGGGGACAAAAAACCTAACAGCAGCTATAAGATTAATTTTACTTTATACCGCAAGATTAAAAACAAATATCATTCTCATTTGTGTTACGATCAATAAAGTATAGAGCAAGATCAATACCTTTCTTTGAAAATAAAAACCAACATCATGATATTAAACAATAAAAATACCATTTATTGCTGTTTATGTGCATTCATTTCTTTCTCGACATATGCCAACAATATGGCGCTCTTTGGTAGTATGAATACCAATATCACCGAAGCCAGTCAGGCTTTTGCAAGCCGCAGCAAAGAACAAGGGAGTTCAATTGAAAATACAACAAAATTAGGTCTTAGAGGAGAAGAAGCTATCACCGAAAATACGCATTTACTCTATAAAGTCAGCTTTAAAGTTTATAATGCCACACAATCGGGTGATACAACGCCAGTAAAAGCTAGCAGCACTTATTTAGGCATTCGCAATCCATTATTAGGTACTTTGCTTATTGGGCGTAACAATACCGTCTTTAAATCAACAGCAACAAATATGGATATTTTCAATAGTACCGATGCCAGTCTATCACACTTGGTCGCAGGTCAAACTCGAAGCCCTGATAGTATTAACTACTACTCTGCACTCATTGACTCAACATTTACTCTCAACAGCACCTATTTAATGGCAGCCAGCCAAGATACTCAATCACAATTGAATACGCACAATCGGTTTGCTTTTTCAGCCAACATAGGCGATCCACACTTACACTCTCATGCTTACTACTCTTCGCTTTCCTATAACCAAGGAATTAGTCATATTGATGCCATTCGTTGGATTGGCCAAATAAAATCGAAAAACCTAACGTTCAGCGAATTGGCCCAATATACCCAGAGTGAAATATGCACAGAGAAAAACATGGCAGGCAACAGTTATGTCATCAGCCTCAGTGACACATTAGGCAAGCTGCAATTCAATGCAGAATATGGTGAAGACACATCAGGACTTGGGGATTATTTTGAGCATGCCACTGGGGGAAGTGATACTGATAGAAGCACTTTTTCAAATATCCACGTTAATCAACTGACGTTAGGGGCACGATATCAGCTCTCCCCATCCACCGAGCTGTATTGCTTGGATGTGCTTTATCGAGGTCATTACCAAAATATAAATGATCAAGAAACCAATAAACTTGTCACCTTAACAAATGATAATATCGTCAGTATTGGCATTGACTATCATTTTTAATAAAAACCTGAATGTCTTTTGGAAATCAAAAGTACCTTTGCGTATTTACTCTATAATAAACATACGCCTTCAGAAAACGGATCCTTTAATGGCCCCACTCCCTGACACTCAGCCTTTTACACTAAGCGAATATCGTCAATCTCAGCGAATACAAATTATCACCCTCAACAGTGAAATAGTCACCAGCTTCATTGAACAAACCACAAAGTGGCCTGTTCAAGCCATAGAATACACCCCCTATATAAGATACTTAATCGCCGATACCCTCGATAATCTCTGTGACAATCAATTAGGTTATTGCTTAAAAAATATCATCACTTCACGTCATAAAGGCGCCTTTTTATTGCAGTTCGGATCACCAGACAATCTCTGTGATGATGACTGCATCAAACTGTCCACGGCTATTTCTCATTTGGTCGGACTGCCCAATTTCGATGCCATGTCAGGAAAATTTTACGCACGCTTTACCATTAATCATACCGATAATAGCGACAGCTATTTAAGAAAGGCCTATCACCCCTTAACCTTACATAATGATGGCACCTATACTGACGAAAAAACCGATTTTGTATTAATAATGAAAATGGCTGAACAACACGCCAAAGGTGGGCAATCCACATTACTGCACATTGATGACTGGCATGATTTAAAACATTTTTATCACCACAAAATCGCTAAAACACCACTCAAGTGGCAATCGCCTCCCAGTAAAGGTATTCCGGACAGTATTTTTCACCCTATTTTCATTGAAGAAGACAGGCAAGGTAAACCACAAATCGCCTTTATCGATCAATTTGTTCATCCTCAAAATAAAGAACAAGCCGTGTTTTTATATCAACTGCAAACCTCATTAGAACAAGACAAAAATAAGCTATCTTTTTCGCTTCCTGTTGGCAGCATATTGGTGATTAATAATCATTATTGGCTTCATGGTCGAGAAGCATTTACACCCAATCCTAAATTATCAAGGGAGCTACTGCGTCAACGAGGACATTTTTTTGATTAGCCACTATAAATAGATAATTTAACTTATTAAATCATCGCCCTTACCGATCCTTTTATCAAGCCCTCAATACACAATCCGCATCATAGGCTGAGAGAAATAAAAACTACTATATGGGTCAATGGACCCAACCACCAAAAGCGTTGTAAATGCGGGTCTAAATGCGCTTCTCTTAAACTCAAATGCAAAATTCATAAACCAATGGGCTTCATCACCATCATTAAAGCTTGCACTTTCACCAAAGACCGCTTGAGATTTAGGGATATTCCAACGCAACACGGTAACATTTATGAACGCATCATACTCAATCGTCATGTGATCAGCAAACACATTACCAATATGGGTAAAATGGGCATCCCCCACAGGCGTGGTGCCCACTTCTTCTTTAGTTTGTAAATAAATGTTGGTCGGTAATGAAATCACATCTGGTAACTCATCCGTGGGCTTATAGATCTGTGTCACTTCGCCATAAAGGGTCAACCTTCCTCGAAAAGGAATGCGTAATAATTCACTATCCCCACCGGGATCTTGAGGATCATGGGTCGTGTAGTCACAAACATTCGAATAACTATATAAACAAATGGTGATATAACCATCTGATGATCCATTACCGTGATTTGAGCGCCAATCTAATGGTGTTTCCATGGATAAATCATAATTATAATATGAAGGCCTAATGGAAGCACTTCCCAGCTCTTGAGGTATGTGACTGGGCAATATTTCTGCTAGAGTCTGACTGGCCGACTCTAGCAGAGAGAATAAATCAGCCTGAGCGTACTCCAAGAGGCTGTGTTGCTCTTTTAGCAGTCGTTCTAACCGCCTAACTTCATTGAGTGTCGCTTTTATTTCAGGTGCCGAGCTAGGCTCAGTGATGATGATGCTAGAATGGTTAACACTGCTCGCCATTATGTTAGCGGACAGCCCCATACACACCACAAGTAACATTAATACTAAATTGAATATCTTCATCATTGCCTTATTGGTATTATTCCATTAAAAATTTAAAGTAACGGCACAATTCCCTCAAACGATGCATTTACAATGCAATCTCCCGCTTAATTTATGATACTTTAAATCTTTTCAGGCCCCTTCTGTAAAAAGCAGCAGCAAACAAAAATAAACTTCCCCCCCAAATAGCGCCACCAGATGCCCCTTCATCGGTACTGTTCTCAGGTACTGGCTCTGGCTCTGGCTCTGGCTCTGGCTCTGGCTCTGGCTCTGGCTCTGGCTCTGGCTCTGGCTCTGGCTCTGGC
>NZ_CANMWS010000029.1 GCF_947501665.1 uncultured Shewanella sp. | reverse complement strand
ATGGTGCCCGAACCCGGAATCGAACCAGGGACACGAGGATTTTCAATCCTCTGCTCTACCGACTGAGCTATTCGGGCTAATTTTATGACTTCTTTATAGAAGTGGTGCCGGCACCAAGAGTCGAACTCGGGACCTACTGATTACAAGTCAGTTGCTCTACCAACTGAGCTATGCCGGCTTATTGATATCACACTATACAAAAATGGTGCCCGAACCCGGAATCGAACCAGGGACACGAGGATTTTCAATCCTCTGCTCTACCGACTGAGCTATTCGGGCATTATTTTGTTCTCCAAAAAATTGCGGTTAAAGCATCTCGTTTTGGAGTGCGCGTATAATATAGCGGTGATCCTTTCGCTGCAAGTCATTTTTATGATCTCGATACTATTCGATTAGTTAATATGCAAAGTGTGCTTTTTATGATCCAATTGATGGTTTTTTAATTGAAAATATGAATGTTAACTTATAGATGAGAGTGTTGGCATGAATAGAAAAATCTGTCTTTCTAAAAAATCGAAGTTAATCATCTATTTTTATTGATTTTAATTTGATTATTTCTCAGTATTATAACAATAGGGTATAACAGGATAGGGTAAAAAATGTTTCGTAATACAAGTAGTGGATACGGAATTGTCAGTATTATAGTGCATTGGATAAGCGCATTGGCAGTGATTGGCATTTTTTGTCTTGGATTTTGGATGGTGGATTTAACCTATTACAGTGCTTGGTATAAAACAGCGCCGGATATTCATAAAAGTCTTGGCGTATTGTTATTTATCTTGACGGTATTGCGCTTGGTTTGGCGTTGGGTTAATCCTCAACCTAAAAGTGCACCATCACATAAAATGTGGGAGAAAAAAGCCAGTCATTATACTCATTTACTTATTTATATCCTTTTATTTGCCATTATGGGCAGTGGTTATCTGATTTCCACAGCGGATAACAGAGGGATTTGGGTGTTTGATTGGTTTGAGTTGGCCAGTTTAGGGCAATTATTTAACGATCAAGCAGATATTGCTGGTTTAATCCACCAAGTTCTGGCATATAGCTTAATTGGATTAGCCTGTATTCATGGATTAGGGGCGTTGAAGCATCATTTTTTAGATAGAGACAACACACTTACGAGAATGTTGAAAATAACATCTAAGTAAGAAAATCGATAGAAAGGTTAACTATACAAAGTGAGTTAGCTTAAAATAACAGAGATTAATTTAGGGATATTAAGATGAAAAAGCATTTATTATCAATGACGTTATCCACTTCTTTATTGTTTTGTGGTATAGCACAAGCTGCTGATTATGTTATTGACACACAAGGTGCTCATGCTTCAATTGAGTTTAAAGTAAGCCATTTAGGTTATAGTTTTGTCGTGGGCCGTTTTAATGACTTTAACGGTGAATTCAGTATCGACAAAAATAACATGTCAAAGGCGAAAGTGAGTGTCATTATTGATACTGCAAGTATTGATTCAAATCATGCTGAACGTGATAAGCATTTACGTGGCAGTGACTTTTTAAATGTCGGGAAATTTCCTAAAGCAAGCTTTACATCAACATCGGTTGTCAATAAAGGGCATGGCGATTTCATCATTAATGGTGACTTTACCTTAAATGGTGTGACAAAACCTTTAGCTATTCAAGCTCATGAAATTGGTGAAGGAAAAGATCCTTGGGGCGGTTATAGAGCAGGCTTTGAGGGAACAACAGAGTTTGCCCTTAAAGATTATAATATTAAGATGGATTTAGGCCCAGCATCACAAAATGTAAAACTGGATTTAGTCATTGAAGGGATTAAACAATAACTAGGACTCTTTTTCTGATAATCACTTGTTTCAGAAAATAAATAAGACTCCATCACGTCAACAAGGCCCTATAAAATGGGCCTTCTTTATTGGGGAGTCATCAACAGTCTTCACATTAAGGGTAATAAATAATGTTATGGAAAATAGCTACATCCTTAGTGCTATTACGATAGCCATGCAATTGGTCAGCATTAAAGCGAATGCTGTCACCATTTATCAATACTTGCCAAGTATCTTCTATGAGTAGATCCATTTGTCCGTTTATCATTAATGCATGTTCAATGACACCTTTTGCATGCGCTTGGGCATGTTTTTCAAAACCGGGCAAAAGGGTGATTTCAAAAACTTCAAATTTTAATTGTGGATCATAAGGAAATAACGTAGAGACGAGCATGTCATCCACCGTTTGTTGTTGTCTTAATGCAGCAGCTTGCCTGATAGTTGGCTTTTGGTTCCTAGGTGTCAATGTGTTATTTTGGGCATGATCAGGCTCAAGCAATTGAGATAAAGAAAGTTGCATACCCGTTGCTATTTTCCATAGTTTTGCAACTGTTGGACTGGACTCTCCACGTTCAATTTGACCTAGCATTGCCTTGCTCACGCCAGTTTCATGAGCTGTTTTATCCAAACTCCAGCTTTTTTGTTGTCGATAAAATTTAAGCATTCTCGCTAAATCTTGGTTAGGATTCATCATCAGTCAATTTCTCTTTTAAGCCCGTTGTGCGTTATAACGTATTTATGTTAGTGTTGTCTACGACGTATGTTATAACGCACATATAGTGGGATAATGAAAGGTAGGGTTAGCTAAGCTAAAAGTGAGCTGAAATGACTCAATAATGAAGATGTAATAAAAAAGGAAACACAATGGCGATAAAAGATCAATTATCTCTTGCCTTATCGGGTGCCGTTACTGTTATTGTCGCCTATGCCAGTTCGGCGGTGATAGTGTTTAATGCTGCTCATGGGGTGGGAGCGTCGTCATCTGAAATAACTTCATGGATGTGGGCGCTTGGGATAGGAATGGGCTTATCCACTTTAATATTATCCTTATATTATAAAGTGCCTTTGCTCACTGCTTGGTCTACGCCTGGTGCAGCGTTATTAGTGACCAGCTTGAGTGGTGTGAGTTTAAATGAAGCTGTCGCTGGTTTTTTATTGTGTTCATTGCTTATTACCTTATGTGGTGTCTTGGGGTTGATGGATAAACTCATGAAAGTGATCCCTCACTCTCTGGCGGCAGCGATGTTGGCTGGAGTGTTATTGCAATTTGTATTGAATATTTTTGTTGCGGCGCAATCGCATCTAGTACTGATTTTGACCATGTTGATTTTGTATTTATTAGGCAAATATCGTTGGCCGACATTTAATATTCCTGTAGTGCTTATTGCAGGTATTATGGTGAGTTATGCTTCAGGTTCTTTGTCATTCACGACAGTAAATTGGCAATTAGCGGCTCCGATTTTTATCGAACCGACATGGAGTTATACAGGCCTCATTGGTGTCGGGCTGCCATTATTTATTGTCACTATGTGCTCTCAAAATTTACCCGGGCTTGCTGTGCTGCAAGCCCATCGTTATCCTGTTAAAGCGTCCCCTTTGATTGCCACAACCGGGTTCACAGGATTATGTCTAGCGCCTTTTGGTGGCTTTGCTTTTAATTTAGCAGCCATCACAGCCGCAATTTGCATGGGGGAAGAAGTGCACCCTAATAAAAATAAACGATATTGGGCCGCAGTATGGGCAGGGTGCTTTTATATTCTGCTGGGCTTATTTGCCGCAACGATTGCACAAATATTATTATTATTTCCCAGTGCCTTAGTTATGGGACTCGCGGGACTGGCTCTATTGAGCACTTTTTCAAACAGCTTACTAACGGCATTAGCGCAAAAGGAAATAAGCGCAGTGTTAACCTTTGTGATCACCGCCTCTGGAGTGACCATTTTGCACATTGGTAGTGCTTTTTGGGGAATAGTAATAGGCTTAATCATTTATTACTGTATTGATAAAAAGGCCGCTAGTTAGCTGGCATATTCTCTGTAGTGATTGATTTTTCAATGTGTTAGTTTTTTAATGTCTAACAATGGCTAAATTTGTCATTGTGTATTTTCCTATTCATAAAACTTATGGATTAATAAAAATAATAAAGAGAGCGATGAGTTATGTCAGAGCCCAGTGTGATTAGTCTTATTCCCCCTGTCGTGGTGATTGTTTTAGCGATTTGGTTACGTCGTCCAATCTTATCTTTAGTGATAGGTTCGATCATTGGTTTACTATTGATTGAGCCGAGCCAGGTGTTAGTGAATTTTTCACAGATCTCATTAAAAGTCATGGCTGATGAAACCATAGGTTGGCTCATTCTTGTTTGTGGTAGTTTTGGTGCCTTGATTGCGTTATTAGTCCGTACCGGAGGGGCGAGTGCTTTTGGCCGTTATGCCCTTAAATTTGCTCGAGGACAGAAATCATCTCTGGGCGTGACATTTTTTCTTGGGGTGATTATTTTTATCGATGATTATCTCAATGCACTAACCGTTGGCTCTACGATGAAAAGAGTGACAGATAAGTTTCACGTTTCACGTGAGATGCTGGCTTATGTCGTCGACTCGACTGCTGCGCCTATCTGTGTATTAGTACCGTTATCGACTTGGGCCGTATTTTTTGGTGGGCTCTTGGTTGATAATGGTGTGGCTGCCCAAGGTCAAGGAGTACAAGTTTATATGCAAGCGATCCCTTATATGCTGTATGCGTGGCTAGCAATTGTGGTGGTACTATTGGTGATTTTGGGGATCATACCTGCTGTAGGCCCGATGAAAACGGCACAGCAAGCAGCATTATCGGGAAAGTTTATCGCCAATAATATGGATCATCATGAGGTACAAACTGCGGATGAATATGCACTTAAAGCGATAGAAGAAGAATTTGAGCAGGCTGACAGCCAAGGTGCTTTACATAATTTCTTTGTGCCTATTTTCCTGCTGGTGGGCTTTTCTGTATATTTTGACATTGATATTTGGCTAGGGTTATTGGCTACATTGGCGATGACTATTCCCTATTATTTATTACAAAAACTCATGCCGCTGTCTGAAATGATGGATCAGATGTTAGATGGATTTAAAAGTATGCTACCGGCGATTGGCACTGTGGTGGCGGCATTTGTTTTTAAGGATGTTTGCGATAAACTATTTTTGTCTTTGTATGTGATTGAGTCACTGTCTTCGTTTATGACCGCGCAATTTTTACCTGCCACAGTATTTGTGGCGATGGCATTATTGGCGTTTGCGACCGGCTCGAGTTGGGGAATTTTTGCTGTGTCTATTCCTATTGTCATGCCGTTGGCACAATCGGTTGAGGCTGACTTACCCCTAGTCATTGGTGCATTATTATCTGCTTCATCTTTTGGTAGTCAAGCCTGTTTTTACTCTGATTCGACAGTATTAGCGGCACAAGGCTCGGGCTGTAATCTCCTCAGCCACGGGTTAAGTCAATTACCTTATACATTAATTGCCGCGGCTATTGCTTTCATTGGGTTTATTTTATTGGCTTAAACATGATAAGAAGCATCTGCTTGTGCTGATGCTTCTTATCAATATGACATGTTGATTTAGAAGGTTAAGCTCCAGTTATCAATACTGCCAGTATCTCGGTTGGCATTATCTACCGCTTTTAGCTGCCAAGCTCCACTGACATTATCGCCACTTAAACTAAGTGAATATGTTTCATTAATGTCATTAGCACTGCCACCTGTGTTGTTGTGTAAGTTATAACTGTCACCCGTTGGGCTGGTAAGAGTGACATTCAAGTCACCAATATAAGTGTGGCTAATACTGACCTCAACACTGACACTGGCACTATTACTGTCTAGTGTGACATCAATACTGCTTGTTGCGCCAGTGCTATTGTTATCAGGAATAGAGACACTGGTATTATTCTCAAAGCGATCCCCGCCACCATTATCTCCGCCATCAAAACTTCCCATTAATGTGACGCCTGAATAGCTAGAATAACCATTAAGCATCACATAATATCGAGCAGTATCTGGTGCGCTGACACTGCAAGTTTCATCATTACCATTTTTATATGGACGGCAATCATAGCTATCGGTTGTTGGTTGACTCGCCGCTTTTAAATACAGATCGGCATCGCCACTACCACCGCTCATTTGCACATTTAAGTTAGAACTGCCTGCTGGGACATCAATAAAGTAATGAGTTTGTGAATTTGAACTACCAGATAACCCCGATAGTGCGACCCCATTGACCAGCTCAACAGCTTCACTGGGTGGAGGCGTATCACCGCAACTGGCATTGACGCCCACCTGATTAAAAGCACTGATCACATCAGCAGAATCATAGGCCAGATCATCGGCGGCTTTTTTCGCACCGCAGCCTCCTTCATCAAAGTCAGAATTGGATGTCCAATAAAGTTGATTGGCTTTTACCATAATCGCGAAAGCTTTTTTTGTGTCCCAGCCTGATGTATTGGCGAGTAAATAGAAAGCTTTATTAAAGACACCGCTAGAATAATGAACATTCATTCCAAAAGAATAGTCATCGGCATGTCCAATCGAATTCCCATCGAGTGTGGGATCGGCAAAATAACGCAGTGCACCTTCACTTTTGAAAATATGTGCGCCGACTAGCCAGTCATTGCTGCCGTGCATGAAATATTCAGCCGCTTCGCCTGCCATATCTGAAAAGGCTTCATTCATACCCCCTGAGCGACCGCTGTATACTAAGCCTGAGTTTTGTTCAGTAAAGCCATGGCTGACTTCATGTGCTGAAACATCTAAACTCACTAGTGGATAAAAGGTATTGGCACCATCACCAAAGGTCATTGCTGAACCATCCCAAAAAGCGTTTTCATAATTGCTAGAATAATGGACTCGCATGGTTAACTGAAAACTGAGTGGCGCTGTACCGTACCAATCGTTGAACATATTAAAGACGACACCCCCAAAGAAGTGAGCGTCATTGAGTGGTGCGTAGGCACCATTAATGCTTTTGTGAACATTACGGGGGCAAGTAAAACTGTGAATAGTCGACCCTGACGTTGCGCCATTTAAATCAATGGTTTTAACGTTATCATTGTTCATAGTACAAGTTGTGCCAGATTGAGTGACATCAAGATACTCATAGTCTGTCCCATACTCATATAAACCGGTTTTTTCGTTACCACCCGGTCCAGTACCAATGAGTGCATGATTGAGCCCATCCCATTGCTCCAGAATCTCACCGTTATGGGCATCAATAATGGCAAAGGGGCGACTTGGGTTGACTCCAGCGTCAAAGAAAGAAACTTGGTAAACCAAGCGAGCTTGATTATCTGCGTCCATGTAGATGAAGAGTTGGCTCTGCTTATTTTCAATCTTGCCTGACAACAAATGGGGCGCTAAAAGTGCATCAAATGCTTGCTGAGAAGAGAGTTTAGGGCTGGTGCTGTTGAGATCCACTTCAATGTTTTGTAAGGTCGTCGCAAATTGTGCTTGTTCAATATTCCACTCATTGACTTGAGCAACAATATTGGCATCATACACTTCAATTCCTTGGTATAGTTGCTTGTAACGAATTTTTTCTTTTCCGTCTGCAATGGAGACTCGACGGACCTCTTGAATTTGATAGTCATCATTTAAATTGAGTTGTTGTAATAATGATGCATTGTCAATGGACGTTGAATGTTGGATATTATTTTGTGAAAGTGTTTGCCATTGAGCAGCCTGAGCTGACACGCTGAGTCCAATGGCTAAAGCAAGTGGAGTGAGCTTATAAATAAGCGACATAATATGCAGATCCTTTAATAGAAAGTAGAGGTAAAATGTAAATGGCTAACTCGACCACGCTTTGATTTAAAGACGTCCACTATCCTGAGCTGAGCTTTGATATCTATGTTGAAATGCAGAAAATTTGTATATAGTATGAAAGTTGTAACATTATTGAGATCAACTGCTTACCTGTAGATAAGCTAATTCTAATTTAATATAACATATATTCATAATATACACTTGGTGTGTTTTTGTGTGTTTTTAATTAAATTTTTGTTGCGAAAATGTTTATTTTTTGTGTGCTTTTTCCTGGTGTGAATGCTGAATCATTAAAGCAGTGATGTATTTTTAACTTATTGTTTAAAAAGATAAAAATAATAATGAAGATGGTATAGTGAGTATAAGTAGGTCGGCGACGAGTTGATAACGGTATCGTCACTAGGAGAGGATAGATTATATTTGAATTTTATTTTGATTGCTAATATGAATTATTATTAATAATTATTACTTTATTCTGCGTTAAATCGCGATATTGTTAATTATTTATGCAATTATGCTTAAATTACTCGTTCATGAAGAGTCTTCAATAAAAGTGATGAATAAAAAAGCGTGCAGTAAAGCATGACTGATATCATGCTTTCCTGCACTTGGACTAAAACAATTTACTCCCCCATCCCAGTTTATTTCTAAGAACATGAAAATAGCTATGGCCTTCGGGATGAATGAGTTTAAGGGTATCTTCACTTCGTTTAATAATGATTTTATCACCTGGCAAGACAGATAAATGCACATGACCATCACAGCTTACTTCTAAGTTATCGCCATTATGGGGTGACACAACTAAGGTGATGGTACTGTTTGCGTCAACAACAATGGGGCGACTGGATAAAGTGTGCGGAAACATAGGCACTAAAATCATGGCCTCTAAATTAGGGGTTAAAATAGCGCCGCCTGCGGATAAAGAATAAGCTGTTGAACCAGTGGGCGTTGCGATTATCATACCGTCTGCACGCTGACTATACATGAATTTATCATCAATATAGACTTCAAACTCGATCATATGGGCAATTTTACCCGGGTGCAAGGCGGCTTCATTGACTGCTGTATTGCAGGATTTAAGTTCGCCATGGCGATGGACTTCAGCTTCCAATAAAAAGCGATGTTCTGTTTCAAATTGCCCTTGTAAGACGTTATTTAAAATACTCTCAAACCCTTCAGGTGGCAGATCGGTTAAAAAGCCTAAATTCCCTCGGTTAACACCAATAACGCAGATATCAAATCGAGCGAGTACACGAGCTGCGCCTAACATATTACCGTCGCCCCCCACTACAATGGCTAAGTCACATTGTTCGCCGAGTTCGAGTAAATCGACAGCTTTTACTTGAGGGCCTATTTTATCGGCGACTCTATCTTCAACCAACACAGTAAAATTTTGAGCACAAAGCCATTTAATTAAGCGTTTTAGTGTGAGCTGGGTTCCATGATGATTGGGTTTTCCAATCAAGCCGATTGTTTTAAACTGACTTGTCATAACATATTTGATCCTTTGTTCATGATATGGCGCTTGTTACCTTTAAATAAATCTTTTTTCAGGGGGATTAGACCTTGAAATGGTAGAATACACCTTTTGTTAACGGTATAGACCTTGAAACCTTAGAATAGATCCCCATAATATGCTCATAACTTGCAGAAACAAAGCATTTTTAGTCGGAGCAAAAATGAGTAAAGAATCAAACAAAGCAGAAAACATTCAAGCAGAAGATATTGAAACTGTTACAGAAGAAGTATTGGAAGGGGATCTGATTAACGAAGCTGAAGAAGCGGCTGAAACAGAAGCGAGCTTGATGGATGAGCTGACTCAGGCTAATTTTCGTGTAGAAGAATTAGAGCAAGCGCTAAAAGCGGCTGAAGCAAAAGTGGTTGAGCAAAAAGATTCTGTTGTTCGCGCCGCTGCTGAAGTTGACAATATTCGCCGCCGCGCTGCGATGGATGTTGAAAAAGCGCGTAAATTTGCTTTAGAAAAATTTGCCAATGAACTTTTACCTGTTCTTGATAATTTAGAGCGTGCATTAGAAGGCACAGATGCAGAAGCTGAAGCGACTAAGAGCATTTATGAAGGTGTAGAGTTGACGTTGAAAGGTTTCGTTGGTGCCGTGGATAAATTTGGTTTAAAACAAGTGAGCCCACAAGGCGATGCTTTTAATCCAGATTTACATCAAGCTATTGGTATGCAGCCAAGCAGTGAGTTTCCTGCCAATACCGTTATGGCTGTGATGCAAAAAGGCTATGTCCTGAATGAGCGTTTACTGCGCCCAGCTATGGTGATGGTGTCTCAAGGCGACGCTTAAATATATACCCGTGATGCTTCAAGTTGCAGTATTCAGCTGGAATTAAAAGCTTTTTAGACAAGGCATTGAACATCGAGCCTAGTCATTCTAAGCCGATGTTTAATAACACAGTATAATAGGCTTTTAAACCAGCCCTTTGGGAGTGTGTAAAAGCACCGACTTCTACGTTGTACTATCTTAAAAGGCAATAAGCATTTCGGTAATAATACGCCTTGAATTAGGCACTTTTACGCACTCTGAAAACATGCATCTTGAAGTATCACGGGTATAGGTGAGTCTTAAGGCTCACAATGATAATAAAATAAAAAAGCCAGCTTATTGTGATTAGCTGGCTTTTTTGTGGCTTAATCTGTTGTGAATTAATATTGCTACCTACATTCTAATTGCTATTGACGACGATTGTTTGTAAGTGCTTGCTAAGATAAAGCGTAAAGCGGAGTTAAATGAAAGGTGATAAAAAAGCCCCGTTTTGTATTGCTAGATACAAAACGGGGCTGATTGAAAACCTGAGTGAAGACTAAGGGTTAGGGCAATTAATCTTCAAGGTAGGCCTTAATTTGTTGTAAAATGCCGTTACTATCAAGTTGTAAGTCCGCTAAAATTTCATCGGCGGCACCGTGTTTAATAAACTCATCGGGTAGGCCAATTTGTAAAACGGGCTTTAAGATCTTATGTTGTTGTAAAACTTCTAATACCGCAGATCCTGCGCCGCCCATAATGGCATTTTCTTCCACAGTGACGAGCACATCATGCTCTTGAGCTAGACTGACAATTAAATCAGTATCGATGGGTTTGACAAAGCGCATATCGGCAACAGTGGCATTAAGTGTGTCAGCAGCCTGTGAGCAGTTAGCCAGTAAAGTGCCAAAATTTAAAATGGCGACTTTTTTCCCTTGGCGTTTAATCGAGCCTTTGCCAATAGGCATCTGCGTTAATGTCTCTATTTGTTTAGCACCGGTTGCTGAGCCGCGAGGATAACGAACCGCACTAGGACCGGCTTGATAACGATATCCTGTGTAGAGCATTTGTCGGCATTCATTTTCATCTGATGGCGTCATGATCACCATATTAGGCACTGTGCGCATAAAGCTTAAATCAAATGCCCCTTGATGAGTGGGTCCATCGGCGCCCACAATGCCTCCTCTGTCGATGGCAAATAATATGGGTAATTTCTGCAAGGCAACATCATGAATGAGTTGATCATAGCCACGTTGTAAAAAGGTCGAGTAAATGGCCACAACAGCTTGATAACCTTCACAGGCTAACCCCGCTGCTAAGGTGACGGCATGTTGCTCAGCAATCGCGGCGTCAAAATATTGCTTGGGAAAACGCTGGGAAAATTCCACCATACCAGAACCTTCTCGCATTGCAGGGGTAATGGCGAGTAATTTCTCATCATTTTCGGCCACATCACACAGCCATTTTCCAAAGACTTGGGAGAACGTCGGTGAACTCGGTTTTGTCGCAGGCTTTTTAAATTGGGTATGATCAAATTTAGGCACGGCATGCCAGCCGATTGGATCTTTCTCGGCAGGTTCATAGCCTTTGCCTTTTTTGGTCATTATATGCAGAATTTGTGGTCCTTTGAGCTGACGCATATTGCGTAAGGTTTCAACCAAGGAGTCCACATCATGGCCGTCAATGGGGCCAATGTAGTTAAAGCCAAATTCTTCAAATAAGGTGCCAGGTACCACCATGCCCTTAAGGTGTTCTTCTGTACGTTTAGCCATTTCTTTAATGGCGGGCATATTTTGCAGGACTTTTTTACTGCTTTCACGAATGCTGGTATAAAAACGCCCTGACATTAATTGTGCAAGGTGATTGTTCAAGGCGCCGACATTTTCAGAAATGGACATTTCATTGTCATTGAGCACAATTAACATGTCATTATGAATGTCACCTGCATGATTAAGGGCTTCAAATACCATGCCACCTGTCATGGCACCATCACCAATGACAGCCACGACTTTGCGATTGGCTTGCTCTTTTTCAGCGGCAATGGCCATGCCTAATGCTGCACTGACGGAGGTGCCGGAATGGCCCACACTGAAAGTGTCAAAGGGGCTTTCTTCACGCCAAGGAAAAGGATGAATGCCGCCTTTTTGTCTGATGGTGTGCATGCGATCTCGACGACCGGTTAAAATCTTATGGGGATAAGCTTGGTGTCCAACATCCCAAATTAAACGATCAAAAGGGGTATTGTAGACATAATGTAAGGCAACAGTGAGCTCAACTGTGCCTAAGCCAGAAGCAAAGTGCCCACTTGAGGTTGCCACAGAATTGAGCAAAAAAGCCCTTAGTTCATCAGCAACTTGAGGTAATACAGACTGAGGCAGCTGTCTTAGCTCTTCTGGAGTGTTAGCCTGTTCAAGTACAGGAAATGGAGATATATCACAGCTCATAACGAGATTCTTTGTTTCTTATTATACTCTTCGCTCAATAATGTAACGAGCAAACTCGGCAATTAACTGGCTATTGTATGGTAATTTTGCCAGCGCTGATAGTGCATCTTGGATTAAAGTGTGTGCAGTTTGTTGCGCACCGGCTAATCCAAGTAACTTAGGAAAGGTACTCTTATTGGCATCAGTATCGGAACCTTGGGGTTTACCGAGCTCTTCAGTACTGGCAGTAATATCCAGTACATCATCTTGTACTTGAAAGGCCAGTCCAATGGCATCGGCAAAATCAAATAAATGACGGCGTTCATCCTGAGAAATATCGGCCGCAATGATGGCCAGTTCAACGGCGCAGCGGATCAACGCACCTGTTTTTAAACGGTGGAGCTGAGTCAGCTTATTCAAATCAATCTGTTTATTCGTTGAATCGAGATCAATAGCCTGACCACCACACATACCATTATAGCCAGATGCTTTGGCTAAGGCTTGCACCATAGATAAGTGCTGGTTAGCGCCAAGGCCAGATATATCTTGGCTGATAATATCAAAGGCTAAGGATTGTAACGCATCACCTGCTAAAATCGCAGTCGCTTCATCAAAGGCAATGTGTAATGTGGGTTGCCCACGTCTTAGGGCATCATCATCCATGGCGGGTAAATCATCATGGATGAGAGAGTATGCATGAATACATTCAATGGCGGCGGCTGCAGCATCGAGTTTATTGAGGTCAAGATTGAGCATGTCGCCTATGGCGTATACCAGAAAAGGGCGAATGCGTTTTCCACCTTGAAGCACACCTTGTTTCATGGCGGCTTTAAGGCGTTCATCTGAGGTACTTAATGTGCTAATCGTTTGCGTTAAATACGCATCGACTCTGCGTTGATATTGCTCGATTGTTGTTGATAACAATTACACATCCTCTGGCTGATAAGGCGTTAATGTTGCCTCATCATCTTCTTGCATTAAGATAGCGACTTTTTGTTGAGCGCTGTCTAATTTTTGCTGACTACTGCGAACCAGCTTAATGCCACGTTCAAATTGTTTTAACGCATCATCAAGGGAAACATCGCCTTGCTCTAAGTCAGTCACAATTGTATCAAGTTCAAATAACGATTCTTCAAAGGTGAGATTTTCAGGTTTTTTGGCCACTGTTACTATTCCTCAATTTAAGCGATACACACGGTATATCAGCCAAGGTGCTGGGTCAAATTATGGTGTGTGTTTTATGTTCAATAAGAGACATTCGTGATGAGTTTTTGACAAATCAAGGGTCATTGTATCCTTGAATGTGGAAAAATTGAATCAATTACGGCTTTTTAAGAAAAACAGCCTATTCAGTGATGAAGTGATGCTTAATTGAGCAAATGAACCTGTTTATTCACTCTCAAATGATTTAATGCTTAATATTTTCCGGCATAACCCGATAGTATGATAAGGCCATTTGTATTGATGGTCTGGCCTTGGCATAAATATGAAGAAGTAAGGGAACATTGTGGATTTAGCAACATTAATCGGCTTGATTGGCGCGTTTGTTTTTGTCGTTATAGCCATGACAAACAGTGGTGGTTTAGAGATCTTTGTCAATGTACCCTCCATTTTAATTGTGGTGTTAGGTTCTTTATTTGTGGTGATGATTAAATACAACTTAAAGCAATTTTTTGGCGCCGCTAAGATAGCGTTTAAAGCTTTTATGTTTAAGTTGGATACGCCTGATGATTTAATTGATCAAGCTGTGGTCATGGCTGATGCCGCACGAAAAGGGGGCTTTTTAGCCTTAGAAGAAGCGCAAATCAATAACAGTTTTTTGCAAAAGGCTGTGGATATGCTTGTTGATGGTCATGATAGTGAAGTGGTTCGCGATGCCTTAGAAAAAGATATCGCGCTGACGGAGCAGCGACATAAATTAGGCATAGGCATTTTTAGGGCGTTTGGTGATGTGGCTCCGGCAATGGGAATGATAGGTACCTTAATTGGACTGGTGGGTATGTTGTCGAATATGGACGACCCAAAATCCATTGGGCCCGCCATGGCCGTCGCCTTGCTCACCACCTTATATGGCGCGGTGTTAGCTAATATGGTTGCCATTCCCATTGCTGACAAGTTGTCATTGCGTATGGCAGAGGAAATGCTCAATCGACACCTTATTATGGATGCAGTGTTGGCGATTCAAGACGGACAGAATCCCAGAGTAATAGAGAGTTTCTTGAAAAATTATTTATCGGAGAAACATCGCACCATAGACACGATGGATGGCAATTAAGCCATGAGAAGACACAAAGGAAAGTGTGACTGTCCGCCACCTGGGGCGCCGTTGTGGCTGGCTACCTTTGCCGATCTCATGTCTCTACTGATGTGTTTTTTTGTTTTATTACTGACTTTTTCTGAAATGGATGTGATGAAATTTAAACAAATTGCCGGTTCGATGAAATACGCTTTTGGGGTGCAAAATAGAATCGATGTGAAAGATATTCCTAGAGGCACTTCGGTTATCGCACTTGAATTTCGGCCCGGTCGCCCTGAGAATACGCCTTTGTCGACCATTAATCAGCACACTCGGGAGCTGACTGAGCCGATGTTGAATTTTCAAGCGGGTGATGATGACAGTGCGGGAGGGAAACAAGATCAACAAGGTCAGCAACGAGGAGGCAAAGCCGTGCAAACGGCGCAATCCACAGCCCAGGCAAGTCAGGCTAAACTCACCGCCAGTGAGCAAGCTCAAGCGGATATTAATCAAAAAGTGAAAAAAATGGCCCAAGCCCTTCATGAAGAAATTGTGGATGGTGCCATTGAAATTGAATCATTAGGGCAACAAATCATTATACGTATTCGTGAAAAAGGTGCGTTTGCATCGGGATCTGGCTTTTTGCAGCCGCAATTTATTCCTGTTATTCGCCGCATTGGTGAGTTGCTTAAAGATGTGCCGGGGATCATTACAGTGTCTGGCCATACCGATAATCGTCATATTGCCAACGAGCTGTATCAATCCAATTGGGATTTATCCAGCAATCGAGCCGTGGCTGTGGCCCATGAACTTATTCATGTTAATGGTTTCGATCAGACACGCATGAAAGTCATGGGGATGGCAGCAACCCAGCCACTGGTTGACAACGATACTTGGCTTAATCGCGCGCGCAATCGCCGTGTGGAAATTGCCATCGAGCAAGGTAAGCCTAAAATCTCCGATGAAATTAGTGTGGAGTAAAAGAGGGGGGAATAAAGGCTCAGGGTTGAAACAAAGCAATTAATCACAATAAACAATAAGTAATACGACGATTGGGCTGTGTGTCTTGTTCTAAATGCTGATTAATTTCAGTATTAAGCGCCGCTTCGGTGAGTTGTTTAATTAATGGACTAAGTATACTGTCTTTGCCTGTTAGATTTTTACCTGCTTGTAATGCTTTTAAGGCTTGTTCAAAATCAAAAGATTGAGTCATGTGTCATTCCTGTTTTTAACTATTGTACGGAAATAACACAGAATTACGAACACTACCACTGTACATATGATTAAATCTCTATAGGGTAACGGGCATAAAAATAAGCTTAGGCCGAATGCAGCCACGCCCTTTAAATGGATTTATAGAGATTGTTTTTTTGCGTTTTTAGCTAATTTTATAGTCATCAGTTCTTCCATTTTCTCTAAGCTCACCCCTTTGGTTTCAGGCACGAATTTAATCACAATAACCATGCAAATTAGTGAAAAAATACCTAATAACCAAAAACTAAATGCCCCGTTGAAATGTGCTTTTAAGAATGGGTTTTGATTTAGCATAGGAAACGATTGAGTCACGATGAAACCCGTAAACCATTGTGCACCGACAGCAATTGCCATGGCGCGTGAACGAATATGGTTTGGGAATATTTCTGAAATGATGCTCCAACAAGCACACCCCCATGAGGTCGCGTAGGCGACGACATACAGACAAAGTGCAAACAAGGCGGCGTAGCCATGGGTTTGTTGGTAGAGTACGTAGCCGACGATGAACAGGCTGAATGCACACCCTAAAGTCCCGTATTTCATTAATGGTAATCGGCCTACTTTATCAATCAAGTACATGCCAAGTGCATTACCTAAAATGAAGACGATCCCTATAAACGTGGTTTGAAAAAGAGCGTTGGTCGTGCCACCGACAAGCGGCTTGAGGATGTTTGGGGTGTAATACATGATCACATTGATACCCACTAGCTGCTGGGCTGCTGCAACAAAAGTCCCGATCAATAAGATTGAAAGGAGAGGCTGAGAACGTAGGCTAACTTTGTGTTTATGGGTTGAACCGATTTCGATTAATGAGTCTTGAATTTCTTTGATAAGCTTATCGACGTGTTTAGGGTTATAAGTGCGTGACAGCGTGTCTTTGGCTTTATCGATTTTTCCTTTTTCTACCAACCAGCGTGGGGATTCAGGAATGAGAAATAACAACACCGCAAATAATAACGCTGGAATGATTTCAGAGCCAAGCATCCAACGCCACCCCATCTGTACTAACCATTCATCTGTCATGCTTTTAGCAATGAGGTAGTTTACATAGAATACGCAGGTTTGGCCGATGACCGCAGATTGTTGAAACATACTTACAGCGCGGCCACGAAAATCTTTTGGTGCGACTTCAGACATGTACATCGGTGAAGTGACACAGGCGAGACCCACCGCGACGCCACCGACGATGCGCAAGATAATATAAAAGCTGAATGTTACGGCCAAAGCAGAGCCGATGGCAGAGATAGTAAACAAGATAGCAGCGATGAAAAGTGTGCTACGACGACCATATTGTTGTGTGCTCCATCCCGCACTGAGCGCCCCAACGATACAGCCTAACACCACACAGGATACTGCCCAACCGGTTTGTGCTGGAGACAATCCAAAATGCGTACTAATCGGGCCAATTGCACCAGAGATCACCGCAGTATCGTAGCCTAACAAAATCCCTCCTAGCGCGGCAATACAACAAATTCGAATGATATAAACGATACTGTGTGCATGGGGCATTCTTCCTTCCTTGTTTTATGTCCATCTTAGACTCTACGCTTGAAATAAGCATAGAGGGTAATCATTGTATACGTCTATACTCATCAAATATGTTATTGGGCTATGTCCTATGAGTTACCAATACCGTCTTATAAATGAAGGCCAATAATAATTTAAAATGATGATCGGAAATATTGATTCAAAAAATGTGTTAAATCATATTTATTCGAATTTGGCTCAGCTGTTATTGGAGAAGTCGCATCGTTAATATTATAACCACTTAAATTGGGATGAATATTTTTGCTTCATCAGGAGTCATCTATACTTATTTTGAGTGAAATAAAGTGGGGATCAAACATGAGCAATGTGCAATACGGGATCAGTCCTTTGAGTTGGACTAATGACGACATGCCAGCATTGGGCGGTGATATACCATTGGAAACATGTTTGAAAGAGATGGCTGAAGCGGGGTTTACCGGAACTGAATTAGGGACAAAATACCCACGAGAACCTGAAATATTACTCCCTTTATTAAAGCAACATGGCCTTGTATTGGCATCAGCTTGGTTCAGCGGCAACTTAATGTCACACACTGTTGATGAAGAAATTGCCGTAATGCAACAACATATCAAGCTGCTTAAAGCGGCAGCTTGTAGTGCTATGGTGTATGGCGAAGTGAGCAATAGCGTACACGGTGATATCAACACCCCTTTGTCAAAGAGAGTCATATTGACGATGGAAGAGTGGAAAGTATATGCAGAAAAACTCACCAGAATTGCAGATTATCTATTAAATCAACACAGTATTAAATTATCTTATCATCATCACGTGGGAACGATTTGTGAAACGGAAGATGATATTAATACGTTGATGGAACTGACGGGTCATTCCGTTTTCTTAACATTGGATACTGGCCACATGACCTATGGGGGCGGTAACCCTGTCACTGTGATCAAACATTGGGGACACCGTATTGGCCATATGCACTTTAAAGACCTTCGTTTGAGTATCATGGAGGCTGCGCGATTTGCTGATAAATCATTCCTTAACGCTGTTCTGGATGGCGTATTTACTGTGCCAGGGAATGGCGATATAGACTATGACGACATATTTTCAGCCTTAAAAGAGCAGCAGTATCAAGGTTGGTTGCTCGTTGAGGCTGAGCAAGATCCTGCCAAGGCTCATCCATTAACATATGCAAAAATTGCTTATAAAAAGATCACAGGCTATGCCAACAAGTACGCCCTATAATTAGATTGAGTTATTTGAAGTGGCAGTACTGTCTATTGATACTTGTGGCCGTAATAAAAGATAGATCGCGTTTTGGGTCGAGACATCAATATTCGTATCTCGCAGACGGAGAAAAAAGATGAATAATACGGTACGCCTAACTGTTGCTGAAGCGTTAGCCAAATACCTAGCGGCGCAGAAAATTCAAATTGAGGGGGAAACGGTACCGTTGTTTGGTGCAGCTTTTGCCATCTTTGGTCATGGTAATGTGACTTGTTTTGGCCAGCAATTGAAAAATATTGCGAATACAATTCCGACATGGCGAGGACAAAATGAACAATCAATGGCTATCGCCGCCATTGCTTATGCTAAAGCCAATCAACGTCGTCGTATTGGTATCGCGACTAGTTCGATTGGGCCGGGCTCGACCAATATGTTGACAGCAGCAGGGATTGCCCATACTAACCGTTTGCCGCTGTTATTGATTTCAGGTGATGCTTATGTCAGTCGCCTACCCGATCCTGTTTTACAACAACCTGAAAACTTCAACGACCCGTCTGTTACTGCCATTGATGCTTTTAAGCCACTGACCCGGTATTGGGATCGCATTATATCACCCTCTCAACTTATGCATACCTTGCCACAAGCACTCGACACTTTGCTTGATCCAGCGATGTGTGGCCCAGTATTTCTTGGTCTACCACAAGATATTCAAGGTGTGGCTTACGATTTTCCTGACATATTTTTTACTGATAAGTTGCATCGCATTCGTCGTCCAGAGCCTGAAATACTAGCATTGGAAGAAGCAAGTTCTATTCTGTTAAAAGCCAAGAAACCACTCATTATTTCAGGTGGTGGAGTGCACTATTCATTGGCAACCGATGAGCTGGCACAGATTGCGAGTAAGCATAATATCCCCGTGGTAGAGACCATTGCTGGTCGTGCCAGCATGCTACAAAGCAATCCATTTAATGCGGGACCTATAGGGGTAACAGGATCTAACTCTGCCAACCACATGGCGAACGAAGCTGATGTGGTATTGGCTATAGGGACACGTCTGCAAGATTTTACCACGGGTTCATGGACTGTATTCCAGAATCCTGAAATGAAGCTTATTAGTATTAATGTGGCTAAATTTGATGCGATTAAACACCAATCTTATCCTGTCTTGGGGGATGCAAAAGTTTGCATGACTAAATTGTCAGCATTATTGGGGGATTGGCGTGCAGTGAAGCCGTGGTCTGATAAAGCAAAAAAAGAAGCCGATGAGTGGAAAGCCTTAGTGCATTGTCGTACTCACCCTGAAGCCGGGGATTTACTGCCGAATTTGTCTTCTTACGGTGAAGTGATTGGCAAGTTGAACCACTTGATGGAACCAGGCGACACCATTTTGACCGCTGCGGGAGGTCTTCCAGCTGAACTTGCCATGAACTGGCAGAGCTATCAAATTGGGAAGTTTGATATTGATTTTGGCTATTCATGTATGGGTTATGAAATTGCAGGGGGGTGGGGGGCGAAAATGGCTAATCCCAAAAAAGAGGTGATAGTGCTCGTGGGGGATGGGTCTTATTTAATGCAAAATTCTGATATTTACTCATCAGTATTGACTGGGCACAAGATGATAGTCGTGGTATGTGATAATGGGGGTTTTGCCGTGATTAATAAATTACAGCAAAATACGGGTAATGATTCGTTTAATAATCTCTTTAAAGATTGTCGTCGCCCAGAGGGTAAGGTCGCTCGTGTCGATTTTGCGAAGCACGCTGAAGCTCAAGGGGCTATCAGCGAGAAGCTAACGTCCATCATTGAATTTGATGCCGCTTTTGCACGTGCAAAAGCGGCTGACAGAACTTACGTTATTGTGGTTGATATTGATCCAATATCACCTGCGGCGTGGTCTCAATGCGATTGCTGGTGGGAAGTGGGATTACCGGAGGTGACACACAGCAAGGACGCTGAAAAGAAAGTCTCTGACTGGGAAGCGGGTCGCTCCGCACAACGTCGAGGTGTGTAGTGTCAGGCTTGGGTATTATTTTATTAATGAATTTTATATTCACAAAGTATCCATATTTAACTGAAAATACAGCTTTAATACGGTTGTGATATTTATTCAGGAGTCAGCTATGTTTGATGAAGAATGTCATTTTGAACGACCCATTCGTTGGGGGATGGTGGGGGGAGGTCGTAATAGCCAGATTGGTTACTCACATCGTAATGCGGCGCAACGTGATGGTTTGTTCACGTTAGTGGCTGGCGCTTTTGACCGAAGTGCGAGCGATGGTCGCGATTTCGGTATCAATCTTGGTCTTGATGCTGACCGTTGTTATGCCGACTACAAAGAAATGTTTGCCGCTGAAGCGAAACATGAAGAAGGCGTTCAAGCCGTTTCCATCGCGACGCCCAATGTGACTCATTACGAGATCAGTAAAGCAGCACTTGAGGCTAAGTTACATGTTGTGTGTGAAAAGCCGCTTACGTTTACCATCGAAGAAGCGCAAGAGTTGAAACGCATTGCGGAAAAAAATAATTGCATCATTGGTGTGATGTATGGTTATAGCGGTTTTCCTATGGTGCAGCAGGCTCGTGAAATGGTACAGCGCGGTGATATTGGTGATGTCCGTATTGTCAATATGCAGTTCGCTCACGGCTTTCATAATGAAGAATACGAATTGACCGATCCTGCACTTAAATGGCGTGTAACCCCTAAAGTCTCTGGCCCAACTTACATACTAGGTGATATCGGCACACATGTATTTTACCTGTGCGAACTCATAACTGGCTTGAAAGTGGAACGTTTATCCTGCATGCGCCAAAGCTTCATTAAATCGCGAACCCCCTTAGAAGATAACGCTCATGTGATGATGGAATTCAACGGGGGGGCTGTCGGTACGCTGTGGGCTTCAGCTGTTAATGCAGGAGCGATGCATCAACAGAAAATCCGTATTGTCGGTGAGAAAGCGTCTATTGAATGGTGGGATGAGCAACCGAATCAACTGCGTTATGAGGTGCAGGGTGAGCCCGCACGATTACTAGAGCGTGGTATGGGGTATTTATACCAAGGTGCTGTCGGTGTTTCGCCTGATCGTATCAGCGGTGGTCATGCTGAAGGATATTTTGAGTCATGGGCCAATATTTATCACCGTTTTGCGCTAGCATTTGATGCGGCAAATCGTAACAATCAAGCAGCGCTCTCAAGCCTTATATTTCCTGGGATCGATGCGGGTATTGACGGCGTTCGTCTGTGTGAAAAATGCGTCGAGTCCGCTGATAAAAATGCCGCTTGGGTTGACTATACCTAATCAACAACTAGCTGAAAGATGTCGCTGAGATTAACGATAAGTAATAGACTATCAGTCGACAAAAATGCTGCTTAGGTTGAATATAAGTAGTAGGCAGTTAGTCTAGAAAATCGCCGCTTGCTTTGAATAAGGAAGGGATTATGACGAAGGTTGACCTGCAGAAAAACCGTCCATTAGATGTCATCGTGTTAGGGCGTGCGGGGGTTGATCTTTATGCTCGTGAGTCAAACATGGATATGGCTGATATTTCAGGGTTTGACAAATTTGTTGGCGGTTCAGCTGCAAACATTGCTGTGGCTGTCAGTAAATTAGGTGGAAAAAGTGGCTTTATTGGGGGTGTGGCAGATGATGCTTTTGGTGATTATGTTAAAGGTTATATGTTAGCTCAAGGGATTAATCTTGATGGATTGATGACGGATGCATCGGGTTCACGCACGTCTGTGGCATTCACGGAAATGAAGCCAACGGATTGTACTGTGTTGATATACCGTAACAACGCCTCAGATTTGACTATCAAACCAGAACAAGTTAGCCAAGCATATATTGCAAGTGCCAAAATATTGGTCGTGACAGGTACCGCATTATCTGCCAGTCCAAGCCGTGAAGCCAGTTTGCTGGCAATGGAGTACGCTCGTCGAAACAATACCGTGGTAGTGCTGGATATCGATTACCGTCCTTATTCATGGCGTACTGATGTGGATGCATCTATTTACTATGGTATCGCAGCTGCTTTGTCTGACATAGTGATCGGTAATCGTGAAGAATTTGACATGATGGAAACCGTGCTTGCACCCAGTAATAAAGATGATGATATGACGGCTAAGCGCTTTTTAAATGGGAACACACAAATCTTAGTGATCAAGGCCGGCGAGCTGGGATCGAAAGTTTATTGCCAAGCGAGTGAAAAGTTTCAACAAGGTATTTTTCGTGTTGATGCACAAAAGCCATTTGGTTCAGGAGACGCGTTTGCGGGGGCATTAATTTGGACGTTGGTGAATGACGGCGAATTAGAGGAGGGTATAAAGCATGGCTCTGCGGCTGCAGCGATTAATGTCAGTGGTAATAGTTGTACCGAAGCGATGCCAACTAAAAAGCAACTTTTTGATTTTATTGAGGCTAATAAACAAGATCTAGCAGTGAGGAGAAAATGACTATGGGCAAACATATTCCCCCGTTTAATAATATGAATCAGCCAATTGTTGATGTGAATGATGATGTCACACCGCGGTGTTACTTTAATCAAGTACATTTAAGCGAAAGCGAACAATATGAGCACCGCATCGAAGGGTATGAATCTGTCATCGTGTTAGCCGGTGGTACGTGTCGCATCACTGTGAGCAATGGCGTCGATAAAGACATCATGTTCGACAATGTTGGTCAGCGTGCTTCGGTATGGGAAGGCGATCCTGAATCGGTGTATGTCCCGTTAGATTATAGTGCGGTCATTGAAAGTATCAGCGAACATGCAGATATCATGATCGCAGGTGGATGCTTTGAAGTATCTCTTCAGCCTTTTTGTGTGCGCGTCGATAACGTCGATATGGTGCAATATGGCTCTGATGAAACCAAAACACATCGTAAAATTAAACACATATTAGGCCAATCGAATGCTGATAAACGTGGCCGTCTTCTTGTCAGTGAGCTTTTTACTGTGGGTGCTGGTGGTTGGTCTGGTTTCCCGCCACATAAGCACGATGTTGATCGTGTGAAAGGTGACGGGAATAAAGAAACAGCATTTGAAGAAGTGTATCAGTTTCGTTTTAATCCTGATGTCGGTTTTGGTGCGCAATTTTTATATGAACATGAAGATGATCTTGGTCCTGTTTATCATGTGCGAACAGGTTCGGTGATTCAAATCGATAAAGGTTATCACCCCAGTGTGGCCGCACCAGGTTACGAGATGTATTACTTTACTGTGATAGTAGGTAGAACTTCTCAATCATTGTGTCAGCATTTTGACCCGCATCACGCCTATCAAGTTGAAACGATCCCTGGCATTAAAGATATGATTGCCAAATTTAAATAATCTGGAGTGTGGAGATTATGTTAGTTAATTTAAACGATGTATTGCCGCAAGCAGCCGCTGCTGATTATTCCGTTCCGTGTTTTAGCGTATTTGGTGTTGAGGATACTAAAGCCATTATTGAAGCGGCAGAAACGGTGAATAAAGCGGTTATTTTGGGTTGTAATAAAGACATGGTGGATTTCTATGGTGTTGAAACCGTCGCGGCGATGCTTTTGAAGCTTGTGCATGACAGTCGCGTCCCAGTGTGTTTACATCTGGACCACACTTATGAAGAATCTATTGTTTTTCGTGCACTAAAGGCCGGTTTTAGTTCAGTGATGTTTGATGGTTCTCAGCTGCCTTTAGCTGAAAATATTGCTCGTACCCATGCAGTGGCTGATGTGGCGCATGCATTAGGTGCCTCTGTAGAAGGTGAAATTGGCTCGGTGCCTTATAATGAAGGACGTGATCATATCAAAACTATTGATACACGTCCGGTTGATGCTGTACGTTTTGCGCGTGAGAGTGGTGCTGATTGTGTGGCCGTTTCTGTTGGTAACATTCATCGTATGACAGAGCCAAGTTGTACCATTGATTTCGATTTGTTGGATAAGATTGCCAAAGAAGTATCGCTCCCGCTAGTGATCCACGGCACAACTGGTATTTGTGATGAAGACATGATAAAGCTGAAAAAGAGCCGTATTGCCAAATTTAATATTGGTACCTGTTTACGTCAGGCTTTGTGGCATAACCTGCGTGATCTGATGAATAATGAGCCAGAAAAGTTTGACCGTATTTATTTTATGAATAAAGCCATACCTTATGTCACCCAAGAAGCATTACGAAACTTCACTTTATTGTCATAAAGAAAGTTGAATTTCAGTACCCGTTATTAAAGATTCCATCGCATTATTGGCCAGAAATAATGTTTGTTTAGCATCGTAACCATTACATATCGGTACGACTCTCGCAGCAATGACATCGACAAAATGATCCCACTCCGCTTTATATGCAGCTTGATAACGTTGTTGAAAAAAATGCTCTGGTTGCGAGGTGATACAGCCATTTTGATTCCATTGTTCAATACTATCTTCTTTGATATTAGTCGCTGTTAATAAGCCTTTGGCACCATGAACTTCAATACGTTGATCGTATCCGTAACCGGAACGGCGACTATTTGAAATGGTTGCTATTGCACCAGAGGGAAATTTCATGACAACAACAGCGGTATCAATATCACCTGCTAACTCAATGTCTGAACTGATTAAATTACTCCCTTTAGCATAAATAGAAATAGGTTCTTCTTCCATAATAAAGCGTACCATATCAAAATCATGGATGGTCATATCGCGAAGCATACCACCAGAGACTTTGACATAATCAGCGGTCGGAGGTAATGGATCTCGGGAAATCATCAATAATGATTCAAGCTGACCAATTTCCCCTTTTTTGATTAATTCTCGCATTTTTTGGAAGTGGGGATCATGACGTCGATTAAATCCTACGAGTAAAGAAACATTATTTTTCTTAACTATTTCAAGGCACTTTTTTACGCGATCCATGTCTAAATGGATCGGTTTTTCGCAGAGAATATCTTTCTTAGCGTTAGCCGCCATTTCTATCAAATCTGCATGAGTATCGGTTGCAGAAGCAATTAATACAGCGTGGATATTCGGGTCTGCAATGGCTTCTTCTGTTAATTGTACTTTAGCATTATAGCGCTGAGCAAGTTCATTGGCGCCTTCCATGTATGGATCGATAATCGAATAAAGTAATGTTTCATTATGTCTGTGAATATTAACAGCATGGATTTCTCCAATACGCCCAGCACCAAATAATGCAATATTGTACATGTGTGACTCCATAACCATTTCTAATTATTTGTTAATATCTCATCATTATTTAAGGTTAGATGTTAACTTCCATTAATATCTAATTTTATTTGATCATCGGCATAAATAACCTAAACCTGAGCTAAGAAGCGGACCTTGTTAGGTAAAGAAAATCAACACAGCATAAAAGCTACTGGCTTTACTGATAAGCTTGAGTTCGCTGGGCGTGGGTAACTCCCTCGATGTTGAACAACCAGTTAATGAAGGCAGATCGCTTTTTTATCGCGATATCAAATGAGTCTAATTTGACTAATCGTTTAGGCTTTTTCGTCTCCTTCTTCCTCTTGATCGTATTTCAATGCTGCTTCATATGCTTCGGTATATCTCGCTTAATCCGTCTATGCTATAATCCCGCTCCGTTTATTGACTCTTAATTTTCTTTCCCTCGGAACGCCCATGAAATTTATCGTAAAACTGTTTCCTGAAATCATGATGAAAAGCAAGCCGGTAAGAATGCGTTTTACCAAAATGCTTGAAACCAATATTAGAAATGTCCTTAAAAATGTTGACGAAAGTGCAAAAGTACAGCGTCAGTGGGACAAAATCATGATCATGGTGCCCGATGAGAGAAAGGATTTAATTGACGCTTTTGGTGAGCGCTTGGCCTGTATTCCGGGGATTGCCCACATTCTGCAAGTCAATGTGAGTACTTTTGAGTCAATCGATGATATTTACCAGCAAACCTTAGCGGCTTATAAAGATGAGCTAGCAGGAAAAACCTTCTGTGTGCGCGTAAAACGTAGCGGTAAGCATGATTTTAATTCTATTGAAGTTGAGCGTTATGTGGGCGGTGGACTTAATCAGTTTACCGATGCGACTGGGGTAAGATTAAAAAACCCTGATCTCACGGTCAACCTTGAAATCGATCAAGAACAGCTTTATTTAGTGGATAAGCGTATTCAAGGCTTAGGTGGTTTTCCTATGGCCACCCAAGAAGATGTGTTGTCATTGATTTCCGGCGGCTTTGATTCTGGCGTATCCAGTTATCAATTTATTAAGCGTGGCTCACGTACTCATTTTTGTTTCTTTAATTTAGGCGGCGATCAGCATGAGATTGGCGTGAAGCAAGTGGCTTATCATTTATGGAAAAGATACGGTGAATCCCATAAAGTGAAATTTATTTCAGTGCCATTTGATCCTGTGGTGCAAGAGCTTTTAGAGCGTGTTGATAATGGCCAAATGGGAGTGATTTTAAAACGTATGATGATGCGAACGGCAGCAAAAGTGGCTGAACGTATGGGCATACAGGCGTTAGTCACAGGGGAAGCGATGGGACAAGTGTCTAGCCAAACCTTGACTAACTTAAATGTGATCGATAGGTGCACAGAGCAATTGATTTTACGTCCCTTGATCGCAATGGATAAACAAGACATTATTGATATCAGTCGTAAAATTGGCACCGAAGACTTTGCGAAATCCATTCCTGAATATTGTGGTGTGATCTCTCAAAAGCCGACGGTTAAAGCTGTATTGTCTAAGATTGAAAAAGAAGAAATGAAGTTTTCTGACGATTTAATTGAGCGCGTACTGGCAGAATCTAAGGTGATCAGCATTAAGGATATTGCGACGGAAATGGATCAAAAAATCACTGAAACGGCAACAGTTGATGCTATCAATCACGGTGAAGTAGTGATTGATGTGCGTGCGCCAGAAGAAGAAGAGCTATCGCCGTTAGCACTCAGCGGTATTGAAGTGAAAAAAGTGCCTTTTTATAAGCTGGCGACACAATTTGGTGATTTTGATAAAGATAAAACCTATCTTTTGTATTGCGAACGTGGCGTGATGAGTAAACTGCAAACCTTGTATTTACAAGAGCAAGGGTATACCAATGTAAAGGTATATCGCCCTTAGCAGTGTCTGTCTGATTGAAATAGGCCATTATGTTTACATGATGGCCTAATATAACCTGAACTTGGGTTGATGAGCGTTAAAGAGCTTAACTCATTCATTAATATACATTACGCTGGCAAGTTTGTCCTCGAGTGTCTTTAGGCTGAAGGAGTGTACCAGCCAAGGTTGAACCGAAATGAAATTGGCTAACCCGATAGTTCCCATAAGTAGTGGGTATATTTAGATAAGCATCTTCAAACCTTAAGCCAAATCGTGTATAGAGCATGGGCTCTCGGTTTAAAAATTGGTTGTAGCGAATAAGGTTAGATTCTGCATTATCGTTATTATCTGTCGAACTGGTATTAGGCAAGTTTGCAGCGCTATCATCCTCACAGTACTGTCTATTACCGTTTCGCGCGCTGACATAAATCGCTGGATGTATACCAGTGTATTGATCATAATAAAAATAGTTGTGCTCTATGATGTTGTGACTTGGGGTTTGATGTCTAACGGTTCCCCCTTGGCCGCAGTTACGATAAAGATAAATGCCCCCATTATTAATAGCAGAAAATAAATTTCCTCGAATGGTATTCATTGCAGAGCCATCAATGGCCATCACTTCACGTGGGCCACTGGCATGAAATTGATTATTGAGAATGTGATTGTGATTTGACTCAGCATCCAAATAAAGCGCAACAGAGCTGGAAGTGCCTAATATATTTGAATCTTGTAGTGTCACATGATGCACGCCGGGAGCAATATATAAGGGAGTGCGTACGATAGACTCAATGGAGAGAGAATTAAGCAGAATATTATTGGGAGCCGCATTATTGGCTCGCTGAGTATGTCCACTGGTTTGCGATGAGAGATTAACCTCCCTCGCTTCGCCATTTTTTCCCATACCGATAATGCGAATATTGCCTTTTATATGGCAGTTTTCAATAGTGATATTACTGGGAACAGACCAAGTGTTATCGGCTAATTTAACCGATTGTATGCTAATTGTATTTTCGGCGTGGGTAAATAGGCCGGTATCAATGCCCGACGCCATATCGATAATGCCATTTTGACAATCAAATACCATACCTGAGGCGACTTCGCCTTGAATGATCACTTTTTTCGTCATGACATCAGTATCTGATAACGTTAAATGACATGCTAAGTCAATGGTCTTATTTTGTAAGGTCGCTTGGGCGAGGGCTTCGGCTTTTTTATCTGCACTGCAAACATCAATGCTAAAAGCAAAAGGTGAAATAGCTAATAATAGAATAAAGAGTAAATGAGTGGCTGCCTGCTTTATCATAATCAATCCTTTTTAAATGATATGAGACTGCTGTGCCCATAGGCACATGTTGGTTTTATTGCGCCAATAATGGTGATATTTACTAGCTTCTAAGCGATAGGATATCGATTATTGGCGCCGTTTATTTAGAGTTGCTCGATGGCTGCAAGCAGCTCAGCATGAATGTCATTATTATTGATGATATTTTTCGTTACATCAAAATTATCAAAAAAACGCGGCACCGATAAATGGGCTTTGACATCGGCGGCAAAAAAGGGCGCCGAGTGTAAGGCTGACTTCATGACGCTAGCGGCAGCGCCCGGCCCTGGTGAGGTAGACAGTAATAATGTGGGTTTGTTTTGATACACTTTATTGTTGATGCGAGAGAGCCAATCAAACAGGTTTTTGTAAGCAGCAGTGTAAGAGCCATTATGCTCAGCAAAGGAAATGATGAGTTTATCTGCACTGGTTATTTTATCAAAAAAAGCTTGGGCTAAAGCGGGTTGCCCTAGCTCTTGTTCTTTATCGACACTAAATAGGGGCAGTTCGTAGTCATTTAAGTCGATGATGTCGATATCGGCATAAGGTATTAAGCTGCAGGCATAAGTGACGAGTTTTTTATTAATAGATTGGCGACTATTACTGGCAGCAAATGCTAGAATTTTCATGTTGTTCTCATTATTTTTATAAGGTTATCAAGGGTTGTTGATCTTTATATTCGAACTAAATGTGTTTTAATTGCGGCGTCGTGAGTGCAGCTTTGTTCTTTCAGCCCGTTTTCTCTAGTTAAGAAGGCGACAACAAAGAGTCAAACACCTTTAGTCGATCCTGCTTTATAAAAGAATCAGAGCTGCTTTCAAAATCGTTCATTCACATTGATGTGAGCACGACATTTGTTCATCCATAAACATCAGACGGGGAAAGTAGAGTGACGTTTAAATATCACAATATTGCCTAAGCTCAGCCTTGCCTAAAAACCCCACAAACTGTTGCATAAATGATCAAAAAAGTTCAACAACCTCTAGTATAGGAAAAAATTTGATAAGGTAAGGCTTATCAAGTCAGGTATTGAAAATGGCATGAGAAGTGCCGTAACATTGCGGGTTGTTTGGTTATTTTAAGTCCACTGTAAGAGTCGCGCATTTCCCAAACCTTTTCAATAACTTCAATAATATAGTCGAAATGACTTTGTGTGTATACCCTTCTGGGAAAGGCTAAACGGACTAACTCTAAATCAGAGGGGTGTTGCTCTCCTGTACTATTCATGCGCCCGAACATCACAGTGCCTAATTCCACGGCGCGAATCCCCCCCTCAATGTATAGGGCATTAATCAATGCAATACCGGGATAATGGAGTGGTGGAATATGGGGCATAAAGGCTTTAGCATCAATAAAAACCGCATGACCACCACTGGGTTTAATCACAGGAATATTTTTTTTATCGAGTTTTTGGGTTAAATATTCCACTGATGCATGACGATATACTTGATAATCTATCTCTAACGCTTCCATTAAGCCAACCGATATAGCTTCGAGATCTCTTCCTGCCAATCCGCCATAGGTTGGAAATCCTTCACGTAAAATTAATAGGTTTTTAAAGTCTTCTGCCCACTCATCATTACGACAAATAAAAAAACCACCGATATTAGCCAAGCCGTCTTTTTTGAGGCTCATAGTGGCAGCATCGACAAAGGAAAATATTTCTTGAGCAATACTCAGTAAGGTTTTATCTTGATACCCTTGCTCTCGCTGGGAAATGAAATAGGCATTCTCGGCAAAACGGCAAGCATCCAACACCAAAGGAATACGATATTGTGACAGCACTGCTTTAACGGCTCGAATATTTGCAAGGGAAACTGGCTGGCCCCCACCTGTATTATTTGTGATAGTTAACATGACAAAAGGAATATTTTCGACGCCATGGTGTAAAATACACTCTTTGAGTTTGTCGATATCCATGTTGCCTTTAAAGGGCGCATCGAGTCTAGGATCGTGGCCTTCTTGACATAATAAATTGATGGCGTTAGCACCTGCAAATTCAATGTTGGCGCGAGTAGTATCAAAATGGCTGTTATTGGGGATCACATCACCAGGTTTAATACGGCTCATGGCGAGTAATCCTTCTGCTGCACGCCCTTGATGTGTAGGAAATATATGCTTAATTCCAGTAATTTTTTTAACTGTTTTTTCAAATTTTTTCCAAGATTGGCTGCCAGCATAGCTTTCGTCGCCAAGCATAATCGCGGCCCACTGCTGAGCAGACATGGCACCTGTACCAGAATCGGTTAATAAGTCGATGGCGCAATCGATAGCATCGAGCAAAAATACATTATAATGAGCTTGTTTAAGCTTCTTTATTCGCGCTTCTCTTGAAATGATATGAATGGGCTCAGTCATCTTTATACGAAAGGGTTCAATAATGGTGCGCATGATTGGATCCTGTTTGTTCAAGCAATCATCATGTGTTGAGCATAGCTGATTATTGCTTGCTGAGCGTTTTGAAAAACTCACAAGGATCAAAATAGGCTGGAAAGCATTAAGCTTAAATTGATATATTGACTGAGATAACTGATATTTTCTTGATAATCACTTTGTCTGGCAGTGTCATATAAACCGATATCAAATAGGCATGTTGGACAAGTGGCATTGATATTATAGGCGTTTGTTTGAATCAATCTTAGGTTGAATGAGTCTAAAAATGATTAAAACAAGGGTGAGCATGAATAATACCACAGATGGTTAAGCTTAAATGAGGGGGAAGTAAGCTTAACCATCTAATGATAGATGGGAGAATGTTTAAGGCTTATTGAGTAGTGGTATCACTTTCCTGCTCTTCAGCAATTAAGATAGTGTCCATATCTTGAGTCAGCTGCTGTTTAAGTTCTTCCATTTTTAAATTGAGCTCTGCATTAATACTGGCTTGTAACGCTGTGGTATTCATTAATGTGTCATTGGCTTGAATGCTACTGGCAAAAAAAGCCGCACACAGAGTGATAAAGGTAATAAGGGTCATGTGTTTTTTAAAGGATAACATGGTTACTTGGCCTCCCAGCTAGTAAATAAAGTGCATGGCTTTATGTAAAAAGAGTCATGTTTGCTGTCATTGCGATAGCGCGAAATTTACACAAAAAAACTGGCTTTTACAAAGGATAAAATGTAACAATCAAGATTAGAAAAACTAATCCAAAAATGAGAGCTAGATCACTATGCCAAAACGATTACCTCCATTAAATGCAGTGAAAGCATTTGAGGCGGCTGCAAGGCAATTAAGTTTTACCCGTGCAGCGGAAGAACTCTTTGTGACCCAAGCGGCTGTGAGTCACCAAATAAAGGCATTAGAAGAGTTTTTAGGTCTAAAACTCTTTCGTCGGAAAAACCGTTCTCTGTTATTAACCGAAGAAGGTCAGAGTTATTTTCTCGATATAAAAGATCTGTTTGTGCAGCTATCGGATGCCACAGATAGGTTATTAGCCAGAAGTGCGATTGGATCGTTGACTGTGAGTACTTCCCCTAGTTTTGCTATTCAATGGCTCGTTCCTAGGCTATCAAAATTCAGTGAACTCAATCCTGATATTGATGTGCGGATTAAAGCGGTTGATAATGAGCAAAGCTCACTGAGTGATGATGTCGATGTGGCTATTTACTATGGGCAAGGTCATTGGCCGGGTGTGCATGCCGATAAGTTACGTAATGAAGTATTAATTCCGGTTTGCTCGCCTATGTTACTTAAAGGTCCAAAGCCGTTAAATACACCTAGCGATCTTAAAAATCATACTTTATTGCATGATGCTAGCCGCCAAGATTGGCAGGCGTGGTTTAAGCAAACTGGTGTGGGTGATATTAATGTGAATCAAGGTCCCATATTTAGTCACTCTTCATTAGTATTACAAGCTGCTGCATATGGTCAGGGGGTCGCATTAGGTTACAGCGTGCTTGCCAGTCCCGATATTAAGGCGGGTCGATTGATTTGTCCTTTTCCTGATGTATTAGTGAGTAAGAATGCATATTACCTTGTGTGCGAGCAAAACTTAGCTGAGGTGGGTAAAATTACCGCTTTTAGAGAGTGGATGTTGAGCATGTTTGAAGAAGAATCCCGTAGTGAATTATTGCCTGGATAAGGAAGAAACAGAGCCCATGAGTGAAGTGGTTAGTAAAGTGAGCCCGTATGTGTTTGATGGTGCTGGTTGTGAAGTGTTAGTGATCTTTGCTCACGGCGCTGGTGCTAATATGCATTCTGATTTTATGGTGCAAATGGCTGAGGCTTTGGCTGGGGAGAATAGGCGTATTGCTCGGTTTAATTTTCCCTATATGTGTGCCAATGCATTGGATGGAAAACGCAGACCACCTGATAGAGCGCCAAAATTAGTGATTGATTTTGATTCTCACATCACGTTTTTAAAAGAAAAATACGCGCCTAAAAAGATAATTTTAATGGGCAAATCGATGGGAGGGAGAATGGCTGCTATTGTGGCTGCAAAAATCCAGGTAGACGGCGTTATTTGCTTAGGCTACCCCTTTATTCCCTTAAAAGGTGGAGAACCAAGATTGTTGCCCATTGTAGAGTGTCAAGCGCCTTTGCTGGTGGTACAAGGTGAGCGGGATAAATTTGGTTATAAAGGTTTAGTGGAGACTTGGCCTGAAATGCATGCTGTACAGCTGCACTGGCTTGTTGATGGCTGTCATAGCTTTAAGCCTCGCAAAGCCTCTGGAGTAACCTATGATGAGAATATGACGCAGGCGGTGACGTATTGCCAGCAATTTATTGAAGCAATATTAAGGGAGAAGTGAATATGCGCAGTGGTTTTTTATTATTGGCAGGATTGAGTGGCTTTTTGGCTGTGTCATTAGGCGCTTTTGGTGCTCATAGTTTAAAAGATATGGCTTCACCAGAGATGATTCGAATTTTCAATTTAGGCGTAGAGTATCAGTTTTATCATACCTTTGCTTTAATTGCTGTTGCCTTTGCTGGCCATTGGTTACCGTCGCGGATACTGAATTGGGCAGGTTATTTGTTTATTTTAGGGATAGTGTTATTTTCAGGCTCACTTTACATTTATGCATTGACTCAAACGGCTTGGTTAGGGGCGGTGACACCTTTAGGGGGCTTGTCTTTTTTATTGGGCTGGTTGTTTATTGCGGTGGCAGTATGGCGTAATCGTGTGAATGAATTTAAGTAATCGGCTGTGGTAGGAATAAAGTACACAGGCTCCTAGATACAGTGTAAAATAGCCAGCAATTACTGATGGTCATATCGATCAGGATTGCTAATATTTAGGAAGCTTAATGATAAACCTATTTTTATTTTGCCGTGCAGGCTACGAAAAAGAGTGTGCGGCAGAAATTCAAGATCGCGCTGCCCAGTTAAATATTGGCGGATTTGTTAAAACAAAGACCAATGACGCTTATGTGATTTTTCAGTGTTTTAATGAAGGTGATGGGGCGGTTTTAGCCGAAAAAATTCCGTTAGATTCGCTTATTTTTGCCAGACAAATGTTTGCAGCCAAAGCATTATTGAAGGATCTTCCTGAGTCAGATAGAGCGACGCCTATCGTTGAGGCCTTAGCCGATGTGGCTAAAGCGGGTGAGCTAAGAGTGGAAACGCCAGATACAAATGAGGCGAAAGAGCGTTCAGGCTTTTGCCGTAAGTTTACTGTACCTTTACGCCAAGCATTGAAAAAATCGGGCAGCTTATTGGCAAAAGAAAACTCGAAAAGACCGATTATTCATGTGTGTTTTGTGGCTTCGGGTACTGCTTATGTTGGTTATTCATTAAGCCAGAACAGTTCTCCTCACTTTATGGGGATCCCAAGATTGAAAATTGCATCGGATGCACCGAGCCGTTCAACGTTAAAATTGGATGAAGCCTTTAATCACTTTATTCCAAAGGAAGAGCAAGAAACGCGGTTAAGCAGTGGCATGAACGCGGTTGATTTAGGGGCATGTCCGGGTGGATGGACATATCAATTAGTGCGTCGAGGAATGTTTGTGGCGGCTGTTGATAATGGCCCTATGGATGAAGGGCTCATGGAAACAGGACAGGTTAAGCATTATCAAGCAGATGGTTTTCGATTTGAGCCGCCAAGAAAGAATATCCATTGGTTAGTGTGCGATATGGTGGAGAAGCCTTCTAGAGTGGCAGAACTTATTGAGGCATGGGCGATTAATGGCTGGTTTAAAGAGGCCATTTTTAACTTGAAATTACCCATGAAAAGTCGCTATAAAGAAGTCAGTGTGATTTTATCGACACTGGCTGAAATTTTAACGGAAAATGATGTCACTGATTTTTCGTTAGCCTGTAAACACCTTTATCATGATAGAGATGAAGTAACGGTTCATCTTTGTTTACGTCCCAATGCACCTTGGTGATAGAGATAATAAAAAGCCTCAATATTGATTGAGGCTTTTTATTAGGAACGGTTGCTTCTAGGTGAAGATGACATTAGAGGCGTTCAATAACTGCTTGAGTAAAGTCAGTTGTTCCATGGGTACCGCCTAAGTCACGTGTTGTACGATCGCCTTCAGCAATCACGCTTGAAATCGCATTACGAATAAGCTCGGCTTTATCTGCCATACCTAAGTATTCAAGCATTTGAATGGATGCTAATACAACCGAGGTTGGGTTGGCTAAATTCTTACCTGCGATATCAGGGGCGCTGCCATGAACAGCTTCAAAAATGGCAGCATCACGACCAATATTAGCGCCTGGCGCCATGCCTAAACCGCCCACGAGTCCTGCGCACAGATCGGATAATATATCACCAAACAAATTGGTGGTTACAATAACATCAAAGTTTTCTGGGTTCATGACCAACTTCATGCAAGTGGCATCAACAATCATTTCTTCAGTGATGATATCGGGGTAACGTTCACCCACTTCTTTAGCCACTTTTAGAAATAAGCCTGAGGTTGATTTCATAATGTTGGCTTTGTGCACGATAGTGACTTTCTTACGTTTTTCTTTTCGCGCGAGATCATAAGCAAAAGTAGCGATTTGCTCAGCACCTTTGCGTGTAATTATACTGGTGGCTTCAGCTGTTGTGCCGTCCTCTGACAGTGTCTGACCTAAACCAGAGTACATGCCTTCAGTGTTCTCACGTACTGTGATGATATCAATATCATCATAGCGGGCTTGAGTGCCTTTAAAGGATTTCACTGGGCGAACGTTAGCATACAAGCTGAATTTTTTACGTAAGCTCACATTAATTGAAGTAAATCCACCACCGACAGGTGTAGTTAATGGACCTTTTAAGGTGATGCTGTTTTTTTCAATTAAGTCTAATGTTTGTTGTGGAACAAGCTCACCGTGTTTTTCAAGTGCCGCAAGGCCTGCATCTGCGAATTCATATTCGAAGTTACAACCTGCTTTATCAAGAATTTGGATGGCTGAATCGATAATACTGGGTCCAATCCCGTCACCAGGGATCACCGTAATGGTTCTTTTTGTCATGTTTATCCTACCGCCTTTTGGGCGCTACTGCTAATATCGGCCAGTGCAACTGGTATAGACTGGCGATTTGAAATTTTCATTGTCTTCGTCATTTTAACGACTTTCGTCTTACTTTCACAGGAAATAGTGAGTAAAATCACATTTTTTAAGCAAATAATGATTCATTGACCGCCATTAATGAAGGATTATTTGTACTATGTGATCATAGGTTAATTAAGCTTATTTGGTAAGCATGGGTTAATGTTAGTCGAAAATAAACAACAATAATAATGGAGAAGACATTGAAGTCACAATTAATACGATTTTTTATAATGATGGTTTTGGGGGGACTTTCTTTCGCGAGTTATGCGACGCTTCAAAGAGTGACACCGAGTGAAATAATGGCATTTGAAGCTTTAGATAAACCTGTTATTTCAAATAATGGAGCCGTATTGGCTGTGGAAGTCAAACCCGATAGAGGTGACAGTCATGTGCTAGTGAAAAACATTCAAACACTGCAAAGCTTCACTCTAAAAGGCAGTGTTAAACCTCGAGTTAATCATGATGGCCGTTTTGTGATTGCCAAGATTCCACCAACATTACTGCAACTAGAAACCACTGCAAAGGCAGAAAAAGAAAAATTAACGACAGGACTTATTCTACTGAATACGGTCTCAGGAGAGAAAAGTAAATTTGATGATGTTAAGCAGGCTGACTTTAATGAGCAAGGAAATGCGCTGGCCATTTGGTTTAATCCTAAAAAAGACAATAGTAAGGGTGAAAACACGACAAGCGAGCAAAATGCCGAGGTTCCATCAGTAGAAGTGGATGCATTTGACAAAAGCAGTAAGCTGGTTTTGCAACAGTTAAATACAGGGCATAAGCTGACGTTTGAACATGTATCAGCTTTTGCATTTGATGCTTTAGGTCACCATTTGGTGATCGCACAAAATAATATAGCAGATCAGTTTCACCAGCTTCAATTCGTGGCGTTGTCAGATCTGTCTTCAAAGGTGGTTTTTGCATCGAATGAGCAACAAATAGGTCATATTGCTTTGAGCGATAATGGGCGCCATTTAGCTTGGACAGCAGGTAAAGCCAGTGTGCCGCCTTTTGGTCGTGAATATATCTTGAGTCTGATGGATCTTGAACGCAATAAGATAACGAGAATTTCAGCTGCCAATGCTCAAGCGTGGACATTGAATCGTTACAGTGGGTTGCAATTTTCAGATGACAATGAACGACTCTTTATGGGACGTGTGCCTCAAGTCCTGCCAGAGCCGACGATGACGAAGATGAAAACAGACAAGGATGTGTTTGATATTGATGTGCTGCGTCAGAACAGAGATTTAGTGATATGGCAAGGTGATGATGAACGTATTAAACCTAATGAAATAAAGCAGTATGCTAATGAGTTAACCCGTACGTATTTAGCCGTATTGTACATCGATAACCATAGCTTAATTCAGCTTACCGATAAAAATGTGCCGGATCTTGAACAAACTGACTTGGAACAAAGCCCATTTACCACCAGTTTATTAACGGCTAAACGTTATGTATTAGCCAGCTCAGATAGACCTTACCGAAAAATGATCACTTGGGCGGGGTTTTATCGTGATTTTTATATTCTTGATATAAAGACAGGTGAAAAGCAGTTATTATTGCATCAGCAACCAGAATCTCAAGTACCAAGTCTTTCGCCTAATGAGAAATTTGTTGTTTATTATCAGCAAGGTAATGTATTTCTTTATAATATAGATAAACAGCAAAAGGTTAATTTAACTCAAGCATTAGCGGTTCCTTTTTCCGATGAAGATCATGATTATCCATCAAATGCACCCAGCTATGGTTTTGGTCCATGGTTAGCGAATGATGCTGGAGTATTAGTCTATGATAAATATGATATTTGGCAATTTAGTACTGAGTCTAAAAAAGGGCTGAGACTCACGAAAGGTTTAGGGCGAAAACAACAAGTCCAATATCGTGTGGTGGATTTAACGGTGAAAGACGCGTTACCGACCACCTTTGAAAGTGAGGAGCCTATTTTACTACAGGGTTATAGTGAAAAAACAAAAGGGGATGGATTTTATGTGGCCAAAGTGGGCCAGCAAGGAGTACAAACCTTGATGGCTGGCGATTATAAATTAACGCCGTTGGCACATAGTAAAGACCCTCAAATGCTTGTTTATTCTAAGCAACGTTATGATCTTTTTCCTGATCTTTATACTGCCCCTTATTTAACCCCCCAAGATAATGTGAAACAAACGGATTTGGATGCGCAAAAACGACGTTTGGCATGGGGACAAGCTGAATTAGTGCATTGGACAAACAGTGACGGAAAAGTGTCAGATGGTGTGTTTATTAAGCCAAGCAATTATGTTGAAGGGCAATCTTACCCTGTGATTGTGTATTTTTATCGCTTTATGAGTAATCGATTACATGCTTTCCCTGATATGAAATTTAACCATAGACCTAATTTTGCTTGGTTTGCGGACAATGGCTATGGTATTTTTCTGCCTGATATTCGCTTTGAGATTGGTCGTCCTGGAGACTCTTCTGTTAGCGCATTGACCTCAGGGGTACAGTACCTTATTGATATGGGATTGGCCAAGCCTGATGCCATTGGTTTACAAGGTCATTCTTGGGCGGGTTATCAAACGGCCTACGCAATAACACAAACGTCTTTATTTAAGGCTGCCGTATCTGGAGCCCCTGTGTCTAATATGACTAGCGCTTACAGTGGTATTCGCCACGGCACGGGTCTTGCGCGGCAATTTCAGTATGAAACGGGGCAAAGCCGCATTGGGAAAAGTTTATATCAGGCACCTTTGGAGTATATTGAAAATTCACCTATTTTTTATGCGGATAAGATTAATACGCCGCTGATGTTGATGTTTGGTGATAAAGACGAAGCGGTGCCTTGGGAGCAAGGGATTGAGCTTTATTTAGCGATGCGTCGTTTAGGTAAGCCAGTGGTTTTTTTACAATATAAAGATGAGCCTCATCATTTAAAGAAATACCCTAATAAAGTCGATTATAGTTTACGCATGATGGCGTATTTTGATCATTATTTAAAAGGGCAACCTGAGCCTAAGTGGATAACGCAAGGAGAAGCGTATCAAGAGTATAAAAAGGATTAGGGGATGTTCGTCTTTGGTGATGACTTCTGCAGGATAAACGTTGTTGTCATTGTTTTAAGCAGGATCCACTCAAGGTGCTTGATCTTTTGTTGAGAGCCACTCTGTTTAACGAAAGGGGTTTAGTATGGCTAGACCTCAGCTTTCTTGTTGTGATTAAAATATGTTTTGCTTGGGGAAATTTACCCCAAAAAGGTCAATAGCCTTAGTGAAACAGCATTAAAAAGTGAGTAGGCCCTGTGGTGGTTTGAGAGTGTTCAAGCTGTTTAAGGCCGACTAATATTGTCATATAAATCGTCATATAAAGTGGTATTAAAGGAGAGCGAATCGTGCCTGAAGGATTATTCACCCATTATCATGTCAACAGCGAAAGCCTTAATCATGGCCAAGTTGAAGTATTGCCTATTTTAAAAACGGCCAGATTATATTTGACAGTGTTATTACCAGAGCAATATGCGTTGTTGGGTCATTATCACCTCGAAAATCGCGCTTATCTTTCTTCATGGGAACCACAGCGATCAGTTGATCACTTTAGTGATACTAAGATCCAAGCACGATTAAAACGTCAGTTAAGGGCTTATTTTCAAGAGCAAGCTGTGCACTGGGTGGCTTTTCAACATCAAGATATCAGTTCGATAAATGACTTAAATCAAGGGTTGCTCTGCTTACGTCCTGAAGCAAAAATTATAGGTGTATGTAACTTTACCAATATCATTCAAGGTGCGTTTCAAGCTTGCCATTTAGGTTATTCTTTGGCAGAAGCTCGTCAAGGGCAAGGCTATATGCAAGAAATGTTAGCGGCAACGATAGATTATGCATTTGATGAGTTAGGTTTGCATCGGATCATGGCTAATTACATGCCATCTAATGATAAAAGTCAGCGTTTATTAGAAACCTTAGGTTTTGAGCAAGAAGGCAGAGCAAAAGATTATTTAAAGATAGCGGGTCAATGGGAAGATCATATTCTGACATCAAAAATAAACAAGAAGGTGGATTGAAAAGCTGTTTTGGTATCAGAAGATAACAATAGAGAGCGATTATATTGCCGCTCTCATGGAGCATGTTAGGTTTCGGCATTGAGTGTTAAGAAGGCTTCATAAGCGGAACTTCCCCAAGCAATCAATTTTCCGGCTTTAAACAATAAAGGAGTACATTCATCTTTAGTCGTGATCCCGTCTGAGAAGTTGTGCTGGGTACGGTAAAACAAGACTTGCATGGCGACATTTTCCGCCATTTTAGCTTCTGAAAAATCGGCGATACCCAATAATGTTTTTATTTGAATGATATCACTACCTAATGACAGTTGGGCAATATGGTATAAATTATGAGCTTGTCTATCTTGCCAATCTTTATCATCGGCAAGGGGCTCATATGCGATGACAACAAACGCGACAAAGAGTAAATATAGGCTAAAAAGGCTACCAATAAAGAGCGGCAATTTTGATTTCATTGCAGTTAACCATCCCTGATATTTTTTCTAGTTAATATACTGCGATAGCTGAGTTGAGTAAAGCGCTCTTTATGAGTGATAAAGCGACTGTTTTATTTAAGGTGTGTTTTGGGGACTTGAAAGCCTAAATTGTTTCAAATTCACATTTAATGGTAAATCCGTCTGTAATTGGATCAACTTATAGCTGAGCTTAGCTAAGGTTTTTCCTGTAGCCAGTTTTTCTGCTTGTTTGGCGCCTATTTTATCAAGAGAACGATAAATATTTCCTAAAGTACGAAAGGTTTTAAGTAATTCAGAAGCTGATTTAGGACCAATGCCTGGTACGCCTGGAATTTTATTGCCACTGTCTCCAGCTAAAGCGAGATAATCTAAAAATTGGCTAGATTCAACGCCGAGCTTCTCTTCTCTGGCTTTTAGGGTTAAAAAAGTTTGGTTAAAATGATCCCAGAGTTGGATGTGGGGATGAGTCAGTTGGTTAAAGCCTTTGTCAGTTGAGACGATAATGGCTTTACCTTGTGCTTGGGTGAGTTTAGTGGCTAGAGTTGCTATCACATCATCGGCTTCACTTTGGGCTTCAATGGAATAAATGCCTTGATGTTGTAAGTAGGTCTTTACAGATGGTAGTCCTTTTTCGAGTGCCTCAGGCATAGGTTTACGCCCTTTTTTATAATCTTCAAATAAGCGCTTGCGCCATGAAATGGCTTTTCCATCCCACACGATGGCGATATGGGAGGGTTGGTGGAATCGAATGAGCTTCTTGCAAGAGCGATGCACTTGCTCTTGTAATCCATCAATATTGGTGTCATTGGGCTGCGCTGCATGCATACGGCGAACCAGATTCATACCATCAATGATTAAAAATACATTCATGTGTGTTGTCATCGACTTGAGTGAAAGGAGGGGCTTTACAGAGTATATCAATAGTTTGCAATATTTTCATCTTGTCATTGGTATCCCAAAATAACTTGACGATAGCATATCAAGTTATTTGAGAAGGATGTGATGAATGGCATAAGACTTTAATATCGTTTAGCGTCTGTCAATCATTAGGCATGGGTAATATCATAACAAGGGACATACAGTGTGCCAGGTAGCTTCATTCTTTGTTGTTCAACAAATGCCTGAAGCAAGGTGTCCATTAACGCCATTAATTTAGGATCGCCTTTTAATTGAAAAGGGCCATGCTGTTTGATTTTGTTAACGGTTTCCATTTTAACGTTACCCGCCACAATACCCGAAAAAGCTTGCCGTAGATTCGCGGCCAGTTTAGCTTTATTGGGTTGAAAATGTAGGTCGAGTTTTGCCATGTTTTCATGGGTTGGATTAAACGGAAATTGAAATTCAGGGTTGATTTTGAGTGCCCAATGATATTGATAAGAATCACCTGTTTTTTTCCTGAATTTTTTAATGGCTTCCATTCCTTCTTTTTGGATCCTTGCCACTTCAGCAGGGTTATCGATGATAATTTGGTATTTATCTTGCGCTTCTTTTCCCAGAGTCGCGCCAATAAAAGCATCCACTTGAATAAAATAATCAGCACTTTCTTTAGGACCTGTTAAAATCAGTGGAAAGGGTAAATCTTGATTATTTTCATGGAGTAAAATGCCCAGAAGGTAAAGTAACTCTTCTGTTGTTCCTGCGCCACCAGGAAAAATAATAAAACCATGGCCTAGACGAACGAAAGCTTCCAAGCGTTTTTCTATATCGGGTAAAATGACCAATTCATTGACAATATGATTTGGGGGCTCTGCAGCAATAATATTGGGCTCGGTTAATCCAATATAGCGAGCATGATTGATTTGCTGTTTTGCATGACCCACTGTTGCGCCTTTCATGGGGCCCTCCATTGCACCAGGCCCGCAACCTGTGCAAATATCAAGTTCGCGAAGACCGAGTTCATGACCAACAGCTTTGGTGTATTGAAATTCAGTATTATTGATACTGTGTCCCCCCCAGCACACAACAATATTGGGGTTGAACATGGGCATGACTCGAGCGTTACGCAAAATATCAAACACGAGGTCAGTTATGTGGCTAGAATTGGTAAAATCAATATATTCAAATTGCTCGAATTTGTCGTTTAGATAGATGATATCTCTAAGCACTGAAAACAAATGTTCTTGAATGCTCGCTATCACCTTTCCGTCGACTAATGCGGCCGTTGGAGGGTTAATGAGTTCTATTTTTATGCCACGTTCTTTTTGCAGCACATTTACTTTAAAATCTTCAAATTGCTTAAATAGCTTTTCGCTATTATCACTTTTAATACCAGATGCAAGGACGGCAAGAGAACAATTTCGATACAATTGATAAAGCTCACTTTGTGCATTTTGTTTCAAGCGGGCAACTTCTAATTGAGACAGTTGCTCCATACTACCTTTTGGGCTGATCCTAACTATCATAGCAACTCCTTAGCAGTTAATGATGATCATTACTTTCACACAATAGTAAGTCGTGCTTTATCTTGTGAGGTTGCTATTGTTTATAAGTCAATAATCACCTTGTCTCTGCTTTCATTTTTGGCTCGGTAAAGGGCAGCATCTGCGCGTTCAAATGTATCCTGTATGGTTTCACTTTCTAATATTTTGGCTGCACCTATAGATACTGTAACTGTGATCCGTTGGTTTTTGAACTTAAATGGGATATTTTTAATTTTTTTTCGTAAACGATTGAGTGTGGCATCAAGGTGGTTGACTGATAATTGGGGCAGAAGCATAACAAATTCCTCTCCGCCAAATCGTGCGACGAACTCGTTTTTATTGAGGGTATTTTTTAATGCCATCGCGATAACTTGTAGGGTTTTATCGCCTGTAGAATGCCCAAAATTATCATTAACAGATTTAAAGTGATCGATATCGGCAATTACGACCCATAGGGCTTGTTTGTGTTGTTGGTAATGTCTAAATTCCAATGACATACGTTCTTCAAGTGCTGCTCGGTTTGGAAGTTGAGTGAGCGGATCGACTAAATGAAATTTTTGTTGTTCAAACAAACTTTGCTTATAAATATTAATTTCTTTATTTAATCCTTTTATTTGTTTTTTCATGGAAGCAAAAGCCCGTTCCATCACTTTCATTGATTGTTTTTCTTGAGCTTGTCTTTGGTTAAGCGCTAAATGAATATTAGATACTTGTTCAATGAGTTTAACTTTTAGCTCATCAATGTCATCAATGTGCATTAAGTGGTCTTCTATGATATTGATTTTTTTAAACAGGCTGTCATTGAGTATGGTATGACTGGCAAACTGATCTTGTGTATGTGTTTGGGTATTATCAGCCATATGACTCATGGCTGATAAAGCATCGTCAAGCGTGAACAAAAAAGCTTGAGAAGCAGATTGGGAGCTATCAATATTTTCTTGTAACAAACGGAGAATATTTTGATAAGCAGATAATAGATCGCTGACTAAAAAATCACCAAGTAATACTTCTTTAATTTTTGTTATTTTGTCTGTTTGATGTTTATGGAAGCGGATCTCAGAGATGATTTGTGTCAGCTCTATTGCTTGTGTTCTGTAACTGCTTGTTGTTTGTTGAACACATTGATTATCATCACTGATAATATGATGATAAAGATCAATAAGCTTTTCTAATTGTTTAATGTAGTCCAAGAATGTATGAAAAGGGTTATTGAGATCTTTTTTTAAAGATAATAGCGTTTGTTTGTCTTTTTGACAGAAACTCTCGAGTCTCTCCAGTGGTTTTATTGCAAGAATTAGCTGCTCTCTGTGAGCAGTTAATTGTGTGCGAACATGTTTATCGTGTTGTTTTAATATGACTTCGATTTTACTGAGTTCTGCAAAAGTTTGAGGCAGTTTATCGGAGGATGTGAATAGGGCACGTAAATTGGCCAATTTATTATCGAGTTCAAGGTTGAGGCCTTTACAGGCTTTACTTAAATAATCGATAAATTGAAATAACAAGTTAAGTTGAGTTGTTGTCACTTGCTGTTTTGTTATGCTAGGAAAATGAGCCGTTGATACGTTTATTTTCTTCGGGGTAATTTTATCCTTCATTACTCTATCCTGATGAGCTATTTTATTATGAAACAATGTTATTGTTGACTAGCCATTAGAGGTTGTTAAAAATGGATTTAGGGCCAGATAATACCGTTTTTGTCCCCATTGGTTTCAATTTTAATGAGTCCTCGTTCAATATTGCGTTTTAATTGCGGATATAAAGGAGGAGTGAAAATACTGGCGGGTGCGAAATCTAATGTTGTCATGGTCACGTAAGTGTCTTGCTGAGGACCTAAACTTATTGCGCCGGCCAGCATCATTTGGGCGGTACCAAAATGAGTTTCCAGATCAACTTTGATGGCAGGATCGGCATGTAAGGGTAAATTTAATAAGCCGACATGAAGGCTTGTTTGCCATTGGTGGTTATTGAGACAATCTCGAAATGTATGCATGAAACAGGTGGCATCAGTATTATCTGGCATAAAGAGTGCAAAAACTCCTGGGCGAATATAAAAGGTCTCTGTGTTTAATGCTTGGCTTATTGCTGTATATTGTGCTTGATGTAAATCACGGCTGTTTTTCAAATCTAAAGTGAAATCAGCATTAAGTTGTTCACTTAATGCACATAAGGCGATACAGCAAGGTTGATTGATATTCGATTTTGATAGTCTTGAAATAAAAGCATTATAGTCAGGTAAATTGGTAATAGGATCGGTATTTAAGTATTGTGATTGTTCAGTGAGCTTGATAGCCATAAGGCGTCGGTTACGCCATAAGCCTAAATAAGCCATGCTCAAAAAAATCATGAATATAATCATCACGGCCAATATAAATTGGTAACGATTTTGTAAATTAATATCGCTATTATGTCGATGATTGGCATTAGTCAGTGTTGATTGGAGTTTTTGTTGAGCCAAAATAGCATTGGCATGGTGATTGTTTTTTTTGTGGATTTGAGCCGTAGAGTCTAATTGTATCCAATTTTCTAGTGCGGATAATGCAAGAGCATATTGATTTAAATGTTTATAAGCAGTGATTTGTAATTGTAATGCTTGTTTTTTCTCTTCGAGTAAGTTGAGCTGATCCGCATTATCAAACGCATTGATAGCAAACATTTTCGCGGGAGAATATTGATTGATTGCGAGTGTTGTCTGTGCGAGAAGCAAATCATTATAGACAAGATAATGATGGGCCTTTTTATCGGAAAAAATGATATCTGCTTTTTTGAGGTAACTGTAAGCGGTTTTATAGTCTTTACTTTGAAAGTAAGCTTCACCAAGGTTATGATAATCAATAGCTTGACCAATAAAATAACCTAAATGAATATCCGATTGTAAGGCTGTTAAATGGTAATCGATGGCGTAATTCCATTGTCCTTTTTCAGCATAAATCATGGCCATTAGCCTGATGGAAGCAATAACTTTATGCTCTTTTTTTATTTTTGTATAAATAAGTGAGGCATCTTGAGTATATTTGAGCGCGTTATCCCATTGTTCTAAGCTTTTGTAAACTCGTGCAACTTGCATATAAAGTTCAGCCCTTAAAGCGGGCATTTTGATATGTTCAGATAAAATGATTGCCTCAGTAAAATGCTCTAACGATTCTGTTAATTCTTCTTTCGTTTGATGATAGCGGCCTAAATAAATCTCAGATTTTACAATTAGATACTTATTTTTCATTGAGAATGCAAGGGTTTTACATTGATTTAAATATGAAAGAGATAAATCATTTTGCTTAATCATTCTATACATAATCCCTAGCTCTTCATAGAGAATGTACTTGAGTAAACGTTCTTTGGGAGAAGATTGTAACCCTATTTTTTCCAGTGCTTGTTTATACAAGTCAATGGCGCCAGTGTAGTCTTGGACGGTTTGTTTTAAGTAGCGTCCTTTTAACATCAATAACATGCTGTGTTCTAAGGGTGTTTCTACGATGGTTTCCATTGATTTAATAATTTTTTTTGCACGTTGGTAACGTTCATTCGTCGTGAGTTGGGTATTGATGTCAGTAAGTAGATAAAGCCGAGCCAGTTGCAATAGCTGATGTTTTAATTCACTACTGGTCAGTGAGCTGGTTCGAACCAATTGAGAAAAGTCAGCTTGGTTATTAAAGCTAAAGCGAGTCGGTAGACTTGTGAGTATGTCTTGTAATACAAGGTGGGGGTTTTCTCTTAATTTCACTTCGAGTAAAAATTCATTTTCCGATCTCGCTGTAAAAGAAAGCATTAATAGCGCAAGGGGAAGTAATAACAACAAGAAACGCATAAAACCGCTAGCCTTTATTCACTTACAAGGATTCTTTTTTGATTATACCAGTATGCTTGATTCTAATGTTATACTTTTATTTTTTAATTATAAATTATAATAACATAATGGTGTTTTAGTGAAAAAGTCAGTTTCATTTGTAACTCTTTGCGGCGCATTTTTGAGTTTACCTGTATACAGTGATGTTAATTACTTTATTGATATTGTTGAGCCTGAGCATCATCTTGCTCGTGTGGATATTCAATTTCCGAAAACACAATCGAAGATGTTGACGGTGAATTTGCCAGTTTGGCGAACCGGAAAATATCAAGTGTTACCTTTGTCGAATAATATTCGTTCGTTTACTGCGACGGATCCTCAAGGAGAGCCACTGCCTTGGCGAAGAGAGAGCAGTGGGGAATGGCAAATAGTGCTAGATAAACCGACGAGTGTGACAGTTTCTTATCAGTTACATGCAAATTTACTGGGCCAAAGAGTCAGTCATATTAATGGCACCCATGCATTTTTAGATGCTTCAGGCACCTTTATGTACAGCCCTACTTACAGAGAAGATAAGGTTAACGTACATTTATCCGTACCCCAAGAGTGGAAAAGTTATTCGGGTATGGAAAGGGGAGAGGGTTTACATCATTTCACTGCAATGAATTATGATGTGTTGGTTGACTCCCCGATTGAGTCGGGCTTAAGCCAGTATCGAGAGTTTAATGTGGATGGTAAGCAATATGGACTCGTGGTCTGGGGAGAAGGAAACTATGATCTTCAGCAAATAGTGACAGATTTAACCAAACTAAGTCGCCAAGCTTCTGCCATTTGGTCTGATTATCCTTTTTCTCGTTATTTATATATGATCCATGCAACAAGTGGAGAAAGTGGGGCAACAGAGCATCTTAATTCTACTATCATTCAAAAGCCCCGTTTTAATTTTCGTGATAGAGAAGATTATCTCAGTTTTATTAAGACTGCTGCACATGAGTTTATTCATACGTGGAATGTGAAGGCTTATCGGCCTAAAGGTCTCGTTCCTTATGATTATCAGTATGAAAAATTAACGCCGTTATTATGGATATCAGAGGGGTCAACCAGTTACTTTCAAAGTCAATTGTTATTAAGGGCGGGTGTGATCACTGCTGAAGAGTTTTTTGATGATTTAGCCGAGAGAATTACTTTGAGTCGACATACGCCTGGAAATCAAATTCAATCGGTATCTGAAGCCAGCCAAAATCAATGGGTCAGCGCTAGGGGAGATTATTCGGTAAATAATAGCGTGAGTATATACTCTGAAGGCTATTTGGCCTCACTTGCTTTGGATTTTTCATTATTGAAAAACACATCGAATAACGTATCTTATCGAGATGTGCATCAAAAGTTATATCAAGACTTTTCAGTACCTAAATCTTATGATGTGGATGATGTAAAAGCTATTTTAAAGACATTATCAGGCCAAGATTATCAACAATGGTGGTCTCAATATGTGGAGTCACCAGTGCAATTGGAATTTTCTGAATTACTGGAAACTGCTGGAATCGTCATAACTTATAAAGATGGAATGAGAGACATCCCTTTTACAGGAGTGACGTTTGAAGAAGGGAGTTTGGTTATGTTAGAAGTATTGCGAGATAGTCCGGCTTGGAACGCAGGTCTCACTTTAGGCGATGAATTAGTTGCGATTAATGGCTTAAAAGTGACACCTGAAGAGCTTGAAAAACGTATCCAAGATTTTACTGCTGGGCAGACGATTACTTTGACTGTTTTTCAAGAGCAACAATTAAAAGCTGTGCCTGTGACGTTAGCGGCGCAGCCAAATAGTCCATTACAGTTAAGCAGTGTTAAGTCACCGACGAGAGAACAAAAAGCCTTTTTGACAGCGTGGCTAGGTATAGAATGGCCTTTTGATGAAAAAGGGGAATGGATAAAACTGTAACAGTTGAAAGAATGGCAGCCCGTTATTGAGGCTGCCATTTTTATTCGTGGGGCTTAATGCTCTTCGATATCCCCTAGCGCCTCAATCAATGTGTTGATAAGTGCGATGAGTTCGGAACTCATTAATGCAAAATCGGCATCAAGACGCGTTAATGGATCTTCATCGGCAACATCATCATTTTCTGCTCTAAATTCTTCAGAAAACTTAAGTCGTTTAAGGCTTGCATCTGATTGGATTAAAAAAGCGATAGATTGACCAAAATGTAAGGCTAGTTTGTGTACTTGCTTACCGACTTCAATATGGGCAAGCACTTCATCTTCACTCAGATCTTGTTGTTTGAAACGTACGATTCCTCCTTCATCTGAATCAGATTTGAGTTCTGCCTCATCTTGCATTTCAAACCCTTGAGGGGCGTTTCCTATTTTGAGCCATTCAGTTAATTGGCTTTCTATGGGGGTTTGAAAGCTTAAGGGGACTATGGGTAAACTGCCTAAGGCTTTTCTTAATAATGCCAATAGTTCTTCAGCTTTCGTTGCGCTACTGCTATCCACTAAAATCATATTAATTTCTGGCAAAATTAATGCGTGAATTTGACTGCGTCTTGAAAAGGCACGAGGCAATAAACTGGTAATAATGTCATCTTTTAAGGCATCTTTCTCTTTTTTGGCTAATTGACGGTTTTCTTCCGTTTCAATCAGTATAACCTTTTCTTCTAATGCTTCTTTAATCACTTGGGCTGGAAGAATTTTTTCTTCTTTAGTGGCGCATATAAGATGTCTATTCTCTGCTGTATGAACCAATGCTTGTCCTAGCTTCCCTAAGGCATTAGAAAAACCAAATTGACTGATATCTTGACTTGAACAAGGTGAGAAAGTGAAATCAGAAAGTGATTGTTCAAGTTTTTCTGTATCAATATCAAAGGGTTTGTTGAAGCGGTAAAGGGTAAGGTTTTTGAACCACATATATAGCACACCTAGTGAGAAATTAAGCACAGAAGTGTAAGGCATTGTCGAGTGTGGGTAAACTCTAATCCATACGTTCATTTTGATTATTTATCCGTAACAGGAACAGAGATGAAAATCCGGAATACTCACATTTGATTAACAACAAACCTTTTAATTAATTTAAATGCATCATAAGATAATTATTGAAATAAAAATGAAATAAAGATGTTGCATTATAGCGCTCGAAAACCAATAACGAAGGCGAATTAACGCCAAAGGATGAATTGATGAATGTTTTTCATAAAACTCTATTAGCTTCCACGCTGGCTTCACTCACTTTGGCCTCTGCTCAGGCTGCTGAAGCAACACATACAACGAATAAACAAGAAGTTGAGACAGATATTAATATTGACAGTGAGCGTGGAAATACCATGCAAAGCCAACAAGCCTCAGATGATGCGGTGATCTTATACGGCAAGCTCAATATTACGGGCCAATATAACGATGAAAATGGCGATACTGAAAACACTATTCAAAGTAATGAGTCTCGTTTAGGGGTTAAAGGTGGCTATCAAATTACAGATTCACTTGAAGCTTTTTATACCATTGAGTATAAGGTGGATGTGGGCTCTGATAGTTCGGATAACTTTACAGCTCGTAATCAATTTGTTGGATTAAGAGGAGATTTAGGCTCACTGGCTGTGGGCCGTAATGACACGATTTTTAAACGTTCAGAAGGTAAAGTTGATCAGTTTAATGATTTAGATGGTGATATTAAATATCTGTTTAAAGGCCAAAATCGTATGGCACAAACAGCAACCTATTTAACGCCTGATATGAATGGCTTTAGAATTGGTGCAACTTATGTCGCTGATGCAGAAGCGAATCAATATGGTGAGAATGGGTATAGTATTGCCGCATTTTATGGCGATAAAGCTTTAAAGAAAACCATGTTTTATGCATCAGTTGCTTATGATGATAATGTGAAAGGTTATGAAATCTTACGTGCGACTGCGCAAGTTAACATCATGAAACTTAAACTGGGCGCGATGTACCAGCAACAAGAAGAAACCTATGATGAGACAGGTGCTGTATCGGGTAGTCGTGAAAATGGTTATTTATTAAGTGCAGCTTATCCTATAAATGATTTTACGTTAAAAGCACAATATCAAGACATGGAAGATGTTGGTCAATCTTGGGCTGCAGGTTTTGATTATAAGTTAGCTAAACCAACTAAATTGCTTGCTTTTTGGATAGATCGTACCTACGACAGTGCTTATACAGGCAGTAGTGAAGAAACCGATAAGTATTTTGCTGTCGGGATTGAACATAAATTCTAAAAATGTGACATTGCATTCATTGAAAAAGTAAGATAAAACAAGGAGGCATATACCTCCTTGTTTGCTATACCCGTGACACTTCCAAGCTGCAGGATTCAGCTGAACATAGAGCCTAGCATTCTAAGCCGATGTTTAATAACACAGTATAAAAGGCCTTGCTTTTACATATAAAGAGGCCAGCCCTTTGGGAGTGTGTAAAAGCACCGACTTCTACGTTGCATCATCTTAAAAGGCAATAAGCATTTCGGCAATAATACGCCTTGAATTAGGCACTTTTACGCACTCTGAAAACATGCATCTTGAAGTATCACGGGTATATATTAAAACGATTTGAAAACATACACTTTTAAGAGACTTGAGTATGTTGTGTAAAGTTAACAAGACGAGAATATTGCTTTTGAGGGTAAATATCGTGCGTTGTTTCATATTTTTGTAATAAAATTGACCAATAATAGTCGTGTAAAATTCACTGATAGAAGATTAATTATGACGGCAAGGATATTAATTGTAGAAGATGAGTTAGCTATTCGAGATATGCTAACTTTTGTGCTCGAGCAACACGGTTTTAACACTATTGCTGCAGAAGACTATGATTCAGCTTTAGCTAAGCTTTCTGAACCCTATCCTGATTTGGTCTTACTTGATTGGATGTTTCCTGGTGGCAGTGGCATACAGTTAGCAAAGCGTTTACGCCAAGATGAGTTTACACGTCAGATCCCAATCATCATGTTAACAGCACGAGGAGAAGAAGAAGATAAGGTGCGTGGATTAGAAGTGGGGGCCGATGATTTTATTACTAAACCTTTTTCACCCAAAGAATTGGTTGCGCGGATTAAAGCGGTGATGCGTCGAAGTGCGCCAACCTGTTTAGAAGATACGATTGATGTTCAAGGTTTACAACTTGATCCTGTGAGTCATAGAGTCACTGTTGGTGAAGTTGCGATTGAAATGGGGCCTACTGAGTTTAAATTATTACATTTTTTTATGACGCATCTTGAGCGTGTTTATAGTCGAGAGCAGTTACTCGATAATGTCTGGGGAACCAATGTTTACGTTGAAGATAGAACTGTCGATGTGCATATTAGGCGTTTACGGAAAGCGATACAGTTTGGTGGACATGATAGATTGATACAAACGGTGCGAGGAGCAGGATATCGGTTTTCAGCTCGATGATAATGAGTTAATATTCTAATGGAAATAGTAATGATTACCTCTATAGTAATCATCTGATGATAATACAATATTCGCTTTTCATGATAGATATACGGTGGTTGATATATGACTAAAATTTGTTTAAGTTATGTGTAGACTTTAGGTTCTATCATCAGTTGATTATTTTAGTTATTTTTAAGTATTGGGGATAACAAGGTTTCTAGGTTTATGTTGAAGAGACTGAATGGATTAATGAGTTTGTTGTGTCTCTAATCCCCAGATATTTAGAATTGTTAATCATTTGGTGTACTTCACTTGTGAAATACCATTATTTAAGAAGAATGACATAGCAATATGTGTGGAGACATTAATCATACTTGTTGGCGGCTTAGATTAGATAACTTATGGGATGAATATCATTGCTAGAGTAAATTGTATTATACGTAATAGCATATTGAAAAGTCAGATTAATGGAATACTGTATAGTGTGATAGGTGGCTGCATTATAAATACTATTTGTATAATATTGGTTGTCTATCAATGAGGCTAGCCTGACGTTGTTTATTTCTTTTTTGAATGTGCGGTGTTTTAGTGCCGTATTTAGGTTGTATTATGCTTAATTCCTATTCGGGTTCCCGTCTGTTCTTTCGTTTAGTTTTTTTCTTGTTTTTTTGCTTTTCTCTGGGCTTATTACTCGATAAAGTCATGGAAATAGTCTTACTAGGCAGTATTGGCTTGTTAATTTGGCATTATCATCAAATTTCTAGGTTAAATTATTGGTTATGGCATGACAGACGATTAACGCCTCCAAATGGCAGTGGAAGTTGGGAAGGGGTGTTTAACGGTATTTATCGCTTACAAGGGAAAAATAGAAAGCGGATTTCTCAATTGGCTTTTATTTTAGGGCGTTTTAGGCAAGGTGCTGAAGCCTTACCTGATGCCGCTGTTGTGCTCGATTCTGAATATAATATTTTATGGTGTAATCAGTTAGCTCGTTTATTATTAGGGTTGGTCTGGCCTCAAGATAATGGCCAGCGCATAGATAATCTTCTTCGTCATCCTGACTTTTCTTTATATTTAAAAAAAGGTGACTATGCAGAGTCTTTCGAATTGGCTGCACCTTTATCTGATACTGGAGTGCTAGAGATTAGGATTATGCCTTATGGAACAGGGCAGTATCTTCTTATTGCGCGAGATATTACCCATGTTAGACAGCTGGAAGGCATGCGAAAAGATTTTGTAGCAAATGTGTCTCATGAATTAAAAACACCATTAACTGTCTTGCAAGGCTACCTTGAGATGATGCAATCAATGGTTGAACCGGATTCTCCAAATGTAAAGGCTATGGAACAAATGCAGCAGCAAACGACGCGTATGCGTTTGATGGTAGAGCAGTTATTGGTGCTTTCACGTATTGAAGATGCCAGTAGTATTGATTTAGAACAAACTATCAATATGGGGGCTTTGTTTAAAACCTTAACAGAAGAAGCAAAAGCTCTCTCTCAGTCGAAATATCAACTGCACTTTTTTTGTGAGCAAAAATGTAATGTACACGGTGATGAAGTGCAATTACGGAGCGCTTGTTCAAATTTAATTTCTAATGCCATTCGGTATACCCCAGAAGGTGGCGTGATAGAGATCAGTTGGCGTCACACACCTTCTGGAGGTGTTTTTAGTGTTACTGATACAGGGGAAGGAATTGCAATGCAGCATATTGGTCGACTGACTGAGCGCTTTTATCGAGTGGACAGTGCAAGATCTCGAGGCAATGGAGGAACGGGACTGGGTTTAGCAATCACTAAACATGCTTTGAGTCATCATCAAAGTGAATTGAATATTGTCAGTGAATTAGGCAAAGGCAGTACATTTAGTTTTGTGATCCCACCGCATTTAGTCGAAATTTAACGATAATGTCATGACTGTCATTGTTGTGTCATCTTGTTGTCATAGACTTGTCATGGTCGCAATCGATACTGACTGCGTTGAAATTAATAGGCTGAATATCGGAGCAAGAAATGAAACTTAAACAGCTGATTAGCGCAGTGGGATTGACTGCCGCAAGTGTGTTTTCTGTAGGGACAATGGCATCTATAGATCCTAATTTACCAACTTACACAAAAACAAGTGGCGTATCAGGAAATTTGTCATCGGTTGGCTCTGATACTTTGGCTAATATGATGACATTATGGGCTGAAGAATTTCGTGAACTATACCCAAATGTCAATATTCAAATACAGGCGGCAGGATCGTCTACTGCGCCGCCAGCTCTGACTGAAGGGACATCTCAATTTGGTCCAATGAGTCGAAAAATGAAGCCAAATGAAATTGAGGCTTTTGAGAAGCATTACGGTTATAAACCTACTCGAATTAGGGTTGCTATCGATGCATTGGCCGTTTTTGTTCATAAAGATAATCCTATAAAAGGGCTAAGTATTGAGCAAATTGATGATGTTTTTTCTGCAACATATAAGTGTGGTGGGCAAGATGCGACTCGTTGGGGAGATCTTGGCTTAACAGGGAGTTGGGCTGCTAAAGATATTCAGTTATATGGCCGCAATTCAGTATCAGGCACCTATGGTTATTTTAAGAAAAAAGCACTCTGTAAAGGTGATTTTAAAGCCAATGTTAACGAGCAACCTGGTTCTGCATCGGTTGTTCAATCAGTTTCGCAATCATTAAATGCCATTGGTTACTCAGGAATTGGCTATAAAACAGCAGGCGTGAAAGCGGTTGCTATATCAAAGAAAGGCGAAAATTACATCGATGCTTCCCCTGAAAATGCGGCAAGGGGAACTTATCCATTATCTCGTTACTTATATGTCTACATCAATAAAGCGCCAAATAAAGCATTGGCTCCAATGGATCGTGAATTCATTCGTTTTGTTTTATCGAAGCAAGGGCAAAAAATTGTAGAAAAAGATGGTTATGTTGCATTACCTCGTGGAGTGATAGCTAAAGATTTAGAGAAAGCAGGTATTCGCCTCTAAACCCAAAAGAGATAAACATCACATATAAAAAATGGCAACGCTCAAATGAGGGTTGCCAATAACAATCAGTAAATGAAAAATGTGAACAATATCAACTAACCTCTGTGTTCAACAGCGCCGGGGTATTTATGTTATGGTAAGTGATGGTGCGCTAGCGAGCATCACTGCATTGCATATTAACCGGCGGTATTGCATTGAACGTGGTGATAGGTGTTCAAAATAAGATCTATCAGCCCAGTGCCAAGCCTTGTTCATGTCATTTTCCGAATAAGCACAAAATATGCTTAAATAGGGAGATGATAAATGATGAAACCATTCAAAAATAATCGCTTCATAATATCAGAGTGCTTAAATGCGCATAAGTTCCATTTTTTGCAAAAAAAATGAAAAATGGGTGAGGCTGCCTATTGAAAGCTGAAAAAGAAAGCCGAACATCAAGTGTCGAGAGCGAGTAGGTCATAAAGTGTTATAAAATGCCATAAAAAATGGCAACGCTCAAATGAGGGTTGCCAATAACAATCAGTAAATGAAAAATGTGAACAATATCAATGAACCTCTGTGTTCAACTGCGCCGGGGTATTGATGTTATGGTAAGTGGTGATGCGCTAGCGACCATTACTGCATTACATATTAATCGGCGGTATTGCATTGAACGTGGTGATAGGTGTTCAAAATAAGACCTATCAGCCCAGTGCCAAGCCTTGTTCATGTCATTTTCCGAATAAGCACAAAATATGCTTAAATAGGGAGATGATAAATGATGAAACCATTCAAAAATAATCGCTTCATAATATCAGAGTGCTTAAATGCGCATAAGTTCCATTTTTATGCAAAAAAAATGAAAAATGGGTATTAAACGAAAAGGGGTTAGAGGGAGAAAAAATAAAGTGACAGAGACAAAAAAGGCAACCTGCTTGATTAAATCAAGTGTTGCCTTTCGATCAATTTATTGATCAATGGGGATCGCTAAAACCCCCAAGGGAGAATGATGAACATAAAAAACATGCTCAATAAATTAGAGTGGCTTTATCACCATTAGTTCAAAAATTATCGATAAAAAAGTAAAAAAATAAATTGTTGTTTTTATTTAATGACTTAAAGTAAAGACAGAATATCTTTTTCTAATGCTTCAGGTTTAGTCGTGGGAGCATAACGTTTGGTTACTTGTCCACTCTTATCAACCATAAATTTAGTAAAATTCCATTTGATATTTTCAGATCCTAATATGCCTTTTGCTGACACCTTCAAGAATTGGTAAAGCGGATGGGTTTGCTTTCCATTGACCTCTATTTTTTGAAATAGAGGGAACGAAACTCCAAAATTTAATTCGCAAAAAGCCGTAATTTCTTCATTAGAGCCTTTTTCTTGTTGACCGAATTGATTGCAAGGAAAGCCTAAAATAACGAGTCCTTGGGATCGGTACTTTTTATATAATGCTTCGAGGGCTTTATATTGAGGTGTAAAGCCACATTGACTGGCGGTATTGACTATCAAAAGCACTTTATTTTCATACTGTTTAAAATTAATCTGAGTACCTTGTATGTCGACAGCTGAAAATTGATAGATAGAGTTTGCCATTAGAATATCCTTTTTATAGTAAATGTGGCCTAGGGCCTGTTGATCTTTGGTGAGTTTTTCTGCAGCAGTTTGTCGCTTCTTTATACAAGGCAGAGCTTATGCGGTGTCCTTGTTCTCGGCTTTGACTCCAGATGTCGCTCTACCTTCTCCATCCTTGGAGTCGTCGAACGTCACTCTACCTCCCCCCATCCATGGGGTCGTCCATAAATAAGCGATAACGCTGTAGAAAGGAGCGACAAGCGCTGTCCGTAGGATCCACTAAACGTGTTTTACTCTTTGTTGAGAGCCCTTTGTTAAAGAAAGAGGGCTTAGATCACTAGGCGTCATCCCTCCCGTCGCGATTAAAACACGTTTATTTGAACATAATTTAACCACGAAAGAACAATAGGCCCTATCATTATTTCCCTTTTACTGTATCGTTAAATTCAGTTGTGCACAATATATTTTGAGTGGACAATTGATTAAATGAGGATCGTAAATTTTGAAGGCGCCATGGCTGGAACGGTGAAAATAGAGGGCAAGCTCTTAAAAAGGGAGGGATTAATGCATTTTTTAAGAGCTTATGGTGAGATTAATATTTATTGATTTCGAGTCAATTTTGTGACAAACATGCCATCACTATTGGCTTCACATGGCCAGATAGTTAGCATGCTATGAGATTGACCTGTAAAAGGGTGGGTGAGTGTATCTAAGCTAAATTCAGGGTGAGATTGTAAGAAGGCATTAACCACATCTTCATTTTCAATGGAAGAAAGAGAACAAGTGGCGTAAATGAGTTTTCCTCCGACTTTCACGGCTTGAGCGCTACGGTTTAGAATATCAAGCTGAAGAGGGGCTTTGTCTTGAACAGCTGAAATGTCACTTATCCAACGCAGATCAGGATTACGTCGCCATGTGCCTATACAGCTGCAAGGAGCATCAACAAGAACACCATCGAAACTATTCGCATTGACGGGGAGTTCATTGTTTACCCAAGCTTGGGTTTTAATGCCTTTAAATTGAGCTCGTTTAGCCCGTTTATTTAACTCTTCTAGTGCTTTATATCTAACATCTGAGGCAATAATGTGTCCCTTACTTTTGGGATCTTGCCTCAACATTAACGAGCGCAGTTGTAACGTTTTTCCTCCTGCACCAGCGCACGCATCCCACCAATTTTCATTGGGTTTAGGCGCGCAGACATGGCCAATTACTTGTGAGGCTAAATCTTGTATTTCCAATTGACCTTGGTTATACAGTGAGAGCCCACTTAAGTTAATATTTTTGTGGCCTAAATGAATGCTGTCAGCGAAAACGGAATGTGCTTTGGCTTCAATACCTGATTTTTTTAATATTTCAACTAGTTGTTGGGTATTGATATTCTGTGCTCTTCCCCAAATAGGAGGACGAGAGCTAAATGCTTCAATAAGACTAGGTGTGTTTTCGTCAGTAAAAATGCCTATGTTTTTAGACCAATCAGGGACCAAGTCGAGTAATGGGTAGTCTAAAGAGGTGAGTTGTTCTAGTAATACTTGTTTATCTTGCAGGGGAAGTAAGTGCGCTTTTTCAATGATAGGTGTATCTTGACTCACCAATTCATTATTGGTGAGTAGATAGGGAGAAAGTAAGTGTGAGTGTGCGGGTTTAAGCTTCGCAAATGCTAGCCACGCATTGGTCAACTCATGCCAGTTATGCTTCTCAAATAAACCCGTCAGCCCCAGCTGCAAATACCAATTATGATTTTCTTCTTGTATTGCTACTTTTTTAAGCCAGCCCCACCAACGGAATAATGCAAATAAGGTCTCTCTGATCACTTTCCTATCTTTAGAGCCGTGTTTTTTATTGTCCCTGAAGTATTGGGCTAACACACGATCGGCCGGAGATCGAGTGTTTATAATTTCATTAAAAAGTCGTTGAAGTGTATTGCTATAACTCAGTGCACGTTTTTGCAGTGGGCTGAGTGCCTCAATATTGTTAGGGGTATCCATGAATAAGAGCCTAGATATGAATGCTGACGAGAATGACGAGCATGGATTAACATTGGTTCGGATTATACCCTGAAATGGTACTAGAGTGATAGCTTCAGCCTTGAGGTGAGTATTTCAAGTATTTCAAGTCTTTTGTCAATGGGATACAATACACCTCAATTTTGTATGGATAATTGAAAAGAGTTATGACCGCTGAATTACGTAAACGTTGTGAGAATAAATGCGAGCTTTGTGGCGCTGGTCCAGAATTAATTGCCTATGAGTTACCTTATTCTGGTGATAATCATGAAAATGAAATCATGGTTTGTCATACATGTCATGAGCAAGTGGTGACACCCGCCAAAATGGATGCGAATCATTGGCGTTGCTTAAATGACAGTATGTGGAGTACGGTTCCTGCAGTACAAGTGATGGCTGCAAGAATGTTGAAACGTTTACAGTTAGAAAGCTGGGCACAAGATTTAACGGATATGCTTTATTTAGAAGATGAGCTACAAGCTTGGGTTGATGCTGAAGCGGATAACGCAGAAGAAGAAAGTGTTGCTACGCTTGACAGTAACGGGGCTGTATTAGAAGCGGGTGATAATGTTGTCATCATTAAAGATCTTAATGTAAAGGGAACCAGTTTTGTTGCTAAGAGGGGGACGGCAGTACGTAATATCTCACTGACGAATAACCCTGAACATATTGAAGGGCGAGTCAATGGGACTCGAATTGTCATTTTGACTTGTTTTGTCAAAAAATCATAATCAAAGTTAAAGACAATTTTATAACCTCTAACTTAAGCTAGAGGTTTTTTTATGCTTTTTATTGGAGATAGAAATGAAAATTTGGGTCGATGCTGATGCATGTCCGGGAGTCATTAAAGATATTTTGTTTCGAGCAGCTGACAGAACGCAGACCATGACAACGTTAGTGGCTAATCATGCCATACGGATCCCATCTTCTGCATTTATTAAGGTTATCACGGTGCCAGCAGGATTTGATGTCGCAGATGATGAAATCGTGAAACGTTTAGAAGCGAATGATTTGGTGATCACCGCTGATATTCCACTTGCCTCAGAAGTGATTGATAAAGGCGCGGTGGCGCTCAATCCTAGAGGAGAGTTGTATACGAACCATAATATTAAAGCGATTTTAAATATGCGTGATTTTATGGATACCATGCGTTCAAGTGGTGTTCAAACTGGTGGTCCTGCTGCAATGAGTCAGGCTGAGCGGCAAGCTTTTTCTAATCAACTGGATAAAATATTAACGGCAAATAGAAAGAAATAAAAAACGCCAATCAAAATGATTGGCGTTTGATTGATTAATCTGACATTGAATACTACTTTATCGGCAGTCGGCGCCAGATTAACCTTGATTTAGCTGAGCTCTGCACTGGCTTTTGTCGCTGATGCTTGTCTTTGCTCTGGTGTTTTTTCAGAGTGATCAACGATACTTACCACTGCTGAGTCACCGACAACGTTAGTACTTGTACAGAACATATCGATAATGCGATCCAATGCGGCAACGAGTGCAATCGCTTCAATAGGTAATCCAAGCTGATGGATGAGTACGCCTATCATTACGATTCCACCACCAGGCACGCCACCGGCTCCTACAGAAAGTAAGAATACACTAAAGGCTAAGACAGGTAATTGACTGACTGTGATAGGGTGACCGAATGCATTTCCAACAAAGAATGCAGCAACAGTAATATAAATAGCAACGCCACTCATATTCATGGTGGCTCCCATGGGGACACCAAAACCAGCAACGCTTGATCTAACCCCTAATTTTTCTGTCAAGGTTCGCATGGTGACAGGAATAGTCGCATTTGAGCTTGCTGTTGATAAAGCAAATAAGAACTGCTCACTGGTTTTACGACGAAATTGTGAAGCAGGTATGTTAGTTGTCAGTCCCACAATAACGGGATAGACCACCAAGGCCCAGAAAGCCAGTAAAGCAATAATTAATGCCATGTAGCTAAAGACACTAATGAAAGCATCAGGCTCAAAAGTGGCGCCAAGTTTGACCATTAAGGCAAAAACTCCTATTGGAGCAATGCTCATCACAACAGTGATCATTTTTAGCATCACTTTATTTGCGTGTTGAAAAAATACGACGACAGGTTTGACTTCATCTCCGAGGGATTTGACAATGCCTCCTGTCAGTAAAGCCATAAATATGACTTGAAGCATATTACCTTCATAAAAAGCTTTGACAGGGTTACTGGGGATAATATTGACAATCATATCGATGAAGCCAGGCAACTCAGTGGCGGTCAAATGGGCATCTTTAGCGCCAGATAACATCATACCAGCACCAGGCTCTAGCCATAATGCAAAAGCAATGGCCACAACAATGGCTATCATGGTATTGAATAGGTATAAGGCAAAGGTTTTACTGCCTAAGCGGCCAAAGGATTTTAAATCTTGTAGTTCACTGACTCCAGTGACAATACTAAAAAAGACGAGGGGAACGACGAGCATCATAATTAACTGAACAAACATACTCCCTGCACCCGATGCCATATGGATTAAGGTACCTGTTGCAAAGTTATTTTGAGGAAAGCCATATTGAATAATTGTGCCTATTATTAGGCCGGAAAATAAACCGATAAAAATGCGCGATGATAATGATTTAAACATGAGTTTTATGCCTTCAATTATGTTGTTTATCTCTTTCCGTAGAGGGTTATGTCCATCTTTAGTGCTAAAAATACTCTTCGATATCTTCTTTATTAGCAAGTCTCTTTAATGATATTCAGCTAAAAAACAGGGTTGAAATGATAAAATCACCTATTTCGTTAATTATTGTTGCGTTATTGTTCTAGTTTGTTTCAAAATGTTTGGTTTAGTTGTTGTTTAGAGTTGCATTTTTTTTACTTGTAATCAAGTTATTGTTTGCTTAACATTTTTATTCATAAAAATTGAATTTTACTTTCGACTTTAGTCTATTTCTTGGTTTTACTCTTCATTATCGCTTGAATTTTATTCTATTTGTTTATTCATGCTATCTCGCCTGACTGAGTCATCAACTTTTGGTTGATATGAAAGCTTGGTTGTTATTGTATTTAATGTATAATTTCTATTATAAATGATTAAGTTAAGGGTGGTTTTGTGAAATATGTACAGTTAGATAAACAAGAAGTAATACCGTCTAAAATAGTGTGTGTCGGGCGTAATTATGTCGAGCATATTCAAGAGTTGAATAATACTATTCCTGATGAAATGGTGATTTTTGTTAAACCTAATTCAGCGATATCATCACAACTTCAGTCATTTCATGGTGAGGCTTTACACTATGAAACGGAGTTATGCTTCATGTACCAAGCTGGACGTTTTTCAGCAGTAGCTGTTGGCCTTGATTTAACGAAAAGAGAGTTACAAAGTCAGCTAAAGCAAAAAGGTTTGCCTTGGGAAAAATCGAAAGCATTTAATGGTTCAGCTTTATTCAGCGACTTTATTTCAATCGATGAGATAGACGCCTCTTTATCTTTTTCACTCTCTATTGATAATGAACAGATACAGGTCGGTGATATTGGCTTAATGATCCATTCTCCTCAGGCTATTTTAGCGCATATTTTAAGTTTTATGTCTTTAGAGGACGGTGATATTGTTATGACGGGAACACCTAAAGGAGTGGGGAAAGTTAAACCTGAAAGCCATTATTGCGCCAAGGCGATGCTAAATGGTGAAACGCTAATAACAAGAGAATGGATTGCAAAGGATGAATAAGTAAGCTGAACTCGGGGGAATGAGTGTTAAGTCATCATTAGAATACTATTACTATCAATTGGTTAATATTAGTGGTATTTAGCAGCGCAGCTTAATTCTTGTTCAGGTTAAGTCGATTTGTAAGGGATTATCTGGCGATAAAAGCGCTTGATAGGCCTCGATAGGACTATTGTCTGCGCGCTCTGAGCCTCGAGCGATGTTTTGGTAATGTTTAAGGGTTTTGGCTAAATAGTCTTGGTGATCTTTTAAGTTGAGATCCCACATTTTACCGATAGTGGATAATGACTTTTGACTTTGTGTTGAGACATGAATGACTTCATAAAAGCGTTGATTGTCTTTAAGCAATGTTTCCTTGACTAAGCCAAGTTGATATTTTGCTAACATCTGTCTGAGTTTATAATGATGATGAACAGGACATAATAAAAAATCCAATGGATGCTCCGGGTGGGCGTTTAAAATCATTTTGATAATTTGAATGGTGAGATCACCGCCAACGCCAGCGATGATGATCAATTGAGATGTTGAGGCTGGTGCTAGTCTAAGAGTTTCTGCCGTTTGGCAATGTAATTGCCATGAGCTTTTATCGCTTCCTTGTTGTGGAAAGAAGCATTCTAGTTTATCGCGTAGTGATGTGATTAAGTGAGGAACTGTATCAACAAAATGGATTTGAGCGTTCGTTTGTTGCTTGAGTAATGCCGCACCGAGTAAACCGTGATCGCAGCAGCAATCCCATATATGGTCATAATCTTGATTGATCATGCTGTTAATGTGATGTAATCGGGGACTTAATTTCAAAGGAAAGGCTCAACTGTAATAAATGGGCAGATTCAAGATGGTATTCATGTGGATTTATGTTAAGTATTGCGTGCGGAACTAGTTTATCTGTTCCATATCCAGCTCTATATCAGTACAGCCTTTTTTACAATATATTCCCGATACACTCGCAGGTTGCTTGGGTACCGGTAATTTTAATAACAATGTTTGGTTACAGTTGCTGCACAACACACTTTGGCCTTTAAACACGCGCTTTATCATGTTTTTTTGTTCGTTATACGACTGAGTCGTGGCTTTATTAATATTGGAGAAATCCATTTTTGTCATGATGTTTAGCCTTTACTGCTTATGTTTTCGCTCAGAGTAAGAGCCTGACATAATTTCAAATGATTTTCTCAATTATACCTAACCCCGCTTTCATCTCACAAGTGAAATATCCTTAAATGTAAGGGAGCACGAGCTTGTCATTGGCTTTGATACCGATCAAGGGTAAATCGTTAATATTCGATTTTGTTTGCTTTAACAAGTAAGATGTCCGCCGAAATAAAAGTTGTGTTTGTAGAGGGGAAATCAAATGAAGTCTGAGTCGCAAAACCAATTTACCATTGCTGTTTGGGATTTGCCCAGTCGAATTTTTCATTGGATGAATTTATTTTTAGTCCTCATGTTACTTTTTGTCGGCGTTATTATGTTATTTAAGCCCGAGTTAGGGATCACAGGTTTAGCGGCTAAAATTAAATTAAAAGAGCTACATATCATTATTGGTTATGGCTTCGTGATTAATCTTGTGATCAGGTTAATATGGGGGTTTGTGGGGAACAAATTTGCTAGGTGGAGTGCGTTAACGTTTAAAAAGGGTGAAATAAAGCAGTATGTTAAAAACGTTAGAGGCGATAATACTTCACAATATATTGGGCACAACCCTCTTGGGAAAGTAGCCGTTATTTTGATATTGCTAACCTTAGTTATCATTAGTGTCACGGGGCTTATTCGTGCAGGAACAGATGTGTATTATCCTCCTTTTGGCCGTATGACTCAGCAATTTATTGCGCAAGAAAATGTTGAGCCAACATTGATTAAGCCTTATGACAAAACCGGTGTTGATGAGAATAAATATGCTTTCTTGAGTCCTTATAAAGGCTTGGCGGGTAAAGTGCACTTGTATAGTGTTTATTTTTTGATGTTATTGATTTTCTTTCACGTGTTAGGTGTGGTATTGGCGGAAATAACTCATCAGCCGGGTATTGTATCAGCAATGATTTCGGGTAAGAAATCACATCTTCGGACACCTAAAAATGATGTCAAGATGTAAGGAAATAAGTATGTTATGGGCTGAGATGGTCGTTGCGCTTGGCTTGATAGTCTTTATTGAGATCCCCTTTTGAGAATAATAATGAGCCAAGATAACGATATGACAGATAGCAATGAAAACAAGAGACATCCTTTAGATTCAGCTTCGGCTGAGGTTAAGTTAGCAGTAGATTTGATTTTTTTATTTGAAAGCAATGATATTGATCCTCACGTTGCTTTACAGGCTTTGTCTATAGTGAAAAAAGACTTAGAGTCTAAAATTAGCGAGTAGTATTCTGGTTCATTGCGATATTCATACTTTGGGCCACCTTGCATAATGATTTGCTGTGGCTCTAGTAAATTTGAGTGTGAATAAAAACTTAGGACATGACAAAAACAATCCATATGTAACTAAAAATAAGAGAAACAATTGTAATTGGAAGTAGGGTTAAAGCAAACTCCCAAAAACTGAAGGGTTTTACATTAAATTTTTCAGCTTGTTGTACCACAATGACATTGCTTGCTGCACTGATAATAAAAAGGTTTCCTGCCAGTGTACTGGTGGCTGATAATAACATCATGGTAGGCAGTGATTGCTGAGTCAACAGCTGTAAATAAATTTCAATTAGTGGCACATTGGAAAATAGTTGGCTACCCCAAAAACTGATCATTGTTAGCAGTGGAGGGTGATCAAGCTCATTGATTTTGGGCCCTAACCAGGTTTGTAAGTCTCCAGAGGCAAGTACGGCTCCAGTGACAATGAACATGGCAACGAAAAATATGAGTGTGGGCCAGTCGACTTCTTTCAAGACTGTTTTACGGTGTCGGTTAAAGCAATAAACAGGTAAACATGCAATGAGGGCTATGACACCAATGGGAAGATGATAATTTGGGTTAATGCTAATGAGAATGCTATCACCTAAAATCATTATGATAAGCATGCCTACACTTAAATATGCCGGCCAGGTACTACCGTGATTGGGTTTGGGAAGGTCAGCATGTTCTTGGCAGGGACTTCCCCACTTTTTTTGCACGTAGAGTAACCAAAAAAAAGCGAATAGCATTGAAAAAACGGTTGGAACAATTAACCAGAGTGCAAAGCTACTCATTGGGTTGGTGATATGCCCCTTAGCGGCAATGAGGATATTTTGAGGGTTACCTACAGGTGTTAACATGCTGCCAATTGTCACTGAAGTACATAATGCAATGAGTAACAAGGTTGGGCGAATTTTTAATAATCTGGCTAAAGTGAGCGCGATAGGTGTTCCGATTACCGCAGCGGCATCATTGGTTAATACAGCAGCTGTTATGCCAGAAAATACCATAAGAAACAGTAAAGAAATAGAAATACTAGGGTGATGTTTGTTCAAATAATCACACATACGATCGGATATACCACTATCATATAGCGCAGCAGCAATAGAAAAAACACCAAATAAATACGCAATGACATTCCAGTCAACCCCTGTAAAAGCGCTTTTAAAGCTTACCTCCCCCATGAGAAGAATAGCTATGGCGCCCATTGACATGATATGCCAAATACGAAGCCAAGAAGGTAGCCATTGCCGAATTGAGATTAAAATAAAAATAATGATGGTGATGATTAAACTAAATGACATAATGATGCCTTATTGATGGTGACTCATTAATAAGATTAGGGCTATATTCTATAGCTTGTGTGGCTACCATGACGCTATTTTAACGTGATTTTAAAAATTGATTATAAATAAGATATACATTGTTTTTTTGTTAATTTTATGCAAGAGATTGATTTATTAAATTATATTGAACATTTGTAGTTTTATATTACTTACTATCATTTTTTACTAAATTAATTAGGTTTGTTTATATTGATTTATTTTGTTTATCAATATTCTAGTTATATATCTGGAATAATAAATAAAGCATAAAATAATTTCATTACTATACTCATAGGATATGATTAATTATTATTCATTATATCAATAATGCCAAAATTGTATAAAAAACCATATGATTATTCTTTGTTTGTTCATTTATAGGGTTGATCTGAACTATGCACAAACCTCTATTGGGTATTAATTTCTTTTTAGGTGATGTTGGTGCAGGTCTTGGGCCTTACCTTGCTATCTATCTCATGTCTATTTTGCAATGGGATCCAGGAAAAATTGGCATCGCCTTAGCTATCACTTCTATTGCGACAGTGATTATGCAAACACCCGCAGGTGGGTTTGTTGATGCGACTCATCGCAAACGTTTATTGTTGATTATTTGTGCGGTTATTATCGCGATATCGACAGTGACGATTGCCCTTAACAGTACACCTTGGATTATTTATTTTTGCCAAGCGCTCATTGGGGCTGCCGCTGCATTTTTAGGTCCAACAATTGCTGGTATGACGTTAGGAATTGTAGGCGGACGCCGTTTTACTCGACAAACCAGTGCCAATCAAGCTTGGAATCATATTGGTAATGTCTTTGCGGCTGCAGTTTCAGCCATATTAGCCTTATGGGTATCAGCTTTAGGTGTATTTTGGCTAGTGGCATTGATGGCCATTGGGTTGGTTATTTGTACTTTATTGATAGACCCTAGGGAAATCAATCATGATCGAGCGCGAGGGGCGATGGTGACTCCTCAAGAAACCATCAAACAACCTTCAGGGTTTAAAGTGTTACTGCTTGATCGCCGTTTAGCTATTTTTGCTTCTAGTATTTTGTTATTTCATTTTGCTAATGCGGCTATGCTACCTTTGGTTAGTCAGAAGCTATCTTCGGGAAGTAATGCTGAGCATGGTATTGCATTTACTTCTGCTTGCATTATAACCGCTCAATTCGTTATGGTTTTTATGGCGATATTTTGTGGAAAGAAAGCCGATATTTGGGGGCGAAAACCTTTGTTTTTAATCGCATTTGCCATTTTACCTATTCGAGCTTTGTTATTTTCATTAACGGATACATCTGTTTATTTAGTGATGATCCAAGCGTTAGATGGCGTCGCTAATGGTATTTTTGGCGTGCTTTTTTTATTGATAGTTGCTGATTTAACCAAAGGTTCAGGTCGGTTTAATATTGTGCAAGGGGCGTTGGCAACGCTGTTAGGTATCGGGGTCTCTTTGAGTAATCTCATTGCAGAGCAAGTTGTAGAATTCACGAATTTCGACACAGGGTTCATTTTCTTAGGGTTGGTAGGTCTTGTTGGATTGTTTGTTTTTGCTGTATTTATGCCTGAAACATTGTCTAGAAAAGAAGTGTCTAGCGTTAATGTTGAGACTGAATTGTCATAATTATTCCTTTTTTATGATTTTTTAATGTTATCGATTAAAACAAATTCAATCTTAGGGTAGAATACCGCGCTTAGAATGAGCATGGATTGCTCTTTTGAAATATTTCTTTTTATTATTAGAGAATTCATTGGGTGGCAGGGGAAGCATGTGTATCTATGAATAAAAGGTATTTGAATCTAGAATGAAGCTTGAGAAAATTGAACGTAAAGAGGTGAATGGAAGTATATTATTAGTCCTTCCAAAGTATATCGGTGATGCTATTAATACGACTCCCACTATCGATATGCTAAGAACGCTTTTCCCTGATAAGAAAATTATTTTACTTGTTCGAGCCTATTTAGCGCCCATATTTGAACGAGATAATCGTTATAACGTTTCTGTCATGATTGATCATCGTTATACTGCTAAATCCCGTTTGAGTATGATTAAACAAGCTCGACTGATACAATCACATGATTGCGAATTAGCGATTGTAATGCGTAACTCTTTTTCTGATGCATTATTGTGTTGGCTCTCAGGTATTCGTTACCGGATTGGTTATGCAAATGAAGGACGCTCATTTTTATTAACTCACGCATATCAATTACATCCTTATCGGCATTATTTACAGCGATACGCCTGTTTGGCTAATGAGCCTTTTGGGCGCCCTTTTGATGAAATGCCACAGACGTATTTATTTGCCAAGAATCTAAATCAAAATAAGCAAAATGAAAAGCTGAAGCTGGGCATTTATTTCGGTGGAAAAAATAAGGGATTACGTCATTATCCAAGTGATCTTGCGATTCAAGCATTGTTAAAAATAGGGGCTGCTATTGATTGTGAATTTTTGATTTTTGGTGATAAAACTGAAGGCCATGAGAACTCAGTATTAGCCGAAGCATTAGAGCGTAATCATCACGATGTTGAGGATTTATCAGGTAAAACCAGTTTAATCGAATTAGTCGATAATATCGCATCTGTTGATGCATTATTGACAATAGATTCAGGTCCTTTACATATGGCTGCCGCAGTAGAAACACCTTATGTGGCGATTGTAGGTTTAGGAACCAGCCCATGGAGTATGGTGAAACCTAAAGGGCATTTAGGTGTTGATTTGTTTGCCAATGGGTTGGGATTAGTGGATGAAGATTTAATTCGTGATATTACCCCTGATCGTGTATTGGCAGCGACACTTTCTTTAAATTTATCGCACAGAAATAAACCTCCTCAATTTGCAGGCCAGCAATGTGCCAACGAATGATACCTCATTATTAATATACCCGTGAGACTTCAAGCTGCAGGATTCAGTTGGAATGAAAAGCCTTTTAGACAAGGTCATTAATTGCGCCTGCATAAGTGACATTTCCATCATCCTTGATGGTCAGCTGAACATCGAGCCTAGTCATTCTAAGCCGATGTTTAATAATACAGTATAAAAGGCCTTGCTTTTACATATAAAGAGGCCAGCCCCTTGGGAGTGTGTAAAAGCACCAACTTCTACCTTGTATCACCTTAAAGGCAATAAGCATTTTGGCCCCTTTGTCTTTAAAAAAAGAGTACGCCTTGAATTAGGCACTGTTACGCATTTTGAAAACAGGCATCTTGAAGTATCACGGGTATATATCGTTTGTTAATCTAATCCCTTAAGCCACTTAAAGATGAATGGCTGAGAGCCTGTTAATCATCAAAGTGCTATAAGGGATTGGAGAATGCTATTATCTTTTTGCTCGTTTGTTCTTCTATGATCCTGTTTATTCTTTTCAATTCAATACAGTCAAACAATCACGGATTCAATACAGGCAAACTGTGCTTGACCTTCGACATAACTCTAAGCTTTATAATTGATAATACAGAGCACATGTTGACGCGTTTTGATTGATTAAGTGCATCTGAAATGACTCAGAATGAAAGTGTTTACTATTAGTGTAAACGCAACCGTTAAAATGATGATGTACTTTAGGAGTGTTGCCTATGACTGCTCAAAGTTGTAATAGAAAAGAGCCCCATCTTCACCTAACAGGAAATAAAGCGGCAAGCACAGGTAATAATAGTGGTTGTTGCGCTGTAAAAAAGGAAGAACAAAGTGGGCCTTTGGTGTTGAATAGAGTTAAAGCAGCGGATAAAGCGTCAAATCAATACGGTGAAGAGCATGAGCATGAGCATGAGCATGAGCATGAGCATGAGCATGGAAGTTGCAATGGAATAGTGAAAACGGATCAAGACGAAGAGCGTGCATTGGAAGCTGCATTGTCTAAAGTCCAAGCTGAATATAAGCAAACTTGGACTGTACTTGGAATGGATTGCCCTAGTTGTGCCAATAAGTTGGAAAAGGCGTTATTGTCATTAAAGGGAGTGGACAGTGCAAAGGTGATGTTTGCCACTGAAAAGCTCATTGTTCATTGTGCTTCTAAGAATATGATTGCACAAATTGAAGCAAAAGCAAAGGAGACAGGGGTTAGGTTGGTAACGGGGAAGCCTGCATCGGCACAAGTTGAACACAGTTTTATTCGGCAGAATGTCTCTGTCATTGTTATTACGTCAATGATGCTATTGTCGTTTGCGATCAGTCAATATGCTGTGACTTGGGGGGGGATTGCTTTTACTCTGACAACAGTATTGGGTTTATTACCCATAGTAAAAAAAGCCATTACATTAGCCCGTTCAGGGACTCCTTTTTCCATTGAGACATTAATGAGTGTTGCGGCTATCGGGGCACTTTATCTTGGAGCGACCGCAGAAGCGGGTATGGTATTACTGCTCTTTTTAATTGGTGAACGGCTTGAAGGTTATGCCGCGCAAAGGGCAAGAAGCGGTGTGAAAGCACTGATGGATTTAGTGCCTGAAGAGGCTGTTGTGATCAAAAAAGAAGGCACTAAAGTCAAGGTTTCTGTTGATACTTTGGTGAAAGGGGATGTCATTGAAGTGGCTCCAGGTGCCAGATTGCCTGCTGATGCTCAGTTAATCAATACCATTGCCAGTTTTGATGAGAGTGCATTAACAGGGGAGTCCGTACCTGTGGAGCATGTACCTGGTGATAAGATCATGGCGGGTTCTTTAGTGGTCGATAAAGTGGTGCAATTGAGTATTATTTCTGCGCAAGGAGAAAATGCGATTGATCGTATTTTACATTTAATTGAAGATGCAGAATCACGTAAAGCACCATTAGAACGTTTTCTTGATCGTTTTAGTCGTTGGTATACGCCGGCTATGATTGTGCTGGCAGCATTGGTTATTGTTATTCCACCGCTCTTTTTTGCTCAAGTATGGAGTGAATGGCTTTATCGTGGTTTAACTTTGCTATTGATTGCTTGTCCTTGTGCATTAGTGATTTCAACACCTGCAGCGATAACATCTGGGTTAGCTGCGGGGGCAAGAAGAGGCGCATTGATTAAAGGTGGAGCGGCATTAGAGCAGTTAGGGCATATCAATACTGTGGCTTTTGATAAAACGGGTACCTTAACACAAGGTCAACCTGTTATGACTGATCTTGTTTGTTGGGATGGTGATGAAGATAAGTTACTTAGACAAGCTGCGGCGGTTGAAATGGGGTCTTTGCATCCCTTAGCATTGGCAGTGGTGAATGTCGCCATTGATAAGGGCATTGATGTTAAAGAAGCGTTAGATAGAGAAGCTTTGCCAGGACGGGGTATTCAAGGGAATGCTGAAGGTGAGCATATTCAGTTACATGCTGCAGATAGATTACCATTACAAGTGGAGCTGACTGACGCTCAGCAAAACGAAGCCATTACATTAGAGGCTCAAGGGAAAACATTAGTAGTAGTGTTAAGAAATAATGTGCCAATTGGATTGATTGCTTGGCGAGATAACTTACGCAGTGATGCCAAAGAAGCAGTGTTAGCTTTAAAGGGGATGGGGATAAAGTCACTAATGTTAACGGGTGATAATCCGCGTGCAGCTGCGGCAATTGCAGCAGAAATTGATATTGATTTTCAAGCTGGTTTGTTACCTGCTGATAAAGTGTCTGCCGTTGAGCAAGCAAATTTAAAAACCAATGTGGCGATGGTTGGAGATGGTATTAATGATGCGCCAGCGATGAAAACGGCTTCTATTGGTATTGCAATGGGTGGCGGTACCGATGTTGCGTTAGAAACGGCAGATGCTGCTTTGACGCATAATCGTTTAACTGAATTACCTGCAATGATTGAGTTATCCCAAGCAACGTTACGTAATATTCGACAAAATATTACATTGGCAATTGGTCTTAAAGCCGTGTTTTTAGTAACCACTTTGTTAGGGCTAACTGGTTTATGGTTGGCCATTTTAGCTGATAGTGGCGCCACCGCCTTAGTGACGCTTAATGCGTTACGTTTATTGCGATTTAAATCTAAACATCGGCAGTCATAATCCTTGTCGATTGCTTTAATGGAATAACATTGGCTCAGAAGATTGGGCTGCTGATGGTGTTCCCATTAAAACAAGTTGAGCTCAAACATTATTTAACGACAAAAGATGATGAGCCTCTAATGATGCGACAAACAATATCGAAGACCGTGGTCTTCGATATTTTTTTTCATTAAACCAATAAATATTGCAGTGTTAGTCACTAAACATTATTTTCCTTTTTTCTTTTTATTAAAATAATGGCGATAAATTGACGTAAACGTAAGTTTTAAACGGTTGTTTAATTTTTTGAGGGGGGAAATATTATGTAACACAATGATTACTTGATATTAATGCTCTTTTCTTAAGGGGAAATTCAAAACAAAAACTGAAATAGTACAAATAAAAATAAAGATTTAAAAAGTAATAATTATTTTACATTGTGTAATAAAATAACGTAATGGTTTTCACTCATCCATTACTGGTCAAATTGTCTGACAAATTTCATTTTTTTTAATTATAACGATGTTAGCTATCTGGTTGGTTTTATTTTATCTTTTCAAATCAACATTTAATGTTTAAATTGTTTTCTTGGTAAGACCAATTAAACATTCGTTATATTCAGAGTATGTTGTTTCTAAATAGCTTACTGTCAAGTTGCATTCTCAATTGTTTCACTTTAAATTTTGTATTAATTCAACATTTGGAAGTGAGCGCACTTGCTTTCCCTTTTTATACGGAGCCGTCGAGATGACAATAAATACAATAGAAGAACAAAAAAAAGCCGCTTCATCTCTTGTGATTAATGGGAACGACCAAGAACAACACTTAACAAAGCAAAGTCAGGTGCTTTCATCTGGCGTGGTGACATTAATAGAAAAAGTGTGTGAGAAATTTAATCATGAAGTCACTGAATTACTCAAGCTCCGTACACTTAAACAGCAATCTATAGATGAGGGAACCTTGCCTGCATTCTTATCTGAAACGAAATCAGTAAGAGAAGCGCATTGGAAAATTGCCTCGATTCCTCAGGATTTACAAGACAGAAGAGTTGAGTTAATCGGTCCTGTTGATCGCTATACCTTGATGAATGGGATCAATTCAAATGCCAATGTGTTTATCGCTGATTTTGAAGATGCATGCTCGCCAAGTTGGGAGCATGTGTTAAGTGGTCAGGAAAATCTACGTGATGTTATTCATGGTGAAATGGATGATATAGCTCAGACAAGAAAAAATAATGATGAAATGGCGACGGTATTGATGTGTCGAGTCAGAGGCCTGCATATGTTGGAGCAGCATTTGACATTGAATGACGAACCTATTCCTGCAGCATTTTTTGATTTTTGTGTTTATTTTCATAACAATTATTTAAAATTATTAGAGAAAGGGAGTGCTCCCTATTTTTATATTCCTAAACTTGAGAGTCACTTAGAAGCAAGGTTATGGGCTAAGATTTTTTCATTTGTTGAAGAGCGTTATTGCCTTCGCCCTGGCACAATAAAATGTACTTGTTTGATTGAAACATTGCCTGCGGTTTTTGAGATGGAAGAAATTTTATATGAACTTCGTGCCAATATTGTCGCACTCAATTGTGGCCGTTGGGATTATATTTTCAGTTATATCAAAACGCTAAAAAATCATAAAGATCGTATTTTACCTGACACGCAAGCGGTCACTATGGATGCATCATTAATGAGTGCTTACTCTAGATTATTGGTGAAAACTTGCCATAAACGAGGGGCGATGGCGATAGGTGGATTGGCAGCGGGTATTCCTAGTGACGATAAAGTCAATAATGAGCAATTACTCACACAAGTATTTAATGAGAAACAAGTTGAAGCTCATCACGGGCATGATGGAACTTGGGTCGCACATGAAGGATTGATTGCTATATCCATTGCGGCATTTGAACAATATATCGGTGCGAGCCATACCAATCAGCTTCATGTGACTCGTGATGTTGATGCGCCGGTTTCAGCCAAAGAATTATTGTTCCCCTGCCAAGGTGAGCGAACTGAAGCGGGGATTCGGTTGAACTTACGAATAGCATTGCAATATATTCAAGCTTGGATTAATGGCCAAGCCAGCGTGCCTATTTATGGATTACTTGAAGATGCATCGACAGCTGAAATAGCGAGGACATCAATTTGGCAGTGGATTAAGCATCAAGTGCTGCTTTCAAATGGAAAGCGAGTCACACAATCTCTCATAAAAGAGATGTTGATTGAAGAGCTTGCTAAGGTGAAAAATGAAGTGGGCGATCAAGAATTTACTCATGGGCGGTATACACAAGCTGCGGTATTGCTGGAAAACATGTTACTGGCAGATGAATTAGTGGATTTTTTCACTGAACCCGCTTCACGGTTACTGATAGCTTAAAAATAATACTTTCAAATACTTGATGCATAAAATAGAGGGGACGATTATGGCCAATATAATGGGGTGTATTTCACGGCAAAAGCAACTTGATATAATTAAAAATGATTGGGCCGAAAACCCACGATGGAAAAATGTCTATCGTCCCTATAGCGCAGAAGAAGTACTGGCATTAAGGGGATCTTTAGTGCCAGAAAATACCCTTGCTAAGCGTGGCGCTGCTAGGCTTTGGGAACTTATTCATGGAGATGCTAGAAAAGGTTATGTTAATTCTCTTGGTACCCTTTCTGGTGGGCAAGCTGTACAACAAGCTAAGGCTGGGATTGAAGCGATTTATTTATCAGGCTGGCAAGTTGCTGCGGATGCGAATTTATCGGGAAATATGTACCCTGATCAATCTTTATATCCGTCTAATTCAGTCCCTGCGGTTGTATCCAATGTCAATAATGCTTTTAGGCGTGCAGATCAAGTCCAATGGGCGAGTGGACATGATCCAGAAGAAAAAGGATATGTGAATTATTTCTTGCCTATTGTTGCCGATGCAGAAGCGGGTTTTGGTGGGGTCTTAAATGCATTTGAATTAATGAAGAGCATGATTGATGCTGGGGCGGCAGGTGTGCATTTTGAAGATCAATTAGCGTCGGTCAAAAAATGTGGTCACATGGGCGGAAAAGTATTAGTGCCGACAAAAGAAGCGGTACAAAAGCTGGTTTCAGCCAGACTCGCGGCTGATGTATGTGGCGTTGAAACTTTAGTGATTGCGAGAACCGATGCTAATGCAGCAGATTTATTAACCTCTGATTGTGATCCCTATGATAGAGATTTTATTACTGGAGAACGAACAGAAGAAGGTTTTTTTAAAGTAAATGCTGGAATAGAACAAGCGATTGCTCGTGGCTTAGCTTATGCCCCTTTTGCTGATTTGTTATGGTGTGAAACCTCGACACCTTGTTTGGACGAGGCAAGACGTTTTGCCGATGCTATTCATGAACATTTCCCCGATCAACTATTAGCTTATAATTGTTCCCCCTCGTTTAATTGGAAGAAAAATTTAACGGATGAACAAATCTCTCATTTTCAACAAGAACTATCTGATATGGGATATAAGTTTCAATTTATCACGCTCGCTGGGATCCATAGCATGTGGTATAATATGTTTGATCTGGCTTATGATACGGCGCGAGGTGAAGGCATGAAACATTATGTGGAAAAAGTGCAGCAAGCAGAATTTTCTGCAGCGCGAAAAGGTTATAGTTTTGTTGCCCATCAACAAGAGGTTGGAACCGGTTATTTTGATCGGGTGACCAACATTATTCAAGGGGGACATTCCTCGGTGACTGCATTAACGGGATCAACGGAAGAACAACAGTTTTATGCTAAAAATGCCTAATATCTGAAGCGCAAATTAAAATAAAAAATGATTTAATTCGCCGTACAGCCTCCAACCGAGCTGTACGGTTTTTTTATCATGCTGCGGATCAATGCCAATGGATTGGGTTGAGTTTATAAAAGTGACTGAGTTCTCGGTAAAGTGCGGGGTGTTGTTCAAAAAATTCATGGGGTTTTTCAAAAAAGACTTCACTAATAACCGCAAAGAATTCAGCTGGATTGGTTGCGCCATAATAATTAAATAATGACTCTTCTTGATGTTGAGCAGCCTTCACCAGTGATGCATATTCATCAGCCAATACTTTAGACCATGACTGATAGTCTTCAACACGATTTAAAATAGGTGCGCCGTTGGCATTACCATTTTCTTGGTCCAATTGATGGGCAAATTCATGAATAACGACATTATTACCTTCAAAAGGGTGAGCGGCATTATCTTGTGTGGTTTGCCAAGAGAGGATGACTTTACCATTTTGCCAAGATTCACCGGATAATATTTTGGGTTTTGACGACACTATTTGACCAATTTGCTCAGGATGTTCCACGACAAAAATAGAGGGGTAGACTAAAATTTCGGTGAGTTTAGGGTAAAAGTCCGTTTTTCGATTGAGTAATAATAAACAGGCTTGGGCAGCAATAATTACACGGATTTCATCATCAATTTTCAGTCCTTTGCAGCCAACAAAGGTTTTTTCTGAAACAAATACTTGAATGTGTTGCTTGAGCTGGAGCTGAAGATCCGTCGGCATGGCATTAAAATAGGGGAAACGCTGCTTAAGAATATTGCGCCAAGCTTTTGGAAAAGGTTGGGACTTTATTTTGTTACGTTTTCGCTCGACACGCCAATTACGTGATAATATCCACATAATGGCACTGATGCTGACTAACATGATAATGAATATATCCATATGACATCCTTTTTATTTTTCTTATTAAAAGAGATAGGGGATCTTGAGATCATATTCAAGGGTAAGCATATAATGAGTTTTTGGAACAAAGAATGATGAACGAACAAGATTTGTTGGCCGCTATCCATCAAACGATGCCTTTTGGAAAATACGCTGGACGAAAGTTATTGACCTTGCCTGAGCCATATTTGGTGTGGTTTCATGCAAAAGGGTTTCCAGAGGGGAAATTAGGGCAGCAATTAGCATTGATGTATGAAATCAAACTTAATGGTTTAGAGTCTATGTTGCAGCCGTTATTAGAGAAAGATAATTGAGGAACAAGTTTTGTCTTGATTTGGCTATAATGTGGATGACATTGAGTGTAAAATTATTATTTTATTTAACCATGAAACTTATACTCAATAATGACAGACACTTCAGCAGTTATTGCTAACAATATTGTTAAAAACGATAGTGTAGACACCGACAGTAAAGAGCATACTATTTTAATGCTTCAAAAAATATCACTATATCAAAAAAAGTTATTAATCCCTTTAGTCATGATGATGTTGCTTGATATGTTACCTCGGCTATATGCCCATTTTGAATGGCAGTTTGCAAAAGGAATAGCAGACAATATTTTTTTACTCATTGGTACGTTATCGGTGTATGTGGCTTGTATTGTTTTTTATGTATGGAACACGGTGAAATTTTCACGAATGTTCAATCACAAAATGAAAACCACATTCTTGGCGATTTTAGCGATTATTAACGCGGTTAATATTATTCCTTATGTTATTTTGTCTATTCAAAGTCATAAAGTGCTAAAGCGTTACGGTTTAAGTGGTTACCGCTTTGTCAGTGAGTCGACTATTCGGCAGAAAGTCACTGTTTCAAGCATTAAATAGCCCATTGTTATGTTATCAATTATACCTTATCAAAAAGCCTATGCGGCAAGTATTAGTCAACTATTTCATGATGCTATTCATCATATCGGTGAAGATGTCTATTCACTTGAACAGCAAAGAGCTTGGTCAAAAGCGCCACGGTCAAATTATCATTGGCATAAACGTTTGTCGAAGAGTCAAACTTGGTTAATGACTGATAATAATCAATTGAATAAGGGCTTAGCTCAGTGTTGTGGATTCATCAATGTAGAAACGGGTTTTATAGGTCGAGGCTATATTGACAGTTTATATGTCCACCCAAAATACCAACATCAAGGGGTTGGAAAACGTTTATTGTGTTGCTTACAAGAATGGGCTTGCTTGCAACATTATCCTACTTTAAGTGTTGATGCCTCTATTTTGTCAAAGCCATTATTTTTGCAGCAAGGGTTTAGGCAAATGCATCGTAGTTACCAAGAGAAATCTGGTCAAGTGATCATGGGTTTTTTGATGGAGAAGACACTTAGTGTTAAGAGAAGGTGATATTCACTCTCTTCACACTAAGTGCTTTGATATTTAACCTGTTCAATGACCAGTATAATGCACATTGGGAAGCAATGTTTTTTGTAAGTTTCGTTGATTACTCATATGTTGAATAAAAGCTTCGGGTAGAGTGAGGTTTGAAAAGTCTTTTATCCAATTAGAGTTGAGTAATGGGTGGTAGCCTTCTTTACCTGAAACGGTATAGTCAGATGATACGCCTATGTATGTTTGACTCTTATTGATTTTATTCCATTTTGATTGACTTTTTTTATTAAATATTTCGATATTGGTGATCCTTTGTCCTTCTTTAGCTCGGCCATCGTAGAAATACCTTAATCCGTAAGTGTATGGAAAACCACCTGCACCAGAGCCGATGATATTATTGTTCGTTGCAAGGTTAATCGCAGACTCTAGTGCTTGAAATAAATACACTCCTTCAATTTCATAAGTGACTAAAGGTAATTCAAAGGGAAGGATCCGGCCAATCACTTCAGCTAAGGTCAGTTCACCTCTAGACAAAGATTCGCGAACGCCACCTGCATTATGTAAGGCGAAATCCAGATGAGGATTTAGGGCCTTCACTTCATGATACATACTGCGGCATACCCAAGGACAAATTTCACTGCCATGTGGTAATGAGTCACAAGGGACGCGAACATGCGTTAAATTTTGGGGTAAAACACCTAGCACTTTTTCTTGTAGACGCGTTATTGTTGGGCGATATTGAGTACTTATAACGGTTTCCACTTCTTTATCTTCTTCATCCCAAGCGATATCTTCATGTTTCAATAATTGTTGATACGCCCATTCATAATCCTCCGGTTTAACTTTTTGTGAAGAAGATAAATTAAATTGACTATCTAACATAAATCGGTTGTGCCCAGTAAGGGAAATGACATGGCCTGTTTCATCGAATGTGATCTTTGCAAGTCCTAACGTTTCTGCATATTTTCCAGCATGTAATATGTGAGTTTGATTGATTTTTTCGCCATAGGGAGTCGCGTTTAATCCTAAAGCCTTAAAGTCACCTTGAAGGGAGTGGCTGTGTCCACCGACAATAATGCTGATCCCTGATACTGTCTTAGCAAGACGGCGATCTTTTGCAATACCAAGGTGGCTTAAAATGATAATGTGCACAATTCCTTGCTGCTTTAATTTCTCAATCGTATTGCGTGTCGTTTCAACGACACTTTTAAATTGGGTATCAGGATCAGGCCTAGCAATGTTGTGCATTTCTTCTAATGTGATCCCAATAATAGCCAATGTTTTATCTTGTATTGGTTTGAATAATACTTTTGCGGTCTGTGTGTTTGGGTCGTAGTCTAATAAATTTTTATGCTGGGCCATTTTCTCTATTTTATTGGGATCTTCATGACTGAGATCCATATTGCCTGCAAGTAAAGGAAAATTGATTTCATCAAGAAAGGCTTTTACTGGGCCATTGCCTGCGTTCATTTCGTGATTACCTAGAACCATGGCATCAGGTTTGAGCATATTCAGTAAATGTGAATTAGCTTTCCCTTTAAATTGACTGTAATAAAGAGTGCCTTCAAAGCTATCCCCTCCATGAAGAAATAGAAAGGCTTCTTGTGCCAATTTTGCTTTTTTTCGAGCGCATTCGATATGATGACTTAGGCGGGCATACCCACCACTTCGACTTTTAAGGGTTAATATTTTACCATCTCGATTGAGATCAAAGTGAACGTCGTTTGGATCGAAATGAGAATGGGTATCGTTGATATGTGCAAGGGTTAAAGAATACGTTTGTGTCATATTAATTTAATCTTAATTTGAGGTTATTTTGCTCAGCGTAAAAGGTAGGGTCTGTATGTAAACTGAACAGTTGCTGGCTCAAAGAAGCGATTCACCTTTTTTCAATAAATGGATTTACATTTTAATGGTTGTAGATTATTTATTGATAATAAATATATTTTATTTTTATACTAAACAGTGTCTTATGTTTTTGATGATATTATATTTATTTACATATTCATTTGTTTATTTGTGTTAAATATTATTTCAAGGGAACGATAATTTGAGTCCCAATGAATGAGATGATACTCAGATTTATAAATTAACTATCAATAATTATTTCTTGTTGTGGATGGTTAACTTAAGTTAAGTGCTTAACTAAAAGTTATCGTATATTTTGATGGGTAATTATCCATGATGCTTTTTACACTCTTTTTAAGCGCA